>DATJQO010000181.1:0-53155 GCA_035505695.1 Mycobacterium sp.
ACAACCGCAAGAACGTGATCGACTACGTACAAGTCCGGGGCCGCACCAAGATCGTGGTACGCGGGCACATCAGCGAATACATCCCCAACCCGACGTTCGAGGTGGTCGCACGGCCCGGCGCCCAGGAGGACTACTTCCGCCACGGCGCGCAGGGCAAGACCTACCGCGAGATTCTCGGCGAGCCGATGAAGGCCATCCCCGCCTTCCGTGAACCGGGCGCGCGGCTGGAGGTCATGGACGAGCTCGGCATCGACTACGCCCTGATGTTCCCGACCCTGGCCAGCCTGGTCGAGGAGCGCATGAAGGACGACCCGGAGATGACACACGACGTCATCCATGCGCTCAATCAGTGGATGTACGAGCAGTGGACGTTCAACTACGAGGGCCGCATCTTCGCCACCCCAGTGATCACCCTCCCGATCGTCGACCGCGCCCTGGAAGAGCTCCAATGGTGCCTGGAGCGCGGCGCCCGTACCGTGCTGGTCCGCCCGGCGCCGGTGCCCGGCTACAAGGGCAGTCGGTCGTTTGGTCTTGAGGAGTTCGACCCGTTCTGGCGGGCCTGCATCGAGGCGGAGATCCCGGTCTCGATGCACGCCTCAGACAGTGGTTATTCGGAGTTCGCGAACGTGTGGGAGCCCGGCGACGAATTCCTGCCGTTCAGGCCGACCGCTTTCCGCAGCTTCGCGATGGGCCACCGGCCGATCATGGATGCGATGGGTGCGCTGGTGTGCCACGGCGCGCTGTCGCGCAACCCGGAGCTACGGATCCTGTCGATTGAAAACGGCGCCGACTGGGTGCCGGACCTGTTCAAGGGCCTCAAGGGCGTCTATAAGAAGATGCCGAACTCGTTCAGCGAGGGCCCCGTCGAGGCGTTCAAGCGCTGCATCTATATCACCCCGTTCTGGGAGGACCGGTTCACCGAGATCGTCAAGATGGTGGGCACCGAACGGGTGCTGTTCGGATCCGACTGGCCGCACCCCGAGGGCCTGAAGGACCCCATCTCCTTCGTCGACGAGCTCACCGACTTCGAGCAGGAAGACGTCGCCAAGATCATGGGTGGCAACCTGATGAAGCTGATGAAGGTCTCCGAGCCCTCGAAGAAGCCAGTCTCAGCCTGATCGCTTGGCTTCGTCGAAGACGGAGACCACGCCCTTGGTCTCGAACAGCGCGAGGCCGACGTCGGCGGGTGTTCGGTGACCATGCTGGCGCACGATCGCATCCAGGTCCTCGCGAGTGATCCGGCAACGCCGCGGATTCGCCTCGAACGGCGTGAACTCGGCGATCGTTCGCCGCTGCGTGAGCCGGAAAGCGGCTGCGGCGGTGACGAATAACGCCAGCGCCTTGAGTGCTGCGTAAGCTGCGGGTCGCCATCCGTCCACGAATTGGAGTAGCAGATCGCTCATCTGGCTGCGATTCGGCTCAGGCCATGTGCGTGCAGCGGGCTATTGGGCTGCCGACCAGGCGGTAGTCCTCGCTGGTGTCGATCTGCGGGTCGACACCTTGTTGGAACAGGATGATGATGTCCGATCCGCCAAATTGGAAGAACCCGAACTCTTCTCCCTTGGCTATGTGCTTACCCTCAACCGCCGTCAGCATCACCGAGGAAACGTGCGCCATTCCCACCGGGATGACCGCGACCACCCCGATGTCGCCGCAACTCGAGGCAGCGGTGTCGACGGTGACCACCCCAAGGTTCTGGGAGAATTCGAAACCCGAAGTGGCACTGTCGCTGGACTGGAATTCATGGTCCTCGATGGCGACGCGCATGAAAACCTTGCCGCTAACCTGAAATGACTCCTTGACCTGTCCGGCCACCGGCAGGTGGTAGCGGTGGTAGGCCGACGGCGGCAGCATGTAGTGGACGAATGTTTCACCGGCGAAGCTTTCCCGGTAGTCACTGCCGTCGACGAGCTGCTTGATGTTGCCGTATTTGTGGGTGCTCTTGATGGTGGTGGCCGGGATGTTCGAGTCGGCGTCGATGCCGTATGTCTGCTGGTAAATGCAGTCGGCCGGCGAGGTGACGACCAGATTGTTCGACGGCTCCGCGATCGGGCGCAGGCCGCCGTTGAGTTCACGGCCGATGAACTGATTGAAGGTCAACCAGCCGCTGGGCGCGTTGGGGACGCCGTTGACGAGCGATTCGTAGATGCGGTACTCGGGGGCATTGTCGATAAACGACTGCAAGATTTCCGGGCTGAACGATTCGGCGGTGTCGAGAAAACCGCCCCACTCACGGGCGAATTCGGTCATCCAGCCCCGAAAGGCGTCGCGGCCCTGCGGCGCTTCCCCGTCTACCTCCTGGTCCACGAGGTAGAAGAAATGAGCCGTCCGGTCGCTGATCTCTTTGGCCTGCCCTGCTCCTGCCACGCGTTTGCGTCGGATTGCCGCGGCACCCACCTGATGTAGCGCTTCAGGTACTGCTGGTACTCGTCGACCGTGGTGGGCCACTCCAGCGCCTCGAACAAGTCCGGCTTCAACTCGGCCTCAGCCGATTGCCGGGCTACTGCCTATGACCGCTCGAGCAGATCGGCGAGCCCGTCCTCCTTACCGAGAACGTCGCGCAATCGCTCGATGATCGCGTCCGGCTCGCCCATGGCATTGCTCCTTGCACGCGCTAGTTGGTGTCGCTGAAGAACGACCGGCGGCGTTGTCCGAACACAGCACCGACCACGGTCGTCGTCGGCGGTACAACACCGATAAGTACCCGTAGCGGAGGCAGGTAACCCGGCATGGGCAGACCGCGACCGTTGAGCGGTGTTGCCGCGGCCCTAAGGGGGTATACGCCGCGGTAGTGGTGTGCGTTCTGTGGCCAGGCGACGCCTGCGATGTGGGAGGTCAGATGAGCGTGGTATCGCCGGACCGGCGCCCGGTCAACATCGACGACGACGCCGAGGTCATTTCCGAACAAGTCGAGGCCCTCAAGGCGCTGGGCCAGAAGGACCCGAGCGACGGAGAAATCTACGACTTCAGCATCCGCTGGGGTGCGGCGCTCGCGGGGCGACTGCCCCGGCTGTTGCACTACCACTCACTGGGGCTGCTCGACGGCGCGGACGAGCGACGGTTCCACGAGTTATGTGATGAATTGCGCGAGCTGTCCGGGCTGGTCGAGAAGCTCAGCCTGGTGCGCCCGGTGCTACCCGGTGACGAGGCCGCGAGCGTCAGCGGTCATCGCCATCTTGCGACGTGGTGGCGCGCCCTGCAGCGTCGGCCCCGTAGTTGAGAAACTCCTTCTCCGGCAAGACAATCCCGGTGCGCGGCATGGGGCATTCCGGGTTTCGGCAAGTCAGCGCCACCATGTAGGCGTCGTCGTCCTCGTTGAGGAACAGGAATCCCAGGTACATGCCGTGACCGACGTCGAATCCGGTCGCGCCGCAATGTTCGCAGTGCCCGCCTTTCGCGGAGATGTACTGCTGAACTCGGTGCTTGGCAACGGAATTCAGCTCGATGAGCTCCGGTCGCAGCGTCGTCTCGTGCTCGGCCATGTCAGATCTCGACGTCCTTGTCGTAATGCACGTGGTCCTCACGCCAGCCGCCCAGGCCATAGCCGATGCCGCGGTAGTCGTTGATGAACTCGATCTGGTTGATCCATTTGACCATCTTGAAACCGACCTGCGTCTCCACCCGCAACCGCAGCGGGGCGCCATGTTTGATCGGCAACGGCCGGCCGTTCATCTCGTAGGCGAGCAGGGTCTGCGGCTTGTAGGCGAGTTCAAGATCCATCACCTCATAAAACTGACCGACCCCTTCGGCGGCGGGTTCGTCGCGCCCGGTCTCCTGCATGCTGAGAAAACAGATGTACTTGGCCTGTGGAAGTGGTCGCACGAAATCCGCCAGCTGCGCCAGCGAAATCCCGCTCCACTCCCCGATGCTGGTCCAGCCCTGTACGCAGTTGTGCATCGTGCGCTGTGTTTGCCGATCGGCCAGCGCCCGCAGTGCTTCCAAGTCCAACGTCACCGGGTTTTCGACCAGGCCGCCCACCCGCAGCCGCCAGTCGACGAAGTTGTGGACGGCCATCACTTTGTACTCCGTGCTCCCCGGTGGCTTGCCGTTGACGCGATGCTCCTTCGACAACTTCTCGACCGGATAGTTCTGCCGGGAGTTCAAGGGGCGCAGCAAGAGCAAGCGCGCGCCGCTGACCACGGCGCCGAGGATGCGCTGAACCTGAACCGGATAGCTCAGGCTCCATTTGGTCGCCGCCACGTGGATGGCGATGATCACCGCGACGATGATCAGCGATAGCCCCGTCGCCCAATTGGTATTACGGACGGAGCCGAAGATCATGGACGCCGTCAACTGGCCCCAACCCCAGAAGAAAATCATCGACAGATGGATGACGATAAACACGACGAAGGCCAACAAACCGAAAAAATGGAGGCTGCGGGCCCATTGCCGTCCGCCCCACATTCGCACGTACCACGGAAACCGAGCCTCGATTGCCGGCGATTGGGCAGCACCGGTGAAAATCTGGAATGGCGCGAGAAAGAAGACAACTCCGGCATAGGTGAGCTTCTGAATGGCGTCCAGCGGCTCACCGGGCAGTAGCGGCGGCAAATTGAAAGTCATGTACGTGACGATGTCATTCCAGGCCTCCGGAAAGATCGACCAAGAGTATGGCCAGTACCGGTGCCATTGGCCGGTTGCGAACAGCAGTATGTAGTACGAAAGGCCGAGCAGGATCCAGCAAATCACCGAGAAAAAGTGCCAGTGCCGCCCCATGCCCAGTTTTTTGTGGCCGGGCAGGGCGACCAGCGAACTATAGGACTCTTCTTCGTCAAGCGTGTCGTAAAGCCGGTGGCGCGGCATGACCTTTCGGGTGAAGCGGGCCCACTCGCTGCCGGGTTTGCTGTCATCGTGCCAATACAACTTCGGGTGAGTGCTTAGGATCTCGATGCCGCTGCGGATGATCAGCGTTACGAATAAGACGTTGAGCCAGTGGTCCACCCGCAGCCACACCGGGTAGTCAAGCGTTGTCATAGCTGAACTCCACTCAGTCGTACCACTGCTGCCGCTGCGGATATGCCACGTTGATGCCGGACAGCACCGTGGTGTGCACCGCGATGAATCCAGCGGCGAACGTCATCGCGAAGGTGCCCGGCGCAAGGTCCCAGCGACCGGTCAGCACTTGCAGCCCCGGAAAGGTGACCCACCGGCCGACCAGGTAGATGGCAAGAAAGACGAAGCAGGCCGAGCTGCCGAGGTACCAACCAAACTGCGGCACACGCGGATTGAATCCGAACACCATGGCGCCGGCCGCAATCAGGCACCAGAGCGCCAGGAAGATCGCGTAGACCGCGAAGTACAGCGGCAAATCCGGCTCGGTAAGGAAGACATAGATGTGGGCCGCCACCAGGGCCGTCAGCAGCAAGCCACCTAATGCGGTCACCGTGCGCGGCAGGTTGAAGGCGAGCCAGCCGTTGAGGGTGAGCACCGGCGAGGACAGGACGCTGTGCCAGAGCGGGATCAAACGTCGCGGGACGACACCGGCCATGGCTGCGAAGTACCCATCCGGAGTAATTATAAACCGGACTGGTTTAATTGCTGAGTCGGTACGAGCGCGGCGGAGCCGGCGCCCGGCTACGAAAACCGTTGCATTGAGCACCTGGTTCTCGTTGATATTCTTAGAGTTCGCGTCCGGCAAGTGCTCAGAGTATTTCAAGCGGCTAGCAGGATTCGGCCCGACAAACGGTCCGTAGGAGGGACGGCCAAATGGCGGCCGACAAAGACTTGGACACAACCGTTGGTGCGGCCGACGACGTGCGCCGCATCTTCGAAAACGTCCCCGCGCTATTGGTTGGCCTCGAAGGGCCCGACCACCGATTTATCGCGGTCAACGCCGCGTACCGCGCACTCAGTCCGCCCATCGACAGCATCGGGCTGCTGGTCCGAGAGGTCTATCCCGAGCTCGAGAGCCAGCAGATCCTTCAGATGTTCGATCGGGTGTATCAAACGGGCGAGCTACAGTCGGGAACTGAGTGGCGCGTGCAGGCGGACTTCGAGGGCTCCGGGGAAGCGCAGGAACATTTCTTCGACTTCATCGTCTCAGCGCGTCGCGCAGCGGACGGCTCGATCGAAGGCGTGCAGCTCGCCTTCGTCGACGTCACCGACCGGGTGCGGACACGGCTGGCCGCCGAGGCGCGCATGGAAGAACTGTACGAGCGGTACCGCAATGTCCGCGATTCGGCCACCGTCATGCAGCAGGCTTTGTTGGCACCGTCAGTGCCCGTCCTTCCCGGCGCCGACGTCGCCGCGGAGTACCTCGTCGCCGCCGAGGACACCGCAGCCGGCGGCGACTGGTTTGATGCGGTCCCGCTGGGGGACCGGCTGGTTCTCATCGTCGGCGACGTCGTCGGCCATGGGGTTGAAGCGGCCGCGGTGATGTCGCAATTGCGCACCGCGCTGCGGATGCAGATCCTTGCCGGTTACCCGATCGCCGAAGCCCTGGCGGCAGTCGACCGCTTCCACGACCATGTGCCCGGGTCGAGATCGGCGACCATGTGTGTCGGCTCCCTCGACTTCACCACGGGCGAATTCCAATACTGCACAGCGGGACATCCGCCGCCGCTACTGGTGAGCGCCGACGGCGGCGCCCGTTACGTGGAGCCGTCTGGCGCAGGTCCCCTCGGAAGCCGCACGGGATTTCCGGTGCGCACCGAAGTTCTCGACGTGGGCGACGCTGTCCTCCTGTACACCGACGGTCTGATCGAACGGCCGGGCCGGCCGCTGGGGGCGAGCACTGCCGAATTCGCCGACCTGGCCGCGAATATCGCTGCCGGCCAAGGCGGTTTCGTCATCGGCTCTTCGGCACGGCCCATCGACCGCATCTGTTCGGAGACGCTGGAAATACTGCTGCGCTCGAGCGGCTACAAAGACGATGTCACGTTGCTGGCGGCGCAACGGCGCGTGCCGCCGCCACCCCTGCAAGTGACGGTGGATGCGACGATTCAGGCCGCACGTACGGTTCGCGCCCGCCTGCGTCAATGGTTGTCGGACATCGGTGCCGACTCTGACGACATCTCCGACGTTGTGCACGCAATCTCGGAGTTCGTCGAAAACGCGGTCGAGCACGGGTATGCCACCGAGGTCGCGGACGGGATCGTCGTCGAAGCGTCGCTGTCCGGGGACGGCACCTTGCACGCTTCGGTCGCCGATCGCGGGCAATGGAAGGACCACCGGGAAGGCGAGAAGGGCCGCGGGCGCGGCTTGGCGATGGCTGAGGCGTTGGTGTCCCAGGCACACGTCGCGCATGGGCCGGGCGGGACCACTGCCACTGTCACGCACCGCCTGTCGCGACCGGCGAACTTTGTCACCGACGCACTGGTCACCCGCGACGGCTACCGGCGGGCGATCGATTCCGAATTCGTCTCGGTGGTCGCCGAACCGGGCCGCATCGTGGTCAGCGGCGATGTCGATTCCACCACGGCATCCACCTTGGACCGCCAGATCGCTGTCGAAAGCCGTTCCGGCATAGCGCCGTTGACGATCGATCTCAGCGGCGTCACCCACCTCGGATCGGCGGGAGTCAGCGCGCTGGGCGCCGGCCGCGACCGAGCGCGCAGACACGGTACCGACTATATGTTGGTGGCACCGCCGGGCAGCCCGGCTCACCATGTCCTCTCACTGGTCCAGATCCCGGTCGTCAGTAGCCTCGCCGAGAATCTCGTCGCCGAAGCTTAAGACCGCTCGGATCCCTTGCCGTGCCGCACTTGATTGAACGGCACTCCGCGGTCGGCGGCGTATTCCCGCGGGAAGCCCAGTACCCGCTCCCCGATGACGTTACGAGCCATCTCCGTGGTGCCGCCGCCGATGGCGACGTTCTGCCGAGACAGGTAACGCAGCCCCGTCTGTAGTCCCTCACCGGGTTCCCCCACCACGCCGACACTTCCGGCAATGGCCATTGATGTGTCCATATCCACGGTCACGGCTTCCGAATGGAACAGCCGGATGAGCGTTCCGGCGGCGGGCGGCAATACGCCATCCCTGACCTTGCGGTAGACGTGGTCGATCAACTGCTCGGCGACCGCCCGGTACACCAGTGCCCGCCCGGCCATCTCGTGTACGCGCTCGCTGTCGGCTTGGCCTGTCTTCTCGATGAGGGCGACATAGTCGACGGGGTTGGCGGTGCCGCCTTCGCTGCCGCTGCCGCTGGAGAACTCGGAGCCCTGCCCCACGGCTCGGCGCTCGTGATAGAGCTGTCGCGACGCCACCGCCCAGCCACCGTTGACCTCTCCAACGACCGCGTCGTCACCGACGTCCACTCCGTCTAGGAACTCCTCGCAGAACTCGGTGGAACCGCTCAGCATCGTGATGCGCCGCAACGTGATTCCCGGATGAGTGATGGGCACCAAGAACATGGTCAAGCCTTCATGCTTGGGCACATCCCAGTTGGTCCGGGCCAGACACAGTCCGTAGTCGGCAGCGAACGCACTGGTACTCCACGTCTTTGCGCCGTTGATCACCCAACGGTCACCGTGGCGGTCCGCTCGGGTGATGACACCGGCCAGATCCGATCCGCCGCTGGGTTCGGACAACAACTGCACCAGCACTTCATCACCGCGCAGCGCGGCAGCGATGTGCTGCTTCTTCTGCTCTTCGCTGCCGGTGTCCAACAGCGTGGCGCAGCAGATGGTGAACGTCGGCGTGTTGAGGATTAACGGCATCTCGTAGTTGACGGTTTCGGCGTCGAAGGCTTTCTGGTATTCGTAGTCCAGACCGAGCCCGCCGTACTCGCGGGGGAAGCAGATACCGGCGAATCCGCCTTCACAGAGCCGCTTTTGCAATTCCCGGGCCCTGAGCCAGGATTTCTCGTCGTCGCGCGGGGCCGGTGGCGGGGACTCCGGGTCGATAGCGGGCATGTTGTCCGCCAGCCAGGCTCTGGCCCGGTTGGCGAAGTCGGCAACGGATTCGGTCATTTGACGTGGCGGCCCGCTTTCTCGTATTCATACACGCGCAGGTTGTGTTCCTCCGGCGTCCCAAACATGGAGCGGTACAACGTGACTCGGCGAAGATAGAGGTGCAGGTCGTGTTCCCAGGTAACTCCGATGCCACCGTGCATCTGCACGCATCCCTGAACGATCTGGCCGGCCATCTCACCGACATAGGATTTGGCGATGCTGACCGACAAGCCCGCTGCCGGTGAGCGGGCAGCGACGTCGGCGACCGCGGCGGACGTGGTGGCCCGGCAGGCTTCGAGCCACAGCTTCATATCGGCGAACTTGTGTTTGAGGGCTTGGTACGACGCCAGCGGGCGACCGAATGTGTGCCGGTCCAGCGCCCACTGAACGGTGAAGTCGAACACTGTCTGAACGATGCCGACCACCTCGGCGCACTGCAAGACCTGCGCGATTTGGCTCTGCCGGTCGACCAGCGCAACGGTCCCGGCGGCCGAGCCGACGGCCGCGGAGCGGTCCACCACGACCCCGTCGAAATGTACCCGGGCGTATTGCTTGACCAGGTCCACTGACTGCTGGGGCACAATACTGACGCCCGGAGCATCGGTGGGGACGAGAAATTGGCGAACGTCGGCAGCATGTGGGCCAGATCGCGTCACCACCACCAGCACCCCGCTCTGAGCGGCCGCCTCGACGCGGTCCTTCGTGCCGTCGAGGCGGTAGCCGGAGTCCGTTGGGGTGGCCGTCATCGACGGATTCAGCGGCGCCCAGCCCTGACCCGGTTCACAAACCGCCCATGACGCCACCAGTTGACCCGACATCAGCGCCTCGATGGTCGCAGTGTGCGCTTGCCGGTCCGCGCATTCCACGAGTGCGGAGAGCACGACGCTAACCGGATACAGCGGTCCGGGCGCCACCGTCTTACCAAGTTGTTCCGCGACCATAGCGAGATCGGTCAAGCCGCTGTCGGAGACGCTGCCGCCGCCTAATTCCTCCGGGACGAGCAGACTCGTCCAGCCCAACTCTGCGGCGCGCTGCCACCATGCCGGATCAAACGACACACCCGCGGCGTGCAGCTCGCGCACCCGGCGCAGCGGGGCTTCTTTTTCCAGGAAGGCTTGGGTGTTGGAGGCAAAGAGCGCCTTTTCGGGAGAGTCGAGAGCGGTCATGCCGGCCGGAGCCTCCTTGGCGACAGCTCGCCGCTGCGCACCAGGTAGGCAAGAAAGTTTGGCTTCGTGATCATCCGCCTGATCGGTCCTCGTCGGAGTTCGCTGGCGACTCTGATGGTAGCAATGGGCAATACTGTAAGAGATACGGTGTGGACGCTTACCAGTTACATGGTGAACACCTGGCGCAGCGTCTGCCCGTGCAGCGCCCGGTTCTCTTGCGAGACAATCCGATCCGGTAGCACTGAGTCAAAGCCATTGAACGTCGCTGCAATCACGTGCAATTCGGTGTGGACGTACGCGTGCAGCAGCCGATTGGCATAGTCGATCGCTTCGTCGCGGCAGGGATCGATCTCCGAGCAGCTGATGAACGTAGGCGGCAGGCCCTCCAAGTTAGCTCTGTGCGCGGGAACGAGTTGACCGCTGGCGCTGGCGTGCCCCAGGTAATGGCCCCATGCGCGGCTCACGGCTGGACCGTTGAGACCCGGCGTGCGCTGGAACTCCCGTCACGACGGCGTGGTGTCCGAATCGAGCATTGGCTGGTGCAAGATTTGCACGAGGATCGTTGGACCTTCCGCATCGAACATTCGCTGAGTCAGGCCGGCGACCAGTGCGGCACCGGCATTGCGGCCCATCACGGCAATACGGCTGGCATCGGTGCTCAGGTCGATGCTGTTCTCGACGGCGTAGCGGAAGGCCGCTTCCATATCGTCCAGCGCGGCCGGGCACGGATTTTCGGGAGCGAGCCGGTAGTCGACCGATACCACGAGACAGCTAGCGTCACGGGCCAGCTCCGCGCAGTGCGCGTGGTCGGTATCGAGGTTGCCGGTGACGAACCCACCAGCGTGCGCGTACACCACGAGAGGCAGCGGCGATTCGGCCAGACCGCGATACAGGCGAAGGTCCAGCGGCTGGCCGTCCGGACCGGGGATGGATCGCGATTCCACGGCAACGCCGTTGGTCTCGACGGCTGCTGCCCGCCGCGCCGCCACAAGATTCGCCCGTTCCCGCTCGGCGGCCAGCGTCTCGGCGCGGAATTCGACGACGCCGAGCTCAATGGCGGCCTCGCGCAGCACCGGGTCGATGCGGGTAAGGCCCTGCGGCCGAGTCAGATTGGTTTGTGTCATGCCCTCTCAGCTTCCGTGCGGAAAACCCTCTTCAAGGTAGACCTGCGATTCCATGTGGTGGAAGATGCGGTACGTGTCGCGGTGAGGTGTCAGCAACCAGGTAGTCCAACTGGTACCGCTGTGCGCGTAATCGGATTCGGTGCCGATGAAGCTCCATCGGCTCAACAGGACGCATCGCGCCTGGCCGCCCGCCAGGGCATCGGCCGACCACAGCCGCGACGACACCGAGGCGCACTTCAAGCGACTGCCGATCCGGGCCCAGTGCCGGTCGAGCTGCTCGACGCCGATCAGCGGGGTGGGGTACTCGTCGCCGATATACACCGGCTGGAGGGAGCCACGCTCCACTTGAATCACCGCCCCTGTGACACGGGCAAGTACTAATACTGGGCCCGTTACCGGGCCACGACAAGCCGTTGGGCTTCATTGCTATTTATACTATGATAGCTATATTCCCTCGGTACCTATCCGCCTTACCGGCTGCTCAGGAGGAGCGCTGATGCCGCTCAGCACCGACCACGTCGATCCCACTGGCCAGCCGGTCACCTTGGAGCTCACCGGTCAAACCAGCCCGTATTCGTTCTTCGAATACATGAGGCGTACCGACCCGGTCTGGCACGGCTCCATGGCGGACACCTCTGCGCTGCCCGAGGAACTGCGACCCAACGACGAGTGGGTCTTGTTCAGTTACGACGGCGTCTTCCAAGCCTTCCGCGACGACCGGATCTTCACTTCAGCTGCCTATGACAAGACGATCGGGTTGGTGATGGGCCACACCATCCTGGCGATGGGCGGCAAGGAACACCACGATCACCGCAATTTGGTGGCCAAGGCCTTCCGCGCCACAGCACTCGAACGCTGGGAGCCTTCGGTCATCGCGCCGGTGTGCGATCGGCTGGTCGACCAAATCAAGAACGACGGCCACGCCGACCTGGTAAAGGCGCTGACGTTCGAGTTCCCCACCCGGATCATCTCCAGACTGCTCGGACTACCCCCTGAAGACCTCGACCTGTTCCGGCGATTGTCGCTCGACCTGATCTCGATTCCGACCGACATCGTCGCCGGCCTCGATGCGGCGGCGCAACTGCACGATTACTTCCTTAACCAGGTGGAGCAGCGGCGGCGCAAACTCACCGACGACATCATCGGCGACCTCGTGGCGGCAGAAATCGACGGCGAGAAACTCACCGACGAGGCCATCATCGCGTTCTTGCGACTGCTGCTGCCCGCCGGCCTGGAGACCACCTATCGCTCGTCGGGGAACTTGCTGTATTTACTGCTGACCCACCCCGAGCAGCTGGCCATGGTCTACCACGACCGGTCACTGATCCCGGCGGCGATCGAAGAGGGCCTACGCTACGAGACCCCGCTCACCGCGGTCATGCGTACCACGACCGCAGACGTCGAAATATGCGGCAAGACAATACCGGCCGACGCGCAGATCGGGATGTGCATGGGTTCGGCCAACCGAGACGAAAGCCGGTGGACCGACCCCAACACATTCGACATCTGCCGGTCCCGCCAGGCCCACATCGCCTTCGCCGGCGGGATCCACATGTGCCTCGGTATGCACTTGGCGCGGCTGGAAACACGGGTCATGTTGAACAGCCTGTTCGATCGCATCGGCGATCTGACCTTCGTCCCTGACGACGGAACCGGTGAGGAGTCGAAAATCGTCGGGCTGACCTTCCGGTCGCCCAACAAGCTCCCGGTCACCTTCACCCCGGCCGCGTGAGAAGCCGGGCGGCCATCCTGCACGATGTCGGCGGGCCTTGGTCTGTAGAGGAATTCGATCTCGACCCGCCCCGCGGCGGGGAAGTGCTGGTCCAGATGGCCGCCGCCGGGTTGTGCCACTCCGACGACCACATCCTCAAGGGCGACATGTCTGCGCCCAACGAGGTCATGCGATCGCTTGGGCTGCCAACCATGTTCCCGACAATCGGCGGTCACGAAGGCTCGGGGATCGTGCGCGAAGTCGGTGACGGTGTTGCCGATTTCGCGCCGGGCGACCATGTGGTGATGTCGTTTGTCGCCGTGTGCGGTCAATGCCGCTGGTGTGCAACAGGAATGGAGTACCTCTGCGACGTCGGCATCGGCACCATGGTCCCGGGGATGCCCACCGATGGCACGTTTCGTCATTACACGGTCGAGAGCCGATCACTGGGCCACATCGCCAAGGTGGGCGCTTTCGCCGAACACACTGTGGTGTCCACGAATTCACTTGTGAAGATTGACCCGCAGCTGCCGCTGCAGCCGAGCGCGCTGCTGTCGTGCGCCATTCTGACCGGCTACGGTTCGGTCGCGAACCGCTCTAACATGCGCGCAGGCGATACCGTCGTGGTGATCGGTGTCGGAGGCATCGGTACCGGGGCGATCCAGGGCGCACGGATCAACGTGCCGCGCAGATCGTGGCGGTCGACCCGGTGGACTTCAAACAGAAATCGACATTGCAGTTCGGCGCGACCCACAGTGCGGCCACGGTCGTCGAGGCACTCGACCTGGTCCGGGGTCTGACGTACGGCGTTATGGCCGACGCTGTGGTGGTCTCGCCGTCCTTGATCACCGCCGACGACGTCCGCGATGCGGTGCAGCTCACCCGCAAGGGCGGGACCTGTGTGCTCACCGGCATGACGTCGCAGCTCACCCGTTCGGTCAACATCAACCTGCAGGACTTCATTCTGATGAACAAGACGCTGGCGGGCACGATATTCGGGTCGTGTAACCCGAAGGCGGACATCGCCAGGCTGGCCAGGCTTTATCAGACCGGACAGCTGCAACTCGACGAGATGATCACCCGGCGTTACCGCCTCGACGACATCAACGATGCCTACGACGATCTGCTCAACGGGAAAATCATCAGGGGCATCATCGATTTCGGCATCGCTTACGGAGAAGTCTTACGCGCCATCACCCGCTGCAGCTGGCCGTACGCGTCGATCGGGCTGTGCAACGCCAGGCCGCCGTCGGCATGCACGATTTGGCCTGTCACCCAGGGTAATTCGAGGACACCCACGATGGCCCCGGCCACGTCGGCGGCATTGCCCAGCCCACCGAGGGCCGTCCGCTCGGACAGGGCCTCTACCCAGCCGGGAAGTTGTTCCGGCTTGGCGAGCATGGGTGTCCGCGTGACGCCCGGTCCCACCGCGTTGACCCGGATGCCGTAGCTGCCCCACTCCACGGAGGCAACCTTCACCAACATGTCCACACCGGCCTTCGATGCGCAGTAGGCGCCCATGTCTCGGTCGGCGACGGTGCCGCTGATGCTGGAGACGGCGACGATCGAGCCGCCGATCCCGGCGTCAACCATGGCTCGCGCCGCGGCGCGAATGGTAAGCCAGGTGCCGGTGAGGTTCACCGACAGCACTCGTTGCCACTCCTGAAATGACTGTTGCAGCAGCATGCCCGATGCACCGACTCCGGCGCAGGTGACGATCCGGGTCGGCACACCGTGCTCGCGTATGGTTTGTTCCATCGCGGCCGACACCGCGTCGGGATCGCTGACATCGCAGGTGATGTAACCGCCAGAAAGGTCCCATACCACCACATCGTGGCCGGCTTCGCCCAACCGTGCAGCGACTTCACGCCCGATCCCGGAGGCACCACCTGTCACCACGGCCGTCATTGCGCGGGCGCAATCAGCTCGACGAGGACGCCGTCGGGCGCGGTGATGACTGCCATCGCGACCGTCTTTCCGGCGGGGCGGCAACGGTGATTCGACGAACACCGTCGGTGAAGCCCAAGGCCGCCAAAGCAGACAGCGTCTCGTCGACCTCACGCTGTAGCGATAGCAAGAAGAATCCGTGCCGCGGACCGGGGGGCGGCTGCTGCTGCTCGGCGCCGTCGAATTCCACCAGTTCGACAATCCGCTGTCGGGTGTCCGCGGGTCGCCCAAGAACACCGACCGGAGCCGGTCCGTCTTCGCGCCGAACAGCTCTGGCCAATCCCCGCTGAACTGATGGTCGAGCAACGGGGTGAGGCCCAGGCCGTCGCGCCAGAATCGCAGCGATCGCTCGACGTCGGCGGTCCAAATCGCCGAGTGGTGAACACCTAGCACGAAGTGCGATTTTAGTCCCTGTCTCGGGCTGCGAGGAGTGGTGGTCACCGCGCTGGCCGACGGCGCCAACCGGCCTCAGTTTTTGATGCGGGACAGCGCATTGACCTGATCGGCCAGGTCCGATAACGCCCGGGCCGTCGCCAACTGCTGGCCGGTTTCGGTGCTCAAATAATCAGAAGGATGACGGTACGCCACGCCCTGTCCGAAGAAACGTGAACTCTGGCAGCGCAACTCAACCTTCGCGTACGTGCGTCCGTGGTGTTCGTCGATCGCTAAAGTGAGATGCATGCTCAACATCTTCCGAATCATGATGCGGGACAGTGCCACTTCGAGCTTATGCAATCGTGCGGCGCGTCCTAGGGCCATTAGTCCCCACCGCTGACGCCAATGGACACTTAGGGTTGGGTAATTCACGCGGCCCGAATGTTTCTTAAGCCAGCCGTTTTCACGCCAACGCCTAACGAACCGGCAGGTGTTTGAGTCCACCGACGAAAGTGGTAGCGGTGAGCTCTGGCGCACCGGTCAGCTCAATGGATTTCAGCCTGGGCAGTAGCTCGGAGAAGAAGCTGTGGAGCTCCATGCGGGCCAACGCCGCGCCCATACAGAAGTGCACCCCGTAGCCGAAGGCAAGGTGCTTGTTGGGATCGCGTCCGACGTCGAAGCGGAACGGGTCGTCGAAGACATCCTTGTCGCGGTTGGCCGACACATAGGACAGCAGCACCGACTCGCCCGCGGCGATGGGCACGCCACGCACGGTGGTGTCTTTTGCGGCGGTGCGCATAAATTCCTTGACCGGGGTGACCCAGCGGATCATCTCCTCGGTGGCCAGCGGCATCAAGTCAGGGTTGGCCTGCAGGCGGTGCAGTTGGTCGGGATTTTCGATGAGTGCCTGCAGGCCACCGGAGATGGTTGCGCTGGTGGTGTCGTGTCCGGCGGTGGCGACGATGAGGTAGTACGACACCGTGTCGATATCCGATAGCGGCTCGCCATCGACGCGGGCATTGGCGATCGCCGATGCGAGATCCTCGGTCGGATGCTCGCGCCGTGATGTGGTCACCGCGTTGAAGTACCCGAACATGTCGAGCAGCGCAGGCAGCTGATCGGAGTTTGTGGTACCCCGTTTGAATTCGGAATCATCGCTGCCGAACAACTCCTGGGTCAGCTTGAGCATCCGCGGAAAGTCCGCCTCCGGCAGTCCCAGCAGCGTCATGATCACGTAGAGCGGGTAATTGACGGCGACCTGCTGCACGAAGTCGCATTCGGGACTTGCCGCCATCATCTTGTCGACGTAGATCCTGGCCAATTCATCCACGCGAACCTTCAACGCTCGCATGGCCTTTGGCCGAAACCAGTCGGAGCCGATGGCACGCACCACCCGGTGCTGCGGGTCGTCCATATGGATCAAGGTGCGGACGCCGGCCGCGGCCTGCATCTCGTCACCCTCCGAGGTCGTCAGCACGGGGGCGCGGCCAGTTGGTGAACAGCATGTTGTCGCGTTCGATGTCCATGATGTCGGCGTGTTTGGTGATGGCCCAGAACGGCCGGTAGTTCGGCACCTCCACCCACGACACCGGTGCGTTGGCGCGCAGATGAGCCAGCGCCGCATGCAGTCGCTGCTCGTCGGTGTAGGCCAACGGATCTGCCAGGAGCTTGGCGGACTCGTCCATCATCGTCATGGTCACCAGCGAAACTCGTTCAGCGCCGACTTAATACACACCTGGAAAGCGGTCAAGAAGATGGGCAGCACCCGGTCCACCACGCCTTCGCAGCGATCCCGAAGCGCAGCGGCGACGGTGTCCACCGGGCCGACGACGGCGAAAGCCGCGAGCGCCTCGTCGTCAATGAGCGAACCCATGGTGTCCCACTCACCGGCAAGGGAGAGGCGATGCAGTTCGGTGTGCAGGTCTCCCCAGCCATGCAGCTCCAGGACCTTGCGGTAGGCGGGCGTTGATCCGTAGAAAGCGATCTGCTTGCGCACCGCGGTGGTTGCGACGGCCAGTTCGGCATCGGTCTCACCGGTGGCGATGAGCACCTCGCAGGACACTTCGAACTTGTTGCGGTCGCGACCTGAGCGCTGCATGCCGCGCAACAGTGCCGGCATCGTCACCTCGTCGAGATAGCGTTTGGAGACCATCGGGTGACCGAGGTGACCGTCGGCGACTTCGCCGCACATTTCGGTCATGGCTTCGCCGACTGCGGCGAGGAAAACCTTGGGCGGCGAATAGGGTTGCGGCTCGGGCGTGAACATCGGGGTCATGATTTTGTGCGTGTAGAAATCGCCCTCGAAGCGAAGTTTGGTGCCGTCCTGCCACGCGGACCAGATCGCATGCAGGGCCGAGACGAATTCGCGCATCCGGCGGGCCGGATGACTCCACGGCATGCTGAATCGTTTCTCAATATGCGGCTGGATCTGCGTTCCGAGGCCCAGGATGAATCGGCCCTTCGAATACGCTTGCACGTCCCAGCCGATGTTGGCGACGATCATCGGATTGCGGGCGAACGCCACGGCGATATTGGTGCCGAGTTCTAGTCGCGACGTGTGCTCGGCGGCCAACAGCAGCGGCAGAAACGGGTCGTGACTGGTTTCGGCCGTCCAGCCCCCGGCATACCCGTCTTTCTCCAGAGTGATCGCCGCATCGATCACCCGGGCGAGTTGATTGGGGATGCCTCCATCGACCTTGGGGCGGGGCGAGCCACCCATGCGGGCAACTTTACAGTAAGCAATCCAGTATGTGACCCTGCTTGGGTGGTGATAGGACGAGTGGCGATCGCAAGCGAGACGAGTCTCCCGTGAGGTAGGACATAGGCATGACGAAAGCGCAGGATTGGGCGGAGACCCTCGAGGATCTCGACCGTCGCCGCAAGGATGCGCGAAGCATGGGCGGGCCGGAGCGGCTCGACAAGCACCGCAGCAAGGGCAAGCTCGACGCCCGGGCGCGGATCGACCGGCTGCTCGACCGCGGGACATTCCGTGAACTCGGCACCCTTGTCGGTGGCCAGATCGCCGCCGACGGGATCGTGGTGGGCTCGGGTTTGATCAACGGCTCGCCGGTGATGCTGGGCGCCGAGGATTTCACCACCATGGCGGGCAGCATCGGGCCTGGGGGTAACTCCAAGCGATACCGCATCGCCGAAATGGCGCTACGCGACAAAATTCCGTTGGTGATGTTGCTCGAAGGCGCCGGGTTTCGCCCCACCGGTGGGCACTACGGGCGCACCCCGACCGATCTGCTTGCCCAGGCGCAGTGCTCGGGGCGGGTTCCGACCGTCGCCGCCGTGCTCGGCCCCTCGGCCGGCCACGGCGCACTGGTGGCGCCGGTGTGCGACTTCCGGATCATGAGTCGGCAGGGAGCGATCTTCGCCGCCGGGCCACCCGTCGTCAAAGAGTCAACGGGCGAAGACATTTCGAAGGAGAACCTCGGCGGGCCGGACGTCGCGTTGCCCAGCGGGGTGATCCACAACGTCGCCGAGGACGACGAAACCGTGCTCGACGAGATCCGCCGCTACCTCTCGTATTTCCCGCCGAGCGCGTGGTCGTATCCGGCGGCGCTGCCCACCGACGAGGCCAGTGAGCCACGCCAAACACCGGAGTTGCTCGACATCGTCTCCCGAGACAACCGCCGCGTCTATGACATGCGCTCCGTGCTCGGCGTGATCTTCGACCGAGCCGACTGGTTCGAGGTGCAGCCGCAGTACGGCAAGGCGATCATTTGTGCGCTGGCCCATCTCGGTGGCCACCCCGTCGCCGTCGTCGCCAACCAACCGCAGGTGATCGCCGGCTCCATCGACGCCCACGCGGCGGACAAGGCCGCACACTTCATCATGGTGGCCGACTCCTTTCACTTGCCGATCGTCTTCCTCGCCGACAACCCCGGCATGCTGCCCGGCAGTCGCTCGGAGCGCGGCGGCGTGCTGCGCGCCGGCGGGCGGATGTTCGCCGCCCAGACCGCGGCCACCACGGTGAAGCTGCACCTCACGCTGCGCAAAGCGTACGGGTTCGGGTCCATGGTGATGTCGCTGCTCGGGTTCGACCACCAGGCTGCGACTTTCGCCTTCCCGGGGGCGACGATGGGTGCCATGAGCGCGGCGGCGCTGAGCAGGGCGTCACACGCCGGTGAGGACCTCACGGCGAAGCTGCGTGACGCAGAATTGCAAGCGTCCTACCGCTCGGCCGAGCACCTGGGTTTCGACGAACTCATCGATCCGCGCGAGACGCGTGACGCCCTGCTCGCCGCGTTGCAGCGTGGCCTGTCCAGCCGGCAAGCCGCCGCCGAACCGGTGACCCGGACCGTCATCATGCCGTAGCGGGCTTGGCGCCCAACTGCATACGACGAACTGCCCGCCTCCCGAGCGACAACCACCGTGAATTGTCGCTGAGGGAAGGCCAAATCGGTTAATTCCCGGCGCGGTATGCGGCAACCACAGGCGCGAGCTCATCCGGGGTCGCGCCGTGCATGATCACCGCGTCGGCCCCGTAGTCGAATTCCTTGCGCACGCGATCCGCGCACTGCTGGGCCGATCCGGTGGCAGCGGGTTCCAGCCACTCGTCGGGAAGCAGCGTGGCGATGTGCTCAATCTGCTCGGGCGTGGCCTTATGATCGATCCCGCCCGCGATCGAGGTCACCACCGTGTCCTCCCGGAAACGTTGCAGGACAGCGGGATCCCAGTTGTTGGTCTGCACCATGAGGTCGCCGTATCCCTGCAGATAGATGGCCAGGCGCACGACGGTCTTCTTCAGCCGTAGCTGCTCGGGAAGGTGATCGCCGACCGTGGCGAAACACGACCACACCCGCACGCGGTCGGGGTCACGGCCAGCCTTCTCTGCTGCGGACTTGACGGTGGTGACGCAGCGCTGCACCGTCTCGGGGGTGAAGTAGGTATGCAGAATGACGTCGTCGAACGCCCGGCCCCCGAGCGCGAGCGTCTTGGGCCCGAACGCCACCAGCGCCAAACCGATTTCTTCGTTGAAGTCCGGGTCGAGGAACAGAATCGGATAGTTGCCCATCGGTCCGTCGTGGTTGAAGATCAGCTCGCCGCGCCAGAGGCGGCGCATGACGTGTGCCCAGTCCTCCATCTGCGCGGTCGTGACCGACGGTATCCCGAACGCTGCGTAGATCGCCGCGATGCCACGACCGATACCCAAGGTAAAGCGTCCACCGGAGAGCCGGTGCATGGTGGTAGCCCACGATGCGGTGATCAATGGGTGGCGAGTGTTGTGATTGGTTGCCGCCGTGGCTATCTGCATACGATTGGTCACCGCACATGCCGCCCCGACGAGCGACGACGCTTCTTTGACGTTCCAGCGTTCGGAGATGAATGCGGTGCCGAAACCGAGCTCCTCGCCGCGGCGAGCCTCGTCCATCAGGGTTGCCGGCCCCGCGCCGCCGGCGCCGGCCAGCAGGTAGTAGCCCAATTCATCAAGCGGGGGATCGCTCAACTCCAAATTCCTTGCTTGTAGCCGCAGTTCCAGACCTCGGGTGATCTTGCCGCCGACGACGCGAAACACTTCGATGCTGCCGACATTGGTTTCGGTTCCGTCCCCGGTGGTCATGGACGAGTCGTAGACGATCGCGACGTGCTCACCGTCGTCGTCGGCGATGACGATGTTCAGCTCGAAGCACAACGTGTCGAAAAGTTGCCATACGTCGGCGACCCGTTGGACCGCCTGGTCGCGGGTCAGGGTGTGCGCCTTCCCCACCTCGTGGCGGATGACGATGTCGGCGAACAACTCCCGGGCCAGCGCCAGATCGTGCTCGTTCCACACCACGAGTTGTACAACTCGACCGCTTCGCGCGCCGTCCGCGTGGCCGCCATCAGCCGGCGACCTCGCGCAGGAATCGCTCGGTCACCTTTTGCACTCGCCGAGAGAACACATGCCCGACGTGGCTGCCGTCGTACCAGTACAGCTGGCCTTTCCACCGCTCCTGCAGGGCAATCGCGGGCTCCCGCATCGCCATCCGGTCATGCCACGCCCCGACGATGAGCCGGCGGTGCGGCGGTGGCGCCGGGTCGATCCGCAGCGGGTCGATCACCGAGGTCAGCTTGGCGACCTCGGGGGACCCCAACAAGTCCCGGAATCCGTCCCGGGATGAGCCCCAGCGTCGCAGGTGTCGTGCGATCATCGCGTTGAGTCCCAGAATCGGGGTATAGAGCGCGACGGCATCGATCTGCCTCTCCAGGTGCGAAACCAGCGCGGCGACCGGACTACCCATCGAGATCCCCGCTACCACAACGGCGGTGGCCTGCGGCTGCGCCCATCGCACAACGGCACGGATCTCTGACACCGCGCGCATCATGCCGGCGACGTTGCCCAACGGATCCATGTCCGGGTAGGCGGGCCATTCGCGGCGTCGGCAGCCGTGACCGGGCTGCACCGGCATGGCGACGTTGTATCCCAGCGTGCGATGTATGCGATCGATTCGGGTCAACAGCAGGTCTTCGGTGCCGCCCTGACCGGCGCCATGCACCCAGATCAGCCATGGCCGCGGGTCCTCGGGGTGCCGGCACAGGTGGACCACCGCCCGCGCCGGGCCCCCCAGATCTTCGGCTTGCAGCGTTTCCGGCAGCGCCGGGTCATGCTCGAAGGTCATCCGCTCGTACGCCAGACCAGCGATGCGCCGCCGCCGTACCGACGTCGCGCGCAAGGCTTCTGGCGCGCTATGTGCACGGTCGATACCGAGCGACGCCAATTCGTCCGCTGCGGCCGTGCACTCACCCAGTGGCCGCAGCGCCGTCGCGCTCCCACCGAGCAGCGAAAAGCCGCTCAGGACAAGCTCGTCCAGCATGACCTCACCGAACTGACGAACACCGCGCGGCGATGTCGGGACCCAGCCGGTCGATTCGTTCAACCCGGCCACCGTACGGGGCAGCAACATGCTGAGCTCTCGGGTGACCTCCCTCGCCAGGCCCAACCCGCGGGTAATGTTCGCCATGCTGCTCACCTAACCCAACTTGAAGCCACCACTACGTCGATGGTGCACTGACTCGACATCTTTGGTACGCAGACGCGCCTTCGACTGCCGGCGCGCTGCGGCGTGGGCCAGCCGCTCCCGTCATTTCACTCCTTGCCGCGAACTGACCGAACTGCTGAAATCTATACTGTAACGGACTTAGTATCAACGAATCGGAGGCGCCGGCGTGAAAGTGCCTTTCACCTGGAATCACCGGGTGGTTCATGGTCGGCTGGTCGCCCGAATTTCCGAGCGGCGAGGTCAAGCCGCTAAAGTACTTCGGCGAAGATCTGGTCGCCTACCGGACGAGTCCGGCGAGCTGCACGTCCTGGAAGCACACTGCAGACACATTCAACGCCGGGCCCGACACTTTCGTGGCCGCCGAAGACCTGGGCCGGATCCTGCAACCGGGTCACGACGGCATGGGCTGGCTGGCGCAACGCGGCTACGTTCCGCTCGGCTACAAGGGAGATGCGGCCAAAACCGCCAAGACATTCCCGGTCATCGACGGCTTGCGGTACGCGGTTCCGGGTGACCGCGCCCGCCACCGCGCCGACGGCACGATCGAACTGCTGGGCCGTGACTCGGTGACCATCAACTCCGGTGGCGAAAAGATCTTCGTCGAAGAGGTCGAGACAGCGATCGCGTCGCATCCCGCGGTGGCCGACGTGGTGGTCGCCGGGCGGCCGAGCGAACGCTGGGGTCAGGAGGTGGTTGCGGTTGTCGCCTTTGCCGAAGGCGCTCAAGCGGACGCCGACGAGCTGGTCACGCACGCCGCGCAGTCGCTGGCTCGCTACAAACTCCCCAAAGCGGTCGTGTTCCGTCCGGTGATAGAGCGCAGCCCGTCGGGCAAGGCCGACTACCGGTGGGCACGCGAGCAGGCGGTGACCGGCTGACGGTGGCGTGGCTCGCGCCGCGCCCATATTGCCTACTGTAAGAATTACAGTACGATCTCACGAATAGGACTTCCGTTTCCAAGCTGCTGGAGACCTAGGTGACGACCAATGTTCACGCCACCGGCACCCACTGCCAGACCGTCAGCCTGGGTGACCCGTACCCGTTCTTCGCCCAAAAGCGCCGGGAGGCCGGCGTGTTCTGCGGAACGGTGATGGACTACTCCAGGACTCCCACGTCGCTGTTGCGCCAACGGGAGTACTCCGCGATGTCGTTTGACGCGGTGAACACGGTGTTTCGCGACGGCCGGGTATTCAGTTCGGCGCCGTATGACAAAACCATCGGCCTGTTCATGGGACCAACCATTCTGGCGATGGAAGGCCAGAAGCATCGCGACCATCGCAACCTGGTGTCGGCGGCATTCAAGTCCAAGGCGCTGGCTCGGTGGGAACCTACCGTCGTGCGGCCGATCTGCGACTCGTTGATCGATGGGTTCATCGACGCCGGTGAAGCGGACCTCGTCCGGCAATTCACGTTCGAATTTCCCACCCGCGTCATCGCCCAACTGCTGGGGTTGCCGGCCGAAGACCTCCCGACGTTTCGGAAGCGCGCGGTGGAGCTGATCAGCTACCACGTCGACTACGAGCGCGCCTTCGATGCCTCGGCGGCGCTCGAGGATTACTTCCTCGAGCAGATCGAGCAGCGTAAATCCCGGCCCACCGAGGACATCATCGGCGATCTGGTCACCGCGGAGATCGACGGCGAAAAGCTCAGTGACGAAGCTATTTACTCGTTTCTGCGGCTGCTGTTGCCGGCCGGGCTGGAGACCACCTATCGATCGTCGGGAAACTTGATCTATCTGCTGCTCACCCATCCGGATCAGTTCGCCGCGCTGCAAGCCGACCGCGAACTGATCGCGCCGGCGATCGAGGAGGGGTTGCGCTTCGAGACCCCGCTGACAACCGTGCAGCGCTTTACCACCGAAGCCACCGAACTCGAAGGACTCGAGATACCGGCGCGCTCGGTGGTCGGCGTGTGCATTGGTTCTGCAAATCGAGATGAGCGCCGCTGGGAACGTTCCGAGGAATTCGACATTTTCCGCAAGCACGTTCCGCACATCTCCTTCGCCGCCGGTGAGCACACCTGCTTGGGCCTGCACCTGGCGAGGCTGGAAACCCGGGTCGCGCTGGAATGCCTGCTGAATCGGCTGACCCATATCAACCTGATCACCGACGCCGACGCGCACATCCATGGCCAGCCCTTCCGTTCGCCGACGGCGCTTCCGGTGACGTTCGAGGCGAAGTAGGGTCGCGAAATGGTCAAGGTAATGGCGGGCTTTCGGGTCCTGGAGGTTGCACAGTTCACGTTCGTCCCGGCGGCGGGAGCCATCCTCGCCGACTGGGGTGCTGACGTTCTCAAGATCGAGCATCCGCGGCGCGGCGATACCCAACGCGGCTTCCTCAACATGGGCGGCATCCAGGTCGACCCCGAGCGGCATCCGCTGATGGAGCATCCCAACCGGGGCAAGCGCAGCGTCGGAGTCGACATTTCGACACCGGGCGGCCAGGAAGTGATCTATGAATTGGCCAAGACGTCCGATGTGTTCCTGACGAATTACATGCCCGCGCAACGGCAAAAGCACAAGTTCGACGTGGAGCACATCCGGGCGGTGAACCCGAACATCGTGTATGCCCGGGGTTCGGCATACGGCGACAAGGGGCCCGAGCGTGACGTCGGTGGCTACGGCGGGACGGCATTCTGGACGCGCAGCGGCATCGGCTATGCGCTGACCCCGGCGGAACTGGGTGGCGCACTGGGACAGGGCATTCCGGCGTTCGGCGACTCCATCGGCGGCATGTTCATCGCCGGTGGCATCTCGGCGGCACTGCTGCATCGCGAGCGCACCGGTGAGGCGGTCGAGCTGGATGTGTCGCTGCTGAGCACCGCATGGTGGGCGGCGGGCGCCAGCGTCACGCAGGGCATGGAGACCGGAGAGGTCATGCGCACACCCATGCCCGGGTCGGGCAATCCGTCGGTGAATCCGTTCATGGGCAACTATCTGACCTCCGACGGCGGCACGATCAACCTGTGCATCATCAGCCGACCGGCTTGATCCGCGACACATTCGAGCACCTCGGCATCCCGGAGGCGGCCGACGACCCGCGCTTCACCGACGTGCTGCCATTGATCCAACACGCCGATGCGGCCGCCGAACTTATAGCTAAAGCCTTCGCCGCCAAGCCTTTCGACTACTGGCGCCACCACCTGAAGACGATGAAAGGTCAGTGGGCACCGTTCCAGAGCCTCATCGACTTGTTCGACGACGAGCAGGCTATCGCCAACGACATGATCGCCGAAGTTGAACTGGCCAGTAGCGGAGAGCCTTTCCGCGTGGTGCGCGGCCCGGTCCAGTTCAACCACGAGCCGCTGGTGACAACACGGGCGCCGCAGGCCTCCGAGCACACCGAGCTCGTGCTGATGGAGCTTGGCATGGGCTGGGACCGCATTGAGGAACTGAAGAACTCGGGAGCTATCGCGTGAATGACGTGGCCATCATCGGCGTGGGTCTGCACCCATTCGGCCGATTCGAGGGCAAGTCGGCGATGCAAATGGGCGTCGACGCAATCCATGCTGCAGTCGCGGACGCCGGCATCGCGTGGCGGGATGTCCAGTTCGCCACCGGTGGTAGCTGGACGGTGGCCAACCCCGACGCAATCGTCGCTATGGTCGGTCTGACCGGCATCCCGTTCACCAACGTGTTCAACGCGTGCGCGACCGCGGCCAGTGCGGTCAAGGCTTGTGCCGACGGAATCCGGTTGGGCGATTACGACATCGGCATCGCCATCGGCCTGGACAAGCACCCGCGCGGAGCGTTCACCGAAGACCCGGCGCTGGTCGGCATGCCGAGGTGGTACGCCGAGAACGGGCAATATCTGACCACCAAGTTCTTCGGCATGAAGGCGAACCGCAACCTGCACGATTACCGGATCTCGCAGCAGACGCTGGCCAAGGTGGCGGCCAAGAACTTGCGCAACGGAGCGTTGAATCCGAATGCCCTCCGGCGCAAGGCTATTTCGGAGGAGCAGATCCTTAATTCGCCGATCCTCAACTACCCGTTGACCCAGTACATGTTCTGTGCGCCCGACGAGGGCGCCGCGGCCGCGGTGATGTGCAGAGCCGATATCGCACATCGCTATACCTCCAAGCCGATATACCTGCGGGCGGTGGAGGTCCGCACTCGCCGCTACGGCGCCTACGAGGTCAACACCACTTTCGCCCCGGTCGAGGAGGATCTCGCGCCGACCGTGTACGCCGCATGCGCCGCGTTCGAAAAAGCCGGCGTGGCCCCCGACGACGTCGACGTGATCCAGCTGCAAGACACCGACGCGGGAGCAGAACTCATCCACATGGCCGAGTGATGGCCGAGTGCGGTTTCTGCGCGCACGGTGATCAGGAGAAGCTGCTCGCTGAGGGCGCCACTGAGATCGGCGGGCCGATGCCCGTCAACACCGATGGCGGGCTGATCGCCAACGGCGAGCCGATCGGCGCCTCCGGTCTGCGCCAACTCCACGAAATCGTCCGCCAACTCCGCGGCGAGGCGGGCGACCGCCAAGTCCCCGGCAACCCGAAAGTCGGGTTCGCTCAGCTCGACGGCGCGCCCGGCACGGCCGCGGCGACCATCCTGAAGATCTGACCGGCGGCGCCGCCTCGAACGCCCAGCGTGTAACTACGGTGGCGACACGCCGATGATCGTCGCCGCCAGTGCACGTTGGTGGATCAGGGGGGATCAACTCACCTTCTGTACCGGCGGTGAGTAATTGGGCTTGCCCAGCCCCAGCATGTACTGGGCGATCATGTTGCGGAACACCTCGAGTGTGCCGCCATAGATACCCACCAGCGGAGCGAACCGGTAGGCATATTCAGCGCTGCCGTCATCGGCGGCCCCTTCGGTCCCGAAAGGCAACGCCGATGCGGCCCCGAGGATATCCATCAGATCCGGGGAGATGTCCTGCATCGTTTGGGCAATGGAAACCCGGCCGAAGATGCTCGGTGTCGCCAGCGCCGTTTCCAGTCGGGAGATGCTGCGGCCCAGCCGATATGCGACCGACCTGTCGTCGATGAGGCGGTGGCCCTGCCCATCGGGCCGCGTCACACGTGCAACGGCCTTGTCCACTGCCTCGGCGAGAGATCCCGCCTGGTGCATCATGATTGACGTGTCCTGCAGCCCGTCGGGGGCGGCCGCCACTGCGCCGTGTTCGACGTTGAGTGGCTCGCGCAGCACTGTCCAGCCGGCATTCACCTCGCCCAGCCGATACTTGTCGTCCACCCGGACATCGCTGTAGTAGACGATATTGGTCCGATCGCCGTCCACGGTACGGATGCCCTGGATCTCGATGCCCGGCGAAGCCAGCGGTACCAGGAACATGGTCAGGCTCTTATGCTTCGGCACATCGGGGGCGGTGTTGGTGATCAGGAAAACGTACTGGCAGTTGTGGGCACCGGTAGTGAACATCTTGGAGCCGTTGATCACCCACCCGTCACCGTCTCGCACCGCCCGGGTCTTGCAGGTGGCGACATCGGAACCGCCTTCGGGCTCGGTGTAGCCAAGGCACAGCCGAACCTCGCCGCTGAAGACTTTGGGCAATACCTCGTCGCGCAGTTCCGGTGAACCGAACTTCGCCACCGAGCGCGCCACCATGGCGGTCGTTCCCCAAGTCACCCACGGAACGTGCGCGCGTCGCTTCTCCAGCTCCCATATACGGCGCCGCACCCGGCAAAAACCTCCTTCGGATTCCGGTTTCCACTCGGCCTCCAAATAGCCGGCGGCACCGAACTTCAGGTGCAGACCTTCGTCGAAATTGTCGCCCGTCTCGCGGTCTCGACGCCGGACCTCATCGGTCATATGCGTACCCAGAAAGCGGCGTGCCTCATCGAGGAAGGCCTTGTCCTCCGCGGACAGCTCGACCCGGGAGAAGTCCATCATTTGGCTCCTGTCTTATTGCGATGCGCCCTCGCGGGCCGCCACGATCTCGGCGACCCGGCGGGCCGTTGCGCCTGGGTCCCCGCCGGCCAGTGGCCATCCCCTGGCCCGCACCAGATATGCCGTCGCCGCCGCCTCAGCCGAAACACCAAGCCCCCCTTGGATGTGCACCGCCATGGTGGCCGCTTTGGCGGCCTCCTCGGCCATGAACACGAATGTGGACGGTGCCAGCTCGCGCCGCTCGTCGGGCTCGTTGTCCAGGAACCAGGCGGCGCGACGAGCGAGGTTCCGCCCCCCTTGGACGGTGATGGCCATATTCGCCAGCGGGTGCGAAATCGCCTGCAATGTCGAGATCGGAACGCCCAACGTGTAGCGGGTCTTGGCAAACTCGGCCGCGATGGTCATGGTCTCCTCCACCAGGCCGACCAGAGCCGCGGCGGTCAGCAGCCGCCATTCGTCAAGAGCCAGCTGGTAATTCGCCAGCGCATCGGGACCCTCAGCGACGACCGTACGAGTGTCGGCGGTGGCTGGATCCACCCACGCCATCGGCAACCGGCCAATGTTGTCAACCTTCGCCGGCCGGGTGGCGAAGGCGAGACGCACCACTTCGTCGCCGTCGCGCACGATGATGTGATCCGCGATCGACCCGGTGGGGATCAGCCGGGTGCCGCGCGCGGTGTCGATTCGCGGGTCGAGGACGGCCAGCTGTTCGCCATGGATGACACCGGCGGTGTTGGCATCCAAGGCGCCCAGGCGAGCCAACAGCCGCGCGGTACACACGTGGTCGATCCATGGAACCGGCGCCAGTGACCGGCCGATCTCTTCGGCGACCAGGGTCAGATCGACCAGGGTCGCCCCGTCCCCGCCACACGACTCCGGTAGCGCCATCGTGGTCGCGCCCATCCCGCACAATCGCTCCCAGAGGTTCTTGTCGTAGCCGGATGGTTCTGCGGCGCGCACTGTTTCGATTGAGCAGTGGGCCTTGAAGAACTGCTTGTACGCAGTCTGCAGAGCCACGTGGTCGTCGGACAAGCTGTAGTCCAGTCTGCGCAGTTCGAAGCGGTCCATCGTCAGTTTCCCTTCCCGAAGAAGAACTCCTGCGCGTTGTTGTAAAGGTAGTTGTCCAGCACCTCGGCGGGCAGGTCCAGCGCGCGAGCTTCAGGTAGCACTCGGCGCATGGGCAGCACCGGCCAGTCCGACGCATAGATGACTTTGTCGGGACCACGCGTCCGCATGTAGTGCAGCAAGCTCTCCGGCAGTCGCTTGGGGGACCACGCCGATGTCATTAGGCGCAGGTTGGCGTACTTCAGCATCAGCCGGATCGCGACGTCCCACCATGGATCCGCCCCATGGATCATGCACAGCCTCAGTTCGGGAAACCGCACGCACACCCGGTCCAGGTGCATGGGATGCTGCACCTCCCCGGGTATCGGGGGCCCAGGGATACCGGTGTTGATACACAGCGGAAGGTCCAGTTCTGCGCATTTGGCGTAGAGCGGGTAGTACACCGCGTCGCTGGGCGGATACTGCCCATCACCCCAAAAGCTCGGCCCCACTACCGCATAGGCGACGGGCAGGTCACCGACGGTTGAGCTCAGTTCGCGCAGCGACCGCACCGGACGCAGCAGATCGACCCCGCCCATGGCCAGTGTGAAGCGGTCCGGCTTGGCTTCAACGAATTTGCGTGCCGTGGTCGACGGGTCGGCAAGAGTGTCCATCAGAATCGCCTTCTGCACACCCTGCTCGTCCATCTCGCCGAGCAGTTCGGCGAGGTCGACGGGCGCGAACATGGACTCCGGGCCCTTGAAATAGTCGTCTCGGACCTTCAGCATCCAGGTCGGCTGGGAATCGGCCTCGCCGAAGTGCACGTTTACCAGGCAGTCGATCGCTTTGGTGTTCATGGCACCTTCTGAGCGGATTGTTCTCTGGCCCAGCGATAGTTGGGCTTGCCATTGCCGAGGCGTTCGATCTGGTCGACGAAGATAAAGGCTTTGGGCGCCTTGAAATGCGCCAGCTGCGCCGTGCACACGGCATAGAGGGCGTCATCGGTGAGGTTGGCGTCCGGCTGCGCCGCGACGAGTGCGACGACTTCTTGCCCCCACCGCTCGCTGGGCCGTCCCACGACCAGCGCGTCGACGACGCCCCGATGTGCGCGCAATACCTCTTCGACTTCTTCGACGAAAACCTTTTCCCCACCAGTGTTCACAACCAGCGAATCTCGGCCATACAGGCGGATGGTGCCGTCCTTTTCCAGTGATGCCCGGTCGCCAGGTATCACCACACGGTGGCCCTCGATCTCGGGAAAGGTCCGTTGGGTGGCTTCGGCATCGCTGAAGTATCCGAGTGGGATCCGGCCGGTCCGCGCGGCCCAGCCGATCTCCTGCTCACCGGGCTGCAGGAATCGGCTGCGGTCGGCGGACAGCACGGTCGCCCCGACCCTGGGCTCGAAGGTTTCGCTGGCGTTCCCGTTGTGGCTGTGCCCGAAAGCCATATTGCCGCTTTCGGAAGACCCATAGCCCTCGATGATGGTGATGTGCGGCAGGCATTCCATCAGTGCCCGTTTGTATTTCGCGTTCGTGGCGGCACCTCCGGTGCCGATCGCCTGCAGCGAGGACAGGTCGTAGCGACGTGCGCGCAGCTCGGCGATCAGCGGTCCGGCGTAGGCGTCGCCGACCATCGTCATCATGCCCACCTTCTCGCGCTCAGCGGTTTCCCACACCGACCGTACGTCGAGCTTGTTGCGGTCGTCATACAGCACCACCGGTAGGCCGGCGCAGAGTGCAGCGAAAGCGGTCCACATGCCGGCGGCATGCATCAGTGGCGAAACCGCAAACCATGGTTGTCCGCCGCCGGCGGCCTTGTCGTGGATCTCGGTGACGCTCGCGTGGTCCGCCCCGACCATTGATGACACGTACATGTCGCCTTGTCGCCACAGAACTCCCTTGGGGCGCCCCGTTGTTCCGCCGGTACACATCATGATGAGGTCGTCCGGGGAACCCGCCGGATGGAAGTCGGGGCTGCCGGCCGCCAGGGCGTCATCCAGCGGGACGGCTTTGGGTAATTGGGGAGCCGCGCGGCCGTCGTCTATCGATATCAGTAGCTCGGTCCCATTGGGGGGCAACACGTTTGAGAATCGGGCGCCGAGCGATCGGTGGTAGATGATGGCGCGCGGCCGGATGTAATCGAGTAGCTCGCGGATTTCGCGTGGCGAGTAGTGGTGATTCACGTTGACCGGGACGGTGCGTGCCTTGAGACACCCGATCACCATGTCGGGGTACAGATCGTTGTACATGATGAGTGCGATCCGGTCCTGACCACACTCCCACCGCGCAAGCCCCTCACGAGCGGCGTAGACGCCGAAACCCTTGCGGCCGAGGTAGTCCGCGATTCTGTTGGTGCGGCGCGCCGATTCCGCGAAGGTGCTGCGGCGGTCACCGCACAGGGTCATCGTCCGGTCTCCGATGACGTCGGCGATGGCGTCAAGAACCGCGCCTATGGTCCATTCGCTCATAGCGTCAGCGACTATGCGGCCGACAAGACCGGGACACCGAGGAGGCTTAGGGCGTTGTCGCGCATGACTTTCCGGATATCAAACTCGCTGAAGCCTTGGAGTTCCTGGACGAACGACAGCGGCGACTCGAGGCCTTCGCCGTGCGGCCAGTCGGAGCCGAACAGGATTCTGTCGATGCCGATGACGCCGGCCAGCTCTGGCAGATCGTCCTCGTAGTACGGGGCGATCCAAACATTGTTGCGCAACTGCTCTACTGGATCCTCGGGGAAATGCCGCGAATACGTGTTGGCCACCTTCTTCAGGCGCTTGATCAGCCGATGCACGAAGTAGGAGCCGTTCTCGATGCTGACCGCCCTGAGTTTGGGATGGCGGGTGAACACGCCGTGTACGATCATTGACGCCATCGTGTCATGGATGGCGCGGTCATCGAGGAGTACCTGATCCAGCGGATCTTTTTCGCCGAAACCTTCGAAGGTCGACTTGCCGCCCCACTGCGCCGCGATGTGCAGATAGCCGCTATCGCTGAGGTGGAAGCCGACCGGTACCCCCGCCTCGGCGAGCCGGGCCCACACCGGATCGTGACTGGGATCGCCCAGCGACCTGGGCTTGACCACGCCGGGGGCCGGCGCCGGCCGCACCAGGACCAGCTTGGCGCCGCGGGCCAGCACGAACTCGACCTCGTCGATCGCCTTGGCCGGGTCAGCCAGCGAAATAAGCGGCGCGGCGATGATCCGGTGGTCTGGCCGGTCAAAGCCCCAATCCTCGTCGAGCCACAGGTTGAACGCGTGCAGCGACGCCATCGTCGCCTCGATGTCGTGCTTGAGAGCCTCCTCGACGCCGCATGCGAAAGTCGGCAACATGAACACCGTCTCGATGTTCTGGGTCTCCATCACCGCGACCCGGGCATCGCGGTTCTGGTACTCGGGGTGGTCGGCCAGCCGCTCCACTTTCATCAGCGAGGCCGGATCGACACCTTCGGGAATCTCGCCGCGGAACAACAAGTCGAGGCAGCCTGGCACGATGATCGGGTCGAAGGTGGGGTTTGGGACGAAGTGGTTCACCCGGTCCCCGATCACGGCCCAAGTGCGCTTGCCGTCGCCGAGCATCTGCACGCCGCGTCGCTTGAACTTCTTGTCCAGGTGGCGGGTGAAGGCGTCCAGCGGCTCGTAGTAGTGGTTGTCGACGTCAATCGCCCGGTAACCCAAGTTGCCCATGATCATCCTTACCCCGTACCACCGGTGAACGCTAAACGTCCGTCGAGTTGAGCGTGGGAAATTGCGGAGGCCTTTTCTCGAGGAAGCTGGTGATGCCCTCGATGACGTCCGGCCGCGGCATCGCCTCATGCAGCAGGACCTCGGCGCACGAAGTGGCCTCTACGACATCGCGAGTGGCGTCACCATATACCTGCCTTTTGATCACCGCCATCGAAGACGGCGAACAGTTGCGAGCGATGTCCTCGGCGTAGTCGAGCGCACGCTGCATCAATTTGTCGGGCGCAACGACTTCCTTGACCAGGCCCAGCTCGGCTGCCTCCTCGGCGAGGAAGGTGCGGCCGCTCAGCAATAGGTCCAGGGCGACGCCCCAGCTGGTCAGGCGCGGGAGTATCCACGAGATGCCGAACTCGGCGATCAGTCCGCGGCGCGCGAAGACCGCGGCGAACTTGGCGCCGGCGGCCGCGAACCGGACATCGCACATCAGCGCCTGGGTCAGACCGATACCGACGCACGGGCCGTTGATGGCGGCAATCACCGGCTTGCGCAACGTGGTGACAAAGTGCGGCGGCCGTTCGCCGACCAAGTCGGCCAGGTTCGTCTGACTCGCCTTCTCCATGGTGTCGCCGTAGCTCGCCGCCGAACTCGGCGTGCCCAGATACGCGCCGGCGCAAAAACCCTTGCCCCGGCCGGTCAGCACAATGACACGGATGGCCGGATCTTGTTCGGCGCGATCGATTGCCGAGTAGAACCCGGCGGCGATGTCGGGACCCCAGGCGTTGAGGCGCTCAGGCCGGTTGAACGTGAGGATCGCGACGCCGCTTTCTGTGGCCTCGTAGAGCACCGCGTCTTCGGGACCACCGTTGCCGCCGGACATCTCCCCCGGCACCTCCTCATGATCGCCTACCGGATTTCCGCGATACTTTGTACGCATACTGTATACCTATCGGTACTGTTTTCCACAACCGGCGCGGCGTGCCCCAAACCGTGGTCGAGCAGCGGTTTTCAGCTTGCTGCGCCCTGGCCTGAGCGCCGACGGTCCGGCCGGACCGCCACCGCGGGGTCGTTGCACCGCTCCAGCTGTGACGAGCGCCACGTCCCGATCACGTTTCCTCTCACCCCGGGTCCGGGAAACGTCAGAAGGGACACTTATTTAAAGGGAGGGAAAGCGCAATGGCTGACAACCACAGTGGCTTGGCCGAAGCTGTCAAGGGCGTCGTCGAAGACGTGAAAGGCCGGGTCAAGATCATCATCGGTGCGGTGATAGGCAGCAACGACCTGGTCGATGAGGGCCGGGCTCAGCAGGACAAAGCGGAGGCGCAACGCAACGCCGGGAAAAAGGAAGCCGCGGCCGAGAAAGCCCGCGGTAAGGCCAAGGCGCAGGAAGCGCGCCAGAAGGCCGAACAGTAGAACGCTCAGCGTAAAAGGCCCGGTCATGAAAATCGCCGGGCCTCTTGCTTTTGTGGAATAGCAGGCGCCACAACCCTTTCGGGGCGTCTACTAATCGATCAGCCCGAGCCGCCGATAGGCATTCTCTATTTGCGTCTTGGCCGCTGCCGGTAACTCCGCCTGCGGAGGCCGCGAATGGGGATATGCGCCGATCGGCAGACCAAGCAGCGAGGCGGCGTACTTGAACGCACCACCCCAGTGGGTGAAGTAATCCGGTCGCCCTGGATAGCACGTCCACCATGATCCGAGGTCAAGGTCGAACTGGTCCAAACCGGATTCACGGCCGTAATCCATCGCCTCGAGCAACTTGTCGCTGTGCACCAAATCCCAATATTCCGAGAACAATCGCCGAGCGGGAGTCTCGAACAGATAGCCGGCAGTGCCCAGTAGAGCCGGGCAGACGATCCCCTCGCAGAGCCATCCGGCGCGGTATACGGTCCTGTCGCATTCCCAAAGCACCAGACCGGGCGCCAATTGGTGTAACAAGCGACTGCTTTGGGGCCGGAAGGCACCCTCCTTGGTGGCGCACACCGCGGGTATCTCGTCGTAGATCCGCGCGCTTTCGGTCGGGGTCAGCACGTAACCCGAGGACGGGGAATTGAACATGCCCAGGGCGATGTCGGTGCGCGAAGCGATGTAGGAGAAGAACCGCAGCACGCCCTCGCCGCCGTGCACTTCCATCATCGGCGTTTGGATGTAGGCGATGTCGGCCCCCACCTCTTGGGCGTGCAGCGTCAACTCCAAACAGTCCTTCGCCGTCATGGCGGCTGTGCAAGCCTGCACGACGACGTCAGGATTCGCAGCGCGTGCCTCCTGTACTGCCCTCTCCAACAAGCGCTTTCGCTCGTCGAGCGTCAATGACCAGAATTCGGCGATGCCGCTGGTGCACCACAACATCGGGTGGCCGAGATCGCTCACGCAGTAGCGCACCAGCATCCGGTAGGCGTCCCAGTCGATGTCGTCACCGTCCGGGCCGCAGAACGGGGTGTAGAGGGAGTCGCCGATTCCGCGCAGTGCACCCCGCGCCCACCCACGTGCCTCGCTTGCCGTCGCCACCGTCGACTCCTTCTGTCGGCCAAACGATTTCTTCGAACCTAGCGGCTAGGTGAAATCCGAGCCACCGTCGACGTTGATGTCGGCGCCGGTTATGTACGAGTTGCGCCGTGATGCGAGGAAGGCGACGACTGGCCCGATTCCTTCCGGTAGACCAGCTCGCGGCATGTGCGCCGGATGGCCGAAATGCTTGCAATGGCGTCCATCAGCGTATAGGGATCGCTGTCGTCGACGCCGACCGAATCCGCCCAGCCCACTAAGGATTCGGACGCGATACTGCCCGGTGACACCACGTTGACCAAGATCTCGTCCTTGGCCAGCAGCAGGGAAAGGTTTTTCGAGACATTGGTCAGCATCGCCTTGGCGGCCGTGTATGCGGGAAGCATGATGCTCTGCCGTTGTGTGGAGTGCGCCAAGAAGTTGACTATTCGCGCCCATGACGCTTTGCGCAGCAACGGAAGTGCCGAACGGACGCACCGCACCATCCCCAGCACCCCGTCTTCGACGGCCTGGCGCCATTGATCGTCGCTCAGCTCTTCGAAAGTGCCCGCCGCCCCCGGGCCGTGTTGACGAGCACGTTGAGTTCGCCATCCTATCGCTCACCGAGCTCGGCGAACAGCTTGTCGACCTGGCCGGCGTCCCCGATGTCCGCTACCAACCCCAGAGCTTCCGGGCTACCGCGGTCGATCAAATCTGCCACCGCGGAGTCGAGGGCTGCCCGGGTACGACCGACGACCGCCACCTGGGCACCTTTATCGGAGAGGCAGCGGGCCGCCGCCAAGCCCATTCCACGGCTACCACCGACGACGACCGCTGTGGCGTTCGCCAGTCCCAGATCCATGGCTTAGCCTGTCCAGCCGATTTACCAAAACGCCTACGATAGGTATTACAGTAGCAGATGGATAACTGCACGACACGCAGGCATATACGCAGGTCAGAGCGGAGCTACCGGTAGATTCAAGTGTACCGGTGGCAACGGCTCGGGACGACACACAGGATAAATGTTGATGGAGGTGCCCGGAGTGGCAAAGCAGGCAACCGCTGATAAGCGTCAACGACGCGAACGCGGATCCATCAATCCGGACGACATCATCACCGGCGCATTCGAACTCGCCGAACAAGTGTCGATAGACAACCTGAGCATGCCGCTCCTTGGCAAACACCTTGGCGTGGGTGTCACGAGCATCTACTGGTACTTCCGCAAGAAGGACGATTTGCTCAACGCGATGACCGACCGCGCGTTGAGCAAGTATGTGTTCGCCACCCCGTATGTCGAAGCCAGCGACTGGCGTGAGACCTTGCGCAACCATGCGCGCCTGATGCGTAAGACGTTCATGGGCAATCCAATTCTGTGCGACCTGATTTTGATTCGTGCCGCGCTCAGCCCGAAGGCGGCGCGGTTGGGCGCTCAGGAAATGGAGAGGGCGATCGCCAACCTGGTCGAGGCCGGCTTGTCGCCGGAGGATGCTTTCGATACCTACTCGGCGGTCTCGGTTCACGTCCGGGGATCGGTGGTTCTGCAGCGGCTCTACGAAAAGAACCAATCGACGGACGTCGGGCCGCGCGCCATCGAGGACGCCGTTGCCATCGACCCGGAAAAGACTCCGCTGCTTGCTCAAGTGACCCGGATAGGCCACCGGATCGGAGCTCCGGACGAAACCAATTTCGAGTACGGCCTCACCTGCATTCTCGATCACGCGAGCCGGTTGATCGAGGAGGGCAAAGCATCGACCAACAAGGCGGGCGCAGCGCGGCCACGCAAGGCGGCCAAGTCAACGGCGCAACGAGAGCGAACCAAGGCGGCCGCGGCGCGGTAGCTGTTGCGAATCAGCCTGCTAGTCTTCAGGTTCCGCGACGAAGAAATGTTCGTCACGCAGCCGGAATTCTTCTGTGATGCCGTGCTGTGCACGCACTTTGATGAAATTGAACTCGTCCGGCCCGAATTGCAGATTGGTGCCGAAGGCGTGAAAGAGGTAGCTGGCGACTTCTTCACCGTGATATGCCTGGATCTGCTCGACGAGACGAAACGCTTCCTTGGCGATCACCACTCCGTCGGCGGGCATCTTCGCCGCCTTCTCGGCCCAATACCGAGCTCGCGCGCTGACAGAGCCTGAATCGCATGTCTCGGTGAAGATCCCAAGGTGTTCGATCTCGCCTGCTTGAATGATGTCGCCGGTGAGCAGCAGGCGCCGGGCCAAAACCGGTCCTAATCGATGGAAGAACATGTGCAGGCTGCCCAGTGCCGGACCGAGGAATCGTGTTGCCAGCATGCCGATTTTGGTATCACGCGCAATGACAGAGATGTCGGTCATCAGCGCCATTTCGAAGCCACCGCCGAGTGCGTACCCGCGATCTCGCCCACCGTCACCTTCGGGAAGCCCATGAAGTTGTGGTAGAACCCAAAAGACTTTCGGTCCACCGTGAGTCGCCGGCGCTGGCTGGGCCGGCTCTTGGCCTTGAGCTCTTCGGCACCGCCTCCGCCGGTTTGACCGGACGCGGCGTACCAACCGTAGGCGTTGTTCATGTCTGCGCCGGTGGAGAAAACTCCTCCGGCACCACGCAATAGCACCACAGTCAGGTCATCGTCTTCGGCCACCCGATCCAGACAATGGGCCAAGGCGTCGCGCATCGCGGGGTCATAGGAGTTGCGTCGAGTGGGGTTGTTCAGCGTGATCGTCGCGATTCGCCGGTCGGGATCAACCTCGAAAACGACGCGATCGTCCGAGGTGCTCGAGGCAGTCATGTGCCGGACCCCTTTCGCCGCTGGCCGAACTGAAATCCCATCAGGCTTTCCGGTAATGACGCCAGCGTGTTGACCTCGCCGGTGCAGAGCAGGTCGTCGTCGAGCACCAGCCGCGCCGTCGACGCGATGCCCCGGTCAAGCTGCGATCGAGCGATGTCGAACCGCAGCTCGGTCAACAGGGGCGTCGGTCGGCGGAACGTCACGGTCAGCGAACGCGTCTTGCCGGAAAGTCCCATCACACAATTGTGATGCTGGATGACACAGTCGAAGAAGACACCGAGAAAGCCGCCGTGCACCAGGCCCGGCGGGCCTTCGTAGACCAGGGGAAAGCAGACCCGGCCGGCCGCTTTCTCGGTATCGAGATGATCGAACCGGTACTCCGGAAAGCAAGGGTTGTAGGCACCGATGTCGGTTGCGTGATCGAGGTACACGCGCCGTGAATCGTCGGGCACCGCACCGATTCGCGGCGAATTGTCTGTCGGAGCCGAGGCGGCCAGCTCGCCCTCCCACTCGGCGAACTTTTCCAGCATGACGTCCACCGTGGGATGAGCGTGTTCGAGGGAAAGCAGCAGTGAGCTGAGACGCCGCATGGCACCGGCAGCAGCCACCGTCTGGGGAAGCGGCGCCTCGCCGAATCTGGATTCTTCTATTTCGTCGGCCGGCTCGGTACGATGATCAAAACCGCGGGCGCCAACGTGTCGGCCGCCGAGGTCGAGAACGCCATTGCAAAGGTCACAGGCGCGGAGGCTCACGTTGTCGGCATTCCGGACGTCGAACGGGGCGAGCTGGTTGCGGCTGTCGTTGTCCAGCCGGATCTCGACGAGTCCGCCCTGCGCGAGCGCCTAAAAACGGTGCTGTCGGCATACAAGATCCCCAAGCGGTTCATCACGCTGGGCCGCACCGAAATACCGCTGCTGTCCAGCGGCAAGGTCGACACACAGCAACTGAGAAAGCTCTTCGATGCGTGACACGATCGACCGTCTGGTAAAGCGGCAGGCCGCACAGCACGGCGCCAAGCCCATGGTGATCGACCCCGCCTACCAGATCAGCTATCGCGAACTCGACACGACAACAAGGGATTTCGCAGCAGCACTCGTCGAAGCCGGCATCGGCAAGGACACCCGGGTGGGGCTGATCATGCCCAATAGCGCCCGCTGAGTCCAGGTCGCCATCGCGGTGACCCGCATCGGCGCCGTGCTGGTCCCGCTCAGCACCCTGTTGACCAAATCGGAATTGGCCGCGCAGCTGCGCGCAGCCTCGGTCCAATTCCTACCCAGTGTGCCGGAATTCCGTCGCCACCAATATCTCGACGAGCTGGCGTCGATTCCACACACCGAACTTCCCGCCTTGCGTCACGTGTGGAGGGTCGACCGTCTCGCCCGCGCGGCCACTACCGAATGGGGCCTCGGAATCGTCGACGCTATGACCCAGACGGTCACCGCCGCCGACCCGTTGGTCATCATGTTCACCTCGGGCAGCAGCGGGCCACCCAAGGGTGTCGTGCATTCCCACGGCAGCGCATTGAGTGCCGTGCAGTCGGGCCTGGCTGCCCGCTGTTTCACCGCCGACACCCGGCGATATCTGCCGATGCCGTTCTTCTGGGTGGGCGGCTTCGGCAGCGGAATACTGTCCACGCTGCTGGCCGGTGCCACCCTGGTGACCGAAGAAGTACCGCGGCCCGAAACCACCCTGCAACTGCTGGAAACCGAAACGGGTCACGCTGTTTCGCGGCTGGCCCGACCAGGCCCAGGCATTGGCGCGGCGCGCCGGCACGGTCGGCGCTGATCTCTCGGCGTTGCGGGCAGGCAACTTGCCGGTCCTACTGCCGGCCGAGCGGCGCGCCGCGCCGGGGGCGCGGGCCACGCTATTCGGCATGACCGAGGCATTCGGTCCATACTGCGGCGGTCCGGCGGACACGAATATGCCCGCCACGGCGTGGGGGAGCTGCGGAAAGCCGTTCCCCGGCATGGAAGTCCGCATCGTCGACCCGGACAGCGGCAAGCCCGTTGCGGCGGGAACTGTGGGCATGATCCAGATCCGGGGACCACACACCTTGCGCGGTATCTGCCGTCGCAGCCGGGAGGAGGTGTTCACCGCCGACGGCTACTACCCCACCGGCGACCTCGGCCACCTCGACGCCGAAGGCTTCCTGTTCTACCGCGGCCGCTGCGACGACATGTTCAAGGTCAGCGGCGCCGCCGTCTATCCCAGCGAAGTCGAGCGGGCGCTGCGCACCATCGACGGCGTCGAGAACGCCTACGCCACCAACGTATCGGGGCGGCGGGCGAACGGGTAGGCGCAGTGGTGGTGCGCCGTGAGCCGGCGCTGACCGCCGAGCGGCTGCATGTGTCGGCCCGAGAACTTCTCAGCTCCTTCAAGGTCCCGACCCTATGGCTGTTGCTCGAGTCCGACGACGACGTCCCACGCGGTGGCACCGGCAAGGTCGACATTCAACGCCTGCGGGAGAGGTTGATCGAAGCGAATCGCCTCACGGGACCCGCGTCCAGGGTTGACAGTTCTGCGACTCGAAGGCCTTCACCGAAGAGTTGATATTCGCGTACATCGGCCCGATGGAAGTATTCGTCTGCAGTACATGGTCCTTGGCCGCATCGGGTGTGCTGTAGGTAAACCACGAGCACATCGAGGACTGGGTCGGCACATCGTTTATCCAGACTCCGAAGGCCGACCCCGACCCGCTGGTGTGGTAGAGGCCCGGTGCGATATCGGGTCCCACGAGAAACACTCCATTTCCGGGGATCGGGTCCAGGGGCTCGGCAACAGCCGGCGGCGCGAGGGCGATCGCTGCCACGGACACCAGGAAGACGGCCGATGCACGAAACATTGGGGACATTTTCTCTCCATTTTTGTTGCCCACCCCACTGGCAGCCTAGGCCGAATCGGGCGGCGGCAACAATAGATAGCCCCAGCTCAGTGCGACGTCGGATGACTCGCATCCGCGACCACGCCACGGGCAACGAGGTGGTCGATCAGAGGAACGGCGCCGGCGGCCAGATGCTCGGACATCGCTGCGCGCGCGAGCTTATCGTCATGCTTTTTCAGCGCGGACAAGATTCGCCGGTGGTCCTTCATCGACTGTTCGGGCCAGCCTTCGATGGCGGGAAACACCGATTCTGGTGCGTAACGGGTGATCTGCCACATCAGCTGGGCAAGCTTGGGTGAGTCCGCGGCGACATTGATGGCCCGGTGAAACTCGTGGTTGAGACGAACGGTCCTCTCGTTGTCATCACCGGCATAGGCTTCTTCGAGCTCGGCTTGGATTTGTTTGAGTTCGCGCAGCTGATCGTCGGTGATGTTGAGCGCGGCTCGGGCGGCAAGCTCGCCCCCCACGTAAGCCTGCACGTTCGCCACGTCGGTGACGTCCCGCCCGGTCACCGGCAACACCACGAAGCCGCGGCGGGGCTGCTGAGCGATCAAGCCTTCGGCGCGCAGCGCGAAGAGCGCTTCACGTACCGGTGTGACACTGATTCCCAACTCCGCCGCCAGTTGATCCAGGCGGACATAAGCGCCCGCGGCGTAGGTGCCATCGAATATCCTCTGGCGGATGAAGCGAGCGACATCGTTGGAAAGTTGCGGTCGCACAGCGAAATCGGGAACGCTCATCGCCTCACACCTGATACTCGGCGAGCAGCCGCTTGCTGATGATTGATTTCTGGATTTCGCTGGTGCCCTCGCCGATGAGCAGGAACGGCGCATCGCGCATAAGCCGCTCGACCTCATACTCCTTGGAGTAGCCGTAGCCGCCGTGAATCCGGAAGCTCTGCTGGGTGACTTCCGAACAGAATTCGCTGGCAGAGTATTTCGCCATTCCAGCGGCAACGTCATTGCGCTCGCCCGAATCCTTCAGCCGGGCGGCGTTCACCATCATCAGATGCGCCGCTTCAACTTTGGTGGCCATCTCGGCCAGCTGGAACGCGATGGCCTGATGCTCGGCGATCGGCTTGCCGAAGGTGTGCCGCTGCTGGGCGTAGCGCACCGCGAGTTCGAATGCCCGTATGCCGACCCCGCACGCCCGGGCCGAGACGTTGACCCTGCCAACTTCGATGCCGTCCATCATCTGAAAGAAGCCCCGGCCGGGCGTGCCGCCCAGAATATCGTCGCCGCGTGCCTGATAGCCGTCGAAAATGACTTCGGTGGTATCGATTCCCTTGTAGCCCAGTTTGTCGATCTTCCCGGGAATAACCAGGCCAGGCACGACTTCGCCGAAACCAGTGGGCTTTTCCACCAGAAACGCAGTCAGGTTGCGATGCGGTTTGTCGGCCCCCTCGTCGGTGCGTACCAGTACCGCGATCAGCGTGGAACTGCCGCCATTGGTGAGCCAAATCTTCTGGCCGTCGATGGTGTAGGTGCCATCCGGATTGCGCCGGGCCCGCGTCCGGATCGCGGCCACGTCAGAGCCCAGCTCCGGCTCCGACATCGAAAAGGCGCCCCGCGTCTCGCCGGTTACCATTCGCGGCAGGAAGCGCTGTTTCTGCGCTTCGGTGCCGTGCTGGCGCAGCATGTAGGTCACGATGAAGTGGGTATTGAGCACGCCGGACACGCTCATCCATCCGCGCGCCAGCTCTTCGACACAAAGCGCATACGTCAGCAGTGACTCCCCCAAGCCGCCATACTCCTGCGGAATCATCAATCCGAACAGGCCCATGTCGCGCATCTGATCGATGATGTGCTGCGGATAGATGTCGCCCCGTTCTAGTTCCGCGGCGTTGGGGATGACTTCCTTTTCGACGAACTGCCGTACCGTAGCGATGATTTCGTTCTGTAAGCCGGGTTAACCCGAGGGTTTGGGCGAGTTTAGTCATGCGCTGTCTTTCTCATTCGGCGAACTCAGCAACCGATCGTTTTCGCGCTCGTCAGCCGCTCGAGGTCGGCGCTGGTCAATCCCAAGCACTGCTCGAGGACATCGGCGGTGTCTTGCCCAAGGGCGGGTGCGGGTGCGCTGCCCGGGTGGGTGCCGTCGAAGGCGGCCGGCAGGCCGGGAGCGAAGTATTCTCCGAGACCCGGCTGGTGCAATCGGGAAAACAATGGATTAGCAGTCACCTTCGGGCCCGCTGCGACCTCCGCGAAGGTGCGGTACCGCTCAAAGAGCACCGTGGTGTCCGACAGACCCGCGGTGATCTCTTCGGCAGTGTGGTCGGTGAACCAGGTGGCGAACAAGCCGGACAGCACCTCGCGGTAGCGGTAGCGCTCCCCTTCGGAACCGAAATCCACACCCAGCGCCTCCGCCAGCGCCGACACCGCGGCGCCGGTGCCGGTCACCTCGACCAGGTCGCGAAAGTGCCTTCCCGTCAAGGTGACAACCATGAACCGGACTCCGTCACGGCTGATGAAGTCCTGGCCGTACTGGCCGTAGATGGCGTTGCCAAGCCGCTGGCGTTACCTGCAGACACGCTTGGATCACCGCCTGCAGGCCCGACCCGCAACGCCGGTCGACCTGCATACCGGGAACCGTCACCGGCAGACCGGAATCCAACGCCACCACTCGACCGATTGCGGGCGCTTCGCTGCTGGGATAGCAGTGGCCGAGGATGACGTCGTGCACCGAATCGGGCGGGAGCTGGGTTCGCTCGAGCAGTCCTTTGAGGGCGGCGACACCGAGGTCGAAGGCGTTCAGCGACTTGAACATTCCGCCGTAGCGGCCGATCGGCGTGCGTACCGGCTCACAAATAACCGTCTGGCGCATTGTTTGCCTCGCTCAGATATGCCGACCGCCGGTGACTTCCATCACGGTGCCGGTCATGTATGAGGAAAGGTCGGAGGCCAGGAACAAGGCGACGCTGGCGACTTCGCTGGGCTCGCCCGCGCGGCCCATCGGGATCTCGGCGACCTTCTGATCCCAAATGCGTTGCGGCATAGCTTCTGTCATGGCCGAGCGGATCAGGCCTGGAGCGATGGCGTTTACCCGGACCCCAAGATAGGCAAGCTCTTTGGCCGCCGCTTTGGTCATCCCAACGATCCCGGCCTTGGCCGCCGAATAGTTGGTCTGGCCGACCATGCCGACCTTGCCCGACACCGACGACATGTTCACGATCGCGCCGCACTTGTTTTCCCGCATGATCGCGGCGGCCAATCGGGTGCCGTTCCAGGTACCTTTCAGGTGCACGTCGATGACCTGGTCGAACTGCTCTTCGGTCATTTTGCGCATCGTTGCGTCGCGGGTGATTCCGGCGTTGTTGACCATGATGTCCAGGCCACCGAAGCGCTCCACGGCGGTAGAGATGAGCGCCTCGATGTCGCTGGCGTGCGTGACGTCACAGCGCACCGCCAAAGCGACATCGCTGCCGCCCAACTCTTTGGCCGCGACTTCGGTCGCCTCCAAGTTCAGATCACCGAGGACAATCCGCGCGCCCTCAGCGACGAAACGCTGGGCTATGGCGAAACCCAGACCTTGCGCACCGCCCGTGACGACTGCGGTCTGACCGTCCAGCAACGACACCTGAATTCCGCCTTTCCTCGATCTGCCTTCACGGGGTCCCCCGTCGGCCAATATCGTATTTCATATAGGATCTGGCCCGGAACCCGGCCCCAACCCGAGCGACAAGTGCCAAAGATGGAGCTTGTGTCTATGACCACCGCCGAAGTCCCGGAGGTCTCTGACGAGGATTTCCAAGAGATCCTTGGTCAGACGCGTCACTTCGTCCGTACCGCCGTGCTGCCCCGCGAGCAGGAGATCTTGACCGACGATCGGGTGCCGGACGACCTGCGCGACCAAGCCAAGAAGATGGGGCTGTTCGGCTACGCGATTCCCCAGCAGTGGGGCGGACTTGGCCTGAACCTGATGCAAGACGTCGAGATGGCAATGGAACTCGGCTACACCTCGCTGGCGCTGCGATCAATGTTCGGCACCAACAACGGCATCGCCGGACAAGTTCTGGTCGGCTTTGGTACCGAGGAGCAAAAGGCCCGCTGGCTCGAGCCGATGGCGTCGGGCGACGTCGTCGCCTCCTTCGCGCTGACCGAGCCCGGTGCCGGGTCCAACCCGACCGGCCTGCGCACCAAAGCTGTTCGCGACAAAGGTGATTGGGTGATCTCCGGGCAGAAGCGCTTTATCACCAACGCGCCCGTTGCCAATCTGTTTGTGGTGTTCGCGCGCACCAGGCCGGCCGACGACCAGGGACCCGGGATCGCCGTCTTCCTGGTCCCGGCGGACGCCACGGGCGTTGAGGTCGGGCCCAAGGACGCGAAGATGGGGCAGGAAGGCGCATTGACCGCCGACGTCAGCTTCACCGACGTCCGCGTCGGGGCCAACGCGCTGATCGGCGGCAGCGAAGACATCGGCTATCGAGCGGCGATGACCTCATTGGCGCGCGGCCGAGTCCACATCGCCGCCCTCGCCGTGGGTGCTGCCCAACGCGCCCTTGATGAATCCGTGTCGTATGCCGCCACCGCCACCCAGGGCGGGATGCCGATCGGAAGCTTTCAGTTGGTGCAGGCAATGCTCGCCGACCAGCAGACCGCGGTGCTGGCCGGCCGCGCGCTGGCCCGCGACGCCGCACGGCTGTGGGTCACCAACCAAGACCGCAGAATCGCGCCGTCAGCCGCCAAACTGTTCTGTACCGAAATGGCCGGCAAGGTCGCCGATCTCGCGGTGCAGATTCACGGCGGCACCGGCTACATGCATGGCGTTGCCGTCGAACGCATCTATCGCGACGTGCGACTGCTGCGGCTGTACGAGGGCACCAGCGAGATTCAGCGTCTGATCATCGGCTCGAACCTGGTCAAGGCGGCGCAGCGATGAGCGGCAGGCTAGCGGGAAAGGTGGCGTTCATCACCGGAGCGGCACGCGGCCAGGGCCGCGCGCATGCGCTTCGGATGGCCCAAGAGGGCGCCGATATCATCGCCGTTGACATCGCCGGCAAGCTCCCGTCCTGCGTCCCCTACGACCCGGCGACCCCGGACGACCTGAGCGAAACCGTTCGGCTGGTTGAAGAGACGAACCGCCGGATCATCGCCTCGGTCGTGGACACCCGTGACTTCGCAGGGCTTGGTAAGGCCGTCGATGACGGTGTCGCCGCGCTCGGGCAGCTCGACATCATCGTGGCCAACGCCGGCGTCGCGGCTCCGCAGGCCTGGAACGACATCACGCCCCAAAACTTCCGCGACGTCATGGAAATCAATGTGACTGGCACGTGGAACACCGTGATGGCCGGCGCGGACAAGATCATCGAAGGGAGGCGCGGCGGTTCCATCATTCTCATCAGTTCCGCGGCCGGCATGAAGATGCAGCCGTTCATGGTGCACTACACCGTCAGTAAGCATGCCGTCACGGGGATGGCGCGGGCGTTTGCCGCAGAGCTGGGCAAACATTCGATTCGGGTCAACAGTGTTCATCCTGGGCCGGTCAACACGCCGATGGGATCCGGCGACATGGTCGCTGCGATCGGCAAAGCCATGGAAACCAACCCGCAGTTGGCCAACGTGCTCACCCGTTCTTGCCCAAGTGGGTGGCCGAACCGGAAGAGATCGCAGACGCCGTGTGCTGGCTGGCCAGCGACGAATCGCGGAATGTCACCGCCGCACAGATCGCCGTGGACCAGGTTCGACGCAATACTGATCAGCCGCTCCAATTCCGGGAATAGATTCTGCGGATCGGCGCTTGCAGGCCACATGAAAGCCTTCACCGAGAGCGAACGTCAAGAGTTTCTGGCGGCCAAGCATGTCGCCGTGCTGTCCGTCGACGCCGCCGATGGCCGACCGCCGGCCAGTATTCCGATCTGGTACGACTACACCCCCGGCGGGAACATCCGCATCATGACCGGGGTGGCCAGTCGCAAGGCGCGGCTTATCGAACGGGCCGGTAAGGTGACGCTCGTCGTCCAGCGCGAGGAGTTGCCGTATCAGTACGTGGTGGTCGAGGGCTCGCTCGTCGAGACCATCCGGCCCGCCCCGGCGGACGTGCAGGAAGCCGTGGCCATCCGCTACCTCGGCGAGGAAGGTGGGCGGGCGTTCCTCCGCAGCATGGAGGGTGTGGAAGAAGTGCTGTACGTCATCCGTCCCGACCGCTGGCTGAGCGCCGACTTCACCGGAGACCTCTGAGGTCTCAGACAATCAAGTCCAGGGTGCCCAGATCGCGGATCGCCCGACACCCCCGCCGCAGCATCGTGAGCACCATATCGTCGCCGCGTTCCGTCGCGGCGGCGAATGCGAAGCCCAGCGCGGAGATCAGGGGCGCCTGCAGTACCCCGAGGCGGTAATCACGCCAACATGTTTCGTGGTCGTAGTCGCTGACCCCGCAGGCCGATAACGCGCGATGGTAGTCGGCGACCAGATCTTTTTCGATGCGCGCGCGCAGCTGGGAATTGAGGCTGGTCGCGGTGAAGTAGGCGAGGTCCCGTGCCGGCAGACCCACGCCGAGTGTCTGCCAGTCAACCACGCTGACCCGGGTTCGGTGAGGGTCGAACAGCATGTTGTCCAGGCGATAGTCCCCATGCAGCAAGGAAAACCGATCGTACTCGGCCAGCAGCCAGGGCGTCACCAAACCCATTGCCGCACTGAATGTATCGCGGTCTTCGGCGCTCATCCGGTCGCCCAGCTTTTCCAGCGTGATGTCGGCACTCATCTTCGCCACCGCGCCCATGCCGCTGGCACCCGCTTCGTCGGGCCTGGCGAACGCGATGCCCGGGAAATCGAGCCAGAACCGATCGCACCAGCTGGGCGCGTGCAGGCCGGCCAGCGCCTTAACCGCGAGGCGCGCTTCGGCTTCACCGCAGCCGGAGAGCTGATCGCCCTGCACCGCAGGTGCTTGATCGGCCAATAAGAGCGCGAAGTCCATTGCATCCTCGGTGATCTCGCAGTAGAAGCACTGCGGTGTCGGTACCTGCACATGGGCCGCCACCGATGAGTAGAACGCGCATTCGCTGCGATAGCCGATGACTACCCGGTCGCGCACCGTGTCGTCCTGGGCCGGCAGCTTGATCACGAAGGTGTTCGGTAGGCCAGCAGGGTCCGTCGCATATGTGGCGATCACCCGGTAAGTCGCCCCGGTCTGGCCGGTACCGATCGGCACCACGGCTACATCGGCGACCTCGACGGGCTTGCGGCGGCCACTGAGCGCCGCCGACAACCATCGCGGGGTCACGTCGCCGGGACACCGCGGAATCGAGACCACCGCACTCATAAACACGCCTCCAGCACTCGACTGATCGAACAACTGTAAGGCATACGGCAAGAGTCCTGGTCGACGGTGGTTACCTAGTCGGCCAGAATCCGCCATTCGGCAGCCTCGTGCTGCTGGCGCCAGAACTCGTCGAAACGTCCACCCGCGGCAAGTAATTGGTCGACCGTTCCATCCTCGATCACTCGGCCCTCATCCAGAAACAGGACGCGGTCGGCGGAAGCGATGCTGGCCAACCGATGCGCGACGATCACCTGAGTGCGCGAGTGCGGTTCGGCGGTGAGTGCGGCCACCACCGCCGCCTCGTTCTCGGTGTCCAGGGCGCTGGTCGCCTCGTCGACCAGCAGTATCGGCGCCGGTTTGAGCAGCGCGCGGGCAATACTGACCCGTTGACGTTCGCCGCCCGACAGCGCCGAGCCCGCTTCACCGACGATGGTGTCGACACCGTCCGGCAGCCTGCCGATGAGTTCGTCGACTCGCGCGAGCGTCACAGCTCGCGTGAAGCGCTCATCGCCGGCGTCCCGATCTCCGGCGCACACGTTGTCGCGGATGGTGCCGTGGAACAGGTAGGGATGTTGGAACACGACGCTGCTTGCCGCCCGGCGAGTTTCGGCATCCAGGGTCGCGGCTTCGACGCCATCGATGAGGACGCGGCCACCGGTGGGCTCATGCAGGCCGGCGATCAGCGCCAGGATGGTGCTTTTGCCGGAGCCGGACGGTCCGACGATTGCCGTCGTGCTTCCCGGCTGCAACGAAAAACTCACCCCGTTGAGCACCGGTTCGATGGCGCCGTCATAGCAGAACACGACTTCGTCGAACTCGATACGGGGTGTGGCGGCGTGCGGCAAAGGGGCCGTACCGGAATTCACGAGCGGCGCGGTGAGGACGGAACGAATTCGGTCGAGCGTGGAACGGGTGCTCTCCACGGCCGGCGCCAGCTCGCTGATGGTGGTGAACGGTTCCAAGTAGCGCACGATCACGACGATCAACGCGATCGCCTGGGGCACGCTGATGGTTCCATGCACCGTCAGCGCCGTGGCCGTCGCCGCCAGCAAGATCAGCGATAGCTGGCTGGCGAGGCTGAACAGCAGCTGGCCGGGAACCTGCATGGACAGCAGCCGCATGGCCGCGCCGCGCTGGGCGGCCAGCGCACCGCCCACCAGGCTTCTGGCCGGTTCGACACGCCGCGCGGCCCGCAACGCCTGCTGGGTTCGGGCGAACTCGATGATGCGCTCGGTGAGGGCGGTATTGGCTTGAGCCGCAGCCAAATCGGCGCGCCGCGCCAGTCGGGATGAAGCCCACAACGCGCCCAGCAGCAGCGGCACGCCACCTAGAGCGGCCAATCCGAGCGGCCAAGCCAACGGCAGTAGGGCAAGGGCGATGGCCGCCGGCAGCAGCGTGGCGGAGATAAGTGGTGTCAGCAGATTGACCACCAGACCGACGAGTTCGGGTCCGGTAGCCGCGATGGCCTGCCGCGCCGTCGCAGTGTGCTCGGCGGTGAACCAATCCAGTCGGATGCCGGGCAGCCGGTCCGCCACGTCATGCTGAGTGTGGTCGAGCACGGCAAAACCCAGATCGAGGCCGATGCGCGCGGTTGCGGTGTCGATCACCCACCCAATTGCGGTCGCGACGGTGAGCCAGCCCAGCCACACGAGCACGGTGTACGGGGCGTCGCTGAACAACGCGGCGATAAGGGGTACCAGCAGAACGGTGGCCGCTGCCCGAACCGCCACCGAGACCAACGCCAGCACCATATACGCGATCACCTTGGCACGGCGATCCGGTGGAACGAGACTGAGCCAGGTGCGGATCATCGTGCGCCCTCTTGAGTTGTCGTGGCCGCGATCGCCTCACGACGGCCGCTCTCCCACAGCCGTCGGTACCGACCGTCGGCGGCCAACAACTCGTCGTGCATGCCGCGTTCAGCGATCCGGCCGTGGTCGAGTACGACGATCTGATGGGCTCGGGTTACGGTGTGCGAGCGGTGGGCAATCACCAGTAGGGTGCGATCCCGGGTGAGCCGGTTAAGAGCCTGCTGCACAAGGTATTCCGACTCCGGGTCGGCGAACGCGGTGGCCTCGTCCAGGATCAGAATCGGGGTGTCCGCCAAAATCGCACGGGCGATGGTAAGCCGTTGACGTTCCCCGCCTGAGAGCCCGGTCCCGGCGCCCAGTACGGTGTCATAGCCGTGCGGCAGTCGCGTTATGCGGTCGTGAATTTGCGCCTCGCGTGCCGCGTCCTGGACTTGCGACAGGGTCGCATCGGGGACGGCCAACGCGATGTTTTCGGCGACGGTGCCATGCACCAGCTGCGTTTCTTGCAGAACGAAACCGACCTGTGCGTAGAGCTGGTCGGCGGTCATCGACCGGATATCTTGGCCCCTAACGCGTATCGTGCCCTGCTGCACATCATGGAACCGGGCCAGCAGCGCAGCCAGGGTCGACTTTCCCGATCCGGACGCGCCCACCAGGGCGGTGACCGTACCGGGGCGCAATGTCAGCGACACGTCCTGAATCACCGGAACGCCGGGACGATAGCCGAAACTGACATGGTCGAACACCACGGTGGACGCGGATTCCCCCGCGGGCTCGCCTTGGCCTCGTACGGTGAGCTCGGGCTCGTCCAGAGTGTTTTGCAGGCGCCGGGCGGCCAGGATACCGGCTCGGATTCCGCCCAGCCCGTAGGCGATGCCAAGCAGTCGCGCGCCGAATGTGGTGCCCAGCAACAAGAACGGCAACAGATTCACCGGATTCATTCGCCCGGTGACGATCAGCGTCGTGCCGGTGAGCACGATGAGCCAGAGTAAACTCGACGGACGGGTGACCAGGTCGATGAGGGTCTTTTTGCCGGCCAAGGGCCGCTGCCAGGTGACGAGAAATTCGACGTACTCGTCCAGGCGGCGCCGGAAGCTCGACGCAGCAGCACCTCCGAATACGCGGATCACCGGCTGACCCTCCAAGTAGGCGCCGGCCTCGCCGCTCATCTCTTCCGCCCAGCGCTGTGACTGCGGGATGCGTGGGCCCGACTGAATGGTGAGGGACGACGTCAGCACCACGTAGACGAGGACCGGCACAAACAACACCAGCGCCACCCGCCAGTCGACGACGAACAGGTAGAACAACACCGCCACCGGCGCGATGACCGCAGCGACCGCATCCGGGATGGCATGGGTGATCAGATAGTGCAACGACAGCGTGTCGTCCTGCAGCAGCTGCTTGACCGAGCCCGACCCGCGGGCAGTGAACCAGCCCAGCGGCAACCGGGACATCTTGCGCAGCAGTCGCGACCGGAGGTCCCCGGCGAACCGGGCGTCGACGATGTGCAACCAAAGGGTCAGCGCAGCACCGAGCACGGTGCCCACTCCCAGCACCGCAACGGCTGCGATTCCGACACCGGCGAGTCGTGCGGCCGGTGCCCCCGATATCAGTCGCCGGGCTAGTTCGATCAGCAGCACGAAGGGTGCCAGCTGCACCAGCGTGATGATCGCTTGCAGCACACCCGAAAGCACCAGCGCCCAGCGCAGCGGAGCGAGCAACCGGCCAGCGGCCCGGGCTCGCCAACTACCGCGGGATACCGGGACGGGCGACCTGCCGGATTCCTGCTGCGTTGAATTGCCTTGCTTGGCAACTATTTCCGCGCTGGACGCGAGAGCGTCAGTGTGGTCTGGCTCATCGCCGCGGCGGGTGCCCATCGCCCGTCCGGCACTCCAGTACGCCTGGGCGTGCAACTCGGATTTGGGAAAGCCGAACTTGTCGCACAACCGCGTCCGCACGTGCTTGAGCGCCGTGGCCTCCGGCGTCGCCCACGCGTACCAATTGGACCAATTCCGGCTCTCGATGGCCGCGGCCAGCGACTTCGCGTCGCGGCGGTCGACCCAATGCACTCGCAGCCGCGGATGCGGCGCGAGAGGGATGAGGAGGTCGTTGTCGTCATGCTGCTCGAGGTACATCTCGATCGGGACATCATCGGGGACGACGCCGATGATGCCGTTCATCCCCGGGATCGACGCGGAGTCACCGATCAGCAGGTAGCCGGCCGGCTGCTCGTCGGGCACGTCGAAACGGGAGGAACCCATCAGCGACATGACCGCGATGGTCGCGCCCGGCTGGACGGTGCGCGCCCAGAGCGACGCGGGGCCGGCGGGGTCGTGGAGCACGATGTCGACCGCAAAGCGGCCAGTGGCTGTGTCTCCCTCGGAGATTGTGTAGGCCCGCTGGAACTCGGTGGTCGATCCGTCCGGGTCCGGAAACCAGAACCGCAGCCACGCCGCCGGTTCGGCAACCACCTCGTCGAACAACGTCGGCGACGTCATCCGTACCCGGACGAAATGTGGCGCGATTTTTAGGGTTTCGATCACGGTTGCGGTGTGGTCGCGCGCGCCCAAACTTCGGAGCATCACACCTTGGAACCCGCGTGTCATCAACGGTCCTTTCCCGCGGCGCTCAGCTCCGCGACAACTTCGCCGATCGGGCGGCCCGGCGGAATCCCCGCCACCAAACTAAGGGTTGCCTAACCATAGGTCAACCTGGTTCGGATCAGTAACCTGGGCGCTGTGAGCGGTGAGACACAGGATCAGTCGGTGGCGCCGATGCTGCTCTACGACGGTGTCTGCGGCTTCTGCAACCGCGCAGTGCGCACACTACTCAAGCTCGATCCCCACGGAACCTTGCGTTTTGCCGCGCTGGACAGCGACGTCGCACGAGCGATCATCGATCGGCACCCCGCCATTCAGGATGTCGAGTCGGTGGTGTTTGTCGACTCACCCGGGCAGCCCGCGGAACGGGTTGCGGTCCGTTCCGAGGCCGGGTTACGGGTAGCGGATTATCTTGGCGGGCCGTGGAAGCTGTTCCAGGCCGCCCGCATCATCCCTGCTCCTATCCGCGACTGGCTCTATGACCATTTCGCCGATATCCGCTATCGCCTATTCGGTAAATACGAGACCTGTCCAGTGCCGCCGCCGGAGGTTCGCGCCCGATTCGCGGACAGCTGAGACAGACCA
>DATJQO010000182.1:0-3145 GCA_035505695.1 Mycobacterium sp.
CAACACCACCGTCGAGCACCGCGAGTGGGGACCGGGAGTCGTTATCAGCGGCACTGCCGACACCGTCACGGTGCTTTTCGAGAAATACGGCTACCGGACGCTGTCGATGAAGGTGATCCGAGAAACCGCCGTCCTGCGGCAGACGCGCGGTGAGAACGTCAGCGATGCATAGCAACAAACGACGCCGAGGGCCGGTTCTGCTGCGGTGTTGACGACCGTGGATGGTTCGCCGACGCGGCGGCCGCGGCCGAGGCCGGCCGCGGTGATCCCGGTATGAACGTCGGTATGAACGCCGAGACATAACCGCAGGACGCCGGCCCATACAATCCACCCCGGCCGGCCGGTGTTCGCGCCGCTGCGGGCGTCTCAGGGGCTTTTGTAACTCCTAACTCCGGGTTACATCAGATCGGGACCCGGATGCGGCCCGCGCTGGTGTAGTAGCCGGCGGGTCGCACGGTCTGCGGCCAGCGGGCGATCTGCCCGCGGGGCAGGTGCCCGTCCAGCGGCCGGCGTACCAGCTTGCCGCCGACGCGCCGCGGTTTCACCGGCGCTGCCTGGGCAGGCCGAGTTGCGGGGTGATCCGCATGATTTCGTCGCACCACTCGGGCGTGTTGTGGTGGGACTCGCCTTCGCCGTGCTCGACACCCGCGGCGAACAACGCGACGTGCACCATCTCGTGCAACAGCAGATCGGCGGCATGGGCGAGACGCTACCGGCCCACCGGCGTAGAGTCGCCGGGATGGTCAAGCTCGTGTACTGCGTCCGCCGCCGCGAGGACGTGCCGGAAGACGAGTTCCACCGCTACTGGCTCGACGAGCACGGGCCGCTCGTGCGGAGCGTCGCCGACGCGATCGGCGCGGTCCGCTACGTCCAGAGCCACGCGGTCTCGCCGGAGCTGAACGCGTTCCTGAGGCAGAGCCGCGGCAGCGCCGAGCCGTACGAAGGCATCACCGAGGTGTGGTGGGAGTCGCTCGAGGCGCTTCAGGCTGGAATGGGCGCGCCGGAGAGCCTCGAGGCCCAGCAACGCCTCATGGAGGACGAGTCGAAGTTCATCGACTTCGCGCGCTCGTGCGTCTTCATGACCGAAGAGCACGTGATCTTCGGCGACTAGGGCAGAGCTTCGGCGGCGCGGATGCCGCTGCGCAGCGCGCCGTCGACAGTCGCCGTCGCGGCCCAATCCGCCGCGCGGCTACGGGGAGCTTTCCGGGAGTCCACGGGGAGTCCACGCCCAACAGATCAACCGCTCGAAAATCGGCGCCGAGCTGCGCTGATTGATGGTGCGCGATATGGCGCCTCTCTGTGTCAAGTAGTCGGTTTTGCCGGGTTGTAGGGTTTTGGGGGCGGGTCCGGGAAGTGACTTGTCCGAAGAGCCGGTGTGCGGGGTATCAGCTGGCCGCGCGAGACGATAGAGCCGCCCCCGAGTGTCCTCCCGGGCCCGCCTTTTGTTTGACTGCGTTGCCGATCAGCTGTCGGTACACGACGTCGGACAGGCGGCGTTTCAAGCAGCGCATGGCTTCGTTGTGATTTTGCCTTCGGATCGTTTCCGCAGGTAGCCCCTGCCGGGGGTATCGTGGCGGACTTGGGCGATGGCCATGACGTGGAGGCAGAAATTGAGTTGGCGATCGCCAGCGCGGGAAAGCCGGTGGCGCACCACCTCGCCGGGGGACACCTCGATGGGGGCGGTGCCGGTGTAACTGGCGAACGCGGCGGCCGAGTGGAAGCGACTAACATCACCGACGCGGCCGAGGATCTTGCCGGCGGTCAGCGCGCCGAGACCATGCAACTCGGTCAAGGTGGTGCCGGATGCGCTGACGGCCATCTGGATATCATTGGCGGCCTTGGCGATCCGGCGATCGAGCTGGCGCACCTCGCCGACCAGATCCATCGCCAGAGCACGCAGCGTCTTGGCCGCGGCGTCGCGGGGTCGCACGCCGCGCAAGAGTTCGGCAGCATGATCGGTGCTCAGGTGGCGCCTGGCACCAGCCAGAACCAGCCTGGTCAGCACGACATGGAGTCGGTTGACGGTCTGGGTGCGGGTCTTCACCAGGTCATCGCGGTGCTCGACGACAGCGCGCAAAGCCGTGGTAGCAGCATCGATCTGGGCAGTGCCCAGCGCGTGGGACGTGAGCGCAGCGATACCGACCGACAGCGCGTCGGCGTCGTCGTTTTTGCGGCCGTGCCCGCTCGACAGCACGCGCACCCGAGCGGCCAGCTTCGCCGGGACATCGATGACCTCGATGCCATCGGTACGCAGCAGGGTAGTCAGCGGTGCCCCCAGACCGGCGGCTCCTTCGATTGCCCAGCGGGCGTGCGGCCAGCGGTGGGCGAACCGGCGCAGCGCCCGATAGCCGTCGCGGCTGACCGGCACACGCACGGTGGCCACTGGCTGCAGTGAACCATCCACCGCGGCCGCGGTCCACGATGCCTTGTGCGGATCAACCGCAATCACAACCCAATCATCGGATTTCCTCATCACCGAAACCGGCACCAACCTCTCATTCGATCCAGCGTGAAAGCAAGGAGGGCACACCAACTTTCGGCAACGCAGGCCTCTCTTCAGCCACTCCCCGCGGGTCGGCGGTGACCGGGCTGGCAAGCCAGTAAGTAGTCAGCCAGAAGGCGACAGGGATTGAGCGAGCCACACCCAATCACCGCCTCGAAGAGCATGGCTGCAGACCACGCCCTCCTGGCTACATTCAACAAGTTGGGATTGAATCAGCTATCCCGGTGCGCACCATATCCCGGCACGTTCATGGATAACCGCTGTTATCCATACGGCGTGCCGCCCTTCCCTGACGTCAATTTGTGTCACATCCGTCCGGCGTCGTCCCGGGACTAGGACCGTAGCGCGAGCCTGCTGCGTTACCGGTTTTCAGCTCTTTAGTAGTGAGCTTTTGAGTAAAACTACATTTTGGCAAACGATGACCGAAAGCGCCGCGGAGCAAGGGGCCACAATCGTCGTGGACAAAAGGGGGGGATCCAGTTGACGAAGGCACAGATTAGTTACTTCGACCTGAAAAAGTCGGCGCGTTGATGCACGGTCGGATGGGGCTGAGCTGGGAGGATGGCCTCAATGCCCTTGTTGCGGAAGGGATTGAGGCCATCGTGTTTCGTACTGTAGGCGATCAGTGCTCGTTGTGGGAGT
>DATJQO010000183.1:0-80977 GCA_035505695.1 Mycobacterium sp.
AGGGGTTCGATTCCCCTAGGCTCCACGGGTCGGAAGCGAGCTTTCCGATCGCGCCGTGACGGCCCGGGCCGCTATTTAGCGGCTGCTCAGCGGCGTTGCAGGCGCACCGGATCATGCGCTCACTCAGCTCGAGCAGCGGATCCTCGTGCCCGCCGGGCATGGTATAGGCCAATCGGCGCAATTCGACGGCAAACTCGTACATACGCTGGTTCAGCGTTGTGACAGTCATGAGACGGCTACTACAGGTAGTGCTGAACGCCGGGCTAGGCCGTCGACGTGCACCCGACATCGGCGGTGACAATGGCCGCGGTGACCAAAGTTGCATGGGAAAACATGTACCCCAAAGCTCCTCCGTTTGGTGACTCTCGTGTTCGGTGACGCGGCCCGAGTCGTCAATGTCGAGCGTAGACGCTGCCGTACTTATTCACATCGCCAATTGTGAAAAACCTGGAGGCGCAGCGACTGCTTACCAACGGCGGTTGCACCTCGACACTCGGGGGCCGCGGCGGCCGAGGGCGGCGCAGCAGTTGCAGGTAACTCGGGGACGAGCAATTTGGCCCGGTTTTAGCGTCCGTACCGGTAGCGATCCCGCTAACATGTGTAAACACGGACGCGCGTCCCATGAAATGCATCCCCCGTAGGGCTGCTGACTGCAAGAAAAACTGCAATCCGACCACACACCCACAACATCGACGACGCAGTAGGCAGCCCGGCAACCGGCGGGTTGGTACCCGGCGACAGGGCAGCCCTCAGCGCAACTCCACCTTTGAGGAGGAAATGGCTTTGTGCGGGCCACTACCTGACGGGGTGCAGGCTCCGGATCGGCTATGTCGTCGGACCCCTTAGTCACTCCGGTTGCGGTCATCGGCATGGCTTGCCGGCTGCCCGGAGGCATTGACTCACCAGAACAGCTATGGGAAGCGTTGCTACGCGGTGACGACCTGGTCACGGAAGTTCCGGCCGACCGATGGGACGCCGACGAGTTCTACGACCCCCAGCCTGGCGTGCCCGGTCGGACGGTATCGAGATGGGGCGCGTTCCTCGATGACGTCGTTGGCTTCGATCATGAGTTCTTCGGCATCACCGAATACGAGGCCACTGCGATGGACCCCCAGCACCGCTTGCTGCTGGAAACCTCGTGGGAGGCCATGGAGCACGGCGGTCTGACCCGGAACATGCTGGCCGGCTCGCGGACCGGCGTTTTCATGGGACTGATGCACGACGATTACCAATTCGTGCACGCCGAGGCCAACGCCTTGGAGGGGCCGTACGGCTACATGGGCAATAGCTTCGCCATGGGCTCCGGGCGGATCGCCTACACGATGGGGTTGCGCGGTCCGGCGATGACGGTGGATACCGCATGCTCGTCCGGCCTGGCTGCCGTGCATCTGGCCTGTCGCAGCTTGCACGACGGCGAAAGCGACATCGCTCTGGCGGGCGGCGCCACGGTATCGTTCGAACCGCGCAAATCGTGTTCGGGATCTGCCATCGGCATGCTGTCTCCTACAGGACGCTGCCATGCGTTCGACATCGCCGCCGATGGGTTTGTGGCCGGCGAGGGCTGTGTCGTGCTGCTGCTGAAGCGGCTACCGGATGCGCTGGGCGACGGCGACCGGATTTTGGCTGTGTTGCGCGCGACGGCCGCTAACCAGGACGGCCACACGGTCAATATCGTGACGCCGTCGCGGTCCGCCCAGGTCGAGGCCTATCGGGCGGCATTGACGGTGGCCGATGTCGACCCGCGCACCGTCGGCATGGTGGAGGCCCACGGCCCCGGCACCCCGGTGGGTGATCCCATTGAATACGCCAGCCTGGCGGAGGTTTATGGCCTCGACGAGCCTTGCGCGCTCGCATCGGTGAAGACGAACTTCGGGCACACCCAGTCGGCCGCCGGAGCGCTGGGGCTGATGAAGGCGGTCCTTGCGGTCCAGCATGGTGTGATTCCGCGCAATCTGCACTTCACCCGTCTGCCCGATGAAATGGCCCAAATCGAAACCAACCTCTTTGTGCCGCAAGAGAATACGCCGTGGCCTAGCAATGGTCACCATGGCCGCCGCCGGGCGGCGGTGTCGTCCTACGGGTTCTCGGGAACCAACGTGCACGCCATCGTGGAGCAAGCCCCGGGGGCGGTCGCATCGGGTGACGCGCCTACCGCTGCGCCCGCCGGCGGCCCGCTGCTTTTCCCGCTGTCAGCCACGTCGGCGGACGGACTGCGCCGCACCGCAGAGCGGCTCGCTGACTGGGTCGACGCACACGCGCAAGCTTTGGCGGCATCCGACCTGGCGTACACCTTGACGCGCAGGCGTGCGCACCGGACGGTTCGCTCGGCGGTCATCGCCGGCAACCTCGAAGAGTTGACCGAGGGCTTGCGCGAGGTCGCCAAAGGCGACTTCCCCTATCAGCCGGCGGTCGGCAAGGACGACCGAGGCCCGGTCTGGCTGTTCTCCGGGCAGGGTTCGCAATGGACCGCGATGGGCGCCGAGCTGCTCGCGACGGAACCGGTGTTCGCCGCGACCGTCGCCAAGGCGGAGCCCCTGATCGCCCGAGAGTCGGGATTCTCGGTGTTCGAGGCGATTTCGGTTTCTGGCGCGTTGACCGGCATCGAGCGAATCCAGCCCGCGCTGTTCACCATGCAGGTCGCGCTGGCGGCCACGATGACCGGCTACGGGGTGCGCCCGGGCGCCGTTATCGGTCACTCGATGGGTGAGGTCGCCGCCGCCGTTGTGGCGGGAGCGCTATCGCTGGAGGATGGGGTGCGGGTGATCTGCCGGCGCTCGCGCCTGATGTCGACGATCGCTGGTTCCGGGACGATGGCGTCGGTGGAACTGCCCGCCGAACAAGTGCTACTGGAACTGATGGCTCGCGGCGTCGACGACGTGGTGCTTGCAGTGGTGGCCGCGCCGCAGTCCACGGTGATCGGCGGCGCTTCGCAGGCGGTGCGCGATCTGGTCGTGGGCTGGGAACAACGGGACGTGACTGCCCGCGAGATTGCCGTCGATGTCGCCTCGCACTCCCCGCAAGTCGACCCGATTCTCGACGAACTTGCCGACGTGCTGGCAGAGCTTGACCCCAGGACACCGGAGGTGCCGTTCTACTCAGCCACCGCTTTCGACCCGCGCGAGCAGCCCGTGTGTGACGCGTGGTACTGGTCGGACAACTTACGTCACATGGTGCGCTTCGCCGCAGCTGTGCAGGCGGCGCTTGAGGACGGCTTTCGGGTGTTCGCGGAGTTGGCTCCGCATCCGCTGCTCACCCACGCCGTCGAGCAGACTGCGGCCAACCTCGGCATGCCGCTGGCCGCTTTCGCGCCCATGCGCCGCGACCAAGAGCTGGTACACGGACTGCGCGGCTTCCTAGCTGATCTGCACAGTGCCGGCGCGGCAATCGACTTCTCGGCGATTTACCCGGAGGGTCAGCTGGTGGATGCACCCCTCCCGGTGTGGACCCACCGCCCCCTGGTGCTGGCGCGCGATGGTCAGGATTTGCGGGCGCGCGGCGTTTGCACAGTTCCGGTGCACCCACTCATGGGCGCCCACGTACGTTTGCACGAGGACCCGGAGCGCCACGTTTGGCAGGGCGAGGTCGGCACCGCGGCGCAGCCCTGGCTGGGCGATCATCGGATACATAACGTGGCGGTTCTGCCGGGGGCGGCCTACTGCGAGATGGCGTGGGCCGCGGCTCGCACGGTCCTCGGCGGGCAGCCCGAGGTCCGCGACATCACTTTCGAGGCGACGCTGCTGCTGGACGACGAGACCCCGGTGTCCGCCGTCGCATCGGTGGCCTCGCCGGGCGTCGTCGATTTTGTGGTGGAGACCTTTGAGGGGGGCACGCCGATTCGGCGCGCCACGGCGATGCTGCTGGCGGGCGAGGATGAGGACCAGCCACCGCAATACGACGTGCCTGCCCTGCTCGCGGCCCACTCATGCCGGCTGGATGGGGCGGAGTTGCGGAAGCAGTTCGACGAGCACGGTCTGCAGTATGGGACGGCGTTCGCCGGCCTGACCGCAGTGCACATTGCGGATGAGGCGGTCGGCACAGTCCTGGCCGAGGTCGTGCTACCTGGCCCGATCCGCTCGCAACAGAGCGCGTATGGCGTGCATCCGGCCTTGCTGGATGCCTGCTTCCAGTCGGTGGCGGCACATGCCGCCACCCGGCTCGCCGGCGATTCCGGTCTGCTGCTGCCGCTGCGCGTGAGCGGGATCCGTGCCTACGCTCCTGCCCGCACCGCGCGCTACTGCTATACGAGGGTCAGACGCGCCGACGGGGCCGGGCTAGAGGCCGACCTCGATGTGCTCGATGAGCACGGGACCGTCCTACTGGCCGTGCGCGGACTGCAAGTCGGCACCGGCGCTTCGCAGAGCGCCAACCGTGATCGCGTACTGAACGAACGGCTGCTGGCCATCGAGTGGAAACCGCGGACACTGCCCGACGTCGACCACGCCCGGCCCGGCATCCTCTTGTTGATCAGCACTTCCGCCACCGCAGACGTCACGGCGACAGGCCTGTCCGATGCGTTGAAAGCCGGAGGCACCGAGTGCGTGACCCTGACATGGCGACAGCATTCCGATCACGGGTCCATCGCTGACTTGGTCGGCTCGCATCTCGGTGCCCACGGGGTCGGCGGAGTGGTCGTCCTCACCGGTTCCCGCAACGATGACCCGGACGAGGAGTGTGCCCTGCGCGGCAGGGAGTGTGTGCGTCACCTCGCGCGAATCGCCCGCGTCGTCGTCGAAATCGACGAAGAACCACCGCGCCTCTACGTCGTTACGTGGAATGCCCAGTCGGTGTTGCCGGGGGACGTGACGAACCTTGACCAGGCTGGGCTCCGTGGCTTGGTGCGGGCAATCAGCACGGAGTATCCGCATCTGCGCGCCACCCAGATCGACATGGACGAGCACACGGACGCCATGCAACTGGCACGCCAGCTGCTGGGGCGCTCAGAAGAGGACGAGACAGCCTGGCGGAACGACCAATGGCACACGGCGCGCCTGACTCCCGCACCGCTGCGGGCTGAGGAGCGGCGGATCGTGGTGGTAAACCACCCGGAGGCGCGGATGCGCGTGCAGATCCGCACGCGCGGTGACCTGGACACGATGGAACTCGCAGCATTCCAACGCATTCCGCCGGGGTCCGGCGAGATTGAGGTTGCGGTGACCGCATCCAGCATCAACTTTGCCGATGTCCTTCTCGCCTCGGGCCAGCATCCCCCGATCGAGGGGGATGCGCCAGAGCTCGGTATCGATTTCGCCGGCGTGGTGAGCGCTGTCGGCCCCGACGTGACCACTCATCGGGTGGGTGACCGGGTCGGCGGGCTGTGCCAAAATGGTTGCTGGGCAACGTTTGTGACCTGTGACGCACGCTTGGTCGTGACACTGCCGCCCGGCCTGACTGACCAGCAGGCGGTCGCGGTGAGCACCCCGTATGCCACCGCTTGGTATGGGCTGCATGATCAGGCTCGGATCACTTCCGGCGACCGGGTATTGATCCACTCCGCCACTGGGAGCGTCGGGCAGGCGGCGATCGCGATCGCCCGCGCCGCGGGAGCCGAGATCTTCACCACCGCGGGCAGCGAGCGGCGGCGAGCCCTGCTGCGCGACAAGGGGTTTCAGTATGTCTACGACTCCCGCAACACCGAGTTCGCCGAGCAGATCCGCCACGACACCGACGGATACGGCGTCGACATCGTGCTCAACGCCCTGACCGGCGGCGCACAGCGCGCCGGCCTGGCAGCACTGTCGGTCGGCGGGCGTTTTGTGGAGATCGGTAAACACGACGGCTACGTCGGCACATCGCTGGGCCCCTTGCCGGCCCATCGCAACCTCACGTTCCATTGTGTCGATCTGGCGCTGCTGTCGCAGAGTCATCCGAACCGAATCGGCGACCTGTTGGGCACGGTCTACCGGCTTGTTGCCGCCGGCGAATTGCCTTCACCAGAAATCCTTCGATACCCACTTGGCGATGCGGCCGCGGCTCTGCGCACGAAGGGCGAGCAAGAACAAGCGGTCAAGTTCGTGCTCGAAGCGCCCCGGGCCGGGCGCACCAGCGTCGTGGTGGCGCCCGAGCAGGTGCCGGCTTTCCGGGCCGATGGTTCCTACATCGTCACCGGCGGCTTGGGTGGCATCGGGCTCTTCCTCGCCGAGAAAATGGCCGCGGCGGGTTGCGGCCGCATAGTGCTGAGCTCCCGCTCGCGGCCCACTCCGAAGGCGCTGGAAACGGTCGAGTTCATGCGGGCGATGGGCCCCGACATAGCGGTGGACTGCGGCGACATCACCCAAGCGGGCACGGCGGCGCGGTTGGTGGCCACGGCGACGGCCACCGGGCTGCCGTTGCGCGGGGTGCTGCACGCAGCTGCGGTGTTCGAAAACGCGATGCTGGCCAACATGACCGACGAGCTCGTCGACCGCAACTGGGCTCCAAAAGCCCTTGGCGCGTGGAATTTACACGAGGCCACGGCCGCCCTCCCGCTGGACTGGTTCTGTTTGTTTTCGTCGGCGGTAGGTCTTGTGGGCTCTCCCGGACAAGGGGCCTATGCGGCAGCCAACAGCTGGTTGGACGCGTTCGCCGGGTGGCGTCGAAGTAAAGACCTTCCCGCCACCTCGATCGGATGGGCATTGTGGGCCGAGGTCGGTCGCGCGACCGAACGCCGAACGGAGAATGGCGAAGAAGTTGCTCCCGGCGAACGCGGCGAGGGCACCGCGATCGCGCACTGGCGTGACACCGCCTTCACCGCCGACGAGGGGGCGTACGCCTTCCAAACACTTCTGTGCCACGATCGTGCGTACTGTGGATACGCCAAGATGACCGGAACGCCGTGGTTCGCCGCCTACGCTGGGCGCAGCCGGTTCGCCGAACTGTTCCGGTCGAAGGGCCAAAGCCCGACTGACACAAGCCAGTTACTGAACGAGTTATCGGCGTTGCCGCCGGAGGAGCGGCCCATGCGCCTGCGGCGCATGGTCTCCGAAGCGGTCAGCCTGATTCTTCGCCGCACCATCGATCCCGATCACCCGCTGTCCGAATACGGCCTCGACTCGATGGGCAACCTCGAGCTGCGCACTCGCATCGAGGCCGAAACCGGGATACGCGTCACCACGAACGACATCACCACCATTCAGGGTCTGGCCGGTCTCCTATCCGAAAGGCTGGCATCTCACCAGCCGGCTGAGCACCGTCGAGACACCTCGGACTTCGAAATATCCGCTGAGTCACTGGACTGAAGGAGCAAGGGTGTTCGTAGGCTCGGGGCCCGCCCGCGGACTGTTTGTAGGAACAGTGCATGACTGGGTGCCGGAGCCGGGCAGGATCGTGTCCTGGCAAGCATCGCCTGCCTCGCTGGAGAAAGCCCGCCAAGCGCCGATAAGTGACGTTCCGCTCAGTGCTATGCAAGAAGCCCATCTTCGTGGTTTCTCCCGGTATGCGGCCGCAGGTCTCGACTACGCGCGGCTGGTAATCGGTTCCGGCGACGAAGCCGGCCGGTGCGATATCCGCGCCATGAGTTACGTCATCAACGCACACCTTCGTCGACACAAGACGTATCACAGTTGGTTCCTCTACGAAGAAGCGGAACGCATGGTGCGGCATACCATCAATGATCCCGCCGACATCGAGTTCGTTCCAATCCGCTACAACCAGATGACGCCAAGCCAGTGGCACCAGTTCGTACTGTCTACCCCTGATCCGGTGCAGTGGGATTGCTTTAGATTCGGCATCATTCAGCGCGCGGACCACTTCACCTTTTTCGCGGTCATCGACCATGTCCACTGTGACCCGACGATCATTTCGGGCTTATACACCGAGATCCTGATGAACTACCGTGTCCTGGTTACCGGCGGTGCGCTGGTTCAGTCACCACCTCCGGCCAGTCACGACGACTTCTGCATGCGGGAAAAGCAGCGCGCGTCGGCGCTGACCCCCGCCTCGCCTGAGGTGCGAAAGTGGATCGAGTTCGCCGAAAACAACGGCGGGACCCTGCCAGACTTCCCGCTGCCGCTCGGCGACTTGTCGGTGCCCACGGGCGGTGACCTCATGGTGGACCGGCTGATGGATCAGGAACAGACAGCCGAGTTCGAATCCCTCTGTATGCAGGCGGGGGCCCGCTTCAGCGGCGGCTTGTTTGCCTGCATCGCCCTCGCGCAATATCAGATCACCGGCGCCACAACGTACTACGGGTTGACGCCGACCGACAAGCGCAAGTCGCTGGCGGAGTTCTCCACAATGGGGTGGTTCACCGGTGTGGTCCCCTTCTGTGTGCCCGTCAAGCCAACGTCTTTCCACGAGACCGCCCGCGCAGCGCAGGCTTCGTTCGATTCGAATCTCGAGCTAGCGGAGGTGTCATTCAGCGACGTATTGAAGTTGGCACCGCAGCTCAGGGGGTGGGGACCGAACTGCACGATGGTCAACTACATGGACACGGGACTGCCGCCGTTTTCCGCGAGCGTTGCCTCCCACATGAAGAACGCGAACATCAGGATCTACTGCGACCCAAGGGATCCGGCACACCTGTACATCTCGGTCATTCGTCTCTTCGACGAGGTCTCGATATGGGTGAATTTCCCGAACAACCCTGTGGCCAGGGAGTCGGTGACCCGGTATCTCAACGCGATTAAATCTGTGTTGAGCCGCGTCTTGGACGGACGTCATGCTGGTGCGGCAATCACCGAAGTCACCGGCCTTGCCTACGCTGGCGAGGACTGACGAGGCGGGTTGCGCCGATGAAATTTGTCTTGGCCGCTCACGGAACCCGCGGCGACGTCGAGCCCTGCGCCGCTGCCGGAGTGGAGCTGCTGCGGCGAGGGCACGAAGTGCGCATGGCCGTTCCACCCAATCTGCTTGACTTCGTAGAGTCGTCCGGGCTTGCCGCGGTCAGGTATGGGCCCGATACGCAGGAACAGGTGAACGCGGCCGCGGACTTCGTGCACCACGCGTTCAAACCCCAGAATCCGGTCAACCTGGTGCGCGCCGGCAAGGATCTCTTCATCGAGGGTTGGGCGCAGATGGGCAAGACGCTGGCTTCACTGGCGGACGGGGCCGACCTGCTGGTAACCGGGCAGACGTACCACGGGGTTGCCGCCAATGTCGCTGAGTTTCACGACATTCCGCTCGCCGCACTCCACCACATGCCGATCTGCATCAATGGCCGGCTCGCCCTCCCCTCGATACCCTCGCCGGCTCCACTGGTGCGCTCCGCATTGAGAGCGGCGTGGTGGCTGTATTGGCGCATCACCAAGGACGTCGACGACGCGCAGCGTCGCGAACTGGGTCTACCGCCCGCAGTGGCTCCTGCGGCAAAACGGATGGCGGAGCGTGGATCGCTCGAAATCCAGGCCTACGACGAGGTTTGCTTTCCGGGGCTCGCGACGGAATGGCACGGCCGCCGGCCCTTCGTCGGCGCGCTGACGCTGGAGTTGCCGACGGATGCCGACGGTGAGGTCGCGGCGTGGATCGCGTCGGGCAGACCGCCCATCTACTTCGGTTTCGGCAGCACACCGGTCCAATCCCCCGGGGACACCGTCGCCATGATCACCGCCGCCTGCGCGGAACTCGGCGAACGAGCCTTGATTTATTCCGGCGCGAGCGGCTCCCACTGCATCTCGCATTCTGACCAGGTAAAGCTGGTGGGCCCGGTGAACTATTCGGCCATCCTTCCGATCTGTCGCGCGATCGTCCACCACGGTGGCGGGGGCACCACGGCTGCAGCTCTGCGAGCAGGAATTCCCATGTTGATCCTCTGGGACGTAGCCGAGCAGCCGCTATGGGCGGCACAGGTAATGCGAATGCGAGTTGGTCGCGCCCGGCGCTTGCCGAGCACCACCGTGGGATCGCTCGTCGGGCACCTCCGCTACCTTCTAGCGCCGCATTACGCCAGCCGAGCCCGCGAAATCGCCACCCGCATGACCAAGCCTCCCGAAAGCGTCACCGCGGCCGCCGATCTCTTAGAATCTGCCGCCCACGGCAAGCGTGTTGGATGATGTGGGGCACGGTGCTGGTAATCGCCGATATAAGCAGCTTTTGAGCGGCCAACGTTGTTTATTTTGACCCGGCAGCCCTCGGCGAGTCGGTCCCGCGCGCTCCAGGATGTGTCCACCTAGCCGTTGGCCGGGCATAGCCACTGACCAGTGAGGGCGTTCTCCGGCCGAGCCTGTCCACGTTCGATTGGATGAGTTGGAAAGGATAGGCGGTGTGTTGCTCGATGACATCCCGTAGCTGCGCCATGGACGCGTGCCATGGCATGTTGTAGCGCGCCAGGTTCGCCTTGAGGAAAGGGAATCGGAAGTCCTGGATGAGGCTGTCCCAGAAGTAGAGGGTGCCGGTATTTCGTGCGGATCGTCTGCTGGCCCACCGAAGCGCTGATGAGCGGGCGTAGGCGGTTTCGATGACGGCGGCGGGGATGAACGGTTTCACGCCGAGCCCTGCTCTACGAGCACGCCTGGATATACCGATTTCGTGCCGCCAGATAACCGCGCCCTTGTGGACGACGTACTGGAAACCATCCCAGAAATCGTTGAGGAAAGGGCGGGTGCGCGAGTTGAGATCCCAAGCCACCAAGAAAGCTTGGAGGTGGGTGACCATCTGGGTGTTTTCGATGGCGCCGTACATGTCCGCGTGGTGGAAGGAGCTCCACATCTCTTGGAGGGGAAAGAGCGGACCGAACACGCTGTCGTTGGCGATGACGAAGCGGTCGAATTGATCGAGCGACCAACCGCGCTGCCTCAGGATGCACCATGCGAGGTGCCACGAGCCGAAGTCGAGGGAAAGCGTGCGGCGGGTGTAAATGCCGGCACAGAGAGAGCCGATGGAAGCGACCGACTCCGGCGTGAGCGTGGGCGAGCCGGAGACGAAAACGATGGTCGCTCCGAGCCCGTGCAACGCCTCCAGGTAATAGGCGACGTACGGGTCGACGATGCCCTGGGGATCGAAGTGCGCGAACAACAGAAGGGTGCGGCAACCAGCCGGAGGCTGCGGTGGAAGCTCCTGGTGGGTTTCGCAGAGGAAACGAAGAGGGTTGCGGCCCAAGCGGTGCCGTGCGGCGGCCACGGCTCGCTCCGCTTCAGTGCCCAATAGGTTGAGAGGTTTCAACGCGGCCCCACAGCGTCATGCGTGCGCTCCCCCGGCGGGCACGTGGCCCTGCCCAGCATCAAGCGTCCAACCGGGCGAACTGATTCTGCCGATACCGCTCCACGCAAGCGGCTCTTCTGACCTTGCCACTTGTGGTGATGGGAATCGAACCAGGCGCTACCATAACGAGATCCGCGACACTGAGCCCATGCACGTTAGAAATCGCCGACGTCACTTTACGTTTGACGACGTCGAAGGAATCAACCGCCTCTTGTTTCAAGTCGGCCCGATCCTTGAATTCGATGATGGCGACGAGCTTCTCCGCGCCCTCATCCGGAACGGAGATCGCCGCGCACCGACCCGGCGCGATGCTCTGAATGGTTGCCTCTAGATCGTCGGGAGAGTGGTTACGCCCGTACACAATCAACAGGTCCTTGATACGGCCGATGATGAACAGCTCGCCGTCGGACAGGAACCCCATATCGCCAGTTCGCAGCCACGGCCCTTCAGGCGTGCCGGCGGGCGGGGCGGCCAGCCTCGCGCCAAAAGTCTGCTCGGACTCGTCGGGCTTGCGCCAATAGCCGGCTGCAACGTTGCCTCCGTGCACCCAGATTTCGCCGGTCGTTCCCGCCGGGCACTCGAGCCTGGTCGCGGGATTGACGATGCGAACCATCGGTGACCGAGGCACGCCGTAACTGACCAGCGACGTACCGCCGCCGGCAGCGCACCGTTTCGCGCGGCCTGCGGTCAGCGTCTCGGAGTCGAAGTGAACGACATGTGGTGATTGACCCGCTTCGCGGGTCGCGACATACAGGGTTGCCTCTGCCATACCGTAGGACGGGCGTAGCATGCGGTCCCGAAAGTTGAAGGGGGCGAACCGCTCGGTGAAGCGCTGCAGAGTGGCGGGCTGCACGCGCTCACTACCGTTGAGGACGCTGAGCACATTGCCGAGATCAAGTCCGGCCAGGTCGCCATCGGATGTCTTGCGAGCCGCCAAATCGAAGGCGAAGTTAGGTCCTGCCGAAAGTGCGTGACTGTTCCTGGCCAGCAGTTGCATCCACCGGGCCGGCCGCTGCAGGAACGAGACTGGGCTGGTGAGCACGGTGGGAAACCCCGTCAGAATTGGAAAGATGATCCCGAGGTGCAAACCCATGTCGTGGTAGAACGGCAGCCATGACACCACAGTGGTGTCCGGTGGGGCGACGCCGCCGTGGTCCCCGAAAAAGCCGGCATTGATTTGTTCGAAATTCGCGATGATGTTTCCGTACGAAACCATCACGCCAGCGGGGGTGCGCGTCGATCCGGACGTGTATTGCAGATAGGCGGTGTCGGTCGCACCATCGAATCGCGGCGCGGGACCCTTCTTCGAATCGAGTTCTAGCCGATCCACTTCGATGATCGATCGAGCGCAATCATCGGACTTCGATTCGACATACTGGGCGATATCGCCTGCCAAAACAGATGTTGTCAGAACGACAGACGGCGATGCGTCATGTAGCACAGCACTAACGCGTTGGTCGCTCGCGCCGCCCAGCGGAACGGCGATCAGCCCCGCCTGTAATGCGCCGAGAAAGGCGCAGATGTAGTCGAGTCCCTGGGGCGCCAGTATCACAGCGCGGTCACCAGCTGAGCCGTGAAGTTTGAGTTCCTGGGCGAGGTTGACCGCTCGGCGATACACCTGCGACCACGTCAGGGTTTTGGCAATTCCGGCCGAGTCTTGTTCGTAATCCATAAACGTGAACGCCGTCCGGTTCGGCTGCAGACTGGCCCGTTCGCCCAGCAGTGTCGGGATGGGACACTTAAGCATGGGCGTCAGGTTACCTCGGGCGTTTCCCCGGCGCCGGTCTTGTGTCGAAGACGGTGACCGACTGCAACGCACACCAACCGAAAGCCTCATCGAGTGGCTGAACCGCAACCCAGTATTGGCGAAAGTTTTGGATTTGCGCTTCGAATACGGCTACCGGTTCCTCAGCCACCTGCTCACAAAGGACGACGTGTTATTTCTCAATTACGGATATGAGGAGGACCCGCCGATGGCCCTTCCGCTCTCGGCCTTCGATGAGCCGGACCGGTTGCCCATCCAGCTCTACCACCGCACGGCGACCCAGGTCGATCTCACCGGGAAAAAGGTGCTGGAGGTCAGTTGCGGTCACGGCGGCGGCGCTTCGTATCTCATGCGCACCCTGAAACCGGCCTCCTACACTGGGCTGGATCTCAACACGGTCGGCATAGAGTTCTGCAGGAAGAGGCACAAGCTGCGCGGTCTGAACTTCGTCCAGGGCAACGCCGAGAACTTGCCCTTCCCGGATCGGTCCTTCGACGCGGTGATCAATGTCGAAGCCGCGATCAACTACCGGAACGTCCCGCGGTTCTTCGCCGAAGTCCATCGTGTGCTTCGCCCCGGAGGAAGCTTCCTGTACGCCGATATCCGCTATGCCGACGAATTCTCAACCTGGGAGGCGGAGCTCGCCGCCATCCCGATGCGTCTGACATCGGAACAATTCATCAACGCCGAGGTCATGCGCGGCCTGGAAAGAAATCGGTTCTCCGACCAGATCACTCGACGTCTGCCGAACATCGCGTTTCTGCGGGGCATCGCCAATGACTATGCCGGAGGGCAAGGCTCGTTGATTTACCGCCGTCTGGAAAACGGTGAGGCTGCATACCGGCTGTTCTGCTTTGCCAGGGATTGAGGTGGGCACGTCTCATGACTTCATGTCCGTGTCACCCCGTGTGAAGCCAACACGCCCGCGCGGATGGTCGAACAGCCTATTCTTTGAGGACCCCGGCAGATACGGGGCCCGGGATTGGCGGAGGGTTGGATGACGGCCGTAGCGGCGTGCCAAGCGTGCGGCATCGAACTCCTCGAGAATGCACGGTTCTGTCACGGATGTGGAACACCGGTTGCCGAGCCCGCCGCGCATGCTGAGTACAAGCAAGTGTCGGTGCTCTTCGCCGACGTGGTGCACTCCATGGACGTAGCCAAGGCCGTTGGTGCGGAGCGGCTGAGGGAGATCATGGCCGAGCTGGTCGACCGCTGCACCAAGGTGGTGCACCGCTACCGCGGCACGGTGGACAAGTTCACCGGCGATGGCATCATGGCTGTGTTCGGCGCACCCGTAGCAATGGAGGATCACGCTATGCGCGCTTGCCTGACGGCTCTGGGTCTTCAGGAAGAGATCAAGCGACTTGCTATCGAAGTCCGAGAGCGCGACGGCGTAGAGCTTCAGTTGCGGGTGGGACTGAACTCCGGGCAGGTGATCGCGGGTGAAATCGGTTCGGGACCGTTCCGCTACACCGCCATCGGTGAGCAGGTTGGGATGGCGCAACGAATGGAATCTGTGGCGCCACCGGGCGGAGTGATGCTCAGCGAATCCACCGCCCGACTCGTTCAGCACGCGACCGTGCTGGGCGACGCCGAGGAGGTGTGCGTCAAGGGTAGCGATGTCCCGGTGCTGGCCCGTCGCCTTCTCAGCCTGGCCGACGAGCGGCGACGAAGTCGCGCCCTGCAAGGCGCGTTGGTCGGACGAGACCTCGAAGTCGCCACGGTCACCGGTCTTTTGGCTCGATCAATGCGTGGGCGGGGGTGTGTGGTTTGTGTCGCTGGACCGGCGGGCATCGGGAAGACGCGACTGGCTGATGAAGCCATCGCGATGGCCCGTCATCGTGGTGTTGAAGTGTCGTCAGTATTCTGCGAGTCGCATACCAGCGATGTTCCCTTTCTGGTGGCGGCGGCCCTGTTGCGCGAAATCGCCCGAATCACCGAGCTCGACGACGAGGCGGCCCGCGCGCAGGTGCGCGCCCGCGTTCCCGACGCCTCCGATGAGGATGTGCTGCTGCTCTATGACCTGATGGGGATAAGGGATTCCGAGACGCCGCCCCCGAAAATCCATCCCGACGCGCGGCGACGGCGATTGACCGCATTGATCAACTCTGTGTCGTTGAACCGCACCCAACCGGTTCTCTACGTCATTGAGGATGCGCATTGGATCGATGAGGTCAGCGATTCGATGTTGGCCGAGTTCCTCGCCGTCATACCGCAAACGCCGTCGATGGTGCTGGTCACTTACCGGCCCGACTATCATGGTGCTTTGACGAAAGTTTCAGGCACACAGACGATCTCGCTGGCACCCCTGAGCGATGCGGAGACCCGGGCGCTGCTGGACGATTTGTTGGGCACCGATCCGTCCGTATCCGGGATCAAAGCACTCGTCGCCCAACGGGCGGCCGGAAACCCGTTCTTCGCACACGAGATGGTGCGTGAGCTTGCCGAACGCAATGTGCTCCGGGGTGACCGCGGCGGTTTCATCTGCGCCGCGGATCTGGCCGAGGTCACCGTGCCGGCCACCCTGCAAGCCACCATCGCCGCGCGCATCGACCGTTTGGATCACGCGGCGAAAGAGACTCTGAACGCTGCGGCGGTGATCGGCTCACGCTTTACGCCGGAGTTGCTCGCCGCGGTGGGCAACGCCCCTGCCCTGGACGCGCTCCTCAGCGCTGCGCTAATCGATCAGGTTCGCTTCACCCCGGGGGCCGAGTTCGCATTCCGTCACCCGCTGATCCGCGCAGTCGCCTACGAATCACAGCTGAAATCTGATCGCGCACAAATGCACCGGCGGCTGGCGGCCGCGATCGAGGCGCGGGAGCCCGAAGCGGCCGACCAGAACGCGGCGTTGATCGCCGAACATCTCGAAGCCGCGGATGACTTGCAAGACGCCTACGGCTGGCACATGCGCGCGGCCAAATGGGCGACCTACCGCGACATCGCCGCGGCGCGCCTGCGTTGGGAAAGTGCCACCAGGATCGCCGACGCATTGCCCGCCGATGAGCCATACCGAGCAGCTATGTGCATTGCTCCTCGCACCATGTTGTGCGCGACCGCCTGGCGGCTGCATGTGAACAATGTCGGGGACCGCTTCGATGAATTGCGGAAGTTGTGCGACGCCGCCGGGGACAAGGCGTCACTGGCCATCGCGATGGCAGGGCTGGTGATGGATCACGCGCATCAGGACCGGGTGCGCGAGGCATCGCAGCTGGCTTCCGAAGCCATCGCTCTCATCGAGTCCATCGGCGACCCGACCTTGACGGTAGGGCTGTCCTTCACGCCGATCCGCGCCAAGATGGCAAGTGGCGAGTGGTCTGAGATGCTTCGCTTGTCACAGAGGGTCATTGACCTGGCCGACGATGACGCCTCTAAGGGCAACTTCCTTTTCGGGTCCCCATTGGCGCTCGCCTTCGCGCAGCGGGCTATCGCCCGTTACACCCTGGGTCGTCCCGGATGGCGAGACGACCTGCGGCGCGGCCTGGCCGTGGCGCAGGGCGCCGACTCGCTGTCCTACGTCACCGTCGTCAGCTACGTGTACTCCGCGGGGATACCGGGTGGCGCGCTGCGGCCCGACGATTCCGCGGTGCGCGAGATCGAGGATGCGCTGGCGATTGCCGAACGATCCGGCGATAACCTCCAGTTGGGTTTCGCCTGGTTGACCTTGGGCTTTGCGCTGGTGCACCGCCACACGGATGCCGAGCGTGATCGCGGACAGCAGCTGCTGGCGGAGGTCCGCGAAGTGTTCCTGCGCGGGGGGCACTTCTTGTGCGATCTACCGATGCTTGACGTGTACATCGCGCGTGAGACGGCTCGCCGCGGAGATCGCGACGACGCGATACCGCTAATGTCCGCTGCCGTCGACCATCTCGCCCGCGATGGTCAACTGCTGTCTTGGGGAATTCCGGCGACGGGTGTGCTGGTGGAGACGCTGCTCGACCGCGGCGGCGAACCTGACGTGGCGGAAGCCGAGGCCGCAATCGAGCGCCTAGCGGCAGCGCCAGCTGACGACGGCTTGATGATACGGGAGATCTGGTTGCAGCGAGCGCGGACTTTACTGGCGCGGGCGCGAGGCGAAGAAGACGCTTATAAGCACTTCAGAGAGCGCTACCAAGAACTGGCGAGAACGCTTGGCTTCGAAGGCCACACCGCATGGGCCGAAGCGATGCCCACCGGGTAACGGTCCTACGGGCGCGGTTGCACGTCCACACTCGGGGGTCGCGACTGGGGCTCTTGCGGCTTCGCCTGCACCGAGCGCCGCACCAAGCTGAACGCGACTGCACCACCGGCTAGGACGGCGATGGCCACCCCCGCGATGAACCACGGGCGCTTGGTGCGGCGCTGAGCCCGGTGCGCGTGCTGCAGCGCCTGAGGCAGGTTGGTGACCACCTCCTGAGCGGCAGCCAACTCTTGAGCAAGGGTTTCCTGGGCCGCGGCGATGTCCCGGGCCAGCCGCCCCTCTCGGTATCGGCGACGCAACTGTGATGCGGTCGACTGCGCTGACTGAGCACTCAGGCCGACGACGCCTCGGGTGAGGTCCACCGGGCCCACTGCTGTGTAGGTCACGCCGCGGGCCAGTCGCTGCCGCGGGGTCAGCCGGGATACCGCCTTCGCGCTCATCTGCCGCCTTTCTGCGCCGCTGGAAAGCTTGTCGTCAAGCTAGCCCACGGCTATCCGGTAACTGAACAGACTGTCAGCATAGGGAGACCCATGGGCCGATGGCGCGCATGCCGGGTTTTCTCCCAACGGCTGGCGTTGAGTGACACCGGGTGTAGGCATGGCGGCGCGTAATGGCAGACTCTCATGCCGTGACCAACAGCCCCTTTCAGACCGCTACCGCGACACTCCACACCAATCGCGGCGACATCAAGGTTGCCCTGTTCGGAAACCACGCGCCCAAAACCGTCGCCAACTTCGTTGGCCTGGCGCAGGGCACCAAGGAATACTCGACCCAGAACGCATCGGGCGGTCCCTCCGGCCCGTTTTACGACGGCGCCGTCTTTCACCGGGTGATTCAGGGCTTCATGATCCAGGGCGGTGATCCGACCGGAACGGGTCGCGGCGGCCCGGGCTACAAGTTCGCCGACGAGTTCCACCCCGAACTGCAATTCGACCGGCCATACCTGCTGGCGATGGCGAACGCGGGTCCGGGCACCAACGGCTCGCAATTCTTCATCACGGTGGGCAAGACCCCCCACTTGAACCGGCGCCACACGATCTTTGGCGAAGTGACCGACCCGGAGTCGCAAAAGGTGGTCGACGCGATCGCGACGACGCCCACCGACAGCAACGACCGTCCCACCGAGCCGGTCGTCATCGAGTCGATCACCATCTCCTAAGCCGGCCGACGGCCCGCGTAGCCGGCGTCGGTCAGCGCGTCGAGCACTGGCAACGGGTCCGTTCCCAGGTCCCACCGGTTGAACAGGACGAGGTCGCCTTCGACGGTTTCGACCTCGAGGAATCGCACGTTGCGGCCGTGGCGGCGGAACTCGGTGATCCGAATGATCTTGATGTCGGAGTGCTGTAATACCTGCGTTCGGAACCAGCCCCGGAGCACCAGTCCTGCCGCGGTAATTGCCAGCTTGGGCCGCGCCCGCCACGTCAGGCCCGCAAACAAGACCAGACCCACCGCGGCAATGCCAATCAAAATCCGCCCCGGCAGGTCTGTGACTAGGGTCACACCGGCGATAGCCATCAAAACCCCGGCGGCCCCGCAACCTGCGATTCCGGTCGCGCGTGGCTCCCATTGTGTTTGCTGCACGCGCTACTCACCCCCTCTCACCACGGCCTATAGAGTTATCCACAAGCGCTATCAACAGTGGGGATAAATCACACGTGTGTGATTGGGTGATCGGAAAGTTGCTGGCGCAGTAACAAAGCAAGGCGAAAATGAATTCATTAGCCCGCGGCTCGTGTTCAGTGCCAGCGCATTGTGAGCAACAAGCCGGTGATCATGAAAGCGAACGCGATCGCGTAGTTCCACGGGCCCAATTGCGCCATCCAGTTAAGGGCGCTCGGTGCCTGCGAGCCGACGGCGGCCAATTGAAACACCATCAGCCAGACGAGCCCGATCAGCATCAGGCTGACGAACAACGCAACGAACCACACACTCGACGGCCCGACCTTCACCTTCACCGGCGTGCGGCTGACCGCACTCACAGTGAAGTCGTTCTTCTTGCGGACCTTGGACTTGGGCATGATTACCTCAACAACACGATGAGCGGGACGGGGTGCAACGATAACGACTGCAGCTGCACGCACAGCTTGGCTACGAGACTAACGCACCTGGCGTGCTGACCAGGAAAATGGAGAGGCGATGACCGACACGCGCCGTTCACCGTGGCGCTTCGGCGTCCCGTTGGTTTGCCTGCTGGCCGGGTTGCTGCTCGCCGCCACCCACGGAGTATCCGGCGGCGCCGAGATCCGCCGAAGTGATGCCCCGCGCCTGGTGGACTTGGTTCGGGAAGCCCAGTCGTCGATGAATCGTCTCAACGCCCAACGCGACGAGCTGGCAGGCAAAATCGATGCGGCGCACGGGCGGTCATCGGATGTGGCGTTAGCGGCGATGCTGCGGCGCTCTGCTGAGCTGGCCGCCGAGGCGGATATGAATCCCGTGCACGGGCCGGGCCTGGTGGTAACCCTCGACGACGCGGCACGCGACGCCAACGGCCGGTTCCCGCGGGATGCCTCCCCCGACGACTTGGTCGTCCACCAGCAAGACATCGAGGCGGTCCTCAACGCGCTGTGGAGTGCCGGTGCGGAGGCGATCCAAATGCAGGACCAGCGCATCATCGCGACCTCAGTGCCGCGCTGCGTCGGCAACACGCTCCTGCTCAACGGACGCACCTACAGCCCGCCCTACACGATTACTGCGATCGGCAATGCAGCAGCCATGCAAGCAGCGCTCGCCGCCACTCCCCTGGTGACCCTCTACAAGCAGTACGTGGTCCGATTCGGCCTCGGCTATCAAGAAGAGGTCAAGCCCGACGTACAGATCGTCGGTCATTCCGAACCGGACCGGATGCATTTCGCGCAGCCGGCCGGCCCCATCGGGTACTGACTCCTACTGAGCGGAAACCCGACCGCCCTCGGACGGTAACCTGACAAAATGCGGATCCTGGTTGTCGACAACTACGACAGCTTCGTGTTCAACCTGGTGCAGTACCTCGGCCAGCTGGGTGTTCACGCCGATGTCTGGCGCAATGACGACCAGCAACTTTCCGACGAGGCCGCCATCGCCCGCCGGTTCGACGGGGTGCTGCTCAGTCCGGGACCGGGCACCCCGGAGCGCGCAGGTGCTTCTATCGGCCTGGTTCGTGCGTGCGCCGCGGAGCGCACCCCGCTGCTGGGGGTTTGCCTGGGGCACCAGGCCATCGGCGTGGCATTCGGTGCCACCGTAGACCGCGCGCCCGAGCTGCTGCACGGCAAAACCAGTAGCGTATTTCACACCAATGTCGGTGTGCTGCAAGGGCTTCCGGATCCCTTCACGGCCACCCGTTACCATTCGCTGACCATCCTCCCCGAGTCGCTGCCAACGGTGCTGGAAGTCACCGCCCGCACCCGTAGCGGCGTGATCATGGGCGTGCGTCATACCGAGTTGCCGATTCACGGTGTTCAGTTCCACCCCGAGTCGATCCTCACCGAGGGCGGGCATCGAATGCTGGCGAACTGGCTCGCCTGTTGCGGATGGGCGCGTGATGACACATTGGTCCGCCGCTTGGAGAACGAAGTCCGGGCTGCGGTGCGGCCTTATATCCCGGCCGATCCGGCGACTACTGACCGAACTTCAGCGTGATGATTCCGTCCCGGTTGCAGCCCGCCCCAGGTGGCGGGTTTTGATACACCACCCGGTGTGACTGCGACCCGCCGGCGTCGACGTCGGCGCCCTTGTCCAGCACCCCGGTCCAACCCAGCGCCCGCAACCGCGGCTCGGCGTCAACCCAGAACATCCCCGCCAGATCCGGCATGATGAATTGGTTGCCCTTGGACACCTGCAGCTCGATGACCGAGTCCACCGGAACGGTCTGGCCCTTGGGTGGATTGGTGGCGAGCACCTCCCCGGCGGGTCGGGTGCTATCCACCGAGACCTCGCTGAACTTCGCGAAGCCGTACACAGTGAGATTCTTTTGCGCGACGTCGACGGTTTGACCCGCGACGTCAGGCACCTGCTTGGTCTCCGGTCCCGAGCCGACGACGACGGTGATCACGTTGGTTATCGCAGAGGTCTGGTTGGCCGGCGGGTTGGTTCCGATCACCTTGCCCAGCGACTCCGGGCTTGACGGTGAGTTCGTCTGCTTGAACTTGCTGAAGCCCGCTGCCTTGAGCTTGCTGACCGCGTCGGTGTAACTCAGTGACGAGACGTCGGGCACTTCACGCTGCTCAGGACCGGTGGAGACGTTGATCGTGATCTCGTCACCCGCGCTCACCGACGCGTTGGCGCCCGGGTCGGTATTGATGACGTGGTCGGGCGGGATCGCGGAGTCCGGCTTTTGCATTGTGCGGGTCTTGAAGCCGCGGTTCTGCAGCGCGGCGATGGCATCGGCGGACACTTGGCCGCGCATGTCGGGAACTTGAACGTCGCGGGTGGTGCCGCCAAACATGTTGAAGGCGATTACGACAACGATCGTCAGCACTGCCAGCGCGGCGACGGCGACGATCCAGCGACCGACCGATCCGCCGGTGCGATCGTCGTCGGTGTCCAGAAGTTGGCGAGGCAGCGGATCGCCGCGTTGCCCGCTGAGGCCTCCGGCCGCGGACGACAGCAGCGACGTCCGCTCGGCGTCCGTGAGCACCCGAGGCGCCTCCGGCGTCTCACCGTTGTGCACCCGAATGAGATCAGCGCGCATTTCGGCCGCACTCTGGTACCGGTTGTCGGGATTCTTTGCCAGCGCTTTGAGCACGACGGCATCGAGGTCGGTGGAGATGCCCTCGTGCCGCTTCGACGGCGGAATCGGGTCTTCCCGGACGTGCTGGTAGGCCACCGCAACGGGGGAATCTCCGATGAAAGGTGGTTCGCCGGTAAGGATCTCGTAGAGGACGCAGCCCAACGAATAGACGTCGGACCGGGCGTCGACGGGTTCCCCGCGGGCCTGCTCGGGTGACAGATACTGGGCGGTGCCGATCACGGCCGCCGTCTGGGTGACACTGTTGCCGCTGTCGGCGATCGCGCGAGCGATACCGAAGTCCATCACCTTCACCGCATTTGTGCTGCTGATCATGATGTTGGCCGGCTTGACGTCGCGGTGGATGATGCCGTTCTGGTGGCTGAAGTTCAGGGCCTGGCAGGCGTCCGCGATGATCTCGATGGCGCGCCGCGGCGGCAGCGGACCGTCGGTGTGCACGATGTCACGCAGCGTGACGCCGTCGACGTACTCCATGACGATATAGGGCAGCGGTCCGGACGGGGTGTCCGCCTCGCCGGTGTCGTATACGGCAACGATGGACGGGTGGTTCAACGCGGCGGCGTTCTGCGCCTCGCGCCGGAAACGCAGATAGAAGCTGGGATCCCGGGCGAGGTCAGCGCGCAGCACTTTGACCGCGACATCGCGGTGTAAGCGGACGTCACGGGCCAGGTGAACCTCGGACATACCCCCGAAGCCGAGGATTTCGCCCAGTTCATAACGGTCAGATAGGTGTTGCGGGGTGGTCATTGCGCTGTCTCGTGTCGGGCCGGTGCGGTCCCGGGCGTCAGTGCGACAACCCACGCGGATGCGGCCGGCCCCCTTTGCAGTCCAGAATTCCCTATCGTCGGTCGATCCGTCCAATTGAGTCTCAGCCCGCCGCCCGCTCCCGAACCGCTGGGAGTCTTGCTCGCCGGCGGACCTCCGGTGTCGGTGACGGTGGGGGGCGGCGACTGCGGCTGGTTTTCCGCGTGTGAATTGATGACGATAAGCACCGCGATGATGATCGCCAACGCGCCGAGCACTCCCGCCGCCCACAGCAGCGCGCGCTGGCCCGAGGAGAACGTGCGCCTGGCCGGCGGCGGGCGGTGACCGGCTGTGGATGGCCGCGATCGACGGGGTGCAGCGCCACGGGTCCCGGCGACGGCTGCCGCCCTGGTCGTCGGACTGGACGGGATGGCCGCCGGCGAGGCGCGGCCGGGAGGCGGTGACTGACTGGGCCGCGGCGGGCGGCGGCCGGCCCGCACCGCGGCCACGGCGTCGGCGAACGGCCCGCCGCTGCGGTACCGCATGGCGGGATTCTTCACGAGCGTGATTTCGATGAGTTCGCGCACGTTGGGCGGCAGCTCGGCGGGCAGCGGGGGCGGTGGTTCCTTGATGTGCTTCATTGCCACCGTCAGAGCACCGTCCCCGGTGAACGGCCGCTTACCCGAAACCACCTCGTAACCAACCACTCCGAGCGAATACACGTCGCTCGCCGGGGTGGCGTCGTGCCCCAGGGCTTGTTCGGGCGCGATGTATTGGGCGGTGCCCATCACCATGCCGGTCTGCGTCACCGGCGCGGCATCGACGGCCTTGGCGATACCGAAGTCGGTGATCTTCACCTGACCGGTAGGCGTGATCAAGATGTTGCCCGGTTTGACGTCGCGGTGCACTAAGCCCGCGGCGTGTGCCACTTGCAGCGCCCGGCCGGTCTGCTCGAGCATGTCCAGCGCGTGCCGCAGCGACAACCGGCCGGTGCGCTTGAGCACCGAATTCAGTGGCTCCCCGTTGACCAGCTCCATTACCAGGTAGGCGGTACGGCCTTCGCCGTCCAGCTGACTCTCGCCGTAATCGTGGACCTGGGCGATGCCGGGATGGTTGAGCATCGCAGTGGTGCGCGCCTCAGCGCGGAACCGCTCGATGAACTCGGGGTCCTGCGAGAACTCCTGTTTGAGCACCTTGACGGCCACGCGCCGGCCCAGCCGACTGTCCACCGCCTCCCACACTTGGCCCATGCCGCCGGTGGCGATCAGGCGCTGCAGGCGGTATCTGCCCGACAGCGTCACACCAACTCGCGGGCTCATGGTCCTCCCTGTAGTGCGGCCTGGATTACAGCCCGTCCGATTGGCGCGGCAAGTGCACCTCCCGTCGCGGACAGGCGGTCGCCGCCATTCTCCACCAAGACCGCCACGGCGACTTTCGGCGTCTGCGCGGGCGCGAACGCGATGTACCACGCGTGGGGCGGCGTGTTACGCGGGTCGGTGCCATGCTCTGCGGTACCGGTCTTGGATGCGATCTGCACGCCGGGAATGGCCCCTTTCTGTTGTGCGACCTTCTCGGCGCCGACCATCAGCTCTGTTAGCTTAGCGGCGACCTGCGGCGACACCGCGCGGCGCTGCTGATAGGGGACGGTGGTGCTGATGGTCGCCAGGTCTGGACCCATCAGACTGTCGATGAGGTAGGGCTGCATCAAGATCCCGTTGTTCGCGATGGTCGCGGCGATCTCGGCGTTTTGCAAGGGTGTCAGCGCAACGTCTTTTTGCCCGATGCTCGACATCCCAAGCGCAGCGGCGTCCGGGATGATCCCGACGGTCGACTCGGCGACTTGCAGCGGTATGACGCTGGGGGTGGTGTCCAGGCCGAAGGCCTGCGCCGTGTTGCGCAACGCATCAGTGCCGGTGAGGAGCCCGAGCTGGACGAATGCGGTGTTGCAGGACAGGGCGAAGGCCTCTTTGAGGGACACCGTGGGCTGATTACCGCATGGCTGGCCGCCGTAGTTCTCCAACGTCGCGGTGCTGTTGGGTAGCGGAATGGAGGCCGCCGCCGTCAATTGCTCGGTGTCGCTGGCGCCGGCCTGCAGCGCCGCCGCGGTGGTAACAACTTTGAAGGTCGAACCCGGTGGGTAGGTCTCCGAGATGGCGCGGTTGGTCATCGGATTGTCCGGGTCGTCTCTCAGCCGCTGCCACGCTTGGGCCTGGACGTCGGGGTCATGCGACGACAGCAGGTTGGGGTCATAGGACGGCGATGACACCATGGCCAAGATCTTGCCGGTGGACGGTTCGAGGGCAACGACAGCTCCCTTGCACGGCGGCCCGCCGCAACCCTGCTGCATGGCATCCCATCCGGCCTGCTGGACTCGCGGCTTGATCGTGGTGTCGACGTTGCCCCCGCGTGGATCGCGTCCGGTAAAGAAGTCGGCCAGCCGGCGGCCGAAAAGCCGCACGTCAGAGCCGTTCAACAGCGCATCTTCGGCGCGTTCCAGGCCCGTGCTGGAATAGCGCAGCGAGTAGAAGCCGGTAACCGGTGCGTACACCGCCGGGTTGGGATAGACCCGGAGGAAACGGAAATGGCTGTCGGTGGCCACCGAGTAGGCCAGCAGTTGGCCGCCGCCGACAATCTGACCGCGTTGCCGCGAATACTCATCGAGGAGGACGCGTTGGTTGCGCGGGTCGGCACGCAGCGAGTTCGCGGCGAAGACCTGTGTCATCGTGGCGTTGAGCAACAGCAGCACGATCGACGCCATCACGGTCACCGAGATCCGGCGGAGTGAGGCGTTCATACTTTCTCGATTACCTCGGTGCTGGCCGCCGCGATCGGCGAGCTTTTACGTGACCGGGTGCGCAAGGGATGTCGGGCGCTGTGCGAGATACGGGCCAGGATGGCCAGCAGCACATAGTTCGCCAGCAATGAGGAACCACCGTAGGACATCCACGGGGTGGTCAGCCCGGTCAGCGGAATGAGCTGCGTTACACCACCGACCACGATGAACAGCTGTATGGCCAGCGTCGAAGCCAGACCCGCAGCCAGCAGCTTGCCGAAGCTGTCGCGGGTCGCGATCGCCGTGCGCAGGCCTCGGACGATGACGATGGTGTAGAGCATCAGGATGGCGGCGAGCCCGACCAATCCGAGCTCTTCACCGAACGCCGCGATGATGAAGTCGGTCGAGGCGGCCGGCACGGTGTCGGGTTGGCCATTGCCCAGTCCGGTGCCGAAGATGCCCCCGGTTGCAAAACTGAACAGCGACTGCACAATTTGATAGCCGCTGCCATCGGGATCAGAGAAGGGGTCCCACCACATCCGTACCCGAACCCGGACGTGGTCGAAGATGAAATACGCGGCCACGCTCGCTATCACGAACAGCACTAGGCCGATGACCACCCAGCCGATGCGCTGGGTCGCAATGTAAACCACCACCAGGAACGAGGCATAGAGCAAAAGCGAAGTGCCCAAGTCCTTTTCGAAGGTCATCACGCCGACCGAAATTGCCCAGGCCGCCAGCAAGGGTGCGAGGTCGCGCGGCCGGGGCAGGGTCAGACCCATGAAATGCTTGCCGACGCTGGTGAATAGACCACGCTTGGCAATCAGCACCGCTGAAAAAAAGATCAGTAACAAGATCTTGGAAAATTCCGCCGGTTGAATTGAGAAGCCCGGGAGGCGAATCCAGATTTTGGCACCGTTCTGTTCGGACAGCGACGAGGGCAGCAGCGCGGGAATCACCAACAACACCAAGCCCGTGAGACCGCATATGTAGCCATAGCGCGCGAGCTGCCGATGGTCTTTCAAGAAGGTGACCACGAGCGCGAAGGTAACCACCCCGATCACCGTCCACATCATCTGCTGGTTGGCGCTGGGGTGATGGCGTGCGCTTAGGTGGTTGTTGACCAGGTCGAGCCGGTGAATCATGACCAGCCCAAGTCCGTTGAGCAGGGCCATAATTGGCAGAAGGAGCGGGTCGGTGTAGGGCGCGAAGCGCCGAATGGCCAGGTGCGCCGACCCGAACACGAGCAGGAAAATCAAGCCGTAGCTGGTCACGTTCCAGTGCAGACCGCGCTCCTGGTTGGCCTCAACGATCAACAACGCCGCGACGGTGATCAGTGCGGCGAAGCACAACAGCAGCAGCTCTGCGTTGCGCCGAGTAGGCAGCGGAGGCGTGACCGCGACCGGCGGTTGGACTTGTGTCGTCATGCAACCGTCCGGCAGTCGATGCCCGGTTGAGGAGGGGGTGCCGGAAGCGCGGTGACGGTCTGCGACGTGGTGGTGGGGCCTACCGGCGAAGAGTTCGCGGGGCCGCTGGTGGGACTACTGGCGGGTGGGGCGCTGGCCCCGGAAGGGGTAGTGGTCGGCGGGCTGGTCGATGCTGGGACGCTTGACCCCGGGGTCGCGCTCCCAGTGGTGGAAGGCCCCGGTGGTGACGTGGCTCGCGGCGACGGGCAGGTGGGCAACAGGTATTCGGCCAACAGTTGCCGTAACTGTGATTCGGCCTGGTCCAGGCTGCCACCGGGAAGGCCGGCCTGGACCTGGACCTGCCCGGGACGGCGCAAGTCCTGCAACGTCATGAGCTGACAGTTGGCGTGACCGGATTGCCCGTAACTAACCAGGGACAACTCGTTGCGGGCGCTGAGGCAGGCCACCAGATAGGGGTGCTGCAAGGGCACGCCCAGCAGCGTCCCCTGGATCCCCCGGACGATCGACACCTTCCCGTCGTATTCGGCGACGTAATAGTTGCGCTGGATGACCCACCAGCCGATGGCCAGGCCGGTGAAAACCAGCAGCAGCGCCAGCCCGGCGACGACAACCATCCGCCGCCGTGGCCACCGCGGTCGGCTCGGAGCTTCTGGTTGCGGCGCAGCGCGTTTCGCCGCATCGTCTCGTGGCCTGATGGCCGAGGCCCGGCCCGCGGAGGTGTTGGGCAAGGTTAGTTGGTCGTCGTCACCTGACACCGCGCCTGCGAGAATAGGTTGGGTCTGGCCATAGTCGTAGTCGACGACGTCGGCGACCACCACGGTCACGTTGTCCGGGCCGCCGCCGCGCAGCGCCAACTCGATGAGGCGGTAGGCGGCCTCGGCGACGTCGGGGATCTGCAGCGCCTCCAGAATGGTTTCGTCGCTCACCGGGTCGGATAATCCGTCGGAGCAGAGCAGATAGCGATCACCGGCGCGCACCTCGCGCATGGTCAATGTCGGCTCGACCTCGTGCCCGGTCAGCGCCCGCATGATCAACGAGCGCTGCGGGTGGCTGTGGGCCTCTTCTCGAGTGATCCGGCCTTCGTCAACCAGCGTTTGGACGAAGGTGTCGTCTTTGGTGATCTGGGTGAGCTCGCCGTCGCGCAGCAAATACCCGCGCGAGTCGCCGATGTGTACCAATCCAATTCGGTCGCCCGCGAACAAGATTGCGGTGAGTGTGGTTCCCATGCCCTCGAGCTCGGGCTCGGCCTCCACCTGTGCCGCGATGGCCGCGTTGCCGGCGCGTACCGCGGCGTCGAGTTTGGCCAGCAGGTCACCGCCGGGTTCGTCGTCATCCAGATGAGCCAGTGCGGCGATCACCAACTGGGACGCCACCTCGCCGGCAGCGTGCCCGCCCATGCCGTCGGCCAGGGCGAGTAGCCGTGCGCCGGCGTAAACAGAGTCTTCATTGTTGGCGCGTACCAGGCCGCGATCACTGCGGGCGGCATATCGCAGGACCAGGGTCACGAGCGCCGCTCCTGGATGCCGGCTACGCCGGCATCATCAGCGTCGGCGCGGGTCACGGGCGCAACTCGATTGCCGTTTTGCCGATCCGAATCGGCGTCCCGATTGGAACCCGTACCGCAGTCGTCACCTTCGCCCTGTCAAGGTAAGTGCCGTTGGTCGATCCTAGATCCTCGACATACCATTCCGAGCCGCGCTGTGACAGCCGGGCGTGCCGCGTCGAGGCGTAGTCATCGGTAAGCACCAGGGTGGAGTCATCAGCTCTGCCGATCAGGACCGGCTGCCCGCTGAGCGTGATGCGCGCGCCTGCCAGCGACCCTTCGGTCACCACCAGGTACCGGGCGGCGTGACCGCGTTGACGCGACGGTAGCAGGGTGCTGCGCAACGTCAAACCGCGCCGGACCATGACAGCACCGGTGGGGGCATAGATATCGGTCCGCAGGATTCGCAGCACGGACCAGATGAACACCCACAACAACATTAAAAAGCCGGCACGCGTCAGCTGCAGTACTAGTCCCTGCATCTGGCGTCCTTTCCGTCCTAACGTCGTATCCCTGGCGCCCGTGACGCCGAGCACATCAGCAACGTCACGATACTTGGACGGCGGTCGAGACGGGGTTAAGCACGGCAGCGTTGAGCCGGTGGGTTCAGTGGATGCGGACGATGATCTCCGAGTGACCCAAACGGATCACGTCACCATCGGCCAGCTGCCACTCCTGCACGGGCGCGTTGTTCACGGTGGTGCCGTTCGTCGAATTCAGGTCGGTCAGAAGCGCTACCTGCCCGTCCCAGCGGATCTCGAGGTGACGTCGTGACACACCGGTGTCGGGCAGCCGGAACTGGGCGTCTTGTCCGCGACCCACAACGTTGGCACCCTCGCGCAGCTGATAGGTGCGCCCGCTGCCGTCGTCGAGCTGCAGGGTGACCGTTGTTCCGGCGGCCCCGTAGCCGCCTGCGCCGTAACCGCCATAGCCGCCCGCAGGTTGGCCGTACTCCGCTGGTTGACCGTAGTCGGCGGGTGCGGCGTATTCACTCGGTGGCGCGTACTCGCCCGGCTGGCCGTAGTCGTAGTCGCGGTGGGCGGTATCGGGGTATCCGCCGCCCTGGCCCGGATAAGGTCCGGCCGGGACGTTTTCGCCGTATTGCGTGTAGTCCCCGCGCCCATAGTCCTGCCGGCCGTACCCCCCGCCCTGCTGGTAACCCTGCTCGTAGCCGCCCTGCTCGGGGTAAGCGGGGCGTTGTTCTGGCGGGGCGTAACCGGCCTCATCTTGGCGGCCCGGCCCGCGGCCGTACTCCCCATATCCGCCGCCGTAGCCTTGCGGAGCACCGCCCGGTTGGCCGCCGGGGGGAGGCGGCGCGTACCCGCCGCCCGGGCGGTAGCCCTGGTCGTAGCCTTGCGGACCGTATCCGGAGGGTGCAGCTGGCGGACGTTGCTCGTACGACGGCGGGTAGCCGCCCTGTCCCTGGTCGGGGTGGCCGCGTTGCTCTTGGTAGCCGCCGCGCTGGTCGGGGTAGCCGCCCTGCTCGGGATAGCCCCGCTGCTCTGGGTACCCGCCTTGCTCTTGGTAGCCTCCGCGCTGGTCGGGGTAGCCACCCTGCTCCGGGTACCCACGTTGCTCTTGGTACCCGCCCTGGTCCGGGTAGCCGGCCTGGTCGGGATGGCGAGGCGGCGGATATCCCTGCGGCGGCGGGTAGCCGCCCTGCTCGGGCGGATAACCAGCACGCGGGTCGGGTCCGCCCTGCGGCTCCGGGCCACCGCGCGGATCGTCTTGGGGACGCCCGTGGCGGTCGTCATAGTACTCGTCACCAGGCCGTTCCGGCCCCTGAGCCCCGCGGTAGCTCGAATTGTCAGTCATGGGTGCTACTCCTCGTTCTGCGCCGAACGCGTTACTTGATTGTCGCCGGACGGGATCGTTGACCGTCGGGCGGGGCTGAACATCGGGGTTGACAGCACCACGGGCGCGGTACTGGCCGGTTCGCAGGTTCGACGACTGCTCAAACCGGATGACCACATCACCATACGTTTGCCACCCCTGTTCATCGAAATAGTCAGCCAAGTCCCTAGCGAAAGCGCTCGACGTGAGATCCGGGTCGGCGCCCACCTTCTCGAAGTCGTGCCTACCGAGGGTAATGATGTACTCGTTGGGTACCAAAAGGCGATTACCCTCAAGCTTCCGAATTCCGTCGCGGGCTTCACGACGCAGGAGGGCTTCGACCTCCTCCGGGACGATCGATCCCCCGAACACTCGAGCAAACGCGTTGTCGACGGTCATCTCGAGTTTGCGCTCAATGCGTGCCACCAGCCCCCGTTGGCTACTCATGCGCTAGGGCTCGCCCGCACTTGCCTCGGTATATGGCCCACGCTCGGCAAACGATTCGCCCGAGTGTCCTATCACCCCAGCATGGTATCGGGAGATCATGCCCCGGCGGCATTGTCGGTATTCTGAGAACGGCCTTCCTGCAGGTCAGGGCCGTTTCGCTATGCGGCTATGGCGGGCTCGCAGGCTTCCGGGGGCCGTGCGGCGGTTGGGGCAGACGACCACTACAGTGGTATGGTCCATCGGTTGTCTCCCCGGGCGAGTGGCGGAATGGCAGACGCGCTGGCTTCAGGTGCCAGTGTCCTTCGGGACGTGGGGGTTCAAGTCCCCCTTCGCCCACTTTTCTGCGAGCTAGCGCTTCGCGTGTTGCCTCGTCGTTGGATAGCGACACGCGGCGCGTGGCGGCAGACCGCGAGTGAATTGGCCGGCGCTTCCAATTGGTATCGATGGGCGCCGGGGGTCGGTGGCGGCAAAGCCTCCGCCCCGACGGACTGTGTCGATTGCGAAGTGTGCTTCAGAACAGACGATCATGCCGTCCATCTCCGCACCGACAACGACTGGTGGGTCGTCGATATAGTTGACGATCGCGAACAGCGACGTAATGCTGTCGCTAAAGTGTCGGCTTTCGATCTCGCAGAGAAGTACCTCATCTGGGATTGGGTTACCATTGCGAACTCAACCCTTGCATCTGGGCGACTAGGCGCGGAACTCTAACGACAGGGATACGTGCCCGGCGTTGATTTCACCGAGCTGGAGGCGGGTAAGGTGAAAGTCTGCTCAGACGGCGATTGCGCAATCTTGGTCACAGGAACCGCCACGATCTTTAGCCATATTATGCACATATCGCTGGACGAGATCGAAGAGATCGGACGAGTAGGCAGCTAGCCTTCAGTTCAGCCGAGACCGCATTCGACGGCCGACCTTCCGACATCGCGACTAGCTCTGCAGCCACCGTTGAACATCCGCTGTAACAGGATCCGTGATGTCGTCGTACTCGGGGTGCTTTTTGAGCACCGTGCCGATCATGGAGCACACGGGGACGATGCGCTTGCCTTCATCGCGTGCCTCGTTGAGCGCCTCCTCGAGGAGGATGGTGGCCAGTCCGCGTCCGCCGTAGGCGGGGTCGATTTCGGTGTGGAAGAAGACGCGCTGGTCACCGCGGTCGGCGAAGTCGGCAAGGCCGACCTGTTTGCCTTCCACGGCAATGGTGTACCGGCAGTCCTCGAGCCTGACGGTCGTTTCTGCTCCGGTTTTATCGGCAGTCATCGCTACTTCCCTTTCCTTTCTTTGCGGTATTGGTCGAGGCCGCAGCCGCGTGGTCGGCAGCGGCGGTGCGGGCAGCCGGGTCACAGAACCCCGGTACCCCCGGACGGCACCGAGGCGTTCGTCGCCGTCCTCCCACAGTCGGCGGTAGCGGACAATGTCGTCGTGGCTTGGCCCGACGAAGTTCCACCACATCACCAACTCTTCGGCGAACGGTGTGCCTCCGAGGAGCAGGACCCGCGCAGGCCAGTCCCCCGCATTGCGCAAATGCAGCTGGGACTGGCCAGCACTGCGGTATGCCAGTTCGGCAACCCCCAGATGCGTCCCGTCCACGTCAACAAGGCCCAGGTGACAAAGCACGCCGTGTTCGAATGCGGGATCGACGTCGATGTCCAGCTCGGTTCCGGCATCCAGGTCGATCTGGGCTCCCAGCAGTGGGGTGAACGTGTGAACCGGGGAACGGCTGCCGGCCAGCTCTCCGAGAAACACCCACACCACCGCACCCTGCAGCGACCTCGGCGTGGGCGCGTAGTGGGCGAAGTCTCGACCCGTGTCGCGATCGGAAGCGGGCAGCGCCACCCATAGCTGCACACCGTGTAGGACCGGCTGCGCCCCGGCCGACACTTCGGCGTGGCAAATTCCCGCGCCGGCAGTCATGAGATTCAGCTCCCCGGGCCCTACCACGGCATGCACGCCTGCGCTGTCACGATGTTCCACTTCCCCGCTGAACAACCAACTGACCGTTTGTAATCCGGTGTGGGGATGCGGCGGCACGTCGATGCGCGCGGACACCGGGCCGTAATGATCGATGAAACACCGCGCGCCGATCAGCGAGCGCTGTCGTTGCGGCAGCGTGCGTGGCACCCGGATCGCCCGCGGGCCGCCCAACGGAACCTCTCGTGGATGCAGCACCTCGGTGCCCGCGACCGACCACGGGTGGCACGCAACTTCCACCGGCGCCGGCTCCAGGTTGCTCATCGTCCACCTTCGTCATAGGCGCCGGGACACCGTGACCGTACCCGGGCGCTTATTTGCGCGGAGGCCTGAGCACCCGCATCGCCAGCCGCATGACCGGTTCGGGCACTCGGTCCTGCATCGAGAGCGCGGTGTCCGCGGCACGGGATCGTAGCGGGGTACCGCGTCCGAAGACGCGGTTCAACGGCCCCCCAGACGGTTCGAGCACCACATGCAGCGGCGGTGTGCCTACCGCCGCACCCAGCGCATTAGAGATCACCATTCGCTGGATCTCGCTGGTCCCTTCAAAGATGGTGTACAGCTTGGCATCTCGATACCACTTCTCCACCGGGTGATCGGTGATGTAACCCCGACCGCCCATGGTCTGAATGGCGCGTTCGGTGGCCTTGACGGCCACCTCACTGGCTGCCAGCTTCGACATCGAACCCTCACCCCTCTCGAAGGGGACGTTGTTGGCCGCCATCCATGAGGCACGCCACGTGAGCAACCGAGCCGCGTCGATCTGGGTAGCCAGGTCGGCCAGCGGGAAGGCGATACCTTGGTTGTCGATGATGGGACCGCCGAACGCCTCACGCTCGGTGGCGTAGGCGGTCGCGTACTCCAGTGCGGCGCGTGCGATTCCGATGGCCTGGGCGGCCACCATGGGGCGCGTCTGCTCGAAGGTGCCCAGCGTGGCCGAGCCAGAACGCTCTCCACCGGCCACCACCTCGCGCGCCTTGGCGAGCTTGTGCTCCAGCTTTTCTTGTCCGCCAAGCAGATTGGATCCCGGAATCCGGACGTCTTCGAAGAGCAACGCATCGGTATGAGAAGCCCGGCAGCCCAGCTTGTCGAGCTTACGCACCATTTTCACCCCGGTGTGCCCCCCGGCGCGACGAAGAGCGCTTGCCCGCGGTGGCCGAGTTCCTCGTCGACGACCGCGTTGACCACATGCACATTGGCGATACCGCCATTGCCGATCCACATCTTGTGGCCGTTGATGACCCAGTCGTCACCGTCGCGGCGGGCATGGGTGCGTAGGTTCCGTACGTCGCTGCCGCCTTCGGGCTCAGAGATGGCCAGTGCCGCAAGCTTGAGATCGCCTGGTGTTCCGCAACATTCGGGACCCCACTCCAACATCTGCTCGGGCGACGCCGCCTGGCCGATCGCCGATAGCGCCAGCGCCGGCATGACGATCGCCAGACCGATTCCGGCGCAACCCCAAAACAGCTCCTCCACGAACATCGGCAACGAGAGGCCGGTCGGATCCCCGATCAGGTCGCGGTAGAACAGGGGGCTGTAAAATCCGCGCTGGGCGGCCTCCTCTAACACCGGCCACGGAAACTCCTGCCGTTGGTCATAGAGCAGCGCCACCGGCCGGATCACTTCTTCGGCAAACTCGTGGGTACGCCGGGCAAGGTCGTGTTGTGCTGCCGTCTGGGTCAGGTCGAACGTCATGATGCGCCTTCGGGTCGACAGACGAGGCCGTGCCAAGCCCGTCTACCCCGTGGACAGAGTCAGTAAACGGTCCGCAACGGCGCTGGCGAATGGTCAGGCGGCCGAACGAGGCCCCAGTTGCGCGGTCGGTAGGTGCAACACCACCGCGGCGACCGGGACCGCCTCGCGTTCGTGACGTGTCAGTAGAGCCGCGTTTTCTGGCAACTGGCGGGAGTTGATCTCACCGGCCGCGATACGCCGCAGGACGTCATGGGCCCGAGCGAGTTGGTCGCGCTTGCGATACTGCCCTCCCGGCAGTTTCACGCCCGCCCAGACGCCGTACTCCTCGCGGTGGGCGATGGCATGTTGGGCACATCTACGCTGCTGGGCCAACGGGCAGCGGCGCAGGCACTGGATACGCGCCTCGACGGCCGACCGCTCGTACGCGCGCGCCTTCGCCGCCCCATCACCACCATCGTCGTCGGGATATCCGAACCATAATTCCGGGTTAGCTGCGCAAGGGTGTGCCATGGCGGTCTCCTAGTCAAGCGTGAAACGTAGGCAGAATCGTATATACAACCCGACCCTAGCGCAAGAGAAACGAGACAAAAACGTATATACACACAGGATGCGGCGGCTGGCTGTGTAATATCCGGCCTATGGCCGGAGCGTGCGGTGAGCCGTGAATCGGCCGGCGCGGCCATCCGAGCGCTGCGCGAATCGCGCGACTGGTCACTGGCAGACCTTGCCGCCGTTACCGGCGTCAGCATCATGGGGCTGAGTTTTCTTGAGCGCGGAGCCCGCAAGCCACACAAAAGCACAGTTCAGAAGGTTGAGAACGGCCTCGGCCTCCCGCCGGGGACCTATTCGCGGCTGCTGGTGGCTGCCGACCCAGATGCTGAATTGGCCCGGTTGCTGGCCGCGCAGCCACCCGCCGTCGTCCCCGCCAAGCGTAACGGCCCGGTGGTGGTCGACCGTCACAGCGACACCGAAGTGCTGGAAGGCTACGCCGAAGCCCAGCTCGACGCTCTCAAATCCGTCATCGATCGATTGCCCGCGACAACATCAAACGAATATGAGACGTATATTCTGTCTGTGATCGCTCAGTGCGTGAAAGCGGAGATGCTGGCCGCCAGCTCCTGGCGGGTAGCCGTGAACGCCGGGGCCGAGTCCACGGGCCGACTGATGGACCATTTACGAGCTCTGGAGGCGACCCGCACAGCCCTGTTGAAGCGGATGCCCACCAGCTTGAGCGCCCGCTTCGACCGGGCATGCGTGCAGGCGTTGTTGCCGGAGACGGTAATCGCCGCCCTGATCGGTGTGGGCGTCGAGGACATCTGGGATATCCGCAACACCGGGGTGATCCCCCCGGGGGCACTCCCCCGGGTGCGTGCCTTCACCGATGCGGTCGAGTCGACGAGCCGAGAAGAGGCCGGCCATAACGGCGCTGAGGGGGCGCGGTGAGCCAGAGCGAAATCGTGGTGTTGAGCCGTGCTCATGACATGTTCGCGGGCAGCGCCGGGCACGCCTCGTTGAATGCGGGCACCACGCAGTACCCCAACCTGCCGCAGCGAGCGGCGGCTCTCAGCGGCGGCTTGGCGCAGGGTGGCTATCAGCGCGCAGTCGAGGAAAGCCGACAACGGCTCGCATCGGCGGCCCGCATAGACGGTGCCGCCGCGGACGTCATCACCAGCGCCCACCGGGATCGGGCGCTGGCGCGCGACCTGACCAAAAGCGTCCTCGACGAGGCACGTGCCGACGCCACCGACAGCGCGATGACGCCGATGGCCCAGCGCGAGGCGATGCGCCGCCGTGCGGTGCGACTGCGTGCGCAGCGGGCGCATGTCTTGTCGGCTCGCTCGCAGGCTCGCCGGCACTCCGCGCAATTACGGGCGCTGCGTTACCAATTGATGCGTCATCGCGGTGTCGGGTTGGCGGGTCTGTGGTTGCTGCCCAACAGCCGCGCCGCAGTAGCGGTGCGTGCCGCGTTGTCCCGACTGGGACGACCCTATGTGTGGGGCGCGACGGGGCCCGACCAGTTCGACTGTTCTGGACTGGTGCAGTGGAGCTACGCGCAGGCAGGTATTCACTTGGACCGCACGACTTATCAGCAGATCAACGACGGGATTCCGGTACCCCGTTCGCAAGTTCGGCCGGGGGACCTCATCTTTCCGCATGCCGGACATGTACAGCTGGCCATCGGCAACAATCTGGTTGTCGAAGCACCGTACTCGGGCGCCTCCGTGCGAACAAGCCGGCTGGGCAACGATGTTGCGATCCGTCGACCACTATTGCAAGGGTGAACCAATGTCGGAACAAGCCGGACCTTCGGTAGCCGCCATCCAGGCGCGGCAGTCGGCATTGGCCACCCAGCACGGCGCAACTGCCGACGCCGACCGCGTGCTGGCCGACGTATTGGCAAGCGCAGATGCCACGATGCGGGAAAGCACCAAGCGGCTGGACACCATCGCCGAGGAGATCGACGACGCAGCCGCGCACCGCGCGGACCTTGCCATTGATACACCCGTGGGCGCACGGGAGTTCCAGAAGTTTCTTCTCGCCAAACAACGCGAGATCGCCGCGGTCGTATCCGATGCGCGCGAGTTCGGACGCGCGAAAAGGGCTGTGCTAGAAGGTCTTCGGGACCACTACAAGGCCGATGACTGATAGCCGGCTCCGCTATTGAAGTGTTTATTCACAGCGATCGCCGCGGTGAATTGTCCACAGGAACGCGCCTGGGTACTGTCGCCGTGCATGGAGGGGTCGCCGCACATCGCGCAGCACACTGCGCTGAGGCTGAAGCGCCGTCTGCCCGGCTGATGTCGGCGCATGAAGACTTGCTTTCCGCGGTCAAGCATCTGCGGGACCGCACCGGCGATCCGAACGCGTGGCAGACCGGGCTTTCGCCGGACGAGGTGGCTGCGGCGATCACCGCGACCGCTCGCCCGGAACAGCTGCAGGTGATCCTGGGCAAGATCCGACAACACCATTCAGACATGTCCGACGTGGCAGCAGCCGCCGGCCCGGCCGCTGCGCCGCCGCCCGGTGCACCCCCGGCGCCACCGGATCAAGAGAAAGGTGACGCGGCAGAAGCCATCGCAAACGCGGAAGCCGCTCTGGCACACCAAAACTCGGCCAGCTCGCTCCTTGACATGCAAGTGATCTCGGCCATCCTGAACGCGCACTTGAAAGCAGTAGAAGGCCGAGAAGAGCTGACCAAGTTGCAGCAGGAAACCGAAGCCGCGGTACGGACGCGGTCCGACCTGGATACCCCGGCCGGAGCCCGGGACTTCCAACGCTTCCTCATCGGCAAGCTCAGGGATATTCGCGCAGTGGTGCTCAACGCCAGCCTGGATGACACGTCGAAGTCTGCGCTGATGGCCGCATGGACGTCGCTGTACGACGCCTCCAAGGGCGAACCGAACGGCCCCCGCGAACACCCGCCGACCCCGGCGGTCGATGCCGGTGCGCCCGCACCCGGCGCTACCGAACGCTCGGCAGAGGACCCCGACACCGGGTGGGATCCGCTGCTGGACTCATTGTTGGCTGACGATCCCGGCGCGCTGCCCGGCGATTCCGCGAGGCCAGGTCGAACAGAGTCAACTCCGGGCGCACCGACCGCTCCGGTCATGCCGCCGATTCCCAACTTCGGCTCGGGTTCGCTCCCTGGCCTCGGCGCCGCGCCCGCATCGATGGCCGGCTGGGACCCGCCGGGCGGCCTATCCGGACTGGGGGGCGGCAACGATCCGGCACTTCGCGACCTGGACGACACGCTGGACTCCGAAGAGCACCCGGGCCCGAACCCGAACACCTCGCCAGAGGAGGCTGCCAACCACGACGCAGACGAAGACAAGGACGCGTCAACCGCGCCGCCTTCGGCCGGCCCGGCAACGGTCACTCTTCCCGACGGCGAAACGGTGACAGTTGCCAGCCCCCAGTTGGCGGCGGCGATAAAGGCCGCCGTCGGCGGGGCACCGATCCCAGATGCCTTCCAACAGCAGGGAATAACCATTCCTCCGCCGGGAACTGCGGTCACCAACCCGGTCGACCCGCTGCAGCTGGCCCCCGGAGACATCGGCATCTTCACCGATCGTCATGCCCTTGCGCTGGGCCCCGATAAGGTCCTTCTCGACGGCCAAATTCAACACATCGCCTCCGTGAGCGGGCCAAGCTTTCTAGGCTGGGAACATCCACCGGCAGCGACCACCTCCTTGACCGCGCCGGCCAAGCCCGACCCACCAGCACCCACCCGGCCGGCGACTTCGTCGACCACCTGACAATAGTGAACTCGCCGGTCCACCGGCGCCCGTGAACAGGAGACAGCGGATGGCAGATTCAATCCATGTAGTGCCCGAGCACCTACGTCAAGCCGCTGCGCGTCACCAGGAGACCTCCGAGTACTTGCGTACTGTTCCCTCGTCGCATGCCGCGATTCAGGAGAGCCTGGATTCGCTGGGCCCGATCTTCAGTGAACTTCGCGACGCGGGACGCGAACTGCTGGAGCTCAGACGCCAGTGCTATGAGCAACAAGCCTCGGACCATGCCGGATTGGCGGACAACCTGACTGTGTCGGCGAGGATGTGGGAACAGCATGAGCAGGACGCGGCACGCAACCTTGGCGGCATCGTTGACCGCGGTCGATGACGGACGCCAATCCAGCTTTTGACACCGTTCACCCGAGTGGACACATCCTTGTCCGCTCTTGCCGCGGCGGATACATGCACAGCGTCGCCCTGAGTGCAGAGGCGATGGAAACCGACGCCGAGACCCTGGCACAGGGCATCTTGCTGACCGCCGACGTGTCGTGCCTCAAAGCACTACTGGAAATTCGCGACGAAATCGTGGCGGCCGGACACACACCGTCCGTGGAGGTCCCGACGCCGCGCGATCTTGACGCGGCGATTGAAAAGCTGCTGGCGCACAAACTGCGCCGCCGCGACGGCGCAGTTTAGACACGGCTCGACCGCTTACAGCAGCCAGGTTCTGGCCGCGTCGGGATCGGGAGCAATATCGGTAGGCGGCTCGATAGGATTGGGGCCGAACAACTCTCGCGCCCTGCCGAGCAGGGCACGAACCTCGTCGAGTTGCTGCTGCAGTGCAGAATCAGCCATGCCCCCACGCTACCCAGGCCGTCACAGCTGCACAATTCACTGAGCGCATAAGTCCTCGGCAGATGCCGGTACGCTTAGCCGGTGCCGATCTTCGGTCGGATAACAGCGCGCCAGCGCCTCCGGAGAGCTACCCGGGAATCATTGGCGATTCCGGCTTTCAGCTCTCCAATCGATTGCACCCCTTGGGTGATAGGTGGGCTCTGGCCTACCGAGCTGTCGACGACGACCGCCGAAACTGCCTCGCTCGCAGGCTCTCTCAAAGCCGATCTGCAGAGGATCGCTGATTGTGCCAACGACGAGTTGAAGATGATCAAGCGAGCCGGACTGGCTGATCCGGCCCGGCAGGCCAAAGAGGTCCGGGTGGTTGAGGAGGCTCGTGCCTGTGCGGTGCGACGAGTCGAGTCGACGATTCGTCATCTTCATGCGGTCAATGCCGGCCATCCGGGCCCCCGGGTTGCGGAGTCTCCCCACCGAGATATTGACAAGACGCAAGTCATCCCCGCCGTCACAGAGGTGCGGCGAGCCGTCAATGCGCAGGCCGAGGGTGCGCCCCCGCAGCCGCGTTGGAAGGTGGTGGACCGTCGTCGCGCCCACGTGGCGGCAGGCGAGTCGGCAGCCGAGATCGAGCACCCCGAGTCGGGTGGGCACCAAGAGTTGACCGATGACGACGCCGCGGCCGCCAAGGCGCAGATGGAGCAGACGCAGGTCATTCCCGCGGTCGACGAGGTGGAGCCGGTCTTTGATGCACAGGCTGAGACCGTGTCGCAGCCGCGGTGGGAGCCGGTCGAGGACGGTCGTCACCACGCGGCTCCCGAACCGGCAGCCGGCGAGCGAGGATTGGAGGCGGCGCGCGATAAACACCGCCGCGATGACGACACCGCGCCGGCCGGCGCCGGACTACACCTGCGCAACGGCATCGCCAAAACGCCCTCCGACGGCGACCGGCTCAACCGGCTCCTCGAGTTTGTGGTCCGCCAAGAGCCGCGGCTGAACTGGGCGGTCGGCGATCGCGTGGACGGGTCGACGGTTTTGGTCACCGACCTCGCCCACGGTTGGATTCCCTCGGGCATCACCCTTCCGGCCGGGGTGCGTTTGTTGGAACCGGAACGACGCACCGGCAGCGCCGCCACGATGGCCGGCGACACGACACGCGTCGTGACCTACAGCCCCGGTGATTCGCTGCGCCGCTCGATTGGGTTCGTTGCCACAAGATCTTCGGTGCAGCCGCGCGAGCTGCCGGCTATAGCGGATCTGGCGAGGGTACTGAGCGATGCCGTAGGCCGCCGTGACGGCCTCCCGCGGATTGTGCAGAGGTTGGCAGACGCCGTCGCGACCGGCACTCGCGCCATCGATCAGGAAGTCGACGTCTTGCGGGTACATCTCGATATGGCGCGTTACCGGCTGTTCGTCCAGTACCCGGCTCTGAATCCCGCGCTGCTGCTCAACTGTCTGTTGATGGCTGCCACCGAAAGCATCGCCAGCGAAGACCCGATATCGGCGAACTATCACCTCGCCTGGTACCAGAAACTTGTAGAGGCCACGCCGGGCCAATGAGGCCCCCGGCCCAGGAGCATCCGTGGACCGGCAGTCGGTGAATTGACGCTGGTTGGAGCGGTCGACGATACTGTCGTGGTGTCGGATTCGGGCGGTGGCGCGAATCTTAGCGATAAGGATCTTGTCGAATCAGTTCTTCGGGATCTGAGCGAAGCGGCCGAGAAGTGGGAAGCTCTCGTGGCCCAAGCGCAGGCCGTCACTTACAGCGTCGACCTGGGCGACGTTTATGCAGTCGCTAATTCCGACGGTCGATTGCTGAAGCTGACTCTGCACCCCGGCGTGATGACGGGATACGCCCACGGAGAGCTGGCTGATAGGTTGAACCTCGCAATTACCGCGCTGCGGGAAGAGGCCGAGGCGGAAAACCGGGCAAGTTACGGTGGCCCGCTGCAGTGACGGTCCGACGGCCCGTCTCTCTTCGCGCTGCGCGCTCATCGCCCGGCGCTCAGGCCTAACGGCGCCGTCTCTCTTCGCGCTGCGTGCTCATCGCCCGGCGCTCGGGCCTAACGGCGCCGTCTCTCTTCGCGCTGCGTGCTCATCGCCCGGCGCCGGGTGGTCCCGCGAATGCTTGAGCGATCTGCAGCCAGCGCTGCGCGTCGGGACCGTGCGCTGAGATATCGAGAGCGCTCAGCGGACGCCGCTGGGTGACCAGGAAGCAAAAATCCTCGGCTGAACCCGTGACCCGCTGCGCGGCGTCTGGCGATCCCCAGGACCAGGTGTCGCCGCCGGGTCCGCATAGCTCGACGAAAAACGGCTCGGTCGGAGGGGCCAGGTTATTGACGACGAAGGCATAGTCGCGGGTGCGCACCCCGAGGTGAGCGATCGACCGCAGCCGCTCGGTGGCGGGCCGCTTGACGCCCAGGGCGTCGGCCACGTCGAGCCCATGCGCCCAGGTCTCCATCAACCGTGCGGTCGCCATCGACGCCGCACTCATCGTTGGGCCAAACCAGGGAAGTTTGCGCCCGGCGGGAACCTTAGGGAGCTCGTCGTGCAACCGGCCGCGGGTCGCCCGCCAGTCGGCGAGCAGCTCGGCGGGCGCCAGGGCCGCCAATTCGTCGGCACCCGCGTCGACGAAGCCCGCCGGGTCGGCGGCAGCTGCCTCGAGCACCTCAGCAAAGCCAGCCTCGTCGGTGATCGAGGTCAGCGCGACCCTGTCCGTCCACAACAGGTGGGCGATCTGGTGGGCAATGGTCCAGCCCGGCGCAGGCGTCGGGTCGGCCCAGCGCTCGGCTGACAACGGCGCCACCAACGCGTCGAGGTCGTCGCTTTGGGCACGCAGGTCGGCCACGATCGGCCCGGCGTCAGCCATTACGGGCCGCTCAAGAAGCGTGGAATCACCCTTGCACTTTAGCGATTCGGTTCGCCGCGGCGGCCGATGATGCTGTGCATCGCCAGCCCGATCAGGTAGAGAATCGACCCGAACAGGACGAACATCGGCGCGCGGCCGTCGTCGGGAATGAAGATTGCGGCGACCGTGATGGCGATGATGAATGCCACCCAGAACAGCGCATCCTGTACCGCGAACACGTGTCCGCGGAGTGCATCGTCGACGTCGATCTGCATTGCCGAGTCGGCGCACAACTTGACCACTTGCCCGGCAACGCCGAGCAAGAAGCCACACACCACCATCACCGGAAGGCGCAGTCCCGCCCCTGGCGCCTGGACGATCGCCGCCGCCACCAGCGCACCGTTCGCCGTGGCATAGCGTCCCCAGCGGCGCACCCCCCACGGTGTCAGGACGTTGGCCAGGAAGGCCCCGAGACCAGCGGCCGCGAAGAACAGCAACGCGATACCGAGCCCTCCCCCGCCGGACACGGGTAGGTGGTGAACGAGCAACAGCATCACCAGCGAATTGATGCCGACCACCATCCGGTGCGCGGCCAAGCCGGACAGCGTCGCGGCGACCGTAGGACGCTGCGCGACGGTACGCGCGCCGTGCAGCCACCCGGTGACCACCGCATAGATGGCCGGTCCGTGGATGGCCCGCGCGGTGTCGTCCGGGCCGAGCACATGGGAGCCGAACCGCAACGCGAGCAGCAACGCGATCGCCACCGGAATTGCGGTGATGAAAATGATCGCGGAGGCGCCTTTGTCCCCCGCCCCCACCAGGAACCGGGGCACCAGCATGAAGTTGGCGCCCAGGAAGGCCCCAATGGCCCCCGACGCGGTGGCAACCGAGTTCATCGTGACCACCTGCTCGCGCGGCACCACGTGTGGTAGTGACGCCGACAGCCCGGACGCTACGAAGCGGGCCAAGCCGTTGGCGAGTAGCGCGGCCAACAGCAGAGGCATGTCGCCGGCTCGGACAGCCAAGATCGTGCCGATCGCCGCGATAAGGACCAGGCGACCCACGCTGGCTCCGACGAGCACCAACCGTCTATCCCAACGATCCATCAGCGCGCCCGCGAACGGTCCCAGCAGCGAGTAGGGCAAGAAAAGCACTGTGAATGCGCGCGCGATGGCCAAGGGGTCGGCGGCTCGATCGGGGTTGAACAGCAGCGCTCCGGCAAGTCCCGCCTGAAAGAGTCCGTCTCCGAACTGACTCGCTATGCGCACCTGCAACAGTCGACAGAAGTCGGGCAAACTGCGCACCGACCGCCACAGTTCAGCGGGTGCGCTTGAGCGCATTCGGGTTTGGATCACAAAAACTGACTCCACGATTGAATTGGCAAGCTCGCCGCGGTCAGAACCGCCTTACCACAGTACAAATATTTGGAGGGCGGGCTCGATTACCCCGTCCGTGGTGCGGCAGGTGCGATGATGGTGTGGTGCCGCCGCCCGAGGATCCAGAGGACTATGTTGCACCCGCCGCGCAGCGGGTGCGTGCGGGCACTTTGTTGCTTGCCAATACCGATCTCCTTGAGCCGACGTTTCGGCGCAGCGTGATCTACATCGTGGAGCACAACGACGGCGGGACGTTGGGTGTTGTGCTCAACCGGGCCAGCGAGACCGCGGTGTACAACGTATTGCCGCAGTGGGCCAAATTGGCGGCCAAGCCGAAGACGATGTTCATCGGTGGCCCCGTGAAACGGGACGCCGCGCTGTGCCTGGCGACGTTGCGGGTCGGCGCCGATCCGCAAGGCGTCGTCGGTTTACGCCATGTGGCCGGGCGGGTGGTAATGGTCGATCTAGACGCCGATCCCGACACGATCGCCCCGGTGGTCGAGGGCGTGCGAATCTTCGCGGGATACTCCGGTTGGACCATCGGTCAGCTCGAAGGCGAAATCGAACGCGACGACTGGATCGTGTTGTCGGCGTTGCCATCTGACGTTCTCGTCGGGCCGAGGGCCGACCTGTGGGGACAAGTGCTCCGCCGGCAGCCGCTGCCCCTTTCGTTGCTTGCCACCCACCCCATCGACCTCAGCCGAAATTAGCGCTACTCCCCCACCTTCGGGGCCGTGCGCAGGCAACGTTCAATGACACGACCGCGTGCAGCCGACGCAGTTGCCGGCGCGGTCGGGCGCGGCGGTTTGGCGCCGCAGCGCAAAGCGGGCACCCTGCAATGACCCGGCGGCCAGCGTCCCCAGGGCGCCGGCGACGCAGACGATCAGCACAACCAGGGCGGTGTGCGGGGACGCGGCCAGTGCCACCACCCCGCCGGCCGCCAGCATGACCGCGGCCGCCAATTGCGTCGGCGCCATGGAGCGAAGTGCCAGTGCGGTCGCGTCGAGTTGGTGGTTGTGGGTAAGCGACCACGTCCCGAAGCCGGCCGACGCCACCGCCGCACCCATGCAAAGCACCCCCGCAATCAGCATGGGCTCACAATACGAGTCCGGTCACCGATCCGCTCACCTGCCTCGGCGCGCCGGAGCCGTCTAGTGCTGCAGGAACGAGAAGTTGGGTAGTGGCGGCAGGCCCGGGACCAGGGATAACAGATTGGGCACGGGCTGCTGGTTGGGTGAAGCCGGCTGGCCGGGAAGAGCCACCGGCGCCGCTGCCGGTGCCTGCCCGACGGGAACCGCAGCCTGTGTCTGTCCGGCCCGCGCGACCGGCGGGGTATTGGGTACCGGCGCGGGAAGCCCGACCGGCGCAGGGGTTTGGGCAGGTGCGGGCGTCGCGGCTCCGGGAACGGTCACTCGGAAGCCGTTGATGATGGCGTCGGTGGCGGGTGCGTCGGCGACCGCCACTGAACGATCGGTGGTGACCGACAGCGACACCAGGTACTTGTCGCGTCCAGAGGTGGCGATGACGTGGCGACGTGATGTGTTCAGCGTCATATCGCCATCGCGGTAAGTGCCTTCGATGACTGACGAAGGAAAGCCGCCGAAGTCCGCCATCGAGGCGTTGGTGGTCTGCCAGGCGAGCAGCTTTTGGCTGTCGACGTACCCGTGTGTGATGGCCTCTCTGGGATCGAAGTCACCGACCAGCCTGTACACCACGACCTGGGCGTTCGATGTATAAATACTGCTGCCCTGCCGGTCGGCGATCACCGCGAATGCATCGGGCACGTTGGGATCGGGCACCTGAGTCCAGCGAGGCGGCACCGGCAGGGTGATGTCGAGCGCCTTGAGTCCCTGCGGCTTTTGCGCCTCCAGCTTGACCCCCTTGGACTGCAGGTACTCACGCAGTGTCCCGGAAACCGCGGGTGTCACGGTCGGAGGCGTGGGCGACGCGGGTGTGGCCGCCGCGGCTCCGGGTGCCGCGGCAAGAGTTTGCGGGACACCGGGGTTCGACACAGGGGGAGTGGCGATGAACCTGTTGCTGGGCACCTGGCCCGGAATCGCGGTGACGTTCTGTGGCGCAGGTGCTGGGACGACGGGGACAGGTGATGGTGCGGGAAGCAGGGGATCAGCCGATGCCTTGGCGCCCGCAACAACCGCCACACCGATCAGGCCAGCGACCATACCCCCGAGCAATGCCCGGTGGGCGGGGAGGATCTCAATCATCTGCGTCGGTCCTTCCAATGGCTCACTACTAGCAGCCGTCGTTAGAGGCCGACTGTAACTAGAGGTCAAACGCGGTGAACAGGGCCGAAATAGAGCTGGGATGAAGCTCTGATCCGTGCGCAATGGAACCGAGATCAACCTGTGGCCGGCGGCCCCGACGTGGCGGCCCTTATACCCTGTTCAGGTGACCGAATCCCCGACTACCGCGCCCGCGAGCAACTCTGGCGCTGCTCCGACGGACACCGACGCGCCGCCGTTTCGCTACACCGCGGCTCTGGCGAGCCGTATCGAGAGCACGTGGCAGGACAACTGGGCCGAACTCGGGACTTTCAACGTGCCCAACCCGGTCGGTTCGCTGGCTCCCACCGATGGAACGACGGTTCCGGCTGACAAATTGTTCGTGCAGGACATGTTCCCCTATCCGTCGGGTGAGGGACTGCACGTCGGCCACCCGCTGGGCTACATCGCCACCGATGTCTACGCCCGGTACTTCCGGATGACTGGCCATAACGTGCTGCACGCGTTGGGGTTTGATTCTTTCGGGCTGCCCGCCGAGCAGTACGCGGTGCAAACCGGCACCCACCCGCGCACCAGGACCGAGGCCAACGTCGTGAACTTCCGGCGTCAGCTGGGCCGGCTGGGCCTCGGCCACGACAGCCGACGCAGCTTCTCAACCACCGATGTCGAGTTCTACAAGTGGACCCAGTGGATCTTCCTGCAGATCTACAACGCCTGGTTCGACGCCGCGGCCAACAAAGCTCGCCCGATCGCGGAGCTGGTCACCGAATTCGATACCGGTGCACGGCGTCTCGAAGACGGACGGGACTGGGCAAAGCTTTCGGCGGGGGAGCGCTCCGATGTGATCGACAGCTACCGCCTGGTCTACCGGGCAGACTCGATGGTGAATTGGTGTCCGGGGCTGGGCACCGTGTTGGCTAACGAGGAGGTCACCGCCGACGGACGCAGCGATCGAGGCAACTTCCCGGTATTTCGGAAACGGTTGCGGCAGTGGATGATGCGTATCACCGCCTACGCCGACCGGCTTCTCGACGACCTGGAATTGCTCGACTGGCCCGAGCCGATAAAAACGATGCAGCGCAACTGGATTGGTCGTTCCATCGGCACCAGGGCCCTGTTCGCGGCGACCATCCCGACAGGCGGTCGAATAGGCGAACAAGTCGACATCGAGGTGTTCACCACGCGGCCTGACACCCTGTTCGGCGCCACCTACCTGGTATTGGCCCCCGAGCACGACCTGGTCGACCTGTTGACCACCGCGGCCTGGCCGGACGGGACCGATCCGCGCTGGACCTACGGTGCGGCCAGCCCGACAGAAGCCGTCGCAGCCTACCGACACGCGATCGCCGCGAAGTCAGACCTGGAGCGCCAGGAGAGCAAGGAGAAAACCGGCGTCTTCTTGGGCGGTTATGCAACCAACCCCGCGAACGGGAAACCGGTGCCGGTGTTCATTGCCGATTATGTGCTGGCCGGGTACGGCACCGGGGCGATCATGGCCGTCCCCGGCCATGATCAGCGTGACTGGGACTTTGCCCATGAGTTCGGCCTGCCGATCGTGGAAGTCATTTCCGGCGGTGATATTTCGGAAGCCGCATACCCGGGCGACGGGGTACTGGTCAACTCCGATTATCTCGATGGTATGGACGTGTTGGCGGCCAAGAAAGCTATCAACTCTCGCTTGGAGGCGGCAGGCCGCGGCTCGGCGCGCATCGAATTCAAGCTCCGCGATTGGCTTTTCGCGCGGCAGCGCTATTGGGGTGAGCCGTTCCCAATTGTCTATGACACCGACGGACGCCCGCATGCGCTCGACGAAGCCGCGCTTCCGGTGGAACTGCCCGACGTGCCCGACTACTCGCCGGTGTTGTTCGATCCCGACGATGCGGACAGCGAGCCGTCGCCCCCACTGGCCAAGGCGACCGAGTGGGTGAACGTCGAACTGGATCTTGGCGACGGTTTGAAGCCGTACACCCGTGACACGAACGTGATGCCGCAGTGGGCCGGCAGCTCCTGGTATGAGTTGCGCTACATCGATCCGCACAACTCGGAGCGGTTCTGCGCCAAGGAGAACGAGGCTTATTGGATGGGCCCAAGGCCCGCTGAGCATGGCCCGCAAGACCCTGGCGGCGTCGACTTGTATGTCGGCGGCGCCGAACACGCGGTACTCCATCTACTATATGCGCGATTCTGGCACAAGGTTTTATACGATCTGGGCCATGTCAGTTCCCGGGAGCCCTACCGCCGACTGATCAACCAGGGCTACATCCAAGCCTTCGCCTACACCGACTCTCGCGGCTCCTACGTTCCGGCGGAAGAAGTCGTCGAACGCGACGGGCGCTTCTTTTATCCGGGCCTAGACGGCGAAACCGAAGTCTTTCAAGAATTCGGGAAAATCGGTAAGAGCCTGAAGAATTCGATATCGCCCGACGAGATTTGCGACGAATACGGCGCGGATACGCTGCGGGTGTATGAGATGTCGATGGGGCCATTGGAGGCGTCTCGGCCGTGGGCCACCAAAGACGTTGTTGGGGCCCACCGCTTCTTGCAGCGGGTGTGGCGGCTCGTTGTCGACGAGCAGACCGGCGAAACCCGCGTCGTCGACGAGGCTGGATCGCCAGAGTTGGGTAACGACACCCTGCGTGCATTGCACCGAACGATTGCCGGAGTCTCGGAAGACTATGCGGCACTGCGCAATAACACCGCAGCCGCCAAGCTCATCGAGTACACCAACCACCTCACCAAAGAGCACCGTGACGCGGTACCGCGGGCGGCGGTTGAGCCGCTGGTACTGATGTTGGCGCCGTTGGCCCCGCATATGGCCGAGGAACTGTGGCTGCGGCTGGGACACACCACCTCATTGGCGCATGGCCCCTTCCCGCAGGCCGATCCGGCTTACCTCGTGGAGGAGACCGTGGAGTACCCGATCCAGGTGAACGGCAAAGTGCGCGGACGAGTGGTGGTGACTTCCGGCGCCGATGAGGAGACGCTGAAAGCGGCGGCACTGGCTGACGAAAAAGTGCAGGCGTTCTTGGCGGGCGCCAATCCGCGGAAGGTGATCGTGGTTCCCGGTCGGCTGGTCAACGTGGTTGTTTGAACCGGTGCTGTCTCGGCATTACCGCGCCGCGGGCCGCAAGACCACCTCGTGCAGATGACCGTCGGGCGGCGTCGCAACCGCGTTGGCGACGGTAGCGGCGACGGTTTCAGGCTTCAGGAACCGGGCCGGCTCGTATGTGCCACCCTCGAACGCGACTAGTTCACGCTGCATTTGGCTGTCGGTGCGGCCTGGATAGATTGTGGTGACGCGTAGCGCGGGTTCGTCGCTGCGCAGCGAGTCCGCGAAGGCGCGCAGCGCGAATTTGCTGGCCGAGTAGGCGGCCATGCCGGGTGAAACGTTGCGGCCCGCACCGGAGTTGATGAAGATCACGTGGCCGCGAGCACGCCGTAGCGCCGGCAGCAGCGTAAGGGTCAGTTCGACTGGCCCAAAGGCATTCACCGCAAAGGTGGCACGCCACTCGTCGACGGTCGACTCCGCGACATGGCCGGGAATGGAGACCCCGGCGTTGTGCACCAGCACGTCGAGTTCGTCCACGACTTCGCAGGCGGCCTCGATCTCACCGGAGTCGGTCAAATCCAATGGAAACGTCGTAGCGCCGAGCCGATTCGCGACGGCGTCGAGCCGCTCCGACGGTCGACCTGCCAACAGCAGGGTGTGGGTGGGCGCCAGTGCCGCGGCGATAGCAGAACCGATACCGCCACCGGCACCGGTGATGAGTGCGTTCGGCATGTACGGCAGTGTACGCGGCGCTATGAATCCCGTTGAACGGCAGGTTGTTTCATGCCTCCTTGCGCGCCGCCGGCTCTCCTGCCGGACCGGACGCCGGTTCCCCTGAGGCGAGTCGTTCCAGCGGCGCCAGCGCCTTCATCAGGGTGTCGAGGTCAGACACCGAGAGCTGGCTGAGCATCGCGGCCAGGGCGGCGCGCCGGTTGGCCAGGGACTCGCAGTGAACCGCCCGCCCACGCGGGGTGATGTCGACCAGCACGGCCCGCAGGTCGGAGGGGTCACGCGAGCGCTTTACCAATCCCAGCTTCTCCAGCCGCCGGATCGCCACGGTGGTGGTCGGAGTGCGCACCCGTTCATGGGCTGCCAGGTCGGTCATCCGAATCGGACCCTGATCGAGCAGCGTGACCAAAATTGACAGCTGCGCCAAAGTCAGGTCTCCCGCAGCGGCCCCGTTGGGGTCCCCGCGTCGCAGAATCGAAAACAATTTGGACAGCGCACGGTGCAAACCTTTCGCAAGCTCTGTCACCTCAGCGGAGGTGGATTCGCTCACCGCCATAAACCGGCAGTCTAGCCCGATTCCAGTTGCGGACAAGGTAGCTATTGCCGACTAATCCGCGGCCGTCAAAGCACTTGCGACAAGAACCGCTGTAGCCGTTCAGTGCGCGCGGCCTCGAATATCTGCTCGGGGGGACCCGATTCGACCACCTTGCCGTGATCCATGAAAACCACGGTGTCCGACGCCGACCGGGCGAAGCCCATTTCGTGGGTGACGACGATCATTGTCATGCGTTCGGCACCAAGGTCGGCGATCAGTTGCAGAATCCCCTTGACCATTTCGGGATCCAGCGCGGAGGTGGCCTCGTCGAAAAACATCACCTGTGGGGCCATTGCCAACGCGCGGGCAATCGCGACCCGTTGTTGTTGGCCACCGGATAAGGTGCCAGGGCGCGCATCGGCTTTGTGTTTCAGGCCAACTCGGTCCAGCTGAGCCAGCGCGAGGTCGCGGGCCTCATCGGCGGTCAGCCCGCGCAGCTTTCGCGGCGCCAATGCGACATTCTTCAGCACGCTGAGATGGGGGAAGAGATTGAAATGCTGGAAGACCATGCCGATGCGCTGGCGGAGCTCGTTGGGGTCGTCGCACAGCACCGACCGCCCGTCCAACAGGATGTCGCCACTGTCGGGTTCATGGAGGCGGTTAAGGGTGCGCAGCAGCGTCGACTTACCCGAGCCGGACGGCCCGATGACGGCGACTGTGGTGCCTGCCGGGGCCTCGAAGTCAACGCCGTTGAGCACCTTGTTTCCGCCGAGGGTTTGGTGAATATCTTTGGCCGCCAGAGACGCTGACGGTCGGCGCGCGGTGCCGGCCGTCACGTCATCTCCTGGCCGGACGTCGGCGTGAGCATGTTGGCCCCCGCTTCGGGCTCAAGAGCGGCGCGGCCGCGGCGCAGTCGCGCATCGATGTAGTTCACCAAATGGGTCAACGGAATAGTCAATATCAGGTAGAAGGCACCGGCGGCGACCAGCGGTGACAAATTGCCGGTCTGCGCGTTCAGGTCCCGGCCTACCTGAAAGAGCTCGCGCTGATCGGCAACGAGGCCGAGGAAGTACACCAGCGCGGAAGCCTTCAATAGCGCGATGAATTGATTGACGAGCGCCGGCAGCACCCGTCGCACACCCTGCGGAATCACCACCAGTCGCATCGCCGCGGAATAGCTGAACCCGAGGGCGCGGGAGGCTTCCAACTGGCCGGGGTCCACGCTTTGTATTCCGGAGCGCAAGATTTCGCCGATGTAGGCGGCGGCCATCAATCCCAATGCGGCAATGCCGAGCGGGTAGGGATTGCTGTTTGTCAATCCGCTCACCAACGGCCCGATGCCCATCCCGATAAGCAGGATGATGACCACCTCGGGCAGACCGCGGAAGATGTCGGTGTACACCCGCGCCGGCCAGCGCAGCCACAGTGAGTGCGAGATTCCGGCAATTGCCAGCACCATGCCCAGCGCCAAGCCGATGACGATGGCGCTGTTGGTCAGGATCAACGTATTGGGCAATCCGGTGGTGAGCAGGACGGGGATGGCCTGTCGATATAGCTCCCAGTTGAAGAAGGAATCACGCAGCTGGGCCAAAGTCGACTTCGGGGCGGCCGGGCCCACGGGTTGGCGATGCTGACTCGCGGCGATGGCGGCGAAGTCGGGCAGGTGTGGCGTAGGGGCGGCTTTCGACCCGGGTTTCCAGCCGGGCGGCAATGTGCGCGGCACCCACTGGGAGTACAGGTTCGCCCAGGTACCGTCGGCGATGACGGCGTCCAGGCCGGAGTTCAACGCGTCGATGAGCGGCTTGTTGTCTTGGGCGACCGCGAAAGCCACGAAATTGCCTGGGCTGAAAGTGTTGGCGACAACCACTGCCGGGTCGCCGGGTCGGATGATGGTCGCCGCAAGGGTTCCCGGCGCTACCCAAGCATCGATCTGGCGGGTCTTCAGGCTGGCGTACAGAGTCGCGAAGCCGGGATACTTCACCGGTTGCAGGTGCAAAGTGTCGACGACGTACGATTCCTCGATGGTGCCCTGGACCACGCCGATGCGCTGGCCGGCCGCGAGATCACTGAATTTGTGGATCGGTGAGCCCGGGGGCACCACGAGCGAGTAGAAGCCGAAATCGTAGCCGTTGGTGAATGCCACGGTGTGGCGGCGTGCCTCGGTGGCTTTCACCGACGCCGAGCCGACGTCGAAACGCCGGGACGCCACAAGCGCGAGCAGCGCGGAGAAGTCGGTGCTGACGAAGCGGACTTTCAGACCGAGCTTGGCGGCAATAGCGCGCAACAACTGGTTGTCGAAGCCGCTGAATTCGCCGGTGGGAGTGATGCAGACGTTGGGCGGGGCGTCCGACAGCGTGCCGGCCGTCAGGACGCCGGGGGTGTCGAGGCCCAATGCGCCGATGTTGACGGAGCCCAGCGGCTCGACGGAAGTTGTTGTGTCCCGGTCGTCCTGACGCGTGGTGGAGGTCTGGGTGAGATCTTTGGGCAAGGCCCGCGCGCTGTCGACGCCGGCGGGCGCGCATTGGTTCCAGTCGGCCGCCGCAAGCCCGGCCGGTCCGCCGAGCGCCAAGCCGCACACCAGCACCGTCGTCGCGACCAGCCCGAGCAGCTTTCCGCGGCGATCGGTCCGCGGCCCTGTCCATGAATTCATCACCGCCACCGTAACGAGCGAGCGACGGCTTGGCCCGGTTAGCGTCCGTTCAGAGCGCTAGTGACCGCTCGACACGGACCGCGTCGGCCCCTGCGAGTACCTCGAGCGGCTCTGGGACAACTCTGCTGACGTCTACGGGGGCGGTGAAGACTCGGCGCCGCAACAGCTCGGTCAGCATGGTCTGGGCCATCCGATAGGAGCGAGCGGCGCACGCGGCGCGCGCAGCTTCGGGGTCACGCCGGTGGATGGCGGAGGTCTCGTCTTCGTAGAACGGCAGCATGTTGTCGCGACTGCCCTGATAGGTCGCCCAGAACACGCGGGGGATGAGGTTTTGTGATGCGCGAATCGTGGCGTGCAGCCGCGGCCCGGCGTATTCGTCGTTGACGGTGCGCCGGTATTCCGCCGCGATGTCCGAAAACGCCCGCGCATCTTTGGCGTTTCGCAACGATCGCATCAGTGCATCGAGTTGTCCGAGGATCCGCGGGGTGGGGTTGGCAGCCGCGCGCGCAGACGCGATCCCGTTGAGCAGGCCGTCGAGCTCGTGGTGCTCGAGGACGGTGGCTTCATCGAATCGTTCAACGAACGCCCCGCGGTGATAGCGAGTCGACACGATGCCGTCGTGTTCCAGCTGAACGAGCGCCTCTTGAATCGGAACGCGGCTGACGCCCAGCCCCAGGGCAATTTCGTTGCGGTCAACCCGGTCGCCGCTGCGCAGCTTGCCCGTCAACAGCAGGTGAAGGATGTGCGAAACAACCAGGTCCTTTTCTTTGACCCCGTATTTCTTCGGCATCTGTTTGTTAAGTCTCTTTCAACCGCCATCTAGCGCAGAGAAGTTTCTCATGACTTGGCGCCTGCGTTGAGGTGTTTGGCCAATGAACCTGAGGCAAACATGCGGCGATCGGCTCAACGGCTATCGCGCCACTTGCACAGCGCTTCCGCGGCGCTCAGGTCGTATCCGGGACCATCACACGCGACAGTTAGCAACGTGACGCCAAGGGCGACGAGGGCTTCGGCATTGGCGATCAGGGCGCCGTCTGAGCCGTTGATCGCTGCCGACCGTTCGATGTCGGCCGGCTCCCGACCGACATCGGCGCAGTGCCGGCTGAGCACCTCAGACTTCGCGGGGAACTCATCGGCGGAGGTGAAGCTGTGCCAAATATCGGCGTATTCGGCGACGAGCCGCAGCGTCTTGCGTTCACCGCCGCCGCCGATCAGCACCGGGATGTCACGGGTCGGCGGCGGGTTCAGTTTGCCCAGCCGCGCCTTGATCCGGGGGAGCGCCGACGCCAGGTCGTCAACGCGGCTGCCCGCGGTGCCGAATTCGTAGCCGTACTCGTCGTAGTCTTTCTGCTTCCATCCCGAACCGATTCCCAGGACGAGCCGGCCGTCACAGATGTGATCGACGGTCCGGGCCATGTCGGCCAGCAGCTCGGGGTTGCGGTAGGAGTTACACGTCACCAGCGCGCCGATCTCGATGCGCGACGTCTGTTCGGCCCAGGCCCCGAGCATGGTCCAGCATTCGAAATGTGGGCCGTCGGGATCACCGTAGAGCGGGAAGAAGTGGTCCCAGTTGAAGGCGATGTCGACGCCGATGTCCTCGCATCGGCGGACAGCGTCGCGGATATTGCGGTAATGCGGGGCGTGTTGAGGCTGCAATTGCACACCGATGCGGATTGAGGAAGTCATAGGACCACCGTAGGCTCAGCGTGCGTCGAGCACCCCGCGCAGGAGGTCGATCAGCGCGCGAGGCTGGTCGCTTTGGACCGAGTGGCCCGAGTTCTCGACAACGTGTGCCGTGCGGAAATGCCTTGCGCGACGCCCGAGTTCGGCCGCGTCCTGGTCGGTGACGAAGCCGGACGAACCACCGCGAATCAGGATGATGGGCGATGATAGCGAGTCGACGTCATCCCACAGGCTGCTGAAGTCGGGGAAGACGCGAATCGCGTCATAGCGCCACGTCCACTTGCCGTTGTCGAGCCGGCGCGAGTTGTGAAAAACGCCGCGGCGCAAGGCTTTGCGCTCGCGGTGCGGCGCCGCCGCGATCGTCAGATCCAGCATGGCTTGGAAGCTGGGGAACTCCCGTTCGCCGTGCATCAAGGCCACCGTGCCCTGCTGCTCCTTGGTCAGCTCGGAGTGCCGTTGCAGCGCCGACGGGGTGACGTCGATCAGCACCAGTTCATTCACCAGCTCGGGAGCGACGGCGCCGAGCCGTATCGCGGTCAATCCGCCCAGCGACATTCCCACCATCAATGCGGAAGTCGGTGCGAGCTCGCGGAGCACCGGCGCCAGGGCGGCGGCGTTGTTGTGCGGCGAGTAGTCGCCGTCCTCGCGCCATCCGGAGTGCCCGTGACCGGGAAGATCCACGGCCAGCGCCGGCTCACCTAGGCCGACGATGACCGAGTCCCAGGTGTGCGCATTCTGGCCGCCGCCGTGCAGAAAGACGATCCGCGGGGGCGCGGCGCCCCAGCGCAGTGCGCTGATTCTGTCCTGGCCGGCGCCTGCCCCAACCCGTTCCACGTTGGGCAGCGGACCGGCAACACCGGCCTGCTCGGCGTTCTCACCCAGCAGCGAGAACTCGGGCAGTCCGGCCAGGTCGTCTTCGGAGATCTCCGTCACGGTCTAAAGACTCTATGCGGCACGCTGGCGTGACTCTCGGTGCCCGCGGTAACGCGGACGTGGACGCTTGCTCGACGTCGAACTAGCCCTCGATGAACTTTTCGAGCTGGGCGCGTGCGACGTCGTCGGGCAGCTGCTGCGGCGGGCTCTTCATCAGGTAGGCCGACGCGGGGACAACCGGTCCGCCGATGCCGCGGTCCTTGGCGATCTTGGCCGCACGGACCGCGTCGATGATGACGCCGGCCGAGTTCGGCGAGTCCCATACCTCGAGCTTGTACTCCAGGTTCAGCGGCACGTCACCGAATGCGCGGCCCTCCAGCCGGACATAGGCCCATTTGCGGTCGTCGAGCCAGCCGACGTGGTCGGACGGACCGATGTGGACGTCCTTCGTCTTGAACTCGCGCTGCAGGTTGCTGGTAACGGCCTGCGTCTTGGAGATCTTCTTGGACTCCAGCCGCTCGCGCTCGAGCATGTTGAGGAAGTCCATGTTGCCGCCGACGTTGAGCTGCATGGTGCGGTCCAGCTGCACGCCGCGGTCCTCGAACAGCTTGGCCATCACCCGGTGGGTGATGGTGGCACCGACCTGGCTCTTGATGTCGTCGCCGACGATCGGGACGCCCGCGTCGGCGAACTTCTTGGCCCACACCGGATCCGAGGCGATGAACACCGGCAGCGCGTTGACGAACGCCACACCCGCGTCGATGGCGCACTGGGCGTAGAACTTGTCGGCTTCCTCCGAACCCACCGGCAGGTAGGACACCAGCACGTCGACGTTGTTCTCCTTGAGGACCTTGACCACGTCGACCGGCTCGGCATCGGACAGCTCGATGGTGTCGGCGTAGTACTTGCCGATGCCGTCGAGGGTGGGGCCGCGCTGCACAGTCACATTGGTGGGTGGCACGTCGGCGATCTTGATGGTGTTGTTCTCCGACGCGAAAATCGCCTCCGACAGGTCGAAGCCGACTTTCTTGGCATCGACGTCGAACGCCGCGACAAACTTGACGTCGCGCACGTGGTATTGGCCGAACTTCACGTGCATCAGGCCGGGCACCGTGCTGTTCTCGTCGGCGTCGAGGTAATACTGCACGCCCTGGATGAGGGAGGACGCGCAGTTACCGACGCCGACAATCGCGACTCTCACATCCGTCTGCGCCTCCGGCGCCCCTAACGGCTTGTGCTCACTCATAGGGCGTTCTCCTAACTTCAGAACCGTCTGTCTGGTGTCTTGCTGCATTGTTTTGATATAGGGGTCGTACAGGGTGTTACGTCTGCTCGGAGAGGCCCGGCATCGCCCGCTCCGCAGCGATGAGCTCGTTGAGCCACTTCACTTCACGTTCGCTGGACTCGAGTCCCAGTTGATGAAGTTGGCGGGTGTAGCGGTCGAACGAGCTACTGGCCCGCGTCACGGCTTCACGCAGGCCTTCCCGCCGTTCCTCGACCTGCCGGCGGCGACCTTCCAGGATGCGCATCCGCGCCTCCGCCGGAGTCCGGTTGAAGAAGGCCAGGTGCACCCCGAAACCGTCGTCGGTGTAGTTGTGCGGGCCGGTGTCAGCTACCAGCTCACCGAAGCGCCGACGGCCCTCGTCGGTTAGCTGGTAGACGCGCCTTGCCCGCCGAACCGGCGTCCCGGCCGGGGCGGCGTTCTCGGCGATCAACCCTTCGGCCTGCATGCGCCGGAGGGCCGGGTAGAGCGAACCGTACGAAAACGCACGAAACGCGCCGAGGAGACCGGTGAGCCGCTTGCGCAACTCGTACCCATGCATGGGCGATTCGATCAGGAGGCCCAGGATGGCAAGCTCCAGCATCGACTCACCCCCTCTGCATGGCTTGTTACGACGGTTCGACGCCTCGCGTCATCGTATCGTTTCGATATATTTGCCACAATACCACCTGCTGTTGGTTCGCTATTAGTCACGGTGCGCGGGTTCCAGGAGCGCCGGGGGACGGGCGGCTACGACGGCAAACTCAGCTGTTTGACGGTGCCATCACCTGCGAAGACGATGTAGCCACCGCCGTAGTCGCTGGAGACATACACCGACAGGGATAGCGAGCCGGGTGTGGTCGGGTCGGTTGCCGGCTCGACGATCAAGTATGTGGTTTTGACATCGGACGGCTTCATGTGGAGGGTCTGGGCGGCGCCCCGCATGACGCCCACGGCCGCCGGGATGTCGAACTTGCTCAGGTCGACGGGAACGCGAGCATCCGCGGAGCTCTTGGCCGAGCTGGTCGGGTCGCCCCATCCGCCGCGGTAGGTGTAGGCCAGCACCAGGCGATCGTCGGAGGGGTCCGGGCGGTCGAGGACCGCGTATGTGGGGTAAATCACCAGCAGGTAGCCCACGGTGCTACCGAACCTCTTGCGCATTTGCTCCAGCAGGCCGGTCAGCCCGCCGACCGAATGCAGCTGCGTCGGCGGGGTCAGCATTATCGCATTGACGCCATCGGGTTTGGCGCCGGGGTCGGTGGTGAAGTCGAGGGCGAGCCGGTGTTGCCGTAAAGGCCCCAACGGATGCCCATGCCCAGCAGCACCGACACGACGAAGGCGATGGCCAGCAGGCCCCACCCGCTGAATTTTGGCGTCTTCGGCGGGGTTTTGAAGGCAGGCGTTTGAAGTGGGTGCTGTCGGTTTGCAGGTCGGTCACCAGGGCCTGCAGGTCGCCCAGTGTCACCGCCTTGGTGGCAGCGCTTACGCGTTCCCGGTGCTCTTCCATGGATAGCTCGCCGTCGTTCAGGGCGTTGTCGAGAATCTTGCAAGCGTCTTGCCGGTTGGTGTCCTTGGCGCGGGTGGCCGCCGTAGCCGCACCAGCGAGCGGTGTCCCCAGCCATTTCGCCACGGGGATGATCGTAGAAGTAGCGCCTCGGTTCGGCAGCCAAAGTGCCGGTCGTTTACTGCAGCTGGAGCCGCAACCGTTTTGGTTGCGTGTCGGTCGTCGGGATGGGGACGTACTCTGGTGAACGTGCGACTGCAGCGACAAGTGGTGGACTACGCACTCCGGCGGCGCTCCCTGCTGGCCGAGGTGTACTCGGGCCGCACGGGTGTGTCCGAGGTGTGCGACGCGAACCCTTATCTGCTGCGCGCCGCCAAGTTTCACGGAAAACCCAGCCAGGCCATCTGCCCGATCTGCCGCAAGGAGCAGCTGACGCTGGTGTCGTGGGTGTTCGGCGAACACCTGGGTCCGGTATCGGGCTCGGCTCGTACCGCCGAAGAGCTGGTCTTATTGGCAACCCGCTTCGAGGAGTTCGCGGTCCACGTGGTCGAGGTATGCCGAACCTGCAGCTGGAATCATTTGGTCAAGTCGTATGTGCTCGGTGCGGCGCGCCCGGCACCTCCGCCCAGGGGCACTCGGACGACCACACGGACAGCGCGCAACGGCGCCCGCACGGCCATTGAGTAACGAAGGACGCCGCAGCCAGCCGCCCAGTGACGCGCGCGCGCCGGCGACTGAGCATGTGGCCAAACATGGAAATGCCGAGCGTCCGGGGTCGGGTCGTCCGGGCGCTGACCGTCCGAATCCGTCGGGGCCCGGTCATCGCCGTCAGGTTCCCCCCGACGACCGGCTGACCACGGTCCTGCCCCCAGTTGTCGATGACCGGTCGCCTCGGCGGTCAGATCCCCCCATCGAAGAAGTCAGAGCCGCGCTCGACGCCCCTCCGTCGACGCCTCTGCAACGGGATCCACTCGAGGAGGTGAAGGCCGCGCTGGACAGCCGGGCTGCAACTTCGCCATCCTCCGACCGGCCGGGTCTGAGTGGCGGTCCACCGCAAGGACCTCCGCCCCCGCCATGGCGCCGCCACCGTCCCGGCGGGGGCGGTGGCTTCGGGGCTCGGCCGCGGGGCGAGGTGCACTGGATGCACCAGATCAACTGGTTGTGGGTCCGGCGAGCGGCCTATCTCTGCGCGGCGGTGCTGGTGCTGTTGCCGATCGTCACCTTCACCATGGCGTACTTCATCGTCGACATCCCCAAGCCGGGCGACCTCCGTACCAACCAGGTCTCGACCATCCTGGCCAGTGACGGCTCGGAGATCGCAAAGATCATCCCGCCCGAAGGCAACCGGGTCGACGTCAACATCAACCAAGTGCCCGTGCACGTACGCCGGGCGGTGATCGCTGCGGAAGACCGCAATTTCTATTCCAATCCGGGCTTTGACTTCAGGGCCTTCGCGCGGGCGATCAACAACGATCTGTTCGGTGGCGGCGATCTGCAGGGCGGATCGACGATCACCCAGCAATACGTGAAGAACGCAATGGTGGGTTCGGCCCAGCACGGGTTCAGCGGTCTGATGCGCAAGGCCAAGGAATTGGTCATCGCCACGAAGATGTCGGGGGAGTGGTCCAAAGACGATGTGTTGCAGGCCTACCTGAACATAATCTACTTCGGCCGTGGCGCCTACGGGATCTCCGCTGCCGCCAAGGCGTATTTCGACAAGCCTGTCGAGCAGCTCACCGTCTCCGAGGGGGCGCTATTGGCGGCCCTGATCCGCCGGCCGTCCTCGCTGGATCCCGCGGTCGATCCACAGGGCGCCATGGCCCGGTGGAACTGGGTGCTCGACGGCATGGTGGAAACCAAGGCTTTGTCACCAAGTGACCGCGCGGCGCAGGTGTTTCCCGCGACCGTGCCGCCCGATCAGGCGCGTGCCCAGAATCAGACGACGGGACCCAACGGGCTCATCGAACGTCAGGTGATCAAAGAGCTGATGGAGCTGTTCAACATCGACGAGCAGACCCTGAACACCCAAGGTCTGCAGGTCACCACCACCATCGATCCCAAAGCTCAGCAGGCGGGGGAGAAGGCGGTGTCGAAATACCTCGACGGCCAGGACTCAGATATGCGGGCCGCGGTGGTGTCGGTCGACCCGCACAACGGCGCGATACGCGCCTACTACGGCGGCACCGACGCCAACGGTTTCGACTTCGCCCAGGCCGGCCTGCAGACCGGATCGTCGTTCAAGGTGTTCTGTCTGATCGCGGCGCTAGAGGAGGGCATCGGACTGGGCTACCAGATCGACAGTTCGCCGCTGACGGTCGACGGCATCAAGATCACCAATGTCGACGGCGAAAGCTGCGGGACCTGCAACATCGCCCAGGCGCTCAAGCAGTCGTTGAACACCTCCTACTACCGGCTGATGCTCAAGCTCAAGGGTGGCCCGCAGGCCGTCGCCGACGCCGCCCACCAAGCCGGCGTCGCGAAAAGCTTCCCCGGCGTGGACCACACCCTGTCCGAGGACGGCAAGGGTGGACCACCGAACAACGGGATCGTGTTGGGCCAGTACCAAACCCGGGTCATCGACATGGCGACGGCGTATGCCACGCTGGCCGACTCCGGCCTCTACCACCGGCCACATCTCGTGCAGAAGGTGGTCAATTCCGACGGCCAGGTGCTCTTCGATGCCAGCAACTCCGACAACAGCGGCGAGCAGCGCATCCCCAAGGCTGTTGCCGACAACGTCACCGCCGCCATGGAGCCGATCGCCAGCTATTCGCGCGGCCACGCCTTGGCCGGCGGCAGGCCGTCGGCGGCCAAAACCGGCACCACGCAGTTGGGTGATACCACCTCCAACAAGGACGCCTGGATGGTCGGATACACACCGTCGCTGTCGACGGCGGTGTGGGTGGGCACCTTCAAAGACGACGTGCCGCTGGTAACCGCCTCGGGTGCCCCGGTTTACGGTTCAGGGCTGCCGTCGGACATCTGGAAGTCGACCATGGAGGGTGCACTAAAGGGCACCTCGAACGAGCCCTTCCCCAAGCCGACCGAGATCGGCGGGTACGCGGGCGTGCCCGCGCCGCCGCCGCCGAAGGCGCCGCCGTCGGAGACTGTTATCCAGCCCACCATTGAAGTGGCGCCGGGCATCACCATCCCGGTCGGCCCGCCCACGACGGTCACCGGGGCGCCGCCAGCACCCGGCGGTGGCGGGCCGGGCGGCGCCGAGCCGGGTGGCGTCCCGCCGGGTGGCCCGCAAGCTCCGCCGCCTGGCCAGACGCCGCCGTGACCGGCGCTGGGCAGAGCGCCACCATTTCACCGGAGCCGCTGGCCCCCGATCGGCGCAGCGTCGAGAATCGTGATTGCCCGAGCCGCAACGACGTTTTGGGCGCCGCTCTGGCGGACGTCATCGGGGGGTCGGTGGGCCGGCATGCGTTGATCGGCCGCACCCGGGTGATGACCCCGCTGCGGGCGATGTTCGTGTTCGCGCTCGTTTTCCTGGCGCTCGGCTGGTCGACGAAGGCGGCGTGCTTACAGAGCACCGGCACCGGGACCGGCGACCAGCGCGTCGCCAACTGGGAGAACCAGCGCGCCTACTACGAGTTGTGCTACTCCGATACGGTGCCGCTCTACGGCGCAGAGTTGTTGAGCCAGGGCAAATTCCCGTACAAGTCGAGCTGGATCGAGACCGACGGCAACGGCGCCCCGCAGACCCGCTACGACGGCCAGCCGGCGGTGCGCTACATGGAATATCCGGTGCTGACCGGGATGTACCAGTACGTGTCGATGGCGCTGGCCAAGACCTACACCGCGTTGAGCAAGCTCGCTCCCCTGCCGGTGGTGGCCGAGGTGGTGATGTTTTTCAACATCGCGGCCTTCGGCTTGGCGCTGGCCTGGCTGGCGACCGTCTGGGCAAGCGCTGGGCTGGCGGGCCGGCAGATCTGGGATGCGGCCCTGGTGGCCGCCTCACCGCTGCTGATCTTTCAGATATTCACCAACTTCGATGCGCTGGCAACGGGATTCGCGATGGCTGGACTGCTGGCATGGGCGCGGCGCAAACCGGTGCCGGCCGGGCTACTGATCGGGTTGGGCGCCGCGGCCAAGCTGTATCCGCTGTTGTTCCTGGGCCCCATGCTGATCTTGGGGATTCGGACCCGATGCCTGGGGGCTTGGGGTCGCACCGCGGCGACGGCAGCGGCCACCTGGCTGCTGGTGAATCTGCCTGTACTGGTGCTGTTTCCGCGCGGATGGTCGGAGTTCTTTCGGCTCAACACCCGACGTGGTGAGGACATGGACTCGTTGTACAGCGTCGTCAAATCATTTACCGGCTGGCGGGGATTCGACCCCAAGCTCGGGTTCTGGCAGCCGCCTACCGTGCTCAATACCGTGGTCACGGTGTTGTTTGTAATCGGTTGCGCAGCAATCGCATACATTGCGCTGACCGCGCCGAAACGGCCGCGCGTGGCGCAGCTGGTGTTCTTGGTAGTGGCGGTTTTTCTGTTGACCAACAAGGTTTGGAGCCCGCAGTTTTCGCTGTGGCTGGTGCCGCTGGCCGTCCTGGCTTTGCCGCATCGCCGGATCTTGTTGGCGTGGATGACGATTGACGCGGTGGTGTGGGTGCCGCGGATGTATTACCTGTATGGCAACCCGAACCGGTCGCTGCCCCAGCAATCCTTCACCACGACGGTGTTGCTGCGCGACATCGTGGTGATAGCGCTGTGCGCGCTGGTAATTCGGCAGATATACCGGCCCGAGGAGGACTTGGTGCGCTGGGGCGGACGGGTAGACGACCCGTCGGGCGGCCCTTTTGATCGGGCCCCCGACATGTCGCCCGGGTGGCTGCCGGAGCGGTTGCGACCCGCCGGAATGCGCCGCGCGCCGGTATCGGTGCCTGAAGCTGTCAAAGAGGCGGTGGCGCCATGACCCGCGCCGACGACGATGATGCCGGCGTAGCCGGGGTCGGTGGGGGCACCGCCCGCTTGCGGGGGAGAGTGGCGCCATGACCCTGGTCGCCATCCCGCTGTTCACGCGGGTGACCGCACTCGACGCGGTGGGGCCTTATGAGGTGCTGCAACGCATTCCTTCGATCGACGTGGTGTTCGTCGGGCACCGGCGCGGTGAGGTGCGCACTGAGAACGGAATGCTCGGCATCATGTGCGACGCCCGGTTCGACGAGATCGGCGCACCGGACGTGGTGGTCTGCCCAGGTGGCATCGGGACCCGGCAATTGATTCACGACGAAACGATTTTGGCGTGGCTGCGATCGGTGCACCCGCAGACCACGTTCACCACCTCGGTATGCACGGGGGCGCTGCTGCTGGCCGCGGCAGGTCTGCTGGACGGGCTGACCGCCACCACCCACTGGCGGGCGAAGGACCTACTGAACGAGTTGGGCGCCCGCTACGTCTCGCAACGACTGGTCGAACATCTACCGCAGCGGATCATCACCGCCGCCGGCGTTTCCAGCGGCATTGACATGGCCTTGCGGCTGGTCGAGCTGCTGGTCGATCGGCAGGCGGCCCAGGCCGCTCAATTGCTCATCGAATACGACCCGCAGCCGCCGTTCGACTCGGGCTCGCTGGCCAAGGCGGACGCCGCGGCGAAGGCCAGAGCCAGCGAATATTTGGACGCCCGGCAGTAACCGGGCTCGCCCGGATTTCTTCCGTCAGCCCGGGTCCGGTAACCTGGTGCGGTTGCCGACGCAGGCGACCCTCCTGCCACGGACCGACCGTGGCCGCTTGAGACCAGAGGAGGTGGTGAGGTTTCCATGCGTCCATACGAAATCATGGTCATTCTCGACCCCACGCTCGACGAACGCACTGTCGCACCGTCCTTTGAGACGTTCCTCAACGTCGTCCGTAAAGACGGCGGAACCGTCGACAAGGTCGACATCTGGGGTAAGCGCCGGCTGGCCTACGAGATCGCCAAGCACGCCGAAGGCATCTACGTCGTCGTCGACTTGAAGGCGGCGCCGGCGACGGTATCCGAGCTCGACCGCCAGCTCAGCCTCAACGAGTCGGTATTGCGCACCAAGGTGATGCGCACCGACAAGCACTAACAGCCGTGGCCGCGCCGCAGACCCACCGTCGGTCGGGTTGCGTAGGCTCAGCGGAGACCACCGCCGGACAGGCCGAGCCAGGAGGAAATTGTGGCTGGTGACACCACTATCACCGTTGTCGGAAACCTGACCGCTGACCCCGAACTGCGGTTCACTCCGTCGGGTGCTGCCGTCGCGAATTTCACCGTGGCGTCGACTCCGCGGATCTATGACCGGCAGAGCGGGGAATGGAAGGACGGCGAAGCGCTGTTCTTGCGGTGCAACATCTGGCGAGAAGCCGCTGAGAACGTCGCCGAGAGCCTGACTCGTGGCGCTCGGGTGATCGTCAGCGGCCGGCTCAAGCAGCGTTCCTTCGAGACCCGCGAAGGCGAGAAGCGCACCGTCGTCGAGGTCGAGGTCGACGAAATCGGCCCGTCCTTGCGGTATGCCACCGCCAAGGTGAACAAGGCCAGCCGCAGCGGTGGCGGTGGCGGCGGCTTCGGCGGCGGATCGCGTCAGGGGTCGGCGCCGGCCAGCGGCGCACCCGCTGACGACCCGTGGGGCAGTGCTCCGGCGTCGGGGTCCTTCGGCGGCGGCGACGACGAACCACCATTTTGACCAAGGAACTTCAGCAGTAATAACGACACAGAAAGACAGAAATGGCCAAGTCCAACAAGCGACGTCCGGCTCCGGAAAAGCCGGTCAAGACACGCAAATGTGTCTTCTGCGCGAAAAAGGAACAAGCAATCGACTACAAGGACACCGCGCTGCTGCGCACCTACATCAGTGAGCGCGGCAAGATCCGGGCGCGTCGGGTCACCGGCAACTGCGTGCAGCACCAACGCGACATCGCGCTCGCGGTGAAGAATGCCCGCGAGGTGGCTTTGCTGCCCTTTACCTCCTCGGCGCGATAGCCGGGGGCCAACGGAAAGTACGAAACGATGAAGCTGATTCTGACGGCTGACGTCGACCACCTCGGTACCGTCGGCGACACGGTCGAGGTGAAAGACGGCTACGGCCGCAACTTCCTGCTGCCGCGCGGCTTGGCGATCGTCGCCTCCCGCGGTGCGCAGAAGCAGGCGGACGAGATCCGTCGCTCCCGGGAAACCAAGGCGGTGCGTGACCTCGAGCACGCCAACGAGCTCAAGACGGCGATCGAGGCACTGGGCTCGGTTCCGCTGCCCGTGAAGACCGCATCCGACTCGGGAAAGCTGTTCGGCTCGGTGACCGCCGGTGATGTGGTTGCGGCGATCAAGAAGGCCGGCGGACCAAACCTCGACCGGCGAATTGTCCGGCTGCCCAAAACGCATATCAAGGCCGTCGGTACCCATCCGGTGTCGGTGCACCTGCACCCGGAGGTCGACGTGCAGGTTGCGCTCGAGGTAGTCGCCGAGAGCTAAGCAGCCAGCGTTTGCTCTTTCCCGGCGGCGGCCATAACTGGCCGCCGCCGGGCTTGGTTGTGCTGCCAGCGCGCCGCGCCGGCTCCTTCGCCGCGCGATCCCGCGGCCGCTGGCGAACTATTTCGGTCGAGGCGTCCGCCCGGCCCCTTAACCACCTCGTAACGCGGCGAAAACACGGCCGAAAGCCAACACGCCCGGCGCAGTAACCTGTCGCGACACGCCGTAGCAATTCTTGTCCACACCAGATCCGGCACGTTGTACTGCTTTTATCAGCGCCGATATCGAAATATCCCGGTTTATTCCACAGGTTTTCCACACCCCGCTCAACACAGGTGTCGACGGATATGCACACGCGATGCACAGCCTTATGAACAGCGGCCCCTTTAACTGCTCGCCAGCAACGTTTACCGTCGTCCCGTCGCGAGGCTATACGGGCGTCCGGGTCAGGGATGTCGCCGCCTTGACTTACGCTCTGAATATCGGCTATCGAATGTATGTTCGGCTGCGTGTCTTAGGGGAGGAGGCAGTCCATGGCGGTCGTCGATGACCTGGCCCCGGGCATGGATTCCTCATCGCCCAGCGAGGACTTCGGTCGCCAGCCCCCGCAGGACCTGGCGGCGGAGCAGGCGGTGCTGGGCGGCATGCTGCTGAGCAAGGACGCCATCGCCGATGTGCTGGAACGGCTGCGCCCCGGCGACTTCTATCGCCCCGCCCACCAGAACGTCTACGACGCGATCCTGGACCTCTATGGGCGCGGCGAGCCGGCCGACGCGGTGACCGTCGCGGCGGAGCTGGACCGCCGCGGGATGCTGCGCCGGATCGGCGGTGCACCGTATCTGCACACCCTGATTTCGACGGTGCCCACCGCCGCCAACGCCGGGTACTACGCCGGCATCGTGGCCGAGAAAGCCTTGCTGCGCCGGCTGGTGGAGGCCGGGACGCGGGTGGTGCAGTACGGGTACGCGGGCGCCGAGGGGGCCGATGTCGCCGAGGTGGTCGATCGTGCGCAGGCGGAGATCTACGACGTCGCCGAGCGGCGGATGTCCGAGGATTTCGTTCCGCTCGAAGACTTGCTGCAGCCGACGATGGACGAGATCGACGCCATCGCGTCCAGCGGCGGCTTGTCTCGTGGCGTACCGACCGGTTTCACCGAGCTCGACGAGGTGACCAATGGTCTGCACCCCGGGCAGATGATCATCGTGGCGGCCCGGCCTGGTGTGGGGAAAGCACTCGCGTTGGACACGCCGCTGCCCACGCCGACCGGCTGGACGACGATGGCTGATGTCGCGGTCGGTGACGAATTGCTCGATGCCGACGGACTGCCGACACGGGTGGTGGCCGCGGCGGATGTCATGTTTGGCCGCCCGTGCTACCGGATCGAATTCTCAGATGGCACGGTGATCGTCGCCGACGCCGCCCACCAGTGGCCGACCACTTCAGGCATCCGGACCTCGGTACAGTTGCGCGGCGGGCTGGACGCAATCGCCGCGGCCGGTTCGACTACCCGCCACGCAGAGGGTTGCGCCGCCACGACGCTGATGGCTACCGCGCTGCGGATCGAGTCGGTGCGCCAGGTGGACAGTGTCCCCGTGCGATGCGTGCAGGTCAATCAGGCACCGCACCTGTATCTGGCCGGCCGGGGGATGGTGCCGACCCACAATTCGACCTTGGGATTGGATTTTTTGCGCTCGTGTTCGATCAAGCACCGCATGGCCAGCGTCATCTTCTCGCTCGAAATGAGCAAGTCCGAGATCGTGATGCGGCTGCTGTCGGCGGAGGCCAAAATCAAACTCGCCGATATGCGCTCGGGTCGGATGAGCGACGACGACTGGACGCGGCTGGCGCGGCGGATGAGCGAAATAAGCGAGGCGCCGCTGTACATCGACGATTCGCCGAATCTGACGATGATGGAGATTCGCGCCAAGGCGCGTCGGCTACGGCAGAAGGCCGACCTGCGCTTGATTGTGGTCGACTACATGCAGCTGATGACCTCGGGGAAAAAGCACGAGTCCCGTCAAGTCGAGGTGTCCGAATTCTCCCGCCATCTCAAGCTTTTGGCGAAGGAGCTCGAGGTTCCGGTGGTCGCGATCAGTCAGCTCAACCGCGGGCCCGAGCAGCGCACCGATAAGAAGCCGATGTTGGCTGACCTTCGCGAGTCTGGGTGCTTGACCGCCGCCACCCGGATTTTGCGTGCCGACACCGGTGCCGAGGTCACATTTGGCGAACTGATGCGGACGGGCGAGCGGCCGTTGGTGTGGTCGTTGGACGAGAAGCTTCGGATGGTCGCGCGGCCGATGACCAACGTGTTCCCGAGTGGGCGCAAGGAAGTATTCCGGCTCAGGCTGGCCTCAGGCCGTGAGGTAGAGGCTACGGGGAACCACCCCTTTATGAAGCTCGAAGGCTGGACTCCGTTGGAACAGTTGAAGGTTGGTGACCGGATCGCGGCGCCCCGGCGGGTACCGGAGCCGGTCGACACGCAGCGCATGCACGATTCCGAGGTGATCCTGCTTGCTTACATGATCGGCGACGGGTCTTGTGTGAAGCGCCAACCGATCCGATACGCCTCGGTGGACGAGGCGAATCTTCTCGCTGTGACCGTGTCGGCAGCGCACTTCGGTGTGACGGCGGTCCGCGACGACTACCCGGCTGCGCGGGTGTCCACGCTGCGGTTGCCGTCGCCCGACCGGCTGGCTCGGGGTCGGCGCAACCCAGTCGCCGCCTGGCTCGATGGGCTGGGTCTGTTCGGCAAGCGCAGTTACGACAAGTTCGTGCCCGAGGCCGTATTCCGTGCACCTAATGACCAGGTGGCGTTGTTCCTGCGTCACCTGTGGGCGACCGATGGCTCCGTTCGATGGGACGCTAGAGTCGGGCAGGCGCGAATTTATTATGCGTCCACCAGTCGGCGCCTTATCGAGGATGTCGCTCAATTGCTGCTCCGTGTTGGAGTTTTCGCCAGAATAAAACGCGCACCAAAGCTTGGGTATCGTGACTCCTGGCACGTGTGCATTTACGGCGCGGAAAGCCAGCTCAGGTTCCTTAGGCACCTCGGAGCCCACGGCGCCAAAGCTACTGCCTGCCAGCAAGTTATAGGCCGGCTGGAGGGATTGGTGCGCAATCCGAACCTGGACACCGTGCCACGGGAGGTCTGGGGGCAAGTCCGAGATGCTTTGTCTGCCAAACAGATGACCCATCGCCAGTTCGCCTCCGCTATGGGCAGCCAGTTCTGCGGATCGACGATGTGGAAGCACTCGCCTAGTCGGTCCAGGCTACATCGTGCGTCGGCTGTGCTCGATGATCAACACATTCATGCGCTCGCGACCAGTGATGTCTTTTGGGACCGAATCGTCGAAATTACCAGCATCGGCGAACAAGACGTTTATGACGGAACTGTAAGCGGCACAAATAATTTCGTGGCAAATGGTATTAATCTACACAATTCTTTGGAACAAGATGCTGACGTCGTTATCCTGCTGCACCGGCCGGACGCATTCGAGCGTGACGATCCACGTGGGGGAGAGGCGGATTTCATTCTCGCCAAACACCGTAACGGCCCGACCAAGACGGTGACCGTCGCGCATCAGCTGCACTTGTCGCGCTTCGCAAACATGGCGCGGTAACTGTGGTTTCTTCTAGGTTCTCATCGAGCGAGGCGGAATTCACGTTTTCGTGACATCCAAAGTGAACACCCGCCCCCTCAGTCTTGTGCCGTCGCAAACGCGAAATGGATTGTGTGTCAGGGGCATCGCTGTCGTCCCTGGCGGTGACGCGAGTGCGGTTCTCAGCAGGTGAGCCGAGTTGTCGAGTCCCACGGCCCCTGATTCAGAACATGTCGGGTTACGGGATCGATTATTTCGCCGGACGTGCCGTGCGCGATGCCGTCGTCGCCCACCGTTCCCGTGAAGTGGATCATGGCTTTGGTACCGTACCAACCGATGTTGAAATCGATGTTGCGGCCCTTGATGCCACCGGCGGTAACATTTGCATCCGAAGACAGTTCTGGGGTGACGTGGATGGTTGCTGCTGGCCCGAGCGACGCCCCACTGGCGTCGACGGTCACGTCGTAGCCGCTGGAGTGGTGGATATTCAACTGCGACCCCGGTACCGTGCAGTTCGCATCGGCGTGTGCTGTTGACACCGGCAGGAATCCCGAAACGATTGCCGCTGGCACAACACCGAGCACCGCGCCAATAGGCTTCTTGCGGTTTCGCTTCATCGTGTTCCTTCAGCTTGGGTGCGGCCCAGTTGGCCGTCTCAGAGGTAGATGCTCCCAAGGATGGATTCTCAACGCCTTCTCGGCGACCGCATTTACCTCGTCAGTTCCATCAAGGCAAAACAAGAATAAGCAGGCTTCGGCTCCCACGCCACGTTCGGTGAACTTGGTCAGTCGTTCCTCGATCGCCTCCGCAACTGCTCGCGCTCCCATAGCCCGGGCACCCGATCGAGGTCACGACCAATGACAGCCACGCGGGGTAAAGCAGTCGAGTCCACCCGCGGACTGCACTCGTCGTGTCACGAGGTGATACTCACGCCAAAGAACGCGTCGGGTTAGGCGTCGTACGCGCGCAGCAGCGCCCGCGTGCGGGCCCGGCCCTCCGGCGACGGATCGAACGTCGCGCCGACATACTCGTCTACGCCTGCGGCCCGCAGTTCGTCGAGCCGGCCGCGGACGGTGTCCTCGTCGCCGATGATGGCGGCGTCCTGCGGCCCCGCATACCCCTCGCGGTCGAGCATGGCCCGGTACGACGGCAGCTGGCCGTAGATGGCGAACTGTTCGGCCGCCTGCTTGCGGGCGGCGTCGATGTCGTCAGTGACGCTGACCGGCAACGACGCGACGACGCGCACTGCGCCCTCGCGGCCGGCGTCGGCGGCTGCCTGCCGGAGCGTCGGCCCGATGTGCTCGCGCAATGTCTTGGGTCCGGTCATCCAGGTGCAGGTGCCCGACGTGCGCCGGCCGGCGAGCTTGAGCAGCTGCGGACCCAGCGCCGCGATGTATACATCGGGCCGCGGTGCCCCTGAGATCATCAGCGCGCCGCGGGTGCTCACTGTCTCCCCCGTCGCGTTGGCGGGTTCACCGGCCAGCAGTGGCAGCAGACCGTCTAGGTACTCGTTCAGCCTGCGCACCGGCTTATCCCAGGGGATGCCCCACATCCCCTCAGTGACCGCCTGATGGGTCATGCCGAGCCCGAGTATGAACCGCCCACCAGAGGCGAGGCTCAGCGTGAGGGCGCGCTGCGCCATCAGCATCGGATGCTGATTTTGGATGGGCACCACACCACTGGCCACCTCGATCACGTCGACCTCGTGCAACGCGATGGCCAGGACGGTGAGGAGGTCTGGCTCGTAGGGTAATTGGCTCATCCACACCCGTTTGAAGCCTTCGTCCCGCAGCATCGCGAGGTTACTGATCGTCGCGTCGATCGGCGACTGATCGCCCGATCCGCTGAGTTGCCCGAACATACTGACCTGCATCACCACCTGCTCCTCTGCGTCGTCCTCGCGATGAGAACGCTCTCGCCGTTCAATGTATGCCCAGGCCTTATCGTTGAAGCGCGCTACGGTCGGCCGCGGTGCCTGGGGTCAAGGCACCACTCGTCTTGGTGTGACCCCCACAGTCGAGGCGAGGAAAGCCCTACCTGCGGGGTGCACAGCTCCAGTGGATCTGCGGCGGCTTCACGCGCGCGCACAACGGATCGCCCTTGGCGTCGGTGAGGCTCGGCGTCCCGACCAGCGTCCCCGTGGTCGTGGCGGCCTGGAAGACATCGGTCGGCACGTCGGCCAGCATGAGCTCGGCGCGGCGAAACATTCGTGAAATGACCGTCGTCGCCGCTGACCCAGCTCAGGTAGATGAAGCGTTCTCCGGGGCGTCCCTGAATGTGCGATCCGCGGACGTCGGTTCTGTACGGAACAATCCAGGGTCCACTCGGCTGACGCTGCATCGCCGGGATGGAGATCCAGGAGCTCATCGCGGCGGTTCTTACGTTGCACGCCGACATGGATATTGGAGTAACGTGAGAAGTTGTCGCCGGCACCGCATTCGCGTCCGGGTAGCTGAATTCCTATGATCCGGGTCTGCACGTCCCCATTGTCGCACCGGGCCATGAAACCTGTTCTGCCGCAACAGCACAGAAGTTTAGTGCACGTGTTCACACGCCACCCGCTCTGCTCGGAAAATGTGTGGCGGCGTGTCCGGCTCCGGGAGGCAAGGCAGACTGCCCGGTCGGACCCAGACGATTTCGATCACCGAATCATGGCTGCACTGATTCTTCAAGCGTTCACCACGCGTTGCATTTCGGCGGCGACACTGGCACCAGACGAGGGAGGGGCGGATTGAGTCCAATCGAACACGTGGTGATCATCGTGAAGGAAAACCACACATTCGACAACTACTTCGGCACGTTCCCGGGTGCGAACGGAGTGACACTGGCGCGCGCGGAAAACCCACCGCCCGATGACCCCGACCACCGCCACCAAGCGTGGATGGTTCGCGGCGAGGATACCCGCTACCGGGTGCAGTACACCGAATCCGACATCGGCGGCTATTTTGATTTGGCTCGTCGATACACGTTGTGCGACAACTACTTCTCTGAGGTGGCGGGCCCGTCCACACCCAACCACCTGATGCTGATCTGCGCCGACTCAGCGGTGATCAACAACCCCCATCACCACTACCGACCCACCCCGAGTGACCGCTACCAGCTGCCCTCACTGCCGGACGCCCTTGACAAGGCGGGCCTGTCGTGGGGCAACTACGGTGGTTACGCTTTCGCCTACATCGACGGGCTGCGCACCCGGGGCAACAACCACCCTCGCGATCTGTTCGCCGAACACGCCCGATCGGGACAGCTGCCCGCCGTGTCGTGGGTTTACGGCGACGGAAAACCCGATCTGTCCGAACACCCCACGCAAAACGTCACCGACGGCATGAACTGGACCTTCCAACAAATCGCCGCCGTCGTCAACGGCGGCCTCTGGGACAGTGTGGCGATCTTCATCACCTGGGATGACTGGGGCGGGTGGTATGACCACGTCGAGCCGCCCGTGGTCGAAACGTGGGACCACACTCACGCGCAACGCAGCGTTGACGAATTAGCCGAATTCGACGGCCAGCCCTTCCGATACGGGTCACGCGTGCCGTGCCTAGTGGTGGGACCCTACGCTAAACCTGGCCACATCAGCACCCAGCTCAACTCCCATGTGAGCCTACTCAAGTTCTGCGAGTTCACCTTTGACCTCACCTCGCTGACCGACCGCGACGCGGCCTCCAATGGCATGACCGACTGCATCGACACGTCTCAGGAACCCAACGCGCATCCCTAAAGCCGGGCCTTCACTGGATCAGGTGACTGCATCGGCTCGACGCCGTGCGAGCAACAAGCTCAGTACCGCAAACATCGCCAGCAACGGGTGCACGATCCGGTCGCGCATGTCGACCGGCACCACCCCCAACAGGTCGGTGCCATGGAACGCTTCGAGCCCGGTCGCCAGCACGTAAACCGCTCCGACCACCGCGACGGCCGGCCACGCCGCACGCGGCCGCACGACACCGACCACCAGCAGCGCCGCCAGCACCAACTGCCAAACCGCGCGCCACCCGTCACCGGGCAGGTCGAAATTCGCGCCGACCGCCGATGTCGATACCGCCCGTATCGCCAGGAACAGCCCGACCACAATGCAGTACCAGCGTGGCGCACCAACCCCGCAAACCCAACCTGTACGCACCCGACACCCCTGCATTCTCGACCGCACTTACTGCCATGGTGGCAATAGCATCGGCTGACTATACTGCCGCTGTGGCAGTAACGGAAGGGGTCGCACATCCAACCCGTCCACCGGCTCCGCGGCGGCGTCGCGCCCCGGCGGACGCGCGACACGAAATTATCGACGCTGCACGGGAATTACTGGAAAGACAACCAGCGCACACGGTGTCGGTCGCCGCCGTCATGGCCCACACCACGCTGTCCCGCAAATCGTTCTACGTCTACTTCCGCGACCGAAGCGAACTCCTCGAGGCCCTGGTCCGACCACTGCGCGCCGACGCCGACGCCGCACTGGAGCGATGGCGCACCGCCGACGACCCCGTCGCCGCCGGGCGGACGGCGTTGGCCAGCGCAGCGCGCACCTACCGGCGCCACAGCGCGATCCTGCGGGCAGTGTTCTGGTCATCGGTCGACGACCCGGACATCGAGGCCACGCGGTCCGCACTGATCGATCCGGTTGTCGCGGTCGCCGAGACCATCATCGACCGCATCGCCCCCGATCTTCCGGACCCGCACCAGACAGCCCTCGCACTCGTCACCATGAACATCCACCGGATGCTCAGCCTCACAACGGAAACCAGCGACACCGAACTCGACGCACTCGTGAACACCCTCGCCACCATCTGGGAACGGACCATCAACACCGCAGTCGGGTGAAGCGGACGACGAATCCCTGTATGCCTACTGATCACATGACGGATACCTAGCCGTGGCACGGTAGCCGCGTGCAAACCGGATCACGGGCCAAACAACTACGCTTCGTCGACCGATTCCACCAGTTCTGTGAAGCGGTCGTCACTCGGCTTCCGTTCGGGCTCGGGTCGGTCGTCGCGCCGACGTTTCTTGGTTTCTGTCTGATCAACGGTCTGACCTTCTGTGTCGATTTGGCCATCCTCACGGCCCTGCACAGCGGGCTGCGCGTTGCGGTGCCGATCGCCGTCACATGTGCGTACGTGTGCGCCTTCGCGCTCAGCTACGTGCTCAACCGCACCATCAACTTTCGGTCTCACGCGCCGGTCGGCCGACAGGTTGCGGTCTATGTCGTGGTGGTGATCGTCAACTACCTGGCTCTCATCCTCGGTGTGTCCAGCGCGTTGGTGGCGGTCGGAGTCCAGTACCAGCTGGTCGCGAATCGCGGCCGGCATCTGCGAGGCGGTGTACATGTATTGCGCGATGAGATGGCTGGTCTTCCGCCGTTGATCTTTGGCGTCCTAACGGTGGCGGCGCCAGGGCCATGTGCGGCTTGCACGGCCGGCCGGGCGAGCCTGTAGGCGGGTGATACGTATGCTGCCGCCGATGAGCACCGTCGCGAGCGGCAGCTCCCCCAGCACGGCGGTCAACACAGCCACGGCAAAGTCGCCGCGCCTGGCGGTCAACGTGTCGAACCACGCGTCACACAGCAGCAGCACCCCGGTGGAAAACGCGAACAGCGGCAGCAGGCGGTGCTGGGCGTAGCCGAGCACCGCTGTGGCGATCATGAATATGAGCAGCAAGACGTCGAAGCCGACCCAGGTCGCCTGCCAATGCTGAGCGGGGTAGCTCTCTGGCAGGGTTAGTCCCAGATAGATGGTCCAGGGGATCAGCGCGACCGCCGCGCTAAGCGTCAGCCACTCGCGTAGCCGGCGAATCTGACCCGGACGCCGTGACCGCATCACCGACTACTACCACGCGATCGATAACTGCGGGTGACGGGAAAACGCGCCCGGCATCCCGAGGATTTACGAACGACGCACAGCGGCTCCGCCATTCGCGGCGAATCATCGGAACCCATCGGTAGAGCTTGCGGCTCCTGAATTTTCGCTGCATTTCCGCGCCGGTTGGCCGCACTGCTGTTGAGCCAGCACGCGAGGACCCCGGCGACCAGCCCGATGGCGACACCGACGTCCGGGCGCTGGCCGAGTATCAGCCACGACAACGGCGCCGCGGCCGCCGGAATCACCGCGAACAGCATGTCCACCGCAGCCGCCCCCGTGGGTGTTGATGGCCCGCACGTAGAGGCTGACCGCAAGCGTGGCATCGAGCAGCACCATGCCGCTGATCGCGACGACGGCCTTGACGGTGTCGTGCACGGCGAATGGTGTGAGGGTCGCCAGTATTGCTGCCGGAATCAGCGCGACGGCATTCTGCACCGCCCTCATCGCGCGGAAGTCGACGCGCGCACAGTACCTTTGTTGGTACACGCCGCCAGCCGAAAGACCCAGCAACGCAACGACAAGCAGCGCGATGACTGGGTCGATGCCATGGGTGCCCATCAGCCGCTTGGCGCACGCGGCGAGCACCGCGACGACGCCGAGAACCAGCGCGGCTATCCGCAGTAAGTCCAGCCCCTCCCAAGGAACAGGGCGGCCAGGATCGCCGTGGCCACCGGGTTCATCGCGATCACGACGGCACAGAGCACCGCTGGCGCTCCCAGCCGAATCGCCTCATACAGGCAGCAGAATTGCACCGCTTGGATGAGCAGCCCGACAACCACGACATGCCCGAGTTGTGCGCCGCGCGGCCAGGGCGCTTTCGCCAGCACCGTCCAGCAGATCAAAATCGTTGCGGCTAAACCAAATCGGAGCACCAAGGCGGCCATGGGCGTCATCGATGCCACGGCGAGCGCTCCGATGGGATAACCGAGCGCGCTCGACAGATCTGGCCTGGATCGGGCCAACGCGTCGGGAATCGTTCAGCTGAAATGGGTTTCGGCACGGACATTCGTCGCTCGGGCGCACGATCCGCTGCCTTTGGTGATCTTCCCTGAGCCCTGCACGCTGCGTGAGCCCGCCTGCTCGATGCTGGAGAAACACGATATCGCCTATGAGGTCGCCGCCGAATGCGGCGATCTTTCCGGGCTTTTTGCGGCGGTGCGGTCAGGGCTTGGGGTGGCGCTGCTGCCGATGATTGGAAAGCTGCCTGACGGTCTGTGCCCAGCCGAGGGACTCCCGCCGGCCAACTGCGCATCGGTATTGGTGCGCGGTCGTGCGGGGGTAGATCCGGACGTGCTCAGCACGCTCGACGCTGCGGTGCGTGACCTGCTGGTCGCTCAAAATTGAACCGAGTGCCCTGTCGTCGCCTGCCGCTACAGGCGGCGCTGCTGTTGAGCAAACGACCGTTGTCGATGCTGGGTTCTTCCTGCTCCCGCCGGATTGGGCGCGATTGGTAACCAAGAGTTGGTCCAACCGTTCTATCCCTAAGCGACGTCGCGGCGCCGGACACAGCTAGGGTCACCGTTCTACAGCCAACTCATGTCTCTCCGCAAGGTTCGGCCAATGACCCAAGAACTGTCCTCTCCGGTGCCCGCGCAACCGGCCCTATCGCCGGCGCGGCTCCGCCGCGCACCCTGGATCATCGCCGGCGTGGCGGCAATAGTCGTCGCGAGCGTCACTGCCTTGGTGTACATGCTGGTGGTTCGCGAGTCATCGCCAGAGCCGATGGTTTTACACCTTGGCGGCGTCAACGAACCCGCGGCCGTGGCCGTCGACACGGCGGGCACCGTGTACGTCGCCGACTATAACAATGACAGGGTGGTCGAGTACCTGACCGGCCCAAGAGCCTCAAAGATATTGCCGTTCAATGGCATTCGCGCCTCCCCCGACGGCGTGGCCGTGGACACCTCGGGCAACGTGTAGGTCGCCAACGGCGGCGACAGTCCAGTGATGGAGTGGGACGTCAAATCCCAGACCCAGCACGTGCTGGCATTCACCGGCCCCGACGCCCAGGGGCGTGAGCCGGTAGATCCCCATGGTGTGGCCGTCGACAACGCGGGTGCCGTCTATGTCGTCGACCAAGCCAACAACCGGATGTTGAAGATGTCGTCTGGCTCGAACACCCCAACGGCACTGCCATTTAACGATCTCAACGCCCCCTCGGCCGTAGCCGTCGACGCCGCGGGTGCCGTATACGTCTCTGACTACGGTCACAACAGAGTGGTGAGGTTAGTGGCCGGGTCGAGCAGTCAGACCGAGCTCAACCATCCCCACGGTGTGGCGGTAGACGGCTCGGGTGCGCTATACATCGCTGACTGGGGCAACAATCGGGTACTGAAAGTGCCGTCGCACCAACGCATCGGATTCGAGGTCTGGGACAACGTGCGGGCCGGGCAAACCTATGGCCGCAGTTGACCGTTGGTCTACCGCGTGCTTTCGTCGGCGGTCTGATGCCGAGACTGGTGCAGACCCGGCGCGTCCGGGTCTTCGTTAAGGTGCTCGAGTTTTTCCTGCAATTCGCGCTGTTCTTCGGTCGCCGTCCGGGCATCCTTCGGCGCGGCGGGCGGGTCGATGTTTACTTGCTGGTCCACGAATGGCTCCTTTGAGCGTCCAATCCTTCCTGCCAGGGTGTCCGGAATCACGCGCTGCGAAACCTCCACCGGTGGTTATGAGCATGCGTAGGCGGTACCGTGCGGCAGCATGTGCTGGCGAACGAGTTTGTGCCAGCGCCGCTGCCGGTAGCGATAAATGCCGATTGCGAGGGCTGCCACCATCGGCGTGGCAGCCCCTGCGTCGATGTCGACGGTGTCGCTGTAGCGGCACGACTGTTCGTCGATTGCTTGGACCTTCAGGGTGTGGTCCCAGGCTTTGAGGATGCCGCCGTACTCGTGGGTGCGCACCGTTTTGTGGGTCTCGTCGATCTGCACGATTTCGATCGTGTGCCGGTAGACGGGTATCAGATGAAAAGCGAACAGCCATGCCCGGCCGCATTCACTCAAGCGCAGCGGTTCGCTGCGGCCCACCAGCGCCGGCACGCCGAACAGGCCTTTGCATACGTACAGGAAGGTGACCGGCGAGAGCATCGCCGGCCATACCCGGTCGGCTGTCGTGGGCAGGACCGTTTCGACGTGAATGGTGCGCATGGCTTAATCGGTTTCAACGCTACTTCAGGTCGGCGGAAACTTGCTGCAATGCGGCGAGGTGGTCGTTAACGGTGGCCAGCCCGGCATTCATGGTGTTCACCGACAGGTGGGTGGCGCCGGCGTCTTCCCAGGCGGCGATGCCGGCGGCCACCTTGTCGCGATCGTCGGTCCAGTTGAGCCGGCCTTCCATGCCGATGCTGGCCGGGTTGCGGCCGGCGGCCACGGCCGCGCGCTGCACCTGCTCAACCGCATACTCCAAACCGGGACCGGGGCCCATCATCGGGAACCAGCCGTCTCCGAGCCGTCCGGCGCGTTCGTAGGCGCGGTCGGAGGCGGCACCGAACCACACCGGGATCGGACGTTGGGTCGGCAGCGGAGCCAGGCCGGCCCCGGTCACCGTGTGGTATTTCCCGTTGAAGGTGACCGACCGCTCGGTCCATAGCCGGCGCATGAGCTCGACTTGCTCTTCGGAGCGGGCGCCGCGGTTGGTGAATTTCTCGCCGAGCGCCTCGTACTCGACGGCGTTCCAGCCCAACCCGATACCAAGCCGGAACCGCCCGCCGGTGAGCAGATCGACTTCGGCGGCCTGCTTGGCCACCAATGCCGACTGTCGCTGCGGCAGGATGATGACACCGGTGACCAGCTCCAGCGAGGTGATCGCCGCCAGGTAGCCGAACATCACGAACGGCTCATGGAACGCTGAGTCGATGTTGTAGGGGCCCTGCCAGCCGTGGTGGACGTCGGGGTCGGCGCCCACCACGTGGTCATAGGCCAGGATGTGGGTGAACCCGAGTTCTTCGACACCCTGACCGTACGCGCGCACGCCCGCCGGATCTCCGCCGAGCTCGGTTTGCGGGAAGACAACTCCAATGCGCATGCGCGGTTCAACCCAGCCGCGGCGCGATTGCTTCCCGGGCAGGACAGAAAAGGTTGGGACGGTGCCGTCTTCGCGCCTCTCGGCAAGTGGTCGCTCGAAGCGACGGTTCTCAAAGTGGTACCCGGGGGAATGCCCGACACCGTCGGGCTTGTCAACGGCGGCCCGCGAAAGGTTATTCCCTTCGGCCAGCCGCGAACGCACCGCGCGCGAGCCGGGAGTATCGAGTTTGGTCGATGATGTAGGCGTGACGGTGCAGCAGATCGGTGGGGTGCTAAGGGTCGGGCAATTCGAGCCGACATTCAACGACGAGCTGGTCGCGCGCTACCAGATTCCCACCCTGCCGGACGGGCCCGGACGCGCCGAGTTTCTAGCCGAGCACACGGCCGGCATTCGAGTGGTGCTGACGTCGGGGCGGCCCGGCCTGGACGCCGACACCATCGCGGCGCTGCCCAACCTGGAGGTGATCGTCAACAACGGGGCCGGTGTGGATCTGATTGACTTGGACGCGGCGAAGCGCCGCGGCATCGGCGTGAGCAACACACCCGATGTGCTGTCGGACACCGTCGCCGATACCGCGCTGGGGCTGATCGTGATGACGCTGCGCCGTTTTGGGGCCGCCGATCGCTACGTACGGGCGGGCAGATGGGTGCGCGATGGCTCGTTTCCGTACGGCAGGGACGTCAGCGGCCTGCAGGTCGGCATCCTGGGGCTGGGCCGTATCGGTTCAGCCATCGCGACCCGGCTGCTCGGATTCGACTGTGCCATCGCCTATCACAATCGCCATCGGATCGAAGGGTCGCCGTATCGCTATGCGGAGTCGCCCCTGCAGCTGGCTGAATCGGTCGACGTTCTGGTGGTCGCCACCACGGGGGACCACAAAACCCGCCACCTGGTCGACCGCGCCGTCCTCGAGGCGCTGGGTCCGGATGGCTACCTGATCAACATCGCACGCGGCGGTGTGGTCGACCAAGATGCGCTGGTGGAATTGGTCACCGGCGGCGGATTGGGCGGAGCGGGCCTGGACGTGTTCGCCGATGAACCGAACGTGCCCGCTGAGCTGCTCGGGTTGGACAATGTGGTGCTGTTCCCGCACATCGGCAGTGCAACGGCACGGACGCGCAGGGCGATGGCGCTTCTGGCCATTCGAAACCTCGAAAGCTACCTTGCCACAGGCGAATTGGTCACTCCGGTGGTGCGACCGCGCCGATGATGGCGCGTTTGTCAGATGCCTCACAACGGATCGATGTGGTCGGTTGGGCGAATAACGGGTATCAGTGCGTTCGGCCCGTCCTCAACCCTTGAGACCACAATGAGTGAAACGACCCAACGCCAGCTAGGACAAACCGACAGTCCGATCGAGGACGAACTCGAAGACGCCTTCACCCGGATGCTGAGCGAAGGCACCCAGCGCCTGCACCGTAGCTGGCGAGGGGTGCTGGTCACCGGGTTTTTCGGTGGCACCGAGGTAGCGCTCGGCGTGCTCGCCTATCTGTCGGTGTTGAACTTCACCCACCAGCCGCTGTTGGCCGGCCTGGCGTTCTCGATCGGCTTCCTCGCCCTGCTGCTGGGCCGCAGCGAGCTGTTCACCGAGGGATTCGTCATTCCCGTCGTCACGGTGGCCGCCAAGCGCGCCAGTCTGCTGCAGTTGCTCAAACTGTGGGGTAGGACCAGGTTCGCCAACCTGGTCGGCGGCTGGGTCATCATGTGGCTGATCATGACGGGCTTCCCGCAGTTGCACGCGCAGACCATCGAATCCGGCGCCCACTTCGCTCTCGCGCCGCTGTCGTGGCAAAGCCTGTCGTTGGCCGTTCTCGGTGGGATGGTCATCACGTTGATGTACAGCAAGGACCGGCTGCAAGACGAACGCGCCGAGGCCGACGCTAGCTGAACGAACTAGCTACTTCGACCTGAAAAAGTCGGCGGTGGCTGAGTCGCCTGTGGTTGGCGAATGAGGCCGTTTCTGTGTTGGGCTAAGACCGGCCCGGGTGGTGTCCGATCATGCGGCGAGGGTGCTGATCTTGACGAGGTTGTGG
>DATJQO010000184.1:0-32430 GCA_035505695.1 Mycobacterium sp.
AGCTCATCCAGGTGCCGAGCAAGGACTGCCACCCTTCGCCACCCGGCTAAGGCTGCAGGCGCTCGATAAGCCCCCCGCTGACCCGAATGCGATTGTGCAGCCGGTTTTCGCGTCCCTGCCAAAACTCCACCGACTCCGGAGCAATGAGATAGCCGCCCCAGCCCGGCGGCACGGGCACCTGCTCACGATCGGCGAAGCGCGCCGTCACCTCTGCCAGCTGGTCAAGCAACGCCGCCCGCGACGCGATCGGCTGCGACTGGTGCGATGCCCACGCGCCCAGTTGTGAGCCGCGCGGCCGCTTGGACCAGTAATCCTCGGTGACCTGCGGGTCGACCTTGCTCACCGGGCCGCGGATGTGGATCTGTCGCCCCAGCTGAAACCAGGGGAAGGTCGCCGACGCGTAGGGCGTCGCCGCCAGCTCGTCGCCTTTGGCTGAGTCATAGTTTGTGAAAAATGTGATTCCGCTCTCGTCGGCGCTCTTGCACAACACCGAGCGGCTCACCGGCCTGCCCGTGGCGACCGTCGCCAGCACGAATGCGTTGGGCTCGGCGAGTCCGGCGCGTTCGGCATCGTCAATCCACTTGCGAAACAACGCAAGCCAACCGTCCTCAAGCCAGTCCGCGTCGAGATCGGGGCTGCGGTCCTTCTCGATGGATCCGTACTCCACTCGCATCGCCGCCAGGTGCTCGTTCTCTGGTCCTGCCATTGCGCCAACGCTACTGGGGGCTACCCAGCGCTGCTACCGGCCGGTAGCGTCGGCCAGAAGGTGGGGTGCGAGAATTTTCCCATGACTGTGGTCCCGGAAAATTTCGTGCCCGGCCTCGAGGGGGTGGTCGCCTTCACCACCGAGATCGCCGAACCCGATAAGGACGGCGGCGCCCTGCGCTACCGCGGTGTCGACATCCAGGACCTGGTGACGCAGCAGGTGACGTTCGGCGACGTGTGGGCGCTGCTGGTCGACGGAAAATTCGGGCACGGGCTGCCACCCGCCGAGCCGTTCCCGCTGCCGATCCACACCGGCGACGTGCGGGTCGATGTGCAGGCGGGGCTGGCGATGTTGGCGCCCATCTGGGGATACAAGCCCCTGTTGGACACCGACGAGGCCACCGCCCGCGACCAGCTGGCCCGGGCGTCGGTGATGGCACTGTCCTACGTCGCCCAGTCCGCGCGCGGCATCTACCAGCCGGCGGTCCCGCAACGCGTGATCGATGAATGCCCAACGGTGACAGCACGTTTCATGACGCGCTGGCAGGGTGAGCCCGACCCCAAACATATCGAGGCCATCGACGCCTACTGGGTATCGGCCGCCGAACACGGCATGAACGCTTCGACGTTCACCGCACGGGTGATCGCCTCGACCGGGGCCGACGTCGCGGCGGCGCTGTCCGGAGCGATCGGGGCGATGAGCGGCCCCCTGCATGGTGGCGCGCCCGCCCGGGTGCTGCCGATGCTCGAAGAGGTGGAACGCACGGGCGACGCGCGCGGGCTGGTCAAGGGGATCCTGGACCGCGGCGAGAAGCTGATGGGCTTCGGCCACCGGGTCTACCGCGCCGAAGACCCGCGGGCGCGGGTGCTGCGGGCGACGGCCGAGCGGCTGGACGCGCCGCGCTACGAGGTCGCGATGGCGGTCGAGCAGGCCGCACTGGCCGAGCTGCACGAGCGCCGGCCGGACCGCGCTATCGAGACCAACGTCGAGTTCTGGGCAGCGGTCATCCTGGACTTCGCCCGGGTGCCGGCCAACATGATGCCGGCCATGTTCACCTGTGGGCGCACCGCGGGGTGGTGTGCGCACATTCTCGAGCAGAAGCGACTGGGCAAGCTGGTCCGCCCGTCGGCCATCTACGTCGGACCCGGCCCGCGCAATCCGGAGTCCGTCGAAGGCTGGGACCGGGTCCTCACCAACGCCTAAGTGCCCCGCGCTTGGGTGCGAGCGTAACGCCACGGCGAACTTCGGCCGGAGTTTTCGCCCTGGCGTTACGCTCGCGGGCTTTAGTTGTCGGTGCCCCGCGATTGAATGGTTTCGCCGCGATGAGTTTCGGTCGCGGGCGCAGTCAATAACCGTGAGTCAGTCATCGGGCTGGCACGGAAACCGACAAGGAGACCATCATGGCGATCAACATCGAACCAGCACTGTCCCCGCACCTCGTGGTCGACGACGCAGCCGCGGCGATCGACTTCTACGTCAAGGCATTCGGCGCCGAAGAGCTAGGGCGCGTGCCTCGCCCAGACGGAAAGCTCGTCCACGCCGCGGTGCGCATCAACGGCTTCCTGGTCATGCTCAACGACGATTTCCCCGAGATGTGTGGCGGCAAGTCGATGACGCCCAAGTCACTCGGCGGCACCCCGGTGACGATTCACTTGACCGTCACCGACGTCGATGCCAAGTTCCAGCGCGCGCTGGACGCGGGCGCCACCGTGGTCGCCCCATTGGACGATCAGTTCTGGGGCGACCGCTATGGCGTCGTCGCCGACCCGTTCGGCCACCACTGGTCGATGGGGCAGCCGGTCCGCGAGGTCGGTTACGACGAGCTGCAGGCCGCGATGTCCGGACAAGGCACCAATTAGAAGTCGCCGCGCAGCCGGGCCAGCAGTCGGCGCCGCTGCGGCGGCGCTGGCTCGGCGGCGGCTGCGGCCGCGAGCATATCGGCGACATCGGTGAACTTGTTGCGCGGCCGGCCGTCCCCGCTGCCGCGCCTGATCTCGGCGGCATCGATGGCTCGCCAGCCCCGGGCATCGACGGCTTGGGGCTGGTGAGCGTGCACCAGCTTGGCTAGTGCATCGGGAGTGGCCACCGGGTCGGTCAGCTTGCCGGCGTTGAAATCGGCGACCAGGGCCTGAATGGTCTGCAGCGAGCAGGACTTGTTGGTGCCGATGAACCCGCTGGGCCCACGCTTAATCCAGCCCGCGACGTACGCGCCGGGCACCGGCCTTTTGGAGTCGGGGTCGATCACCCGACCCCCGTCGTTGGGGACCACACCGACTGACTCGTCAAACGGAAGATCCCGAATCGGCTTACCGCGGTAGCCAATCGACGTCAGTACCAGGCCCGCTTCTAACCGGCACATCTCGTCGGTGCCGGTGACGGAGAACTCCGCGCCGGTGACCCGGTGGTTACCCAGAATGCGGGTCGGGGTGAGCTGGTAGGCGAGCCTGATTCGCGGTCGTCCGACTTCTTGGGCCGGCGTCGAGTCGACGCGGAGTTTGTTCAGGATTTCGAGCTTGTTCCTGGTCAAGGCGTCCGACACGGTCCCGAGGTCGGCGGCCACCAGCTCGTGGTCGGCCGCACTGAGCATGACCTCGGAGGCACCGGTGAGCCCGATCAGTTCCGGCAGGGTGAACGCCGAGTCGGCGGGCCCCCGCCGGGCGGCGATCACCACTTCGCGCACCGCAGAGCCGCGAAGCGCTTGCAGTGCGCGGTCCGAAATGTCGGTGCGGGCCAAGTCATCCGGGTCCGCGGTGAGCACTCGGGCCACGTCGAGGGCGACGTTTCCGTTGCCGATGATCACCACCCGCTCGTGGCTGAGATCGACTGGCAGATCGGCAAAGTCGGGATGCCCGTTGATCCAGGCGACCAATTCAGTCGCGGTCGCGGTGCCCGGCAGGTCCATGCCGTCGATGTCGAGGCGACGGTCGTCGGGCGCACCGACGGCGTACAACACGGCGTGATGGTGGGCCAGTAGGTCGGCGTAGCTCAAGTGCTTGCCGACCTCAACATTGAGCAAAAACCGGAAGCCGTGATGGGCAGTGACGCGATCGAAGAGCCGAGTGACCCGTTTGGTGTTCTGGTGATCGGGTGCCACCCCGGCGCGCACCAAACCGTAAGGGGCAGGCAGCTTCTCAAAGACGTTGACTCGCACGCCGCGCTGAGTGAGCAGCTCATCGGCGGCGTACATCGCCGCCGGCCCGGAGCCGACGACCGCCACGGTCAAGGGCTGACGCCGAGCACGCACTTCGGCGGCCGGAATCACCGGGGCCAGCTTCGATGTCGGCGGCAGCTTTACGCCTTCAGGCCGCTCCGGGTAGAAGGAAGCGTTGATCTGCACGAACGGCAGTTGCCTGGAATCCAACCGGTTGTCCGGCGCGATCGCGCCGACGGGGCAGGCACTTACGCAGGCGCCGCAGTCCACACAAGCCGCCGGATCGATGTATAGCATCTCCGAGGTGGCGAAGCCCGGCTCGTCCGGTGTCGGGTGAATGCAGTTCACCGGGCACGCGAAGACGCAGGACCCGTCGTTGCAACACGACTGGGTAATAACGTGCGGCATAAATGAACCCGGGCAAACCTACGCAGCCGGCGCGGTGGCGAGATACTGGCGCTGCGGCTCGCTGCGGTAACGCGACGGCTTGCCGTCGATCTTGCACAGCCGCCACATCAGCCGTGCCGACCGCGTCTCCATCAGCCCGGTGTCGTGGGCCAGCATCCGCACGTCACCGAACATGTCGCTCAGCCACTTTCGCGATTCTGGCGAGCGGAAGAAGAGCTCCTTTTTGACCTCGCGCGGGATATCGAACTCGCGCCAGAAGGCCTTGGGTGGCACCACGATGGCGCGACACAACGTCTTCATCGTCAACGGCAGGTACAGCGCGGTCCAGAACCGTTGCCGCTTGGTCAAATGCGGCAACCGCCTGCGCAGGAACTCGTGTGCGAATGAGATGTGCCGCGCCTCCTCGGCGACGTGAATCGCCATCACCCGCTCCATGATCGGATGCAACGACTTGCCTTCGCGCAGCACATTTTTCTGTGTGTGGTCGATCGGTTCCTCACCGGCGAGCACGCCGATGAAAAACGCCACCGGGAACGGACCGGCCACCAGCGGAACCAACGGCGAAAGCCAGCGCAGCAACCGCGGCATGCCCGGGACGTCAGCGCCGACGCGGTTGACCATCTCCTGAAACATCATGGTGTGGTTGCACTCTTCAACCGACTCGTGCAGACAGTAGCGATATTCCGGCGACCCGTTCGGCACCCAGAACGTGTAGTTCATCAGGCCGCGGATCAGGATCGATTCAAAGTGCAGGCCAACCTTGGCCACGTTGGCCTGTCGCCACATGCCGATCTTGATCTTGCGTTCGTCCGACTGCGCCAGATACCACGGATGGCGCCCCAACGGGTCGGTCGTCGGCAGGATCCACCGCGAATCGTTCTCAGTGACCGCGAATTCCGGTGCATCCCAATCGATATCGGTGTAGGGGTTGAAGTTTCGCCGCACCGACCCCTCAGACAGTGTGGCAAGCGTGTTCACGTACTCGACGTCGTCGCGCACCTCCATATTGCGGCGCCAACGTCGAACCATTCGCGTCCTGGCCATTCCAAGCCTCCCCAACGAGGTTTACATTTGGACGTGCTATGTCCAGACAGTACCGCAGGTACCGGATAGTTTCTAGCCCCTCCCGCGAGCTGTGGGCTGACCAGTGGTCAGGCGTGCGGCATGACCTAGCTCACAGCACGGACCGCCGCGTCGGCGCGTCAGCTGCGCTCACTACCCTGATGGGCATGGCTGACCAGCTCGAGATCCCCGCTGACATCAAACCCCGCGACGGTCGCTTCGGATGCGGCCCGTCGAAGGTGCGGCCCGAACAGTTGAAGGCGTTGACCACTACCGCGGCGCCCTTGTTCGGTACATCGCACCGGCAAGCGCCGGTCAAGAACCTGGTGGGGCGGGTGCGCTCGGGAGTGGCCGAGCTGTTCTCCGTGCCCGACGGTTATGAGGTCATTCTTGGCAATGGCGGCGCCACGGCGTTCTGGGATGCCGCGGCCTTCGGCTTGATCGACAGGCGCTCCCTGCACCTGTCCTACGGCGAATTCAGCTCCAAGTTCGCCTCCGCGGTCAGCAAAAACCCGTTCGTCGGCGATCCCATCATCATCAACTCGGATGCCGGCAGCGCACCCGAGCCGCAGAGTGATCCCTCGGTCGACGTCATCGCCTGGGCGCACAATGAGACGTCGACCGGGGTCGCGGTGCCTGTCCGCCGCCCCGCCGGTTCCGGTGACGCATTGATCGTCATCGACGCGACCTCTGGCGCCGGTGGCCTGCCGGTCGAGATCACCGACGCCGACGCCTACTACTTCTCGCTGCAGAAGAACTTCGCCAGCGACGGCGGCCTTTGGTTGGCCGTCACGAGCCCCGCCGCGCTGTCGCGGGTGGAGTCCATCGCCGCGTCCGGTCGGTGGGTTCCGGACTTTCTGTCGCTGCCGATCGCGGTGGAGAACAGCCTGAAGAACCAGACATACAACACCCCGGCAATCGGCACCCTGGCGCTGATGGCCGAGCAGCTCGACTGGATGCTCGGCAACGGCGGACTGGACTGGGCCGTCAAGCGGACGGCGGACTCGGCGCAGCGGCTGTACTCGTGGGCGGAAGATCGCTCCTACACCAGGCCGTTCGTCACCGACCCGGCACTGCGGTCTCAGGTGGTCGGAACCATCGATTTCGTCGATGAGGTTGACGCCGCGGCCGTCGCGAAGACGTTGCGGGCTAACGGCATCGTCGACACCGAGCCGTACCGCAAGCTGGGCCGCAACCAGTTGCGGGTCGGGATGTTCCCCGCGGTCGACCCCGAGGACATCAGCGCGCTCACCCAATGTGTCGACTGGGTAGTCGAGCGGCTATAGCCCGACGGTCAGCTTTAACCTCACCGTCATCAACCTGCAACCGCCCAGCGTGTCAGACCGGGTTACCGGCGTCCGCTGCGCTAAAGTGCGCACGTGATGGGTCCGTCGCCGACCTGCACGGAGCCTGCGAGGAGAAGCCATGCGGGAACTCAAAATGGTTGGACTCGATGCCGATGGCAAACACATCGTCTGTGAGACGAAAGACCCGACGGAACAGTTCAAGCTGGCGATCAATGAAAAACTCAAGGCGGCGCTGCGCGGCGAACCCGCGCCGCCTGAGCAACCGCAACTCGATATCAGTGTCACAAACATGCTGAGCCCAAAGGAAATTCAGGCGAAGATTCGCGCCGGGGCGTCCGTAGAACAAGTGGCCGCGGCGTCGGGCTCCGACGTCTCGCGGGTCCGCCGTTTTGCCCACCCGGTACTGCTGGAACGTGCTCGCGCCGCCGAGCTGGCAACGGCCGCGCATCCGGTACTGGCCGACGGTCCGGCCGTGCTCACGTTGCTGGAAACCATCACCGCCGCGCTCGTGACGCGCGGTCTCCAGCCCGGCAAAATCAGCTGGGACGCCTGGCGCAATGAAGACAGCCGCTGGACGGTACAGCTCGCGTGGAAGGCCGGCCGTTCGGACAACATCGCCCACTTCTGCTTCACCCCTGGCGCCCACGGCGGAACCGTCACGGCGATCGACGACGCGGCCAGTGAGCTGACCGACCCGAACTTCGACCGTCCGATTCGGCCGCTGCCTCGGTTGGCCCACGTCGACTTCGAGGAGACGGCGAAGCCCGCCATCCCCGCGCCGCAGGAGCAGCCCGTGCATACCCGACGCGGTAAGCCGGTCATTCCGGCGTGGGAGGACGTGCTGCTCGGGGTGCGCTCCGGCGGACACGTTTAGGCGGGGTTAGGCCCTCCCGGACACCATCAGCGCAACCAGCGTTAGCCACGCAACAGCAACACCTACTCCGGCGCCCAGCACAAACCAGCGCAGCACCGGCGTGCGCCGCCACGCCCACAGCGTCGGGGCCAGGCCGCCGGCGGCCACGATGTTGAGTCCCACAGCCAGCAATGGATGCACCCGGATCAAGCCCAGACTCAGCACCACGACGCTGGCGCCGGTCACTGCCGCGACGAACCCGGCAACCGTCAAACCCGTTGCCCACGGCACGGGCTCGTCACTCACCGACCGAGCCTAGCTTGAATTGCCCGTTCGTAGAACGCCAAAGCGGCCGCCGTCGCCACGTTCAGCGAGTCAGTGCCTCGCGACATCGGGATGCGCACCCACACGTCGCTTAACCGCAGGGTGGCCGGGGTGAGGCCCGGGCCCTCGGCCCCCACCAGCACCGCGATGCGGTCATCCCGTGCGGCCGTCATCGCCTCCGCCAAGTCACACGCCTGACCGTTGGGAGTCAGCGCCAGCAGCCGAAACCCGATGTCTTTCAGTATCGAAAGCTCGCGAGGCCAATCGGTTGCTCGCGCATACGGCACCAGCAATGCGTGGCCCATGGACACCCGAACAGCGCGGCGATACAGCGGGTCGGAGCAGCCGCTGCCGAACACCACCGCGTCGACGCCCAAGCCGGCCGCGTTGCGAAAAATCGAGCCAAGGTTCTCGTGGTCGTTGACCCCTTCGAGCACAGCGATGGTCGCGGCGCCGTCGACCACCTGCGCCACGCTGGGTTCCGGCACCCTCCGCGCGGCCGCCAGCACGCCGCGATTGAGATGAAAGCCGACCACTCGCGCCATGACGTCGGCCGATGTTCGATAGAACGGCACTGCGCTACCGGCCAGGTCGTGTTTGAGTTCGACGAGCTGGCGGTCGGTCCCCAGCAGCGCATGCGGGGTGAACCGGGAGGCGAGCATGCGCCGCACGACCAGCACGCCTTCCGCGATCACCAGGCCTTTGCCGGACGGCAAGTCGGGACGCCGATCGATGCTGTTCAGGTCGCGGAAGTCGTCGAGCCGCGGATCGTCGGGATCGTCAACGTCCTCAACATTTAGGTCATCGGTCCGGTGGCTCACGGGCCTTCGTCGACCAGGGCCAACATCAGATCGGCCGCGTTGCGCAGAATCTCGCGCTGGTCAGCGTCGAGCGTCGCCAGCCGCTTGGCCAGCCATTCCTGACGGGCCCGCCGCGCCGCCCTGACCAACTCGGCACCCGACTCGGACACCGAGACCAGCACCTGCCGGCCGTCGACGGGATGCGGCGCCCGGTCGACCAGCCCCATGTCGGCCAGCGAAGCAATCACCCGGGTCATCGACGGCGGCCGGACCCGTTCACGAATAGCCAACGCACCAGGCGTCATCGGTCCCTCGTTGGCCAGCGTGGCCAGCGCCGACAGCTGAGACAACGACACGGGCGACGACGGGTTGCGGAACCGGAGTTGGCGAGCCAGCCGCATGACCGCCAGCGACAGGTCGCTGGGGAGCCGTGCATCGCTGTCAGGCATGGCGCGAGGTTACACGGAAGCCTGAGAACGCGGGATAAGAAACGGTGAACGACGGGCTTTGCTGACGCGGCGTTTCCGGCCAGCTCCCAGGAGCGGGTCAAAGCGGCGGTATGTTAAGCGCAATGTCTGCCGAAGCCGGCCAGAACCGCCAGGCCCCGCCGCTGCCGCCCGCGCTGCTTCACGTGTGGCCAATCGTCGCCCTCGGTGAACTCGGCTGGGTGATCGCGGCGGTCGCCGCATTCCTTATCCCCGACCTGCAGAGTTGGCGTCCGGTGACGCTGGCGGGCATCGGCGTGGGATTGCTCGGCACGGCCACGTTCGTGTGGCAACTTGCTGCAGCGCGTCGTGGCGCACGCGGCGCACAATCCGGACTCGAAAGTTATCTCGGCGATCACTGATTCAGCAACCCAACGGGAGGACCGATGGTAGCCCCGCTACTCCAAGCGCAAATCGATATCAACGCGCCGGTTTCCAAAGTCTGGCAGTTGATCTCCGATCTTCGGCGCATGCCGGAGTGGAGCCCGCAATGTCGGCATATGAGGCCCTTCGGCGCGCTGCGGCAAGGTACGCGCACCCTCAACCTCAATCGCCGCAACCACTTGTTCTGGCCGACCACCTGCACCATCGTCGAGGTCATCCCCGACCAAAAGCTCGCGTTCCGCGTCGACACCAACCGCACTATCTGGAGCTACGAACTGCAACCCAACGGCGCCGGCACCCCGGTTGATTGAAAGCCGACACGCCGAAAACGGCGTCACGGCATTTTCGAACTTGTCGGTGAATACGCTCTTCGGCGGCACGACCAACTTCGAAAGCGAATTGCTCGAGGGCATGAATACCTCGTTGGCAAAAATCAAGGAGGCCGCCGAAACGGGTTAGTGCGGCGGCTCCAACGGCTCGGGCGGAGACTCCGGCAGCTCGGGCTCCGAATCTGGCGACTCCGGCAACTCCGGCTCAATCTCCGGGCCGGCCTCCGGCTCCGGCTGGGGCTGCGACGTCTCCGGGGGCTCGGGCGACTCCCGGGGCTCGGGCAAGGCCTCCACAATGTCGAGCACACCATCGTCGTATGGCTCATACATGGGCGAGCCGGTACCCGCCGGCGCCGGAGTATCCGAATGCGCGCCGCAGCCATACATCTTGTCGACGACGTGCCCATCGGCCGACAGCTCGTTGCCGCATACGCCGAACATCGCGCCGAGCGAGCCGGCCAGCGGCAGGAAAAAGCCGCAGTCGCGGCACACCCGCTTGGTGGAGCGGCCCATCGGGGAGTCAGGGCCGTAGTCCCCGCCGTGCCATCGTTCGGCAGCCTCCGCGCGGCCCCAGCCACTCATCACCCAGCGCCGGCCCAGCCCGATTTCGGCGGCGGTCTCATCGACTTGCGGGTCACCGCTGGCGGCGTAACCCGGAACCAACCGTGGATCGTTTGCCGCGGGCGCCAGCAAGTCTCCGGGGGTCAAGTCCCCCGGCCGCACTCGCTGCTCCCACGGCACCCACTCGGGCGCCAACAATGCCGTCGGCCCCGGAACCACGACCACTTCGCTGATGGTGGCGTGCTCGGCACCGGGATACGCAGCGACGACGACGGCCCACTGCCACCCCTGGTAACCCGGTAGATGCGCCAGGAATCGGTGGGTGGCAGCGTTCCAATCCTCGTGCCTGACGCCCAGATAATCCCCGACCGCGTCCTCGCCGCTGAACTCCACGACGGCGGCCCTGGCCTGGTCGACCGCGCCCGTAAGCACCGCCTCCAACCCTGCTGGCCGCTCGGCCACGGTCGCCACGGCGGATTCCTCGATGGGCCCGGTCACGCTGTCCCCTCTCTTCCCATTGCGTCTCCAATACTAGGTTGGCGAGCCACACCCGGTTGCCTGCAGACGCATGGAGTCGGCATGGGGGAGAATCGGATCGTGTCTGGACGGCGGCGTGATGATCCGGGCCGCGTGGCCTCAAACCCGGGGCGCCGGACCCGCAGCGGATCTACCAACCAGCATCCGGGCACGGCCAACTATCCTGCCGACGCAGCTGCCTCTCGCCGAGCGCGCCGTCCGCCGCCCATGCTCAGCGCAAACCGCTATTTGCCGCCCATCGGGCACGAGCCGGAACCAGACCGCGGCAGCACACCACCACGGGGTACCGGCTCCGGTGAACGCATCAGGGTCACCCGCGCCGCGGCGCAGCGCAGCCGCGAAATGGGTTCGAAGATGTACTGGATGGTGCAACGCGCCGCCACCGCCGACGGCGCCGACAAGTCCGGTCTGACGGCGCTGACGTGGCCCGTGGTGGCGAACTCCGCGGTGGATGCCGCGATGGCCGTCGCACTGGCCAACACCTTGTTCTTCGCCGCGGCCACCGGAGAGGGCAAGGGCCGGGTGGCGCTGTATCTGCTGATCACCATTGCGCCGTTCGCGGTGATCGCGCCGTTGATCGGTCCGGCACTGGATCGGTTGCAGCACGGCCGCCGAGCCGCGCTGGCCGGGTCGTTCGCGCTTCGCACGGCGTTGGCGGTGGTGCTGATCCTCAACTATGACGGCGCCTCCGGCAGTTACCCGTCCGTGGTGCTCTATCCGTGTGCGCTAGCGATGATGGTGCTCTCAAAGTCGTTCAGTGTGCTGCGCAGCGCCGTGACACCGCGGGTCATGCCCCCGACCATCGACCTGGTGCGGGTCAACTCTCGGCTGACCGTATTCGGTCTGCTGGGTGGCACCATCGCCGGCGGTGCGGTCGCGGCCGGCGTCGAATTCGCCTGCACCCATCTGCTCAAGCTGCCCGGCGCGTTGTTCGTCGTCATCGCGGTCACCATCGTCGGTGCCTCGCTGTCGATGCGCATTCCGCGCTGGGTTGAGGTGACCGCAGGCGAGGTGCCCGCCACTTTGAGCTATCGCCAGGACAGCGGCCCCCCGCGGCGATGGGGGCACCTCCCACGTGTGGGGGACTGGCCGGAGGAAGTCAAGAAAGTCGGCGGAACGCTTCGGCAGCCGTTGGGCCGCAACATCATTACTTCGCTGTGGGGCAATTGCACCATCAAGGTGATGGTCGGCTTCTTGTTCTTGTACCCGGCGTTTGTCGCCAAGGCGCACCAAGCCAACGGTTGGGTTCAGCTGGGCATGTTAGGAATGATCGGCGCCGCGGCCGGCGTCGGCAACTTCGCCGGCAACTTCACCAGCGCGCGCCTGCGGCTGGGCCGGCCGGCGATGCTGGTGGTGCGCTGCACGGTGGCGGTGTCTGCGGTCGCGTTGGCGGCTGCGGTGGCCGGCACCCTGGCGGCGGCCGTGATTGCCACCCTGGTCACCTCCGGGTCCAGCGCCATCGCGAAGGCGTCCCTGGACGCCTCGTTGCAACACGATTTGCCCGAGGAATCGCGGGCATCGGGATTCGGGCGCTCGGAGTCGACGCTCCAGCTGGCCTGGGTGCTCGGTGGCGCCCTGGGTGTTTTGGTGTACACCGAACTGTGGGTCGGTTTCACCGCAGTCACCGCCCTTTTGATTCTGGGCCTGGCGCAGACCCTGGTCAGCTTCCGAGGCGACTCGCTGATTCCGGGCCTCGGCGGTAATCGGCCCGTCATGGTCGAGCAGGAAGGCATCCGCCGCAGCGCTGGCAGCCGGGCGGTGGTAGCGGAGTGAAACGCAGAAGCAAGCGCGGTCTGGCCGTGCTGCTGGCCTGCCTGGTGGCCGTGTTGTGTGTGGGAGCGGGGGTGGGCACCTGGCTGCTGGTGCGCCCGCGGGGCCCGCAGCGGCCCGAGGTCAGCGCGTATTCGCATGGCCACCTGACCCGGGTGGGGCCATACATGTATTGCAACGTCCTCAACGTCGACGACTGTGACACCCCACAGACCCAGGGTGAGCTTGCGGTTAACGAGCACTATCCAGTGCAGCTTTCGGTGCCCGATGCCATCTACCGGGCGCCCTGGCGGCTGCTGCAGGTGTATGAAGACCCAACCAACACCACCAGCACGATCTTTCGTCCGGGGACCCGGTTCGCGGTCACTATCCCCTCCGTCGACCCGCAGCGGGGGCGCCTGGCCGGAATAGTCGTGCAGCTGCTGACGCTGGTGGCCGATCCCGCCGGTGAGCTACGCGACGTCCCGCACGCGGAATGGTCGGTGCGGCTGACGTTTTGAGTCTTCTGGCGCCGAGCCGAAACGCCGGAGTCTGCGGCAAAACCTCGACGTTCGGGACAGCGAGTTAAGCGCCGTGACCCGCCGGCACTCGCTCGGCCTCGAGGGGTGGCGCCGGCGGGGTTCCGTCTCCGAATGGCCTGCCGCCCAGTGCTTCCCGGCCATGCGGGGAGAGCCAGTTGGACAAGTCAGGGCCCTTGGGCACGATACGGGTGGGGTTGATGTCGGCGTGCACGATGTAGTAGTGCTGCTTGATCTGAATGAAGTCGACCGTATCGCCGAAACCCGGGGTCTGAAACAGGTCGCGCGCGTATTCCCACAACACCGGCATCTCGCTGAGGTTGCTTCGGTTGCATTTGAAATGGCCGTGGTACACCGGGTCGAAGCGGGCCAACGTGGTGAACAGCCGTACGTCGGCCTCGGTGATGGTGTCGCCCACCAAATATCGGTGGGTGGTCAAACGATCGCTCACCCAATCCAACGCGGCGAACAGCCGATCGTAGGCCGCCTCGTACGCCTGCTGTGAGCCGGCGAAGCCGCACCGGTAGACGCCGTTGTTTATCTCGGTGTAGACCCTCTTGTTCACCTCGTCGATCTCGGCGCGCAATCGCTCCGGGTACAGCTGCGGTGCACCGTCGCGATGGTAGGCGGACCACTCGGTGGAGAAATCCAAGGTCATCTGCGCGAAATCGTTGGTGACGACCGCGCCGGCCGGGACATCCACGATCGCGGGCACCGTGATGCCTTTGGGGTAGTCGGGGAAGCGTTTGAAGTAAGCGTCTTGCAGCCGCGGGATCTTCAGTACCGGGTCGACACCGCCCGGATCGAGATCGAATGTCCAGCTGCGCTCGTCGTGCGTGGGTCCGCAAAACCCAATGGAGACAACACTTTCCAGGCCCAGCAGCCTCCGGACGATGATGGCGCGGTTAGCCCACGGGCAGGCGCGGGCGACCACGAGGCGATAGCGGCCCGGCTCTACCGGGTAGCCGTCGCGCCCGTCGATGGTGATCCGGGTGGTGATGTAGTTCGTGTCGCGGGTGAATTCGCCGGCCGGGACTACATAGGACGCCATGGCGACCATTGTGCCCTTCGCTCCAACGCGACATGTCGCGGCGGGGCTGGGTCAGGTGAGGAAGCGCCGAGCCAGATTGGTCTCGCTGGACGTGCCTTCTTCCCAGTGGGCGATCCAGGGCCCAGTGCCCTCTGACTGATCGATGATCCCCTCTTCAAGCCAGATGTACCGGTCCTGCAGCAGATTGCGGGTCAGCTGGACATCGCTGGGGTCGGTGTTGCTCCACAACGCATGGAACAGTGCCTCCACCCGCAAAGTTGCTTGTTGGCAAAAGGTTTCGGCCAGCTCGTAGGCCTGTGCACCGACCGCCGGATCCGCGGCGTGCTGCGCCTTTGCCCGCACACACGCCGCGGACATCGCGAACAGCTCGGCGCCTATATCAACGATGCGGCCGAGGAATCCTTGCCGCTGCTCGAGTTTGGCCTGCCAACGCGCCATACCGTAAAAGGTATTGCGGGCCAGCTTGCGGCTGGACCGTTCGATGAACCGCAGGTGCGGTGCCAGTGAGCCGAACTCGCTGTAGGCGCCGGGCCGCTGGCCTTCGCCGAAAGCAAGCTGTGGCAACCACTTTGCGTAGAAGCCGGTGGCGCCGACGGCCGCAGTCGCCTTTTGCCGCAAGCCGGCGTTGGGCTTGGCAAGGTCACCGGCCGCGGCGAGGTGCGCGTCGACCGCCTCCCGGGCGATGAGCAGCCTCATGATCTCGCTGGATCCTTCGAAGATCCGGTTGATCCGCACGTCCCGCACCGCCTGCTCAACCGGCACCGCCCGTTCCCCACGCACGGCCAGTGACTCCGCGGTCTCATAGCCCCTGCCACCGCGAATCTGCATGAGCTCGTCGGCCATAAGGCAGGCCATCTCGCTGGACCACAATTTGGCCAACGCGGCCTCGATCCGAATGTCGTTACGCCCTTCGTCAGCCATCTGGGCCGACAGCTCGAGCACCGCATCAAGGGCGTAGTTGGTGGCGGCGATGAACGAGATCTTGCCGGCCACCGCTTCATGCTCGGCGAGCGGTTTGCCCCACTGCACGCGCTCGCCAGACCACTCCCGCGCTATCTTCAACGCCCACTTCGACGACCCCGTCGCGCTTGCCGGAATGGACAACCGTCCGGCGTTGAGGGTGGTCAGCGCGATCTTCAGACCGTCGCCTTCGCGGCCGATCAGATTCTCGCTGGGCACCCGGACGCGGTGCAGCCTGGTCACGCCGTTCTCGATGCCGCGCAACCCCATGAATTTGTTGCGGCGCTCCACGGTGATGCCTGGTGAATCGGCCTCGACGACGAAGGCGCTGATTCCGCCGCGATGCCCCTCAGACTTGGGAACTCGGGCCATCACCACCAGCAGTTCGGCGACCACGCCGTTGGTGGTCCACAACTTCACGCCATCGAGTTCGTACGCGCTGCCATCCTCGACCGGTGTCGCCGTCGACGCGAGCCGCGCGGGATCGGAGCCGACGTCGGGCTCGGTGAGCAGAAAGGCCGATATGGCGCCGGCGGCACAGCGCGGCAAGAACTTCCGCTTCTGCTCGGGGGTCCCGGCGAGTTTGAGTGGCTCGGGTACCCCGATCGACTGGTGGGCCGACAACAGTGCGCCGAGACTGGGATTGACGGAGGAAATCATCATCAGCGCCCGGTTGTAGGCGACTTGGGACATGTTCAGGCCGCCGTATTCGGACGGTATTTTCATACCGAAACAGCCCAGTTCGGCCAACCCCTTGACGTATTCGTCGGGGATCTGCGCGTCGCGTTCGATGACGCTGCCATCGACGGTGCCCAAAAACTCCCGCAACTTGCCGAGGAACGCTCGGATGCGCTCCTCCTCGGCATCCGAGGGTTTGGGGAACGGGTGAATGAGCTCCAGCGGGAAACGGCCGAGAAACAACTCTTTAGCGAAAGATGGTTTATCCCAACCGCTTTCGCGGGATTCCTCGGCGAGAGCTCTCGCTTGCTCCTCGGTGACCTGCGCTTGCTGTGCCATTGCCGCCTCCTTGCTAACGATTCACATCGAAGCTTGACTGCCCGGTTCCCCGATACTACGGCGAATCGTCAGAAAGGCGAATCGTCAGCAAAATGACCGCCCGCAACGGCTAGGAGTCGAGCTCGCGCGCCACCGCCTTGACCACCTCGGAGACCCGGCGCGCCGTCTTGCGGTCCGGGTAGCGACCCTTGCGCAACTCGGGCTGTACGGTGCTCTCCAGCAACGTGATCATGTCCTCGACCATCCCGTGCAGCTCGTCGGGACTGTGCTTGTGCTCGGCGGGTGCCTCCCGGCGGGTCTTGGCCAGGCTGGGCGGCGCCTCAATCAGCTTGAGGCTCAAAGCCTGCGGTCCGCGCCGGCCGGAAGCGATGCCGAACTCGACGCGCTGGCCCGCTTTGAGGCCCTCGACTCCAGCGGGCAACGCCGAGGAGCGCACGTACACGTCTTCGCCGTCCTCCTGCGACAGGAAGCCAAACCCCTTGTCGGCGTCGTACCACTTAACCTTGCCGGTCGGCACTGGTCTCACCTGCTTGTCTAACGGATCACTAGGATGGGCAACGCAAGAAGCGTCCCGCCTGCGCAGGACGCAATGTTGGCTTCTGATCCTACTCGGATGCTTGCCCGACGAGCACCCCCGTTACTCGTTACTCGGTAGGCTGGCATTACCGCCGGAGGAAATATGCGCCTAATACTGAACGTCATCTGGCTGACATTCGGCGGCCTCTGGATGGCCGCCGGATACCTGGTCGCGGCGCTGATCAGCTTCCTGCTCATCATCACCATCCCCTTCGGCTTCGCATCGCTGCGCATCGCCTCGTACGCATTGTGGCCGTTCGGCCGCACGATCGTCGACAAGCCGACGGCGGGGGCCGGCGCTCTGATCGGAAATGTCCTCTGGGTGCTGCTGTTCGGTGTATGGCTGGCGATCGGCCATCTGATAAGTGCGGCCGCGATGGCGCTTACGATCATCGGCATCCCCCTGGCGCTGGCCAACCTCAAACTGATCCCCGTCTCGTTGATGCCGCTGGGCAAGCAGATCGTTGCGGTCGGCTCGCCGGCCCGAGACGCACCGGTGCCGGCATGACCCTGACTGCGCTGGGTGTGCCGACGGTGCCAGGCCGGTTCGACGGCTCAACGGGCGATCGTGTCGTCGACGGTCAGGCACTGCAGACCCCTACCGTGGGCCCGCTGGTGGACACGTACGGCCGAGTCGCCACCGATCTGCGGGTATCGCTGACCGATCGCTGCAACCTGAGGTGCAGTTATTGCATGCCGGCGGATGGCCTGGACTGGCTGCCCGGCGAGCAACTGCTCAGTCGCGACGAGCTGGTAAGGCTCATGCACATCGCCGTCACCCGGTTGGGCGTCACCAGCGTGCGGTTCACCGGTGGTGAACCCCTGTTGGCGCGTCACCTCGAAGAGGTGGTCGAAGCGGCGGCCAGTCTGCGGCCGCGTCCGGAGATCTCCTTGACCACCAATGGTGTGGGCCTGGCGCGGCGGGCTGCCACGCTCGCCCGGGCCGGCCTAGATCGCGTCAACGTGTCGCTGGACAGTGTGGATCGGGACCACTTCGCGGCGATCACCCGTCGGGACCGGCTCGCTGATGTGCTGGCGGGCTTGGCCGCCGCTAAGGCCACCGGTTTGACGCCGGTCAAAGTGAACGCCGTCCTTGATCCCGCCACCGGGCGCGAAGACGTGGTGGACCTGTTGGGATTTTGCCTCGAGCATGGCTATCAACTGCGCGTCATCGAGCAGATGCCGCTGGATGCCGGGCACCAGTGGCGCCGCGACGCCGCGCTAAGCGCCGACGATGTGCTGGCGGCGCTGCACCCGCACTTCCGGCTACGTCCGGATCCGGCGCCGCGGGGATCAGCGCCCGCCCAGCTATGGCTGGTCGACAGTGGCCCGGGCACGCCGAGCGGAAAATTCGGGGTCATCGCCTCGGTCTCGCGCGCCTTCTGCTCGACCTGCGACCGCACTCGGCTAACGGCCGACGGCCAGATCCGCAGCTGCCTGTTCGCCACACAGGAAACGGATCTTCGCGGCCTGTTGCGCACCGGTGCGTCCGACGACGCGGTTGAGGCGGCGTGGCGCGCCGCGATGTGGGCCAAACCCGCCGGTCACGGAATCAACGACCCGAACTTCATCCAGCCCGACCGCCCGATGAGCGCCATTGGTGGTTAACCCGATGGGTCATGCCCCCGTAGAGGGGATGCAGGTGACGGTGCGTTATTTTGCCGCCGCGCGGGCGGCCGCCGGCGCCGAATCCGAGACGGTCATGCTGCGGCCGGGCACCACGGTCGCGCAATTGGTGGAGCGGCTCGCCGTCCGGGGCAGTCGGCTCGCCACCGTGTTGAGCCGTTGCTCGTATCTGTGCGACGGGATCGCCGTGCGCGACGAGACCGCAGCGTTACACCCCGGCAACACGATCGACGTGTTACCCCCTTTCGCCGGCGGCTGAAACTGTGAAATATCTCACATAACAGAATGATAACGGCGCGGATACGCTCCGATCTCGGTTGGCATGACCAGCGCAAACTCCTGGTGTTCCTGCGGTTTTGGGAGATGACCGCACGGGAAACGCCGAGTTTCACCCAACGTGACGAGATCAACAGAAACCGTTACCGTCTCCGAAGGCTCGCCAAGCCAACCTGATTGGCGGACCTTCCCCTCTCTATCGCGCCGAGCTCCATCCAGTAGGCAGGGGACCGATCAAGTGGATGGAGGCGGGGGACCCACCGGTCCACCGTGAACGGAGTGGGGCCGCTTGCGGCTCCTTGGGGTGAAGCCGACGTCGTTTCGCTGGAATACGACGACGGCCGGGTGGCCTCTCCAACCCGAACCCGACAGCTGACCTCGCAGGCGCGTGACGAGAGAGGAATTCTCAGCGCCTATGAGTGGACGTCACCGCAAGCCCACGACGTCAAACATCAGTGTCGCCAAGATCGCTGTCACCGGCGCGGTCCTCGGCGGCGGCAGTATCGCCCTCGCTGCCCAGGCGGCCGCGGCCACCGACGGCGAATGGGATCAAGTAGCCCGCTGCGAGTCCGGCGGCAACTGGGCAATCAACACCGGCAACGGCTACCACGGCGGTGTGCAGTTCAGCGCCGCCACCTGGTCCTCGCACGGCGGTGGCGAGTACGCCCCGTCGGCCGAGCTCGCTACCAGGGAACAGCAGATCGCGGTCGCCGAGCGCGTGCTGGCCACCCAAGGCCGCGGTGCGTGGCCGGTGTGCGGTGGCCCGCTGTCGGGCGCGACCCCCCGTCAGGTTCTCGCGCCAAGGGCGCTGGACGCGCCCCTCGACGCGCCGGGTCTGAACGGGCAGCCGGCACCGCTGGCTCCGCCACCCGCAGATGCGCCTCCGCCGGACGCTCCTCCCCCACCCCCGCCGCCGGCTGACCCGCCCGCGCCTGTGCTATTAGCTTCGGCCGATCAACCGGCGCCTCCGGCGGATCTTCCCGCGCCGCCGGCGGATCTTCCCGCGCCTCCGGCGGATCTTCCCGCGCCTCCGGCGGATCTTCCCGCGCCTCCGGCCGATCAACCGGCGCCGCCGGCGGATCTTCCCGCGCCGCCGGCGGATCTTCCCGCGCCTCCGGCGGATGTTCCACCCGCGCCTCCGGCGGATGTTCCACCCGCGCCTCCGGCGGATGTTCCACCCGCGCCTCCGGCGGACACGGACTTCCACGGTTTCGTACCGGAGAACATGCCGGCGCACGTTTCGACGTTGGGATACACCCAAAAACTGTGGGAAGCGATTCGGGCTCAGGACGTTCAGGGGAACGACGCGCTGGCCGCTCTTGCGCAGCCATCTCAGGACAACTAACGCCACACGCATAGTCAGAGGTTGCCGGGCACGCCCCAAGGACCGCCTGCTTTGGGGTGGGCCCGGCAGCCGGGCGAAGTGGGTCGAACTAGGTCAGCGCCGCGAGGCCGTCAGGCCGAGCCCACCCATTCTTCGGTTCCGTCGTCGAAGAACTGGTGCTTCCACACCGGTAGCCGTGCCTTGATGGTGTCCACCAGGCGCGCGCAGGTTTCGAATGCCGCTTGCCGGTGATCGGCGGCGACCGCGGCCACCAGTGCCGCCTCGCCGATGTGCAGCACACCGATGCGGTGGCTGGCCGCGACGGCGCGCACACCTTTGGAGTCGTCGGCAACCTCGGCCACCAGGTGGGCGATGACCTGTGCCGCCGACGGGTGCGCGGAATACTCCAGCCGCACCACCCGACGTCCACCGTCGTGGTCGCGAATCATGCCGACGAACCCAACGACGGCCCCCGCCGACTGGTGGCCCACCAACTCTTCGTGCTCCGCCAGAAAAATCGGCTCTTCGGTCATGGCAGCACGCAATACGCTCGTCATTGTTGATGATCCCCGCCGGCGAGTTGATCAAGTGCGTGATCGAGCACCTCGGCGAGCACGCCAAGGCCGTCGCGTACGCCGCCGGGTGAGCCCGGCAGGTTGACGATCAACGTCCGGCCCGCCACGCCGCACACCCCGCGCGACAACACCGACGTCGGCACTTTCGGCAGGCCGGACCGGCGGATGGCGTCGGCCAAGCCGGGGATCATGTAGTCCAGGACCGCCACGGTTTGGTCAGGCGTGCTGTCGGTCGGCGAGATGCCGGTGCCGCCCGAGGTGATCACGACGTCGACTCCATCGTCGACCGCCTTGCGCAACGCCTCGCCGACGGGCTCGCCGTCGGCGACCACCACTGACTCGACGGTCGAAAAATCGCGCTGGCCAAGCCATTCAGCGATGATCGGCCCGCAGCGGTCGTCGTACACCCCGGCTGAGGCGCGGGTCGAGGCGATGATGACTCGGGCGGATCGGGCACTCATCACCGCACCCACGTTCCGCTTTTGCCGCCTTCCTTGCGCAGCACTCGAATGTCATCGATGCGGGCGGCCGGATCGACCGCTTTGACCATGTCGTAAAGCGTCAGCGCGGCCACGCTGACGGCGGTCAGCGCCTCCATCTCCACGCCTGTGCGGTCGGTGCTGCGCACCGTCGCGGTGATCTCAATATCGGCCTCCCCCACGCGGAAATCGACGTCTACTCCGGTCAGCGCCAGCTGATGGCAGAGCGGGATCAGGTCACTGGTGCGCTTTGCGGCCAGGATGCCTGCCACCCGTGCGGTGGCAAACGCATCTCCCTTGGGCAGGCCGCCGGTCGAGATCAGCTCCACCACCCGAGCCGACGTACGTAAAGCGCCTGCGGCTACTGCCGTCCGTCTGGTGGCGCCCTTCTTGCTGACATCGACCATGTGTGCTGCTCCGCGCTCGTCTACGTGGGACAGCGGGGCTGCGCGGGCTTCGTCTGATGCCCGCGTCGCAGCGGGCTTGCATGCTCTGGATGCCCGAGCCATCCCGGCGGCCTACCGGTTGACGACGGTGACCGGGTGCAGGTAGGGCAAGTCGGTGGAGGGCACCGGGAACTCAAGGTCTCCATAGGGCGATAAGGCACCGGTCCGATCCGTCGCCAGTTCGCTTACCGCGTGGTCGTCGGGGTCCGTCGTCGGCCAACCGTTGTCCACATACCTGGTTTTGTGCGCTTCGCCCTCACCAATCTCTACCACGGGCTCCATTCTGACAGGTCCCGCTCGCGCACGTGGCGCAAGACCGTCACTTCGGCGAACCAGACCGCCCGACACGCGGTCGCCTCCTGACGAGCTGGCGGCCATTCGTCGTCTGCTGGGCACCCGCCGACTGCTTTACGCTGGTCAGCAATGACCGACAACACCCCGGATATCCCGCTGGGGTCGTGGCTGGCCGAGTTGCCCGATGAGCGGCTGATCCGACTGCTGGAGCTGCGGCCGGACCTCGCGCAGCCCCCACCCGGCAGCATCGCGGCACTGGCCGCGCGTGCGCAGGCCCGCCAGTCGGTCAAGGCCGCCACCGATGAACTGGACTTTTTGCGGCTAGCGGTGCTCGACGCATTACTGGTACTGCAAGCCGATGCAACGCCGGTGCCGGTCGCCAAGTTGCTGGCCCTGATCGGTGACCGCGCTCCCGACGCCGACGTGGCCGGCGCGCTGGGTGACCTTCGGGAACGCGCCCTGGTATGGGGCGAGGCCGCGCTGCGCGTGGCCCCCGACGCCGGCACCGCACTGCCCTGGCATCCGGGACAGGTCACGCTGGAGGACAGCTCACGCAGTGGCGAAGAGATCGCCGCCCTCCTCGACGACCTCAGCCCGGCGCAACTCGACGTGCTGGAGAGGCTTCTCGACGGCTCGCCGATGGGTCGCACCCGCGACGCCGCACCCGGCGCCCCCGCGGACCGACCGGTGCCGCAGCTGCTGGCAATGGGCCTGCTGCGACGCATCGACGCCGATACGGTGATCCTGCCGCGCCACGTCGGGCAGGTGCTGCGCGGCGAGCAACCCGGTCCCCTGCAATTGACCGCACCTGACCCGGTGGTTTCGACCACCACGCCCAAGGACGTTGACGCGGCCGCGGCCGGCGCCGTCATCGACCTCTTGCGGGAGCTCGACGTCCTGCTTGAAACGCTTGCCGCTGCACCCGTTTCCGAGCTGCGCAGCGGCGGACTGGGCATTCGTGACGTCAAGCGGCTGAGCAAAACGACCGGCATCGAAGAACCGCGGCTCGGTCTGATCCTCGAGGTCGCGGCCGCGGCGGGATTGATTGCCAGCGGCATGCCCGACCCTGAGCCGGCCACCGGCGACGGGCCGTATTGGGCGCCAACGGTAACCACCGACCGGTTCACCGCACTACCCGCCGCCGAGCGCTGGCACCTACTGGCCAGAAGCTGGCTGGACCTTCCTGGTCGGCCGGCATTGATCGGCAGTCGCGGTCCCGACGCCAAACCCTATGGCGCCCTTACCGACGCGCTCTACTCGACAGCCGCGCCGCTGGATCGCCGGCTATTACTGGGCATGCTGTCCGAACTGCCGCCCGGTGCCGGTGTGAGCGCCGCCCAAGCGTCGGCGGCGCTGATTTGGCGCCGCCCGCGCTGGGCCAAGCGGTTGCAGCCAGGACCCGTCGGGGACTTGCTCGCCGAGAGCCATGCGCTGGGGCTGGTGGGCCGTGGGGCGATCAGCACACCAGGCCGGGCGCTACTGGACGAAGCGGCCGACGCCACGGTCGCGATCGAGGCGATGAATCAGGCGCTCCCCGAACCGATTGACTACTTCCTGGTGCAAGCCGACCTGACCGTCGTAGTACCCGGCCCGCTGCGGCGCGATCTCGCCGAGCAATTGGCCACCATGGCCACGGTCGAATCGGCAGGCACCGCGATGGTGTACCGCATCAGCGAGCAGTCGATCCGCCATGCGCTGGACGTCGGCAAGACTCGCGACTGGATGCACGCCTTGTTCAGCAACCACTCCAAAACCCCGGTGCCGCAAGGACTTACCTACCTCATCGATGATGCAGCACGTCGGCATGGCCAGCTGCGGATCGGCATGGCCGGTTCGTTCGTGCGATGCGAGGACCCGACGCTGCTAGCCCAGGCGGTCGCGGCACCCGCGACCGAGGGCGTGCAGTTGCGCGCCCTTGCCCCCACCGTGGCGGTGTCTCCCGCGCCGATCGGCGAGGTGCTCGTTGCGCTGCGGGCCGCGGGCTTCTCGCCAGCAGCCGAAGATTCGTCGGGTGCGATCGTGGACGTCCGCCCGCGCGGGGCACGGGTGCCCACGCCGCAGCAGCGTCGGCCCTATCGACCGATGCCGCGTCCCAACAGCGAGAGCCTGAAGGCGGTCGTCGCGGTGCTGCGCAAGGTGACCGCCGCACCGTTCGGCAACATCCGCGTCGATCCGGCGGTCACCATGTCGTTGTTGCAGCGCGCGGCCAAAGAACACGACACGCTGGTGATCGGCTACCTGGACGCCGCGGGCGTGGCCACTCAGCGGGTGGTGTCGCCGATCACCATACGGGGCGGTCAACTTATTGCCTTCGACTCGGCATCCGGACGGCTGCGCGACTTCGCCGTCCACCGCATCACGTCGGTAGTGTCGGCCAACGGCCGATAATGGAACTTATGCGCGCCGGCGACGGTCCAGCGCGGAGCAATGAAGAGGAGCGGCGCCATTGAGCACTGACGGACCGTTGATCGTGCAGTCCGATAAGACGGTGCTGCTTGAGGTGGACCACGAGCAGGCCGGCGCGGCGCGCGCCGCGATCGCTCCGTTCGCCGAGCTGGAACGCGCGCCCGAACATGTGCACACCTACCGCATCACCCCGCTGGCGTTATGGAACGCGCGCGCCGCCGGACACGACGCCGAACAGGTGGTCGACGCGCTGGTCAGCTATTCGCGCTACGCGGTTCCCCAACCGCTGCTGGTCGACATCGTCGACACCATGGCCCGCTACGGCCGCCTGCAACTGGTCAAGAATCCCGCGCACGGCCTCACCCTGGTCAGCCTGGATCGCGCGGTGCTCGAGGAAGTGCTGCGCAACAAGAAGATCGCACCGACGCTCGGCGCCCGGATCGACGACGACACCGTCGTCGTCCACCCCAGCGAGCGCGGTCGGGTCAAGCAGATGCTGCTCAAAATCGGTTGGCCCGCCGAGGATCTCGCCGGTTATGTCGATGGTGAAGCGCACCCGATCAGCCTGGCGCAGGACGGCTGGCACCTGCGCGACTACCAGCAGATGGCCGCGGACTCGTTCTGGTCCGGCGGATCGGGCGTGGTGGTTCTTCCGTGCGGGGCCGGCAAGACGCTGGTCGGCGCGGCCGCGATGGCGAAAGCCAGCGCGACAACCTTGATCCTGGTCACCAACATCGTCGCGGCGCGGCAATGGAAACGCGAGCTGGTGGCGCGCACCTCACTGACCGAGGACGAGATCGGCGAATACTCCGGAGAGCGCAAGGAGATCCGGCCGGTCACCATCTCCACGTACCATATGATCACCCGCCGCACCAAAGGCGAGTATCGGCATTTGGAGCTCTTCGACAGCCGGGACTGGGGGCTGATCATCTACGACGAAGTCCATCTGTTGCCGGCGCCGGTGTTCCGGATGACCGCAGACCTGCAATCCAAGCGGCGGCTGGGCCTGACGGCCACGTTGGTCCGCGAAGACGGCCGTGAGGGTGACGTGTTTTCGTTGATCGGCCCCAAGCGCTATGACGCACCATGGAAGGACATCGAGGCCCAGGGCTGGATCGCACCGGCGGAATGTGTCGAGGTGCGGGTGACGATGACCGACAACGAGCGGATGATGTATGCCACCGCCGAGCCCGAAGAGCGCTACCGGCTTTGCTCGACGGCGCACACCAAAATCGCCGTGGTGAAATCCATTCTGGACAAGCATCCCGGCGAGCAGACGCTGGTGATCGGCGCCTACCTCGATCAGCTCGACGAACTCGGTGCCGAGTTGAACGCTCCGGTGATCCAAGGGTCTACCCGCACGAAGGAGCGCGAGGACCTGTTCGACGCGTTCCGCCGCGGCGAGGTGTCCAAACTGGTGGTCTCCAAGGTCGCCAACTTCTCCATTGACTTGCCGGAAGCGTCTGTGGCCGTTCAGGTTTCGGGCACGTTCGGTTCTCGCCAAGAGGAGGCCCAACGGTTGGGCCGGCTGCTGCGACCCAAGTCCGATGGTGGTGGCGCCATCTTTTATTCGGTGGTGGCCCGCGACAGCCTGGACGCGGAGTATGCCGCACACCGACAGCGCTTCCTGGCGGAACAGGGCTACGGCTACATCATCCGTGACGCGGACGATCTGCTGGGCCCCGCGATCTAGCGGGAATCCAAAGCGCTCTGTCGAACCATGCGACGCTCATGGATTCTGATATCGCCTGCGATATCAAATCCGGGACCGCATGCATTGTTCCTCTTCTGACGCCGCGCCGAGCCGCTACCCAAACTAGAGCGACAGGATGGTCGCCGACGCGGTGCCTGGCGCACCGTAGACCTGGGCCAGGCCGACCCGCGGGTTGCCGGGCACCTGACGCTCCCCCGCCTCACCGCGTAGTTGCCGCACCAGTTCATGCATTTGCCGCAGTCCCGACGCGCCGATTGGCTCGCCGTTGGCGATCAACCCGCCATCGGTGTTGATCGGCATCGAGCCGTGGATTTCGGTGACGCCGTCGGCCACCAATTTCTCTTGCTCGCCGTCGGCGCACAGACCGGTCTCGGCCATGTGGATCACCTCGGCGCCGGCATCGGTGTCTTGCAGCTGCGCGACGTCGACGTCCTCGGGCCCGATACCCGCGGCCTCGTAGGCGGCCTTGGCCGCGTACACCGTCGGCGAAACGTCCTCGTCTAGAGGAGCCGACGTGGCGTGTACCTCATAAGCTCCGAACCGGCGGGTCCGAATCTCACAGGCCCGCACGTAGACTGGCTTGTCGGTGAACTTGTCAGCCATGTCGCCCCGGCACATGATGACCGCGGCAGCGCCCTCGTCGGGCGCGCAGAACATGTACTGGGTCAGCGGGTAGTTGAACACCGCCGAGTTGAGGATCTCTTCCTCAGGGATCGGCTTGCGGCGGAAGGCGTTTGGATTCAGCGTGCCGTTGCGGAAGTTCTTGGCGGCGACCTTGGCCAGCGTGGCCCGCGAGATCTTGTGGTCGTGAATGTACTTGTTGGCCTTCATGCCGAAGAACTTCGTGGTGACGAATTGCCCGTTCTGCGCATACCACTGCGGCAGCGCGAGTTTGGCGGGGTCATCGGTGAACGCGCCGCGAGGATGCTTGTCTAAGCCGATGGCGATGCCGATGTCGTACTTGCCCAACCGGATGGTGTCGGCGGTCTGCTGAATGGCGCTCGCCGCGGTGGCGCACGCGTTGAACACGTTGGTGAACGTGATGCCGGTCAGGCCGACGAGGCGGGTTACTGCGTCGGGGTTGGAGACCTCGTGGCTGCCGCCGAAACCGAACTGGATGTCCTGCCAGTCCACACCGGCGTCTTTGAGTGCGGACTGGATCGCCTCGGCCCCCATCTGCATCGCGGTCTTTTCGAACCTGCCGAATGGGTGCAGGCCCACACCGATGATGGCGACATCGTTTGTCATCTCAGGCTCCTCTGGGTTGGCTGGAAAGCGAACGTCATGATCTCTGCGCCGTCTTCGTCGGCGGTCAGCGGCACCATGGTGAGCTCAACCTCTTGACCGAATTGCAGCTTGGCCGGGTCGTTCTCGGTCAACCGCCCCTCCACTCGGATGACCGCGTCTTCTCCCAAGCCGAGCTGGACCAGACCGACGCCGAACGGCACAAAATCCTGGCCGGTGGGGCCGGCGTAGGGAGCCCCCGGCGGGAAACCCTGGGTGGTCCAGGCAACCAAAGTTCCGCGGCGCGGCAACAAGATGTCCGTCATCTCACCGACGCTGCAGCGCGGACACCACTGCTGCACCGGAAACGTGGTGGCACCGCAGCTGCCGCACCGACTGCCGATGAGCTGCGGGCTCTCGTCCGGCCAGGTAGAGATCTCGGGAGCGAGTGCCTTCTGCATGAGGGTCCTCCAGCGATAGGTCCGCACAGAACGATGCTCACTGAACCGTATAACAGCTTTCCGAAAAGTGGAAACCACATTCTCATACACTGACGACTGCCGAACCGACAGGCGACCCGCCAACCGCATCACCCGGAAAGTCCGGCCGCCGTGGCGGCTATCTTGAGATCGCCGCCGCAACTGAGGAGACGACCATGCCAGTCACGGTGATACTCGAACTGAAATTCAAGCCCGACGCGGTGCCCAAGGCGCGCGAGGTCATGGGTAGGGCGCTGCGAGACACCCGGGCCTTTGCCGGAAACTCACGTACCGACGTGCTGGTGGACCAGGACGACGAAACCCACTGGCTCATCTACGAACTGTGGGACACCGTCGAACATGACGAGGCCTATCGCGCGTTTCGGGCCGGGGAAGGAAAATTGACCGAGCTTCCTCCCCTGCTGGCAGCACCGCCGGTCAAGACCCGGTACGCGACCACTGATCTCTAGGTCAGTGCGGGAATGATTTCGCGCTCGTACAACTCAATGCCCGAGCGGTCGTACGCGGCCTCCGGGAAATAGCAGATCACGTACTCGCAGCCGAGATCGCGTATTTTCGCGATCCGCTCGGTCACCTGTTCCGGTGTTCCCGTCGTCGAATCGGGTCCACTGCTGGCCGCCATCATCGCATCCGCGGCCGACTCGGGCACGTAGCGCACCAGGCGGTCGCGGATCCGCGCAAGCCGGTCTTCGACGTCGGCGTCCGAGATCCCGACAATGACGTTGAAGTTGGCCGAGCGGACGATGGCGTCGTAGTCGGTGCCCACGTCGCGGCAGTGCGCCGCAAGCACCTCTGACTTGTGGGCGAACGCCGTGGGCTCCGGCGTGAAGTTGGTGTAATGCGCATATTTCGCGGCGATGCGCAAAGTCACCTGCTCCCCACCACCGGCAATCCACAGCGGAATCCCGTTGTGTTGCAAAGGCTTAGGGGCAACGATCGCGCCGTCGGCCTGGTAGTGCTTGCCGCTGAAGCTGACCTTGCCATCGCGCCAGGCATCGCGCATGATTTGCACGCCTTCGTCCAGCCGGCCCAACCGCACCCCGGCCGACGGAAACCCGTAACCGTAAGCGCGCCATTCATGTTCGTACCAGCCACCCCCGATGCCCATCTGAATGCGGCCGCCGGAGATCACGTCGGCCGTGGCCGCGACCTTGGCGAGGTAGACCGGATTGCGGTAGCTCATCGCCGTGCACATCTGGCCGAGTTTGATCCGCGACGTCGTCGCCGCGTATGCCGCCATCAGCGACCAGGCCTCGTGAGTGGCTTCGCCGGTTGGCAGCGGGACGGTGTGGAAATGGTCGTAGACCCACAGCGAATCCCAGGCGCTGTTGTCCGCATGGGTGGCCAAGTCGTGCATCACTGCCCAGTGTTGGTCCGGTTCGATGTCGACCAGATCCATTCGCCACCCTTGCGGAATGAAGAGACCAAAGCGCATAGGGATGGACTCTAGCCCGCGGTCCGCTCGGTCTCACAGCGGATCGATAGCTCCGGCCCAGCCAGCGCTGACCGCCAAGCCCTAAACATGACGCATGAAAAATCTCGGGCACGACACTAACTCCACCGGCGCCGGGCGTCGGCACATCCGCGTGACGCAAGTGATCCTGGCGGGAGCCGCTACCGCCGCGACACTCGCGCTTTTCGGCGCCCCGCGGCCCGCTGACACGCCACCCGTTGTCGCGTCCGGCCCCTCAGCCACCGCGCCGTTCGCCACTGACGACACCAATTTCGTCAATGACCAGGGCCAGACGTCGGGCGACATCTTCACCCAGAACGCTCAGGACCAGAGCAGCCCGTAACGCTGTCCACAAGCCGGCGCAACCGCCGCGGCCGATAGGCTTACCCGGACGGTAGGGAAGCGGGAGGTCGCCATGCGGGTTCTGATCTCCGGCGCAAGCATTGCGGGGCCGGTGCTGGCGTACTGGCTTACCCGTCATGGCTTCGACGTCACCGTCGTTGAGCGCGGCCCGAGCCTGCGCAAGGCCGGTGGCCACGCCGTCGACTTGTTCCGTCCGGCAATGGAAATCTCGGCGAAGATGGGCGTCTTGCCGCGCATCGAGGCACTCGCCACCGGAACGGAGCGGCTGACCATGTATCGGGAGGGCAGGCCGCGACCCACCGAAATCGACCTCACCAAGCTGGTCGGTGTCGCATCGGATCGGCACGCGGAGATCATGCGCGACGATCTCAGCGAGATCTACTACGACGCCGCGCGCGACGATGTCGAGTACCTTTTCGCTGACTCCATCACGGCGATCGGCCACGACGGTGACGTGGAATTCGAACGCGCGGCCGCGCGCACGTTCGACGTCGTCGTCGGCGCCGACGGGCTGCACTCCAACGTTCGGCGCTTGGTCTTCGGCGACGAAGCCGGACTTACTCGCTTCATCGGCGGATATCTGGCGGTCGTGTCGGCGCCCAAGTCGTTGGCCAACCTCGGGGAGATGGTCGGCCACGTGGGTGTCGGCCGACTCGCCGCGATCTACAGCGCTGACCACCTTGACGACGCGCGGGTCGTGTTCTTGTTCCGCAGAAGCCAGGAACTCGCCTATGACCATCGGGATGCCTTGCGCCAGAAGCAATTACTAAGGGAAGCTTTCACCGGCATGCATTCGCAGGTGGACACCTGGCTGGACGAATTGGATCGGACGCCGACGTTCTACTTCGATGCGATCACTCAAATGCGGATGGACAGATGGTCGCGCCGGCGGGTCACCCTGGTCGGCGACGCTGGGTATTGCCCTGGTCCCGCGGTCGGCGGAAGCACCAGCCTGGCCGTCCTCGGCGCCTATGTGCTGGCCGGAGAGCTGGCTCGGGCGGGCGGGGATCAGCTGCGCGCGTTCGCTGCCTACGAGCTGGAGATGCGCGAGCCGGTGCATCTGAGCCGGGCCTTCGCACGCGGTGCCGCGAGGACCATCATCCCGGGCTCCCGCGCCGGGGTGTGGGCCTTGACCCGTGGAGCCCAGTTGGTCTCACTGATGCCCGGGTCGCTGTCCCAGGCACTGGCCAGGCTCAACACCAAAGGCCTGCGGATGTACGACTCGATGCGGGTCCCCGACTACAGCGAAGTCGGTGTCTGATGCGACGAGAGGAATGATCGCCGATGGAGCTCAGCGGTGTCGGCATTTGGAGCAGCCAACTGCGCTACGCGGCCCGTCCGAAATCGCTGATGCGGCAGCGGAATTGGACGAGCTAGGCTTCACGGCGCTATAGATCCCGGATGTAGGCGGTCCGGTGTTCGATGCAGTGGGCCGCCTGTTGGCCGCGACCACGCGGGCGGTGATCGCCGCGGGGATCCTGAACCTATGGATGCACTCCCCCGGCGACGTCGCCGCCTCCTATGCGTCGCTGACCGCCGAGCACGGTGATCGCTTCCTGCTCGGCATCGGGGTCAGCCACGCGCCGCTGATCGACGCCGGCCAGCCCGGACGGTACCGCAAGCCGCTGGCGGCGACGGCGTCGTTCCTCGACGGGCTGGACGCGGCGCCGCGGCCGGTGCCCGCCGACGGGCGGGTGCTTGCCGCGCTCGGCCCCAAGATGTTGGCCCTGTCCGCTAACCGCTCCCGCGGCGCCCATCCGTACCTCGTCACTCCCGGGCACACGGCCTATGCCCGCTCCGTTCTGGGCGAGGGTCCCCTGCTGCTGCCGGAGCAGGGCGTGATCCTCTGTGACGCTTACGACGAGGCGCGGCGCACCGGGACCGACACGCTGCGGGCTTACCTGTCGATGCCGAACTACGCCAACAACCTGCTGCGCAGTGGCTTTTCGGAAGACGACGTTGCGCAGGTGAGTGATCGGCTCTTCGACGCGCTCATCGCATGGGGCGACGAGGACGCCGTCATGCGGCCGGTCGCCGAGCATCGCGCGGCCGGCGCCGACCACGTCTGCGTCCAAGTCCTGACGGCCGACCCGACGGAGTTCCCCCGCGAGCAATGGCGTCGAATCGCCGCCGCCATATAGCCCCGCTCAGGCATACCTTGAAGCCATGGCTTCCAAGCACACTCTTTTTTTCGGATCTTCTACCGCATCGGCTTCACGCCCTGGGACGGTCATCCGATCGCACAGAACCTGCAGGACTTAGTCGAGGGAACCAGCGACACACCGGCGCTGCCCGCGAGTTCGGCCCTCGACCTCGGATGCGGCACCGGGGACTCGTCCATCTATCTCACACAACACGGCTGGGAAGTCACCGGCGTTGACTTTGTGCCGAGGGCCCTGGAGAAGGCCCGGGCCAAGGCCGCCGACCTGTCGATCAAGTTCGTACAGGCCGACGTCACGCATTTGAGCCAGGCGGGCATCGGCACGGACTTCCGGTTGATCGTCGACAGCGGGTGCCTTCACAACATGAGCGACGCGGACCGCGACGCGTATGTCCGTGAGGTCAGCGCCGTGGCGGCGCCCGACGCCCGACTCTTGATCGTCGCGTTCCTCCCCGGCGGGAGGTTCGGCGTCCGGGGCATCAACCCCAACGAGATGGAACGGCGCTTCGCCCCCGGCTGGACGTTGTTCTCCGCCGGCCACGAGCGCGAACTGGACCGCGAGCAGATCCCGGCGCGGCACTACCTCTTCCAGCGGCGCGCCTGATTCTTTCGCCGAGCAGACGCAAAAGTCCCCGAAAACTTTATGTTTCGGGGGCTGGTACGTGGATCAAGGTGACCACGGCAGACGTTACCACCCCGGGACTGTAGAGGAGCCGGGTTTGTTTGTGGCAGTGTGTATTTGGGGTGTTAGGCGGCGGGTTCGAGGGTGACCTTGAATCCTTGGGCTTCG
>DATJQO010000185.1:0-13483 GCA_035505695.1 Mycobacterium sp.
AATGACATCTGTGCAAACGCGCTGGATGATTACCCGCGTGTGCGGGGCCAGTAGGCAGCCCGAAGATGTTGTGTTGGTTCTACGGCGCACGGCGAGTTCCGGTTTCACCTGAAAGCAGCCGATGGGGAGGTCATCGCCAGCAGCGTGCGCAACAAGTCGGAGGCTGCGGCCGAGAAGGGATCGAATCAGTCAAGACGAGCGCCTGGCGACACGGTGGTCGACACCACCGGCTAGCCGCCAACCCCGAACTCCACGTGCTCGGTAGGGTTGAAGAACCGGATCTCGGTCGAGTCGAGCAACGAGACTTTCACGCTATGCACGCCGTCTAGGCTCGCGCTGGGATCCGCCCCCGTCGTTCCTACCCGAGCGCCCGAAACAGGGACCGATTCACCGCTCACGTCCCTCCACGGCTGAGGATTCTGCGCCATGGCTTCACCTCGGTCACTACCGGGACCTACGTTGCGGTGATCGAGACGCCCGAAAGCTCCGGTCGCCTGCCGCCGGTGCCGTCAGCGCTGGCGGGATAGTAGCGGTTCCGTGCTTATGCGTTCCGGCTGGCTGGAATCGGTGCGCCGCCGTTGATAACCGGCTTGGTCTTCGTAATCAACTGTGACGCGCAGCGTGTAGTCCGGCTTTGTGGTTCTGTAGGCCATCACGGCATGCTGATTAGGCGACAGGGTACGGTCCCACGCTGTGGCGAAGTGACCAACCAAAGCGTCCCGTAATGCTTGTTTGAAAGTCGGCGGTAGAAGGCTGCTTCGCTGCTCCGAAGCACCAGTGAAAGTTGACAGCGCCGCAAGGATGGACCGATCGAAAGCCTGATCAAGTGGCACAGTGTTGTTGGCTTGCTCGCAACCATCCGGCACTTCAAACCCTTTGGTATCTATGGCTTTAACCTCGACCGCAAGGATCGTCGTCACTGCGTTGCTTGTATTGTCGATTCTTACGGTCCACCACGAATCACCAAACATCGGCGTTCTGATGGACGAGGGAAAAACCTTTCGAGCTTGAGCCGCAACGCGTTTCCCTTGGGCGCGGCGGAGGGCATCAAATCGCGCTTTGTGGTGTTTGCGTTCTTCGGCTGCTTTCCTGGGCTCACGGACAATAGCGACATATAGCGCAATGAGCACACCAATAGTGGTCGCAACCGCTGCAACCGCTTGAATTTCCTGAACCCAAAGCGGCAGTTGGTTAACAACATCCGATGTGCCCTGCGCAGTGATGCGCCCCACGGACACTAGAGCGTCATTGGTCACCGGAGCTCTCCAGGCGTTAGGAATCGATCGGCGGCTGGGTCGGGCGTGGGTAATCGTCGTAGAACCCGTCGCCGGATTTGACCCCCAACCGACCTCGCTGCAGATAACTGCGTAACAGCCGGCGGGGCCCTTCCGGGTACTCCGGGTGCTCAGCGCAATAGTGCTCTTCGATGTCCAAAACGACATCCAGGCCGACCTGATCCATCATCCGAAACGGGCCGGCGGCGGAGCCAGTGTTAATTTCAAACATCCGGTCGACTTCCTGCGGTGTGGACACGCCTTCGGCGACGACCTCCAGGGACTCTCGTTTCACCGCTGCCCATATCCGGTTGAAGATGAAACCGATACTCTCCCTGCGCGCTTCAAATGGGTAGAGCCCGAACCGCGGCAACGTCGCCATTACGAAGTCAATGACGTCGCGGTCAGTCTTGCCGCAGGACATGACATCGACGGCAGTCTGCTTCGGCGGCATGTAGAAGTGGATGTTCAGCACGCGTTCGGGGCGGTGCACCTTGTCCAGAAACATGCGGCTGGCATATGACGACGAATTGCTGGCAAGGATGGCATCGGCGGCCGACAGCTCGTCGAGTTGTCCGAACACCTGCTTCTTCAGCTCGAGCCGCTCGGGGATCGCCTCGACGACCAGCCACGCGTTGTGCACTGCCTCGGCGAGGTCGGCTTTAGCTGAAACCTGGCCAGGCACAACACCAGTGAGCTGGTCTGCCAGCGCCGGAAGGTTCTGCGACACGTAGTCGACAGCGGCGTGGCGTTGCGCTTCGGCGAGGTCGTAGATCTTTACCTCTGCACCGTGTGCGGCGAACATCAGCGCGATGCGCCGGCCGAGCGTACCGGCCCCGATGACGGCCACCGGCCTGCTCGCGAAGTTGGTTGGCACGTTGAAACTCATCTTTTTCTCCTAGTCGTGTTACGCGGCCTTGGCCGCTGCATCGGGTTGGGTGGCCTGCTGCACGTGCTGTTGAGCGCGGGCCTGCCGCCCGGTGATCGTGAGCTGGCCTCTGTCCATCGTGAGGAAAGTCGCCGTCCACGAAATGACAGCGGTCATCTTGCTTTTGAAGCCAACGAGATAGACCAGGTGCAACAGCAGCCACGCCAGCCACGCGACGAAGCCGCCCAACTCCAGCGGACCAACCTTGGCGACCGCTGAGAAGCGCGAGACCGTGGCCATGGAGCCCTTGTCGAAATAGTGGAACGGTTCGCGCACGGCATAGTGGAACGGTTCGCGAACGACATAGCGGAACAGTTCGCGCACGGCAGGGGTCGCGGTTTTGAGCTCCGCCCTGATGGCCCGCGCTGCGTACTTTGCGCCTTGGATGGCGCCCTGCGCCATGCCGGGAACGCCTGGGACCGAAGCCATGTCACCGACGACGAACACGTTCGGATGGCCGGGAACGGTCAAATCGGGTAGTACCATCACGCGGCCCGACCGGTCGACTTCGGCACCGGCTTGCTCGGCGATCTGCTTGCCCAACGGGCTCGCCGACACCCCGGCCGACCACACCTTGCAGGCGGATTCGATGCGGCGGGTGGTGCCGTCGGAGTCCTTGACCGTCAATCCGTCACGATCGACGTCGACGACCGTTGCCCCGAGCTGTACCTCGACACCCATTTTCTGCAGCCGCGCCTGGGCCTTGTTTCCGAGGTTGGCGCCCATTGGCCGCAGCACCGCCGGCCCCGAGTCGAGGAGGATCACCCGCGCCTCTGTCGAGTCGATATGACGGAAGGCACCTTTCATGGTTTGGGCTGCCAATTCGGCGATCTGGCCTGCCAACTCCACCCCGGTCGGACCCGCACCGATGACGGTGAACGTCAGCAGCTTCTCGCGGAGGGCCGGATCGCTGGACCGTTCAGCCAGCTCGAACGCGCCGAGGATGCGCCCGCGCACTTCGAGTGCATCGTCGATGGTCTTCATGCCAGGCGCGAACTCCGCGAAATGGTCATTGCCGAAATAGGATTGGCCGGCGCCGGCCGCGACGATCAGGCTGTCGTACGCGGTCTGGTAGCGCTGCCCGAGCAGCTCGGCGACCACGTAGCGTCCGGCCAGGTTGATCTCCACGACATCACCGAGCAGCACCTCCGCGTTGCGCTGGTTGCGAAGGATCCGGCGGGTGGCAGTCGCGATCTCGCCCTCGGACAAGATGCCCGTCGCGACTTGGTAAAGCAGCGGCTGGAACAGGTGGTGCTGGGTCCGGGCAATCATCGTCACATCGACCGGCGCACGCTTGAGCGCCTTGGTAGCGGTTAACCCGCCGAAACCCGAACCGATCACCACGAGGCGATGCCGCCGGCCAGTCTCCTCTGCAGTGCCGCGGAGCGTGCTCATGTTCGGCTCCCGTCGGGCAGCTCGGCGTAGGCGATACCGGTGAGGTTGCCTTGCACGGCCCGGATGGGTCGGTTGCCGGATCCGTCCAGGGCGGCCGCCCACACGTTGCCGCCCAGGTCGGTGACGAACATGCGGTTGTGACCTGGATCGAGCGCGATACCGATGCCTTCCATCAGGTGGGTCAACACGATTTCGGGTTCGCTAAGGCCGATGGTGTCCAATTGGGCACGATTGACCGTGTTGCCGTACGGCGGGTCACCACGGTCGGTCCAGTACAGCGTCCGTGAGATGGCGTCGATTTCGAGGTCGATCGGCTCGGGTAGGTCTTTGAACAGCACCTCGATGTCGCTGCGGTTGGACGCGGCCTCGCCTGCGGGAAGGTCGATTCCGGCCCTCAGAATCCTGCCGAGGCCGGCATCGCTGGGGCCCTTCTGCGTCCAGTAGAGATGCCCGCCGACGTGGTCGACGGCGACCCCGACACACCAGTTCGTCTCGTCCCGGCGGTCCTCGTCGCCGTGCCCGGTCTGCACGTGGGTCTCAACATTGGAGCCGTCGAGGTCGCAGCGCATCACCCGCATGCCTTCCCGGTCGGACCAGTACAGCTTGCGGCTCGCGACATCGAAATGAAGCTGCTTGGGGGTGTAGGTGCCACCGCTGGGAACGATTGTGGTGCGGTTGCTTCCGTCGAGGTCCACCCGTTCGATCGAGCCGTCGTTACGGGGCGGAACCCCCATGTTGGTCCAGTAGATGTGCCCGGCCTGCACATCGACGGCCACGCCGTCGGGGACGCGGGATCCGGTGACCAGGAAGGTTTTGTCGGAGCCGTCTGGGTTGATGGAGAACAGGCGTCCGTCACCGCTGGCTTCGAGCACGAACAACTTTCCGTTCGGAGTCATGATTAGTCAGTCCTTTCAGATTCGATCGATAAGCGTGCCAACGTCTTTGGCACGCGTTGTGGTCAATTTCGGTGCGATTGAACGCTGAAGCGTGACACCGGGGTCTCGCGACACCGCGTAACCTGCAACACCGAAGGTGATCTGTATCATCACCGACAGCCCATACATCACGCTCAGCATCGTTCGCTCCTTACATCACAGTGCTTTTCATGCGTTCGCCGCAGGAGCTGACCCGTACTCGGCGCGGACCGCCAGCAGCCCGAACAGCATCTCGTCGCGCTCGGCGGCGAGCTCGTCGACCGACCGTCCGTCCGCCTCCTCGAGGACGCCCTTGACGATCTGTTGCGCAAGCTCCGGGGTCAGCTCAGGGTTGCCCAGCCCCGGCCATCCGGCGGCCATACGGGGCATCAGGTGTTCCATGAAGTGCTGGATGCCACCCTGGCCGCCGCCGAGGTGCCACAGCAGGTTGGGTCCCATGACGCCCCAGCGCAGGCCGGGGCCCCATGACACGGCGTCGTCGGCGTCGGCGACGTCGAGCACTCCCTGACCGATCAGGTAGACAACTTCCCGGTACAGCGCCGACTGGAGCCGGTTGGCGACGTGCCCGGGCAGCTCCTTTTTCAGGTGGATGGGCTTCTTGCCGATCGAGGCGTAGAAAACCATCGCGTCATGGATCGTCTCCGACGCGGTCCTCGCTCCACCGACGACCTCGACAAGCGGGATCACGTGCGGCGGGTTGAAGGGGTGGCCGATGACGGTCCGCTCCGGATGCAGGCACTCGGCCTGCATCACGCTCATCGTGATCCCCGATGAGCTCGAGGCGATGATTGCGTCGCGCGGGGTGGCGGCGTCGATGTCGGCGAACAGCTTGATCTTCAGTTCCGGGCGCTCCGGCGCGTTTTCCTGAACGAAGTCGGCGTCCGCGAGGGCCGCCGGCAGGTCGGATGTGAACTTCAGGCGGTCGGGGGAGGCGCCGGGCACCAGTCCCAGCGTCTTGACCCCCTCCCATGCACCCTCGACGTAGGTCCGCAGGGCTGCCTCGGCGCCCGGCGCGGGATCGGTTGCCGTGACGTCGAATCCGTGGGCTAGGTAGTGGGTGGCCCAGCTGGCGCCGATGGTTCCGGTACCGACAATTGCTATGCGCCGCACCGGCTTTTGTGTACTCATGATCATTGCTCCTTTTGGTTCGGTTGGTCGTCAGCGCCCGCGCCAGACGGGTGCACGCTTTTCGGCGAACGCCAGGGCTCCCTCGTGGGCGTCCTCGCTGTCCAGCAGACCGGATGCGTTCTCGGCTTGGCGCTTGAACGCCTCGACGTCATCGAGGCCTTGCGTTTCCCGCAGGACCTGCTTCACCCTCGCCAACGCAAGCGGTGCGTTGACGGCGACGCGTGCAGCAAGCTCTTGCGCCCCGGCCAATGCGGCCCCGGGTGCGGTCAGCTCGCTGACGAGCCCGTACTGCTTGGCGTCAACGGCCGAGAGCGGCTCGCCGGTGAGCAGCACCTTGAGGGCGACGTGGTAAGGGATGCGCTGTGGTAGGCGGATGACGCCGCCCTCCCCGGCGATGAGTCCCCGTTTCACCTCAGGCAAACCGAATTTGGCGTTTTCGGCGGCAACGATCAGGTCGCAGCTCAGCGCCATCTCGAAACCACCACCGAGCGCCCAGCCTTCGACCGCTGCGATCAGCGGCTTGCGCACGACGGCTTGGGTGACCCCGCCGAATCCGCGACCGGGAAGGATCGGGGCCTGCCCGTTCGCGAACGCCTTCAGGTCCATGCCAGCGCTGAACGTCCCGCCGGCGCCGGTGAGCACGCCCACCGAAAACGACGGATCGGAATCCAGCCGGTCCAGGGCGGACGCCACTGCGACGGCGACGTCGCGGTTGACGGCGTTCTTTTGCGCCGGGCGGTTGATGGTGATGGTCAGCACGCCGTCGCGATGCTCGGTGAGCACCAGGTACGTCGATACTTCAGTTGTGGTCATTTCACTGTCTCCTGTTCTGTCGCACCAGGAATGGCTCCCTGGTTTTGTAGCTGAATCACTTCATCCACGGTGAATCCCAGCTGTATAAGGATTTCGGCGTTGTGCTCTCCGTGCTCGGGCGCCCGCCGCGCCGGTACCCGTGGCATCCCGCGCAGGGTGAGGGGGTTGTTGACCGTGTAATCCAGGTCGGCGGCACCCTCGATCGGCACGACGATGTCGGCGGCACGCAGCTGCGGGTCCTCAGCCGCCTCCTCGGGCGTTTTGATGACGCCGTAGGGGATGCGAGCCTCGTCGAGGACCTTTTCCCAATGCGTCAGGGACTGGGAACGGAATTCGGTGTCCAGCAGGGCAGCCAATTCACCGGCGTGCTGGCCGACAGCCGCGGCGTCGCTGAAGCGCGGGTCGGAGAGGAGGTCGGCCCGCCCGATGGCCTTGGCCAGTACCGGCCAAGCCGATCGCCTGGCGGCCAGCATGATCCAGCGGCCGTCGCCGCTCTGGTACGGATTCGTGAGCGCGTTAACCGGCTTGTTGCGGTCATTCAGTTCGTACGGCTTGGCGCCCGCCAGGGCCGCCGAAACCAGCGTTCCGGTCGCCCAGACCCCGGTGGCCAGGAGCGACGTGCCGACATTGGCACCCCGCCCCGTGCGTTCGCGGTGGTACAGCGCGGTGGTGATCGCCGCGTAGATCGCGACGGCGGTGGTGTAATCACCGCTGCCCCAAACGGGAGACGTTGGCGGTGCACCGGCGTCGCGGGTCGAGGCGAGCAGCCCGCTGCGCGACCAGAAGGCGGTCAGGTCGAACCCGGGCAGCCTGGCGTCCGGGCCGGCATCCCCGAATCCGGTGATGTCGGCGTAGATGATCCGCGGGTTCCAGGACGACACCTCTTCGTAGCCGAGGTGCAGTCCCTCGCGGGTGCCGTGCGGGAAGTTGGTGATCAACACGTCGGCCCATTCGACGAGACGCTTGAGGATCTCCGTCCCGCCTTCCGACTTCAGGTTGATCGACATCCCGCGCTTGTTGCGGTTGGCCAAGTGCCAGCTGTAATTGCCGTTCGCCGCCGGGCTCGGTGGGATCGAGCTGAGCAGCCGCTGCGGGTCACCCATCCCCGGTGCCTCGACCTTGATGACATCGGCCCCGAAGTCTGACAGCATTGTCGCTGCAGCGGGCGCGGCGATAAAGCTTGCCAGCTCAACAACTTTCAGGCCGGAAAACACGGATTGCGTTGGTTGCGTTGTCATTGCTGTTGTCTCCTTAAACGAATGCGCTCAGGCCGGTGACGGACTTCCCGACGATCAGCGTCTGCATCTCGCGGGTGCCCTCATAGGAGTAGAGGGCCTCGGAGTCGGCAACAAACCGGCCGATGTTGTAATCCAGCACAATGCCGTTGCCGCCAAACAACTCCCGCGCCCAGTGCACGGTCTCGCGCATCCGCACGGTGCAGTAGGCCTTCGCTAGCGCTGACTGCTCGTCGCGGTACACGCCCTCGTGCTGCAACTGGGCCAGGCGCACCATCATCCCGGCGCACGCCGTGGCGTTGCCGAGCATCTTGACCAGCAGGTCCTGAACCATCTGGAACTTGCCGATCGGGCGACCGAACTGTGTGCGGTCCTTGGCGTACTGCAGTGCGAGCTCGTATGCGGCGAACTGGACTCCTACCGCCTGCCACGCCACACCGCTACGCGTCCGGCGCAGGATTTCGGCGGTGGCCCGGAACGAGTTGGCATTCTGCAACCGGTTGGCCTCGGGAACCCGGCACTCGTCGAGCACGATGTCGGCGTTCTGCACGATCCGCAGCGCGAACTTGTTCTCGATCTTCGTCGCGGTGAACCCGGGAGTGCCCTTCTCCACCACGAAACCCAGCACCTTGTTGGTTTCCACCTCGCGGGCCCACACCATCACCACGTCGGCGAAGGTGGCGTTACCGATCCAGCGCTTGGCGCCGTTGAGCACCCACTCGTCACCGTCACGGCGGGCGGTGGTCTCCATGCCACCTGCCACGTCGGAACCGCCGTGCGGCTCGGTCAACGCGAACGCGCCGATCTTCTCGAAACGGCTCATCGCGGGCAGCCAGCGGCGCTTCTGCTCCTCGGACCCGCAGGTGATGATGGTGCCCATCGCCAGCCCCGAGTGCACTCCGAAGAACACCGAGAGCGACGGATCGGCATGCGCCATCTCCAGCGCGGTGATACCCGTCATCAGGTTGCTCGGCTTGGGCTCCGACGAATCGGGATCGGCCCAATCCAGCAGGCCCAGCTTCGCGAACCCCTTGACGAGCTCGTGCGGGAACTCGGCCCGCGCCCAGTAGTCCTCGACGATCGGCGCGGCCTCCGTGCGGAAGAATTCGCGGATACGGGCGACCTTCTCCCGCTCCGAATCTGACAGCAGCTCCTCATAGGCGTAGAAGTCGGCCGGCAACAGCCCCGCCTCGAGATGAGGCTGGGGCGTTGTCGGCAACGTCACTGTGGTGGTCATGGCATCCTCTGTTCGTGGGTTCGGCGAAGGCTCTGGCATTCGCGGCGTTCATTTGGTTTGGCGAAGGCTCATGCCTTCGCGGGGCTGGCTGCCTTGCATTAACCATCGGCGCGCCGCGGATTGGTCGGGGATACCGCCTCTATCCCTGGTACTGGCAGGGACAGGCTTAGACTCGGACGATGGCTGTCGAGGCCAACGCGCTGGGCGATTACCTGCGTGCGCGGCGCCAGCAGGTGCGGCCCGAGGATGTCGGGCTGGTCCCCGGCGCACGCCGCCGGGTCGCGGGTTTGCGCCGCGAGGAGCTGGCAATGCTGGCGGGCATCAGCGCCGAGTACTACCTGCGGCTAGAGGTAGGCCGCGACAAGCATCCGTCGCCTCAGGTTCTCGACGCGCTCGCGCGCGCCCTGTGGCTGGACGCCAAAGCCACGCAGTATCTGCGCCACCTGGCTGCCCCGCCCCGGGGGGATAGCTCGGAACTGGAGGCACAGGCCTACGCATTGGCCGAAGTAATCGAGCAGTTTTCCATGCCGGCCATCCTGGTCAACAGGTATCGAGATGTCCTGGCGGCGAACCCGCTTGCCCGCGCGTTGTCACCAGAGTTCACACCAGGACAAAACTGCCTGCGCTGGCGCCTATTGGAACCCGCCGCCCGGAAGCTCTACGTGAATTGGGACGAGGTCACCGAGGTCGCGGTGTATGGGTTACGGGAATTCAGCGGTCCCTGTCCCAATGATGCTCGTATGCAGGCGTTAATCGCTGAATTGTCCTCGGCCAGCCTACGTTTTCGCGAGCTGTGGTCCCGTGCAGAGGTGGGTTACCGCTTGGGGATTAACCACATCCGCCATCCCTTAGTCGGCGAGCTTTATCTGCATCGGCACCGGCTCAACGCTCCGTATCCCGGTGGAGACCACGTGATAATGTTTCGCGCCGACCCCGGCAGCGAATCCGCCCGAGCGCTCGAGGAACTGCGATCCATGTCGGCCACGCCCTCCAGTGCTGTTCCCGGGGAATAGGTTTCGGAGGTGACGGCAAAGGCCAACCCGCTGGGGGAATACCTGCGGGCGCGGCGCCAGCAGGTGCGTCCCGAAGACGTCGGGCTGGTTCCCGGCGCGCGGCGCCGCGTCGAGGGTTTGCGCCGCGAGGAGCTGGCAATGTTGGCGGGCATCAGCGCGGAGTACTACCTGCGACTGGAGGTGGGTCGCGACAAGAATCCGTCGCCTCAGGTTGTTGAGGCGCTAGCGCGGGCCCTGCGGCTGGACATCAAGGCCACCAGATATTTGCACCAACTTGCCAACCCGGTTGTCAGCCGTTGGGATCAGTCCGTTCTCGACGCTGCGGCCGAGGGGCTAGACGCGCTGATCAATCAATTGCCGTTCCCGGCAATCGTGGCCAGCAGGTACCAAGATGTCCTGGCCGCAAATCCGATCGCCCAGGCGCTGTCACCGGGCTTCACACCAGGACAAAACTTCCTGCGCTGGCGCCTTTTAGACCCCGCCGCCCGGGAGCTCTACGTTGATTGGGAGGACGCGACCGACGCCGCGGTGAGTGGTTTACGGGAACTCGCCGGCACAGTTCCGGACGACCCTCGCATGCAGACGTTGATCGCTGAATTATCTTCCGCCAGCGCACGTTTCCGTGAATCTTGGGCACGCGCGAATGTGGGTTATCGGTTGGGAGTCTTGCACATGCGTCATCCGCAGGTCGGCGACCTTTATCTAAGCCGGAACCAGCTCATCGTTCCGCATGTTATGCACGCCGTCGGGCAGCATCTGCTCATCTATCACGCGGAGCCCGGCAGCGACTCCGCCAGAACACTCGAGCAACTCCGGTCGCTGGCGGCCCCTGCGGGCTAGCGCCACACGCCTCGCTGTAATGCTGTTCTCAGCAGATGTCGTCGGGCTCGCTGCGTCGGACGCGTCCGCGTCGAGGTTCCGGCGGTTGCGGGGGTTGCACCCAATCCGCTCCGCTGGCTTCGAACAATCGGCCGATCTCGTCGATGTGCATGTCGGCGAGATCCCACACATCGGGTACCAGGTCGCGGTCGACGATGAAGCCGAAGCCGAGTCGGTCGAGGTAACTCACCACCGTGATGTTGAGTCCCTGCCCGTCGGTGACGATCGACACCGGGAACTGGTGGCACAGCTGGGCGCCCGCGAAATACAAGGGCTGGCGCGGACCGGGCACATTGGAGATCACCAGGTTGAAAGGTTGAGCGACGCGGTCGGCCAACCGCAGCCGCGACGCGAGTCGTACCGCCGAGGTCGCCAGCACCGGGGTGGAGAACTGGGTGAGGTCGACGAGCTCGTCGGCCGGCACCATGTCGAGGGTGCGTTTGGCATTCTGCATCGCTTGGCTGCAGCGGGCGACGCGTTCTAACGGGTCGGCGCAATCGGTGGGTAACTCGGCGACGAGAGCTGAGACTCGGTTGGTCCACGGGTCATCCTCCTTGCCGGTACGGATTGACACCGGCACCATGGCCCGCAGCGGGCGGTCGGGCAGTGCGTCATGAGACAGCAGGTACTCACGAAGCCCGCCCGCGCAGATGGCCATCACGATGTCATTCACCGTGCCCCCGGTCGCGTTCTTGAGCGCCTTGACATTCTCCAAAGACGTTGTGCGCATGGCGAATCGGCGATGGCCCGTGATCGACCTGTTCCACGGGGTGGGCGGCGCCTGCGTTGTGGGCAGGGAGATGCGTGGCGCGTCGGGGCGGCCGAAGCGGGCGATGGCCTTGACCGCCGCCCCGGCCTGGCCGGCCGCACCGCTTACGCTGTTGACACCTGCGGTGTCGGCGACCTTGCCGACGAGCCGCGCTTGAACGCGCAGGGCCTTAAAGGGATTCAAGGCCAGCCGGGTTGCCGTGCGCCGCAACAGGTCCACGGTGCTCGGGAGGGGCTCGGCGTTCCACGCGGGGCTATCGCCCGGCGACGGGGCGTCCGGGTCGGGATCGGTCACGATCTTCAGCATGAGCTGGCCGGCGGCGCCGTCGATGGTGGCGTGATGGTACTTCGTGAGCAGCGCCCAGCGTCCGCTGTGCAGGCCGTCGATGACATAGACCTCCCACAGCGGACTAGTTCGGTCCATGGGGCGGCCGACAATCCGGGAAACCTGGTCGGCCAGTTGATCGACCATGCCCGGCTTGGCCAGATGGATCTCCCTGATATGGAAGTCGAGATCAAAGTTGGGGTCGGCCACCCAATACGGATGGTCGAGGCCGAACGGCACCTCAACGAGGCGGCGGCGCAGTGGTTCGAGTTCGCCGATCAGGGAGGCGTACTTGGCATAGACGGCCGCGAATGGGTCGTACTCCGCGCTGGGACGTTCGAAAATCATCAGGCCGGTGACGTGCCCGAAGGTTGTCGGCGTCTCCATGTACAGAAACGCCGCGTCCAGGCCGCTGAGTTGCTTCATTGAATGGCTCCTAGGTGATGACTGGTTTCGACGCGGCTGATCGCTCGGGCTACTCCGGGATGGTGCAGTGCGAGTTCGTCCATGAGCGTGGTCGTGATTCCGCGGAAGGTGAGCATGGGCGGCAGTCACTCGTGGGGAGCGGCGTTCGATGCCTTCGATGACCGCTGCCGCAGCCTCGGCGACCGGCATCGGGTGGGTGATGAAACCGGGCAGGGCTTTTCTAACGTCGTCGACGTGTCCTTGGGCGAATACGTCAGCAGCGAGGTCGGTGTCGATGAAGCCCAGGTAGGCGACACCGGCGGTGGCGCCGTGGGGGGCGAGTTCGACACGGACGGCGCGGATGAGCTGCTCAACGCCGGCCTTGCTCGCCGCGTAGGAGGCGTTGAGCACGCCGTTGAAGAACGCGTAGATCGAACCGATGACGAGGATGTGCCCTTGCCGTTCCGTCACCTCCGGCAGCGTAGCTCGGATGGTGCGCCATTGGCCGAGGAGGTCGATGTCGATGGTTCGTTCGAACTCGGCCGGTTCGATGCTGGCGACTGTGTCCGACGGTGGCGCCACGCCGGCGTTAGCCACTACCACGTCGATTCCGCCGAATCGGTGCACGGTGTCTCCTGCGGCCCGCTGCAGGGCGGCAAAGTCGGTGACGTCAGCTTGGAAGGCTGCTGCCCGCTCGCCCAGCTCGTCGGCAAGCTCCTCCAGCGGGTCAAGCCGGCGGCCGACGACGGCGACACATGCGCCCCGGGCGTGGGATTGGCGGGCGATCTCGGCGCCAAGTCCGCGCGCGGCGCCGGTAATGAACACGACCCGGCCGTTGAGATCGAGCCGCGCGGGGCCGCCGAACAGCCCGCCAAGCAGCGGCAACGTACGGATCAGGTGCGTGCTGGCACCGGCAAGAGAGCGCAGGGTTTCGTCGATCATGGCATCTTCCCTCTTTGGTGGTGTGGCGAAAGCTCGCCATCGTGGGGCTGGCTGAATCGCTCACTCGCCACTAGGTGGGTGGTGTCGAACGGGCTTTGTGGGGCAGGTGGTAACCGCGCTGCGGTTGTGCTTGCTGTGGCGGCTGGTATCGGCGGGATGATGGTTCCGGCCGGTTAATGTTGACCTGCCCGCTGGCTGGGGTGGTT
>DATJQO010000186.1:0-3208 GCA_035505695.1 Mycobacterium sp.
GCCCAACGACACCTGTTCAACAAGTTCCTCGGCCAACTGCACCACTGCCTGCAAACCGGCCAGCCCTACAACGAACACCGGGCGTTCCAATCCCCACCCCTGCGTGCGGCTTGACATTTAACTTCCTGAGATGTCTGCCAGATACGCTTCCAGGCGTTGCCCGGCCAACGCCATCAGCTCCGGCGCGGCCGACAGGTACCAGAAGGTGTGTTGCGGGTCGGTGTGACCCAGATAGGTCGACAGTCGCGGCATCAACGCCGCGATGTCGGCGCCGTCGCGGTACCAGCCCAGCACGGTCGCCACCGCGAAGCCATGCCTTAGATCATGAATTCTGGGCCGGCACACCGCCGATCGTCGGGTGAGCCCGACCCGCTCGACCAGGCCAGCGAAGGTCAGGCTGATGTTGCTGTGCAGCAGCCGGGTCCCCGCGGTGGAAACAAACAGCGCCGGGCTGGCCGGTCGCGACAGCAGTCGTTGCCGCAGGTCCACATAGCGCGACAAAGCCAGCGTCGCGCTCGGGTGCAGCGGCACCAGGCGCTGCTTGTTGAACTTGGTGTGATGCAAGACCAGCACCTCGTGCTCGACATCGAAGTCGTCGTCATCAAGTGCGATCGCCTCGCCGATCCGGATCCCGCTGATCGCCAGCAGGCTGATCAAGCTCTGGTAGGTGGCTGCCCGCAGCCTGGGCCGCAGCCCGCCCGCCGCCTCGACGAGCGATCCGATCTCGGACTCCGAGTACAGGTACGGCGTGGCCCGACACGCCCCGGGGCGGATCAGACCGGCCGGCACGACCTCGGCCGAGGAGTCGATGCTGTGCAGGTAGACGGTAAAGCCGCGCACCACGCTGACCCGGATCGCCAACCAGTGTCGGGATGCATCGGCCGGCAGCGTCGCCCACCGCACCGCGTGCTCGGTGGTCACGGTGTCAATGCCATGCCGTTCGAGATAGCCGACGAACTGCTCCAGCAGCCTGCCGGCGTTGGCGAGTTGAAATCCCAACGCCCGCCGCAGATTCAGGTAGTCGGCCAGCGAATCGCGCAGTGATGGCCGTGGCGTGCTCATGATGGCTCACCCGGCCAGGGGCGGGCCAGCCCGCGCAAACCGTCGAGGTCGACCTTCGCGTAAAGAGCGGTGGTGAGCGGGCGGACGTGTCGCAGTGTTTGACCGATCTCGGTCAACGACGCGCCGGAACGCAGCATGGCGGTGGCCGCGGAGTGACGCAGCCGATGCGCGCCGATCATGCCCAACCCGGCCCGTCTGCCCGCGCAGACCACCACCGTGGTCACGGCGTTGGAGGTCAACCCCCGGTAGGGGGCCTGCGCGCGGACGAACACCGCCCGGTCCTGCGCCGCCCCGGGGCGCCCGTCTCGCAGGTAGGCGACGATCCGTTCCCCGACATCGGCCGGCAGCGGCAGCCGATCATGCCGGTTCCCTTTGCCCCGCACCGTGATCTCACCACGCCGCCAGTCGATGTCGTCCAACATCAATGCGGCCACCTCACCGGCGCGCAGCCCCAACCGCACCAGCACGGTGAGGATCGCCAAGTCCCGGCGACCGGTCGGGGTCCGCTCATCGCAGCAGGCCAGCAGCGCGGCCACCTGTTGACCGTCCAACGCTTTAAGAAGACCGCTTTGGGTCCATCCGGCCACCGCGGGCACCGCCGAGGCCAGTGACCCGTCGATGATGCCCACCACGTGCAAAAAGCCCAGCAGCGACCGCAGCCCGGTCAGCATCCGTTGCACCGACTTGGGTCGCTGCCGGCTCTGCGTGACCACGAACGCGGTCACCTCGCCCGCGGTCAGCTGTTCCAGATCCAGACGTCCATTCCGTACCCTGAGTCGGTCCAACAGGAACGGGCGCACCATCCGCACGTTCAACTCAACCGTCGCCGCGGCCAGTCCCCGCTCGGTGGTGAGATAGTCCCGATACGAGGCGAGCAGCCGTCCCTCCGGGCTCGCCGGGACCTCCGGTGCGGGAACCGAAACCACCCCCAACCGTTGCAAGTAGCCCAACAGCGGCTGCAGCGCCCGGCCGGTGACGTGCCCGACATAGCCCGCCGCGCGGCGTTCGGCGAAGTAGGCGTCCACCACCGCCGGGGTCAACCCCGACCCATCCACACCTTCACGCGCCAGCCAGCGACTCAGATGCGCCAGCAACCGCACATGCGTCGCCGCCGTCAGCGGCGTGTAACCCAGCCGCTCCAACTCAACCCGGAAACCCTCGGCATACGGTGCCAGCGGACCACGCACCCGAGCCCAACACGGAACTGTCGTCATTACCTTCTCCTCTCCAAAACGGAATAGATGGATGGAGAGGAGACGCTGATCAAGCGTCCACGATTATGCCGATATCATTGCACCAACTACCAACGCCGCGGGCACCTTCCGTCGCGTGATCGGCATAACGGCGGGGTCCGCATAAGAGGCTTTATGGCGAATTCGCCATAACACCTCTGACATGGTGCCCTTGAGCCCGAGCACGAGTCGGTCATTGAAGTCGGCCGGATGATAGACGCCGTCGGCGTCGGCGATCAGGGTGTCGGTGATCGCACACAAATCCAGCAGCTGGTACCAGTCGGCGTTGTTGCGAGCCAGCCGCGACACCTCGATGCCCAGCACGATCCCGACCTTGCCCAGACCAACGTCGGCGACCAGCTCCTTGAACCCGGTCCGCCCGTCGGTCTGCGCCCCGGAACGGCCCAGGTCGGCGTCGATCACTACCACCTGGTGGGCAGGCCAGCCCAGCGCGACGGCTCGTTCCCGCAATTCGTATTGGCGGGCAAGGGATTCGGTGTGTTGAACTATCTGCGTCGGGGTGGACTGGCGCACATACACGTACGCGTCCCGAGATCGATGCAAGGCGGTGATCTTGTCGGTCGTCAACAACAACGCTGGCGCCGACACGCCCGGCTGAACGGTGCTACGCATCGCCGGCCTCCACCGCGACGCAGCTCTCAGGGTCGACCACGGCCCCTTTGGCGATCATGCGGGCCAGCAGCGCCAACACTTGGCCGCGGCTTTCCTCTGGCAAGGTCTGCCACCGACTACCCGCCACCGGCGAATCGAATAGACCCAGCGAAAGCTGGCATGGGCCAGCTACTCTCAATACGCGCAAGTTGGTTCACCTCTCCTGTAATCGTGGGCGCGATCAGGGACGAGGTGAACCTACTTGCCCTTTATCAACTAATCGCGCAACGCGCGACTCGAAA
>DATJQO010000187.1:0-16064 GCA_035505695.1 Mycobacterium sp.
GGTTTTACACACCAGCGGTCGGCGGTTCGATACCGTCCGCGCCCACCAGCGTTCATGCAGGTCAGCCTCATATCGCGATCCGATAGGGCTTGACGGGCGAACCCCCGTTGTGCCAAGAGTGTGCCACCTGGGTCGCACTCCCGGTCGACTGCTTACTAGGGGCGCCTGGGGCGCTGCCACATGGCGTGGAGCCCCTCTCCGCCTGTAAGTGCCCGCATCACCGTGTCGGGGGCGGCTACCGCGGCATTCGGATTGGGATTGTAGTGAACCATCCCGAAGCGGGGGATCTATTGGGTTAAGTGACGGGGGCGAAAAACTTCGTGCACTATCGTGGTCACATGACGGCGCCGGTGACGAATGGACCCGTACGAGTCGTTCTTGTCGATGACCACGAGATGGTCATCGAGGGTTTGAAGGCAATGCTATTGCCGTTCAAGAATCGGGTCCGCGTTGTCGGTGAAGCCGTTGGTGTCGACAATGCGTTGACCGTCATTTCCGGCCTGAAACCCGACATTGTCTTATGCGATGTCCGAATGCAGGGCGCCAGCGGTTTGGACCTGTGCCGGTTGGTTCGGGAGCGCGACCCCGAGCGCAAGGTGATTCTGCTCTCGGTGTACGACGACGAGCAGTACCTGTTCCAGGCGCTGCGGGTGGGGGCGTCGGGCTATTTGCTCAAGGGGATTAGCAGCGACGAGCTGGTCCGCCAGCTCGAGTCGGTGCACAGCGGTGCGACGGCGATCGACCCTGGGCTGGCCGCCCGCGCGGTGGACACCGCGGCGCGCCTGCAGCGCGACGAGTTCTGGCCGGGTGCCCGACACGGCCTGACCCAACGTGAGAGCGAGATCCTGTCGTTCGTGGTGACCGGGTTGTCCAACCGAGGTATCGCCAACAAGCTGGTCATCGGTGACGAGACGGTGAAAAGCCATCTGCGGTCGATCTACCGCAAGCTGGGCGTCAGCGACCGCACCAGCGCGGTGGCCACCGCACTGCGGGAGGGCATCTTCCAGTGACCGCTGCGGGAGGCCTGGGTGCGCACGACGTCCACGGACTCGTCGAGGCTGACCGGGAAGTGGCCCTGCTCCTCGACATCATCGCGGCCACCTCCACCGGCCCCGGCGTGGAACCCATGGCGGCCGCGGTCGCTCGGATGATCACCGCGGCCACCGCCTCCGATGTCTGCTTCGTCCACGTCCTCGACGACACCGACCGCTCGCTGACGCTGGCCGGTGCCACCCCGCCGTTCGACGAACAGGTCGGCCGGATCCGGCTGCCGCTGGGTTCGGGGGTGTCGGGCTGGGTGGCCAGCCACCGCGAGCCGGTGGTGATCGTCAGCAACAAGGAGGACGACCCCCGCTACGTGCCGATCGACTCGTTGCGCGGATCGGACTTCACCTCGATGGCATCGGTGCCGATGGAGACCGAACCGGGTGGGCTGGTCGGGGTGCTCAACGTGCACACGATCTCCCGGCGCGACTTCACCCCGCGCGACATCCAGTTGCTGCTGGTGATCGGGCGGCTGATCGCCGGTGCGTTGCACCAGGCGCGGATGCACCGCCAGCTGAGCGCGCGGGAGCGCGCGCACGAAAACTTCGCCGAACAGGTGATCGCCGCCCAGGAAAGTGAGCGGCGCCTGCTCGCGGCCGACATTCACGACGGCATCTCCCAACGCCTGGTCAGCCTGACCTACCGGCTGGACGCCGCTGCCCGCGCAGTCGATGATGCCGAGACTTCCGAAGCCGTCGAGCAGATCGAGAAGGCGCGCGACCTGGTCGACCTCACCCTCGCCGAGGCGCGCTCGGCGATCGGCGCTCTGCGTCCGCCGGTGCTCGACGACCTCGGCCTGGCCGGTGGTCTGGCCAGCCTGGCCGCCTCGATCATGGAAGTCGACCTGGAGCTGGAACTGGCCGACGACCGGCTGCCCGAGCACATCGAGGTGGCCCTGTATCGCATTGCGCAGGAGAGCTTGCAAAATGTCGTCAAACACTCCCGCGCCTTGGTCGCCACGGTGCGGTTCACCGTCGTCGAGGGGGTGGCGCGGCTCGAGGTGGCCGACAACGGCATCGGGTTCGACCCGGGCGCCGACCGGGTGCCGGGGACCAACGTGGGTGGCTACGGCATGTTGTCGATGGCCGAACGGGCCGAACTCGTCGGCGGGCGGCTGGCGGTACGGTCGCGCCCGAGGTCGGGTACCACCGTGACGGTGACGATTCCTCTTGACGTGATCGAGCCGGCTCAGGCCGAGTGAAGCGGGCGACGCAGCCGCACCGCAGCTGCGTTGGCAGCGACGTTCGGACAACACGGCCTGCCCGTCGAGCACCCGGCTCTCCTCACCGCGCCACGCTGCAAAGGCCGGCGACATCAGGGCCCGCCCGAACGACAACGTCAATCGCCACGGGGTGTCGTGAGACGGCATGGCGGTCAGGTTGGCCGTCCCGCCCTGGCCGCTGCCCGCCGGACCGGAACGCCACCCCGGCCGGGTCGTCGGGCCAGGCCCTCACCACCTGCCCGTGGCGGCCGCCACCTGGGGTGAACGGCGCCGTGCATTGTCTCCACCCTCGGTGATCATGTGCGGCTTGAGCGCGATGCCGGCATGAATGTGAAGCAAGTGGTTAATTATTGGGGCATTATTCTTGATAGACAGGTTCAGTGTTGGTGGGGCAGCATTCAGCGTATGAGCGAAAGATGGAACGCGGGGGTCATTCCCTACGCCGAGATGGGTTACTGGCAGCCGGACTACGTCCCGAAGGACTCCGACGTGCTGTGCGCCTTCCGGATCACCCCGCAACAGGGAGTGCCACCGGAGGAGGCCGGAGCCGCGGTGGCGGGTGAGTCCAGCACGGCCACCTGGACCGTGGTGTGGACCGACCGGTTGACCACGTTCAAGCACTACCAGGCCAAGTGCTACCGGGTCGATGCGGTGGCAGGCACCCCCGGGCAGTGGATCGCCTGGATCGCCTACGACCTCGACCTGTTCGAGGAGGGCTCGATCGCCAACCTCACCAGTTCGATCATCGGCAACGTCTTCGGGTTCAAACCGCTCAAGGCGCTGCGGCTGGAGGACATGCGCATCCCCACCCAGTACGTCAAGACGTTCCAGGGCCCCGCGCATGGCATCGTCATGGAGCGCGAGTACTTGGGCAAGTTCGGCCGCCCGCTGCTGGGCGCGACCACCAAACCCAAGCTCGGCCTGTCGGCACGCAACTACGGTCGCGTGGTCTACGAGGCACTGCGCGGCGGACTGGACTTCACCAAGGACGACGAGAACATCAACTCCCAGTCGTTCATGCGTTGGCGCGACCGCTTCCTGTACTGCATGGAGGCCGTCAACCGCGCCCAGGCCGCGACCGGCGAGATCAAGGGTCACTACCTCAACGTCACCGCCGGGACGATGGAGGAGATGTACGAGCGGGCGAACTTCGCCGCCGAGCTCGGCTCGGTCATCGTGATGATCGACCTGACGATCGGTTATACCGCGATCCAGTCGATGGCCAGGTGGGCCCGCGACAACAGCGTGATCCTGCATCTGCACCGCGCCGGCCACAGCACCTACACCCGGCAGAAGACCCACGGCGTGAGCTTCCGGGTGATCTCGAAGTGGATGCGGCTGGCCGGTGTCGACCACATCCACGCCGGCACCGTGGTCGGCAAGCTGGAAGGCGACCCCAACACCACAGCGGGCTTCTACGACACGCTGCGGCTCAACCACGTCCCCGCCGACCCGGTCAAGGGCCTGTTCTTCGACCAGGATTGGGCGTCGATGCCCGGCGTGATGCCGGTGGCCTCCGGCGGTATCCACGCCGGCCAGATGCACCAGCTCATCCACTACCTCGGTGAGGACGTGGTGCTACAGTTCGGCGGCGGGACCATCGGGCACCCGATGGGGATCGCGGCCGGCGCCGAAGCCAACCGGGTGGCACTCGAGGCGATGATCAAGGCGCGCAACGAGGGCCGCGACTACTTCAAGGAAGGCCCGGACATCCTCAGGAAGGCGGCCTCACGCAACCGCGCGCTGGACACCGCGCTGGCGACCTGGGGCGACATCACCTTCAACTACGAGTCCACCGACACCCCCGACGTCGTCGCGACGCCGACGGCGCTGTAGATCGGAGCGTGACGATGCGGGCGGCACAGCCGCCTGAGGACGAGCGCGACAATAAGTCTAAGGAGCACGCCATGCGAATCACCCAGGGCACGTTTGCCTACCTGCCGGACTTCACCGACGAGGAGATCACCGCGCAGATCAACTACGCGCTGTCCAACGGCTGGCCGCTGTCGGTGGAGTTCACCGACGACCCGCATCCGCGCAACACCTACTGGGAGATGTGGGGTCTGCCGATGTTTGACCTCGAGGACCCGGCTGGAGTGCTGATGGAGGTCAACGCCTGCCGGGCTGCGCACCCCAATCACTACATCCGGCTCAATGCCTATGACGCCAGCCTGGGTAGGCAGACGACCGCGCTGTCGTTCATCGTGAACCGGCCCGCCGCGGAGCCGGGCTTCCGGCTGGACCGCACCGAGCGGGCCAACCGCACCATCGGCTACACGACCCATGCCTACGCCACCGACCTCCCGGCAGGCGACCGGTACGCCGTTGAGTGAGCCGGCGATGACCGTGGCCGCCAATCCCAGGGTTTCATTCGGGTTCCGCCCGGACGAGCCGCCCCCGGAAGTGCTGCCGACCGACGCCGTCCTCGATCTCGCCGAGGCGCGCCACGAGTCGGGCATCGACGAGGTGCTCCGCCGGCTCGACGCCGAGCTGGTAGGCCTCGAGCCGGTCAAGACCCGTATCGCGGAGATCGCCGCGCTGCTGCTCGTCGACCGGATGCGGGCGCGGTTCGGTGTCGACGCAGTGCAGCCCACACTGCACATGTGCTTCACCGGCAACCCGGGCACCGGCAAGACGACGGTTGCAACCCGGATGGCCGACCTGCTGCACCGGCTGGGCTATCTGCGGCGTGGGCATCTGGTCAGCGTCACCCGCGACGACCTGGTCGGGGAGTACGTGGGTCACACCGCGCCCAAGACCAAGGAGGTCATCAAGCGGGCGATGGGTGGTGTGCTGTTCATCGACGAGGCGTACTACCTGTACAAGGTAGAAAACGAACGGGACTACGGGTCGGAGGCGATCGAGATCCTGCTGCAGGTGATGGAGAACAACCGCGACGACCTGGTGGTGATCCTAGCCGGCTATGCCGACAAGATGCACCAGTTCTTCTCGGCCAACCCCGGCATGCAGAGCCGCATCGCCCACCACATCACGTTCCCCGACTACACCGTCGCCGAGCTCGAGCAGATCGCCGTGTTGATGACCGACGCCATCGGCTACCGGCTGTCCGAGGACGCCAAGTCGGTGTTTCACGACTACCTGCAGCGGCGGGTCGAACAGCCCTGGTTCGCCAATGCGCGCAGCGTTCGCAACGCACTCGAGCGGGCCCGGCTTCGGCATGCCCGCCGGCTGTTGGCCGAACCCGGCCTCGTCGGCCTGGCCGAACTGTCCACCATCGAACCCGCAGATCTGCTGAGCAGCCGGGTCTTCGACCAGCCGAGCATCGAGGAACCGCGATGACGACGAAGGCGCGGCTGCGTGCGTTCGTCGAGCTGGCCGACACTGGCTCGGTGCACGGCGCGGCCGAGCGGCTCGTCGTCACGGAGTCGTCGATCTCCTCGGCGGTGCGGGCGCTGTCGGCCGAGATCGGGATTGCGCTGGTCGACCGACACGGCCGCGGCGTCAAGTTGACACCGGCCGGGCAGCGCTACGTCGAGTACGCCCGCCGCATCCTCGGCCTGCACGACGAGGCGATCCTGGCCGCTCGCGGGGAAGCCGATCCCGAGAACGGGTCGGTGCGCCTGGCGGCGGTGACCTCGGCGGGCGAACTGTTGATCCCGGCGGCGCTGGCGTCGTTCCGCGCCGAGTACCCGGGTGTGGTGCTGCGTCTGGAGGTGGCCTCGCGGAACGCGGTGTGGCCCATGCTGTCGCGTCATGAGGTCGACCTCGTGGTGGCCGGCCGGCCGCCCGAGAACCTGCGCGCCAAGACGAGGGTGCGTGCGGTCAGCCCCAACACGCTGATCGTTGTCGGGTCATCGCAGCAGGCTCAGGATTTCGAGCCTGCGACGGCGACCTGGCTGCTGCGTGAGCCGGGCTCGGGTACCCGCTCGGCGACCACCGCACTGCTCGAAGACCTCGACGTGAACCCGCAGCACCTGGTGCTTGGGTCGCACGGGGCCGTCGTGGCCGCCGCGGTGGCCGGGCTCGGTGTCACGCTGGTTTCGCGGCAGGCTGTGCAGAGCCAACTTGACAGTGGCGCGCTGGTGGAGATCGGTGTACCGGGCACACCGTTGAGCCGGCCCTGGCATCTGGTCAGCCAGATGACGCCCACCATGTCGACCGAACTGCTGATCAAACATCTGACGTCCAACCGCGGGCTGGGCTGGCGCACGATCACCGCGGTGCGCCGAGCCGCGTCCTGACCACTCCCTGGGGGCCTCATGCCTCCCACCAGCCCCGGACGCAACCGGGTGAAGCGATGGTGAGATCGTCCGCCTCGGAGCAACTTTCGTTCAACAAGTACGCCTGACCGTTCGACGGTGAATTCGACGACCCGGCGACCGACGTGGCGCCACCCACTGGCCGCTCTCTCTTCCACGACCCGGGCCTTGGTGGATCTCACTACACAACGCCACTGGGAAGTGTGCGGTGTTCGCCCCTGCAGCCAGTGGTGGAGAGGCGAAGCATTTCTCGCCTAGTTCAGTGCGCGCGCCAGTTCGGCCTTGCGACGCTCGAGCAACCGCAACACCATCGGCGTGAAGATCAGCTGCATCGCCAAATCCATTTTACCTCCGGGGCAAACGATGGTATTCGCCCGTGACATGAACGAGTCATGCAGCATGGCAAGCAGATACGGAAAGTCGATGCCGTGTGGGTCCCTAAATCGGATGATGAGCATCGATTCGTCGGCGGTCGGGATCGACCGGGCCACAAATGGATTGGAGGTGTCCACGACCGGCACCCGCTGGAAGTTGACATCGGTGTGCGAGAACTGCGTGCAGATGTAGTTCACGTAGTCCGGCATGCGGCGCAAGATGGTGTCGGTGACCGCTTCGGAGGTGTAACCGCGGGACATCTTGTCGCGGTGCAGCTTCTGGATCCACTCCAGGTTGATCACCGGCACCACACCGATCTTCAGGTCGGCGCAGCGGGTGAGGTCCACTTCGTCGGTGACGATGGCTCCGTGCAGACCCTCGTAGAACAGCATGTCGGTGTCCTCGGGCAGGGCTTCCCACGGCGTGAACGTGCCGGGTGCCTGATCGTACGGTACCGCTTCGGCCTCGTCGTGCAGGTACTTGCGTACCTTGCCGGTGCCGGTTTCACCGTAGCTGGCGAACAGATCCTGCAACTCGGCGAACAGATTGGCCTCCGGTCCGAAATGGCTGAAGCTGTGATCACCACGCGCGTGGGCATCGGCGATTGCGGCTTGCATGGCGGCGCGGTCATAACGATGAAAGCTGTCGCCCTCGACGTAGGCGACGTTGATGCCTTCCCTGCGGAAGATTTGTTCGAAGGTGCGCATCACCGAGGTGGTGCCGGCCCCCGATGAACCGGTGACCGAGATGATCGGGTGCAGACGAGACATCGGGATCTCGTTCTTCAGCGGATCGACGCGCGGAACAGGCCGCGAACACCGTACAGCGGCGAGCTATCGGGACGGTCGTTGTTGTCGCAGTGGTAGCTCTCGACGCGCCGCACCTCGTCGGCGGCGCCGAAGATCAACGGCACTCGCTGGTGCAAGTCGGTCGGCACGATGTCGAGTAGTCGGCCGCGTCCGGTGCTGGCGAGTCCGCCGGCCTGCTCGATGAGGAACGCCATCGGGTTGGCCTCGTAGAGCAGCCGCGGCCGGCCCGGTTTGGCCGCGTCTTTCGAGTCGCGGGGATACAGGAACACGCCGCCGCGGCGGAGGATCCGGTGTGTCTCGGCGACCAGTGACGCCACCCAGCGCATGTTGAAGTCCTTGCCGCGCGGTCCCGTCCGTCCGGCCAGGCACTCGTCGATGTAACGCTGCACTGCCGGCTCCCAGAACCGCCGGTTGGAGGCGTTGATCGCGAACTCCGACGCGTGGTTTGGGATCCGGATCGACGGCCGGGTGAGAAAGAACTCGCCGAGTTCGGGATCGAGGGTGAACGTGTGAACACCGGTGCCCACCGTGAGCACCAGCATCGTCGAGGGACCGTAGATCGCATAGCCGGCGCACACCTGTTCAGTTCCGGGTTGCAGGAAGTCCTCGAGTACCGCGTCGGTGCCCGGATTCGGGGCGCGAAGGATCGAAAATATGCTGCCGACGGACACGTTGACGTCGACGTTCGACGAACCATCGAGAGGATCGAACATCAGCAGATACTTGCCGCGGGGGTACTGCACCGGCAGCGGGTAGGGCTCATCGAGTTCCTCGGAGGCGATGCCGGCCACCTGCCCACCCCACTCGCAGGCCCGCAGAAAGTACTCGTTGGCCAGCACATCGAGCTTCTGCTGCACCTCACCCTGGAGGTTGACCGCATCGGCCGGGTCGAGAACGCTGCCAAGGTCACCTCGCGCCACCCGGTTGGAGATCGCCTTGCAGGCCAGCGCCACATCGAGGATCAGCGCGTTCAGTTCGCCGCTGGCATCGGGATGATGGCGGCGCTCCTCGATCAGGAACCGGACCAGCGTCGTGTGGTTGGCGAGCATGACTCCTACCTCTACCTCTCCGGTACCTCTCCTGCCTCGGTTCTCCGCGGCAGGACGCGGCCTGCGACCACCGGCCACTTGCGATGCTCGCGGCGTCGGGCCGCCGCACCATCCCCCGTGTGGGTGGCCCGATGGGGGAGGGCAGGGTGATATCGCGGCAAGTAGCGCCGGCAACGGGTTTCTGTCCGCGCGGCGCGCTGATCAAGTCGGTCAGGAGCCCTCGTGTCATAGAGATCGAGCACTGCCACTAAAGCGGTGAGCGCCGTCCTAGGCGGGTCAAGAGGCGACGGTGGTCATGCGTGTGGAAGACAAACCAGTGGTCGCGGCTGAGCCGTCGCCCGCCGACAGCGTCGTAATCGGTTCCTTTACGCTCGTCGATCCGGACGACGCGGCTCCTGCTTTCACCCCTGAGACGCCGAGGCGGCTGCACGCGCCACCTGGTGTGGCCACGGATTTGGCCACAGAACATAGTGGAACCAATGCGAACACACGGGACGGGGTGAGACAGGTTGAACGGCTGAACGCCGCTGACCTGGACTTATGAGACCGAGCGGAGTGGGGAAGACCGCGACCAGCTCATAACCTAGAGGTCGCAGGTTCGAATCCTGTCCCCGCTACCAGCGGAAATGGCCCCCGGAGACTTCTCCGGAGGCCATTTTCATGCCCGATGGCCACGGATTCGGCCACATTAGCTAGGTTTGCTAGTTAACTGTCCTGTAACTTCGTTGCTGGAATCTGCCCTTTTACCCAGCATGATGGGGTGCTCTTGCTCCGGCGGCGCTTAGGTCATCGTTTGCCAAGGCGCGATCTACTCAGAAGCCCCAGTGCTAGATAGCCGAAAGTCGGTTCGCAGGAGGCGGGCACGGGTATCGAAATCGCGATGCCGATATCCGTTGCGCCGATTTGTGCGCTGCTCGCTACGCTCGCCGTAGCCTGTCCCGCATAGCGTGTCGGCCTCCGCACTCATCAGCGCGGCGATGAACGTCGACAAACTACGCAGCAGATCAGGGGTCGCTGTGGCGAGTTGCTCGGCCACTAGCTTCTCAACGTCGATATGGTGGGGTGCGGTCATCGCGTTGTTCTCCTGCGATTGACTTGGCGGTCGTTCGAAGGATCACGCGATGACCGTCCTCCTACCGGCTACGACACACCGCTAACCAGCGGAAACCCGTACACCACTTCCCTGGACGCAACTCTGGGAAAACGAGGTTGGAAGCGACCGTTGTGAATCGAACTATTTGGACATTGGCAAACGTTTTGGTTGTCCGCCAGGCGGCTGTCGAGCGACCTAACTCTAGGGCTGCGAGCCTGTATTCCAAAGGCGCGTAGTTTACAGTAGGCGCATAAAAGTCCGTAGCACAATAGATTTCGGTTCATGGAACGCTTCGCCGGGCAATAAATTTCCAAAATGTGTTTCCCCGTGACCAGATGCCCAATCCAAAAGCAACGCAACGGCTCTCAATCATCACGGGATTGACGATGGTTAGCTTATTTGGTGGGGAGTGCCAAAAGCTATACACTACAAACTGATAACAGGTGCATTTGTTGCACCTGCCATTGATTCGCCGCCGGTCGCAACGACGCCGCTGAGCCCCGTTGCAACGGCACGCCGGCGGCCTCGTTCCAGGGGGCCAGGAACCTCCGTCGTCGGCCTGTGGGGGACTCTACGCACGCATTGGCCGCGCATTGCAGGCACCGGTGGGTCACATATCAGCGCAACCGCCCCAGAGCTTTCCGATGAGCTTTCCCCCAATATTCTCGGCGCGCAGGCCCGGCGGATGCATGACCGTGAAATACTCGACTCTGGATCGGTCTCCCCGGGTCTACAGGCGTTTCCAGAAGGGGGAATTGGCAGTGATAATCGAATCCGCAAAGACGTTCTCTCGCATGTTCAGGGGCTACGATCCGGCTGCGGTTGATGCCTACATCGAGAAGTTGATCACCAAGCAGCAGTTGCTGCTCGACGAGGTTGAGAGCCTAACGGCTCGGCTGAAGGAATCCGCCGATGAAGCAGCCGCGCTGCGGATTGAGGTCACCGTCCTCACGGATGAGGTCACCGTCCTCACGGACACCTCACCCTCGCCTCACGCGATGCAACATCGGATGGCGAAGATGCTGCGGCGTGCGGTCGACGAGGTTTCCGAGATGCAGGCCGAGGCGCGGGCCGAGTCAGAGGCGCTGATTGCGGCGGCCGAGGCCAAGAACGAGGCCGCGCAGCGAAAGTACAAAGAGCTTTTGGCGGACATAGCCGCGCAGCGAAAAGCCCTGGAAGCCGAGTACGAGGAAACCAGGAAAAAGCTCGACGCCGAACTGGCCACGATGCGCGCTGAAACCCGATCGGCAATCGATGAGGCGTGGCACAACGCCCAACAGGAGCGTGAGCAGCTCCTCGCCGACGCAAAGCAGGGGGCTGATCGGTATCGTGAGCAGACCCGGCGGGCGGTGGACGAGGCGAGTCAGCAACGAATCAAGATCCTGGAGCAACTGGTGGACGTATACCGCGTCCTGGAAGGGTTTCCGGCCATTCTTGACTCGGCATACCAAGAACGAAAGAATCCGCCGGAGGCGAGCATAGTGGTGCCCTTGGACCAGAAAATCAGTCGTCTGCCCGCGAGCTTTTAGGCGCCATCCGGAAGCGTTGCAACCGCGCCTTTGGGGCGGACGGCGCGGTTGTACTGTAAGGCTTACGGTAGCGATGTCAGGGTCGCCCCATCCTGCGAATGGCTTACTAAGAACCTAATCATTGCCGGCCTGCCCGGTAGGAATGCCTGACCGCTCATGGGGGCACTGATCGGGCAAATCCGTACGCACGTTAGTGGATAGTCACAGGCTCGAGTCAGCGCTTCCGCGTTTTTGTGGAGTTCGGCATGGGTGACGGCACCGGTGGCTTGGGCGTGCCACCACCGCGTTTCGAAGCGATGGGCGAGGACCGATCGGGATATTCGCGGTCGACGCGAATCATCTCGGTTCCGGCTGCTCGGCCACGGACGTGCGTTGGCGCGTGCTCGATCCCTATTGGCAGTACTGGGAACCCGTCGCGTTCAAACCGTATTTGGCTGCGGCGGGTCGCGTTATGAATATTGTTATCGCGGGTTATCGTGTCGCCGTGCCTGATTGGTGCGGGTGCTCAGCGTCACCGTCTGTTTCGCGCCGTGATGTCCTCAAATACGTTGCGGCCGCACCAATTATGGTGAATTTGGGCATCGCCGCATCGGGGCTGGTCCTACCCCCGAGCGCGGGGGCGGATCCGGCTTTGGTTGCGGCGGTCGAAGCGCCCGGGCAGGTGCCCAATATCATCAGTCGCGCCCAGTGGGGCGCCGACGAGTCGATTCGCAGCCGAGCACCGATGTACGACAACGGAATCAAGGCAGGCATCGTGCACCATACCGCCGGCGTGAATGATTATGCGCAGCAGGATTCGGCGGCAATTGTGCGGTCGATCTACGCCTACCACACCCGCACCCTGGGCTGGTCGGACATCGCCTACAACGCCCTGGTCGACAAGTACGGTCAGGTATTCGAGGGCCGATTCGGCGGGATGACGAGATCGGTTCAGGGCACCCACACTGGCGGGTTCAACCGCAACACGTGGGCGGTATGCATGATCGGCGAGTTCGACGCGGTGGGCCCCACGCCGGTTCAGGTGCGCACCGTCGGGCGCTTGCTCGGGTGGCGGCTGGCCATGGATGGCATCGACCCGCGGGGCAGCGTCGCGTTGACGTCGGACGGGGGCCCTTACACCCGTTTCCCCCAAGGCGCCACCGTGAGCCTCCCGTGCATTTTTGCCCACCGCGACGTCGACGATACTGATTGCCCCGGCAACCTCGGATATGCCTTGATGAACCAGATTCGCGACATCGCCGCGCGGTTCAACAAACGCCTCAGCGCCCAAGATCTGGCGCAGTCGCTGCAAGGTAGTGCTATCTATGACCGGTGGCAGGCGATGGGTGGCATGAACAGCGCACTGGGCGCACCGATGTCGCCAGAATCGCAAGGGGCGGGAGCCACGCGATACGTCATCTTCGAAAAGGGAGCGATGTACTGGTCACCGGCCAGCGGGGCCCAGCCCGTCACCGGCGCCATTTACGCCGCGTGGGGCACCCTGGGCTACGAACACAGCGCGCTTGGGCTGCCGACCAGCGCCGAAATCCAGGAGCCCGAGTGGGTCGTCCAGAATTTTCAACACGGCACCCTGAACTTTGATCGTGGGAGCCGGGCAGTCGTTAGCGTGATCGACGGTGTCGCTGGTCTGGGGCCGCCGCCGTCAGCAGACGGGCCGCCCGTGCAGCTTGAGCGGTTTTCGCCGGCGCGCAACCGAGTTTGACCGGGCGCAGTCTCGAGAAGATCACCTCAGAGTATGCCGACAGTCGGCACCGACCGCTGGCCGGTGTACTGGCGGCTTGGGCGGCTGCTGCGGTGTGCCCGGCCAGCCCGGCTGGGTGAAGGGCGTCAACGTCGATGCGGTCGCCGACGGGTTTCGGTCAAGGACTCCGCGTTCCCATGAGCAGCGACAACCCCGCCTTCTCGACCTATATGAACATGGTCTCAATCATGGCCGTCTGCTTCGAAAAGATGCTCGTGTCCGCCGTGAGAGAGGCCATGCCACACATCACCGACACCGCAGTCGCTGACGAAGCGGAAGCCTTCTTGCGGCGAGAGGCGCGTTATGTCAGCGAGCGCCCTGCCGTCATACCTCGTCCAACTCACTCCGTACATCTTGCCTTGGCGCAGCCCGCGGTGAAGACCAAGTCGACCCTGGAAACCACCATGCGTTCGGGGACGCATCATGCACGCCGGTGGCGTGCGTGCAATGGGGAAACGTGCCTGCCTGGTGTGGTGGCCACGGATTTGGACACAGAACACGGTGGAACGGATGCGAACAAGCGCGACGGGGCGCGACGGCTTGGACGGCTGAACGTCGATGACCTGCAGCTATGAGACCGAGCGTATCGGGGAAGACGGCGACCGGTTAAACGGTTGAGCGCACTTCGAAATATCGGCATGCAACGCCCCGAAGACGTACTGCGCTGATGCTGCGTGTTTGCCCTGGACTGCTCAGCTGTCAACCTGGCAGGTGCAGTACCCGAACCGGCAGGCCAGGGGCGTTGGCCAGTCGGCCATCATCAGAAAGGAGGTCGGCGCCAAGGTGCGCGGCGAGCGCCACGTATACGGCGTCGGCGAAGGTGACGTTTGCTCGTAGTCGCCATGCGTCGGTGAACAACCCGCGCACCTGGGTGATGCGCAGCGGCCAGCCCATCAGCGCATCGATGGCCTGATCGATCTGGGCGCGTGTCAGGATGCGGTTCAGGTCCCATCGGCGCAGCACCGCTCCGCATTCCACGAAGAACAGTTCGGGCACCCAGGGCACTGTGTCGGTTGGCAACAACGTCCGTAGCGCTCGCCCGCGAAGCGTGTCGGCTGCGAGCTCGACGCCAGCGGAGGCGTCGGTGACGACTGGGTTCACACCTCGCCAGCGGCGCGTGCTTCAGCGAGACTGTCAGCAGCCCGTACCCCGGGATCGACCGGTTCTCCCGCCTGACGACGATCAAGCCACGCGGTGAAAGACTCCGGCGTGCTCTCATCATCGGGGTTGAGGACCACCACGGCCGGGTCGGACGGGGTATCAGGGAGGCCAGCCACGAACTCCACTCTATCGATCTGCACGAATACAGCGACGGTGTGGAGGCGGATACCCGAGCACGTGTCGGAACACGGACGTCGCGGATTGCGTTGATAAGCGGTTATCCACGATGAATCCCTCCGTTTTCATCAGATAAATCACGGATGCAGTGTCTCTTGAGGTTGATGGCCACCGTGCTTGGATGATGAAACATGTTGGTGATCTTGGGATTTGGGGTCACTCGCGCCAGTCCCCAGGGACCCTCGCACAGAAGTGCGGCCCACACGCGGTCGCGAATTGCGTCGAAGATGATTCCGCTACCTGCAGCGATGTGGAAACGATTCACTGGATGATTCAATGATGCATCGGATGAGACAGGTTTGGAGGCTGTTTTGCCCGTCGATGAGAGCGGTCGCGTGTATGTGGTCGGTTCCGTTCCGGTATTGCATCCCTGAAGGGGCGGGGCCTGTCAAGAGGTTGTCGACCAGTGGTTTTGCTGGCTGTGGGCCTCCGTGTAGGCAGCATCGGGTAAGGACCGGGGTCAAGACGCAGCGCCCACAGCGTAGCGAGGACGAACGGTCTTGATGCCGGGCCGGGCCGATGCAACACTTCGGCGGATGCCCGAAGATCAGCGGCGGATCGTGTGGTTGTGGGGCCTTCTCCAAAGCTGTGATGGTGCAGATACGTTGGGGCAGGGCCGGATTGGTCCGGCTGCCGGTCATCCCTTCGCCCAGCTGGGTGGGCATGGAGCGGTGCGCTAGCAACACGCGGGGTCAATCAGGTTGGCGACCACGCCGGGTAGGGGGTCAGACAGTGCAGCGGCCGCGCACGGGTTGGGTCCGGAGTGCTCACGCCACCCTGGTGCGGTCGAGCGCGCGGATGTGGCCGTCGCGCAGCCCGTAGTAGACCAGCGTGAGCAGTTTGCGTGCCGCGGCAACCTTGGCGATGTTCTTACCGCGGCGAGCTTCGATACGGTCTTTGTCGGCGGCGATCTTGGGCGTGCTCTGCTGACGCTGCACCGCTTCGATCGCCGCCCAACGGACCAATTTGGAGCCTTGTTTGGTGATGTGCCCGCGGTGCACGACGGTGTCGGACTCGCGGTGGCGCGGGGTCAGCCCGGCCCACGAGCACAGGTAGCTGGGCCCGGCGAAGCGGTGCACGTCACCGATCTCGGCGGCGAATACCGCCGCCAGCACCGGCCCGATACCGGGCACCTGCTGGATCGCGTGATAGCCGCGGTGGGTGTTCAGCCGTTTGGCGATCAACCCGGCGAAGCGAGCTTCATGGTCGTCGAGGACGTCGATGAGTTCCATAAGCGAGCGCACCCGTTGGGCGTAGGCGGCCCCCAGCGGCACCTTCGCCAGCCGTTGGCGACCACCGACGCCGAACACATCCGACACCGCGATCAACACACCGGCCTTGGCCAGCACGGCATGGACCTGGGCCTTGAGTCCGGATCGGATCGCGACCAGCTTGGCGCGGTAGCGCACCAGCTCGCGCAGCTCGCGCGTGGCGGGTGGGGCGATCCAGGCCTCGGGCAGTCGGCCCATCCGCAGCAGATCGGCCAGATCACCGGCGTCGCGCACGTCTTCTCCGAACTAAATCGATCTTGATGATTGAGTTGGTGTTCTGTTGTGTCAGAACTGGTTTCGGTTCTCTGCAGGCTCGGTGGTGCGTCCGGCGGTGTCGGTGAAGCTGGGGATGCCGAGTTGGACCGCGTGGGTG
>DATJQO010000188.1:0-99778 GCA_035505695.1 Mycobacterium sp.
GCTCCCCGACCAGCGCCTGCGCGTCCAACAACTCCCGATCCGACCGTGAAATCCCTTGCACCACAACATCATCACACGCCACACAGGGCGCAACCGTCAGACACGCCCAGCATTGGACGAGTTATTCAGCGCCGTCCTAGCCGAGCAAGCCGGTCACGTTCGGGTGTCCCCCGGTGTCGACGTAGTGACGACGTTATTCCCGACACTGGGAGGACCGCCATGTCCCGCCTTTGTGGAGTCTCCGACGGTGACGCCGGACTGAGCGCCCGGATCGCCTTCTTCTTCACCAGACGCAAACTGGCGCAGATGACCGGATTGGAAACCGCCGAAATGCTCGAACCGCTGCGGATGTACGCGCACATTCCCAGGTTGCTCAACGCCTACGGCAAGGTGGAGCAGGCCGAGGCGAAACTGGACATTCTCAGTCCACGGCACCGCGCGCTTGCGGAGCTGAAAGCGGCGACTACGGTCCGCTGTGAGTACTGCATTGATCTCGGTTCACAGATCGCCCGCCGATGGGGAATCACCGACGAAGAACTGCTGGCGCTCTCAGGTGCCCCGGCCGATTACCAGCACGCCACTTGTTTCTCCGAGGTCGACAAGCTGATCCTGCAGTACGCCACGGCGATCAGCCGCACCCCGGTTGAGGTGAGCGACGAGCTTTTCGATGCGCTGCGCGCCCACTTCGACACCGCTCAACTCGTGGGCCTCACCCACGTCATCACGCTGGGTAATCTCCGTGCCCGGTTCAACGTCGCACTGGGCATCGGATCCTCCGGCTTTTCCGCCGGCCGGGTGTGCGCCCTGCCCGACACATCGGATCGCCCATGACCCTCGACGCTCCCCTGGCGACGCGTTTTGAGGCGGCGTGGGCACGACTTGGCGGTATCGCATACCGCATGCTCGGCTCGATTAACGACGCTCAGGACGCCGTGCAGGAATCGTGGCTGCGCCTGAGCCGCACCGCTGAATCGGGCGGGTCCGACCGTATCGCCAATCTCGACGCATGGCTGACCACCGTGGTGGCGCGAATCTGCCTCAACATGTTGCGTGACCGACGGGCCCATGATCGCGAGGAACTGACCGCCCAATTGCCGGACCCGATCGTCGATGCGGAAGGCGAATTCGACCCCGAACACCGGGCGATGCTGGCCGACGCGGTCGGCCTGGCGCTGTTCGTGGTGCTGGACACGTTGCCGCCCGAACAGCGCTTGGCGTTCGTGCTGCACGACGTGTTCGCCGTCCCGTTCGACCAGATCGCACCCATCCTCGACCGGACACCAGAGGCAACCCGCAAGCTGGCCAGCCGGGCGCGCCGGCGAATCGAAGAAGCTGATCCGGTTCCTCAGGGCGATATGACGGCGCAACGCGAGGCCGTCGACGCGTTCTTCTCGGCGGGCCGAAGCGGCGACTTCGACCGGCTGGTGTCGGTGCTGCATCCCGACGTGGTGCTACGGGGTGACTTCGGCCACGGCACAGCCGGGTTCCGCACTCAGGGTGCGTCGTCGGTAGCCAAGCTGGCCCGCAGTTACGCGGGACCGGAGCGCGAGGTGCGGGCCGCGGTGGTGAATGGTGCCGCCGGAGCGGTCGTCTTCGTCGCCGGTGCGCCAACGGCGATCATGGCCTTTTTGGTGCGCGACGGCCGTGTTGCCGGGATCGACGTACAGGCCGATCCGCAGCGCATCGCGAAGTTAGACCTGCCTGGGCTGCGCACCGATCACTGACCGGCGGCCTGCAGCAACTCCATTGCCGACGCGCGCGACAGCACCCAGCCGCCCTGATTGATGAACGTGATGTTCTGGCTGACCGGCGATGTCAGCTTGGGGCCCGACACCGACACGTCAGCGGTCGCCGAACCGGGCGCGCCCGGTTGAATGTTGGTCACGTCGAAAGCCAACGGCAGGTCGCCGTTCTTGGCCGCTTTCTGCAACTTCTTGTCGGCGACGTGCGCTTCCATCCCACTGATTCCGCCCTGAACCAGATTGCTCTTGCTGGTGAAGGAAACGTTGGGGTCCGCCAGGCTGTTGAGCAAACCGGCCAACTGATCGGCGGTCGGGATGTTGGCGCTCGAGGCCGGCAGCGCGGGCGCCGGATCCTGCGGCAGTGGCGCGCCGGTCGCGATCAGCCTTACCGTGGCCAACGCACCCGGAGCTGCGCCATAAGCAATGCCGGCGGCCGCGCCTCCGATGACGGCCGCGGCTGCCACGCCGCTGGCCAGCAACTTGACGGTTTTCATGGTTCCCCCTTCAATGGGCCCGAATTCGCACGAATTCGACGGTTCGACATATCCGGCGCTCATCCGCGGTGTGCTGCGATGCTGCCAGCGTGCCTGGTGGATCTGCTTTTTCGCGTCTCGGCACGGTTACGTTACGGCCGGCCCATGTGAGAACAGCAGGAGCAATCTGTGCGCAGGCTGTGCGGGAACCCAGATGTTCGGCTAACGGGCCGACTAATTCGTGGCCGAGGCCGCCTGTATCAGCGCGATCGCGGCATCGTGCTGCAGGATCCAGTTGCCACCTTGATGAACGAACACGAGGTGCTTGGTGACCGACCCCGCGAATTTGGGACTCGAGATGGCCACGTCGGCTTGCGCCCTGTTTGGGCCGGCCGGCTGGATATTCGTCACGGTGAACGTCTCCGGGAAGTTGCCGTTGCGGTAGGCCTTCCTCAAGTCGTGGTCGGCCACATGACCTTCGTCCGGGCTAATGCCGTTTTCGACCAGGTTGTTCTTGGTTGTATAGGAAACGCCAGGGTCGGTGGCTTGGTTGCACAGGTTGACCAACTGCTCCGGCGTGGGCAGGTTTTGTCCCGACGCCGGAGGCGGGTCCTGCGGCAATGCCGGTCCATACTGCGCGCCGATGCCGGCTGGCTGCACTTGGGCCGAGGCAGGGGCGGCGGCTATGGAAGTCACGCCCGCAGCCGCGGCACCGAAAACGCCCAATACTGCCACTCCCGTGGCGACAAAATTCCCGGTTCTCACGGTCAGGTCCTGCCCCTCCGATGTGCATGGAGTCTGACAGACGGATTTTCGCGGTCCCCCAGACGGTGTTGTTTCAGCGGTTGCCATTGTGCGCCGAGTAACGGATCTTCGGTGTCTCAGCTCGGTGACGGTACGGCCACGCTTTGGTGTGCGCAATGGTCAAAGGGGTTGATGCTCGTCGCGTCTGCGCTTCGGGTGCTCCTTGGAGAAAGCCGCGGTGGACCCGAGCACCCGGTCGGACAGTAACCCTAGGCAGCTCAGGTTGGGAAAGCCGGGCCCCTGGGTGAGGCCGGACATGTTGGGTAAGAACAACTTAGGCGTCACGTCGATGACGGCCAGATCGTAGCCGATCGCTTCCTGCAGGCTGTCGGCGGCCAGCGGTCCACCCAGGCCCAGTTCGAGCAAGTCGAGCGCATCCTGGCTGAACAGCGCCGTGAACCAGAGCGGGTCGGCGCCGGAGCCGTCGATGACGAGGTCGAAACCGTGGACGGTTTCTAAGTTTTCGCCGCCCCGGTTGGTGGACAGCGTCAGTCGGATCTGGCCGTCGCGGCCCACCGCGTGGGCCACCCGCCCGCGCAGGTGGTGGATGCGGTCATCGGCGAGCAGCGCCTCCTGAACGGTCGCCGAGAACACCCCGCGGTCGGTACGGGCCAGCGCGTCGCGGCGTTCGTCCAGCGTCAGGGCGGTCCAGTCGGTCGGGTCAGAGAACAGTGAGTTCTCGAAGTAGCCCTCGCCGCGGGTGAATAGCGTCGCCTGCGGGGAGATGACGGTGATACTGGAAACCCGGTGCCGGAATAGTTCGTTGAGCATCGAGGCCGCCGTCTCGCCGCCACCGATCACCGCGACCCGCTCGGCACTGATCCGGTCGTGTCCCGCCGCGCGGTCCCAGAACTGGGCGATCGACAGCATGCGCGGATTGCCGGGTAGCAACGACTTTTCCGCCTGGCCGGGCCCGGTGATCATCAAAGCGTCGGCATACACGGTGTTCTCATGGGTGTGCAGCGCCCAGCGTTCGCCACTGATGGCCAGCCGTTCGACCTCGCCGTGGATCACCTTGAGCCCGATCTGGTCGGCGACCCAACCCAGATACTGGCTCCATCGGCGATGGGTCGGCGCCGGTCTGCCGCGGTCGATCCATTCGGCGAACGACGCCGTGGCGATCAGATACGACTGCCAGCTGTAGCAGGTCATCCGCTCGTCGAGTTCAGCATTGCGACGCGGCACCAGCGCCGACCGATAGGGAAAGCCGATGTCTTTTTCCGGACTGGTGCCCAGCCGGTGCGCCCCGTCGGTCCAGCCGCCGCTGGCCTGCCAGTTGGCCGCGACGCCGATGCGTTCGACCGCGACCACGTCCGGGTTGTCGACGCCCATGTCGCGCAGTACGGACGCTTTGGCCGCGACGGCCACCGCCTTGGCCCCAGCACCCAGGACCGCCAGCGTGTTCATGTCAGCATCTCGCTAAGCGATTCATTCCAAAGCTGTTGCAGAGCAGTGATATCCGCGTCATTGAGAATCGCGGGCAAGGCCCGCCACTGCGCGGCCAGCACGGGCTGTCCGTCGAATGTCAGCAGGGTCGCCACGATGGTCAGCTCGTGGCGCACCGCCAGGTCGGGCTCGGGCAGCGGCGATACCCCGGTGAGGAGCCCGTGCTCGAGCACCAGCCCGGTGCCACCACCCGTGTGGGCGGCGCCGAGATAGTTCAGGAGCAGCTGCGGGGGCGGGAGTACGGCGAGCTGCCGGGCGGTGTCGGCCCGCAGGTAGCGCAGCAACCCGTAGTCGAGCCCATCTCCAGGGATCGCGTCCAGCTGCTTCCCTACCTGGCGAGGGTCGGTCGAGTCGATCCGGACCGGGTAAATGGAACTGAGTAAGCCCACGGTGTCGCCGGTGTCAACGGCGTGCGCGTCCGGTCCGTCCACCAAAGTGTCGGCGCGGCCATATGTTTCCAACCCCAGCAGTGGTGGCGGCGTGGCCTGGCCGCGCAACTGCCGCCAGCGGGTCACCATCGCCGCGGTGGCAGCGACCAGCGCGGTGGGCACGGGCAGGCCCGAATCCAGCAGCCGGCGGGTGGTGTATGCATCGACGGCAGCGGTGCGGACGACCAGATCGCGTGCCCGATCGCTGTTCGGGTCGACTCGCCGGGCGCCGAGGTGGGGATCGTCGCCCGTCAACTGCGCGGCCCAGAACGGCACCGTGTCGAGTCGCTGAGCGCGCCGGATGAGGGTGTTGGCCCAGCGCCGGTAGCTGGTGTGTTCGCGGATCGGTGCCGGTGCGTGGCCGGTGGCCACGGCCCGCAAGGCGCCATCCAGTTCGGCTACTACGACCCGCCATGACGCCGGGTCCAGCGCCAGGACGTGGGCGACCAGTAGCAAGACGCTTTGTCCGGTCCGGGGGCGAAGCCATACCGCGGCCAGCAGGCGGCCCCGTTGCGGGTCGAGACGGTCGACGGCCGGGGCGGCGTGGGCGGCGACGGGCTGGAGCCAATCGCCTTTCACCTCAACCTCGTTGAGGATATCGGCGAGAGCGTCCGCGGCGGAAGTGGGGATGAGGGTCATGGTGGCACGGTCCAGTCGGCTGCGCAGCACTTCGTGGCCGCAGACGATGCTTGCCAGGGCGGCGTGCAGCTGCTCACGGCTGACGGTGTCGGGCAACCGGATGGCTTCGGTCTGCGCCAGCCTGCGCGGCTCGCCGTATTCGTAGAGCCAGTGAGCGTTGGGCAGCAGCGGAATCGGCGTGGTGGCCTCCACGTCCGCCACAATTGGGGCGACGGCCCCGGCGTCGATCGCCTCGGCGAGTTCGCGGACATTGCCACACTGCAGGATCAGTCTGGCGCGCAATGCAATTCCGCGTGCCCGTGCCGCCTGCACGACCGACAACGCCGCGATGCTGTCGAGGCCGATCGAAAGAAAGTCGGCGCTCACGCCCACCCGCGGGACGCCCAATGTCTCGGTAAGCACTTCTGCCAGTGCGTGCTCCGTCGCCGTTTCGGGGCCTGTTGCCACCGCGAGCCCGTCGGCGTCATCGACGGCAGCGAGCGCGGCTTCGTCCAGCTTGCCGTTGGGCGTCAGCGGGATTTCGTCGACTGCGACGATGCGCTGCGGAACCATGTAGCGCGGCAGCCGGGTACTGAGCATGCCGCGTAACTCGGCGGCCAACGGTTTGCGGCGCGTGGCCTCGGTAGTGACCACGTAGGCAATAAGCCGTGCAGCGCCTTGACGCTGGCGCACCAGCACACCCGCGCGCCGCACGGCGGAATGTGACTCGAGCGCTGCCGCGATCTCGCCGGGCTCGACGCGGTAACCGCGAATCTTCACCTGGGCATCGGCGCGGCCGACATATTGCAGGGTGTCGTCGGGCAGGCGGCGCACCAGGTCGCCGGTGCGGTAGATCCGCTGCCCGGCCGCGAACGGGTCGGCGACGAACCGCACCGCGGTCTCCGCCGGACGGCGCAGATAGCCACGCGTGAGTTGGGCACCGCCCAAGTACAGTTCGCCCGTCACCCCGCAAGGGACCGGCCGCAGCGCGGAGTCCAGCACGTATCCGCGAGTGTGCCGGGTCGGCCGTCCGATCGAGGGCTCATCGTGCGCGGCGATCGCCGCAACCACCGCCTCCACCGTCGTCTCGGTGGGGCCGTAGCAGTTGTAAGCCGTCATCGATGTGCCGTCGCAATGTGCGCGGATCAACGCCCACGCTGCGCTGCCGACCGCTTCGCCCCCCAACGCCAGGACAGTCGGCGCGGCGGTGGTGAGCAAACCAAACGCCTGTAGTTGGGCGAACATTGACGGGGTGGTGTCGATCATGTCGATGTGGTGCTCGGCGATCAACCAGATGAGCGCCTCGGCGTCGGTTCGGGTGTGCTCGTCGACGACGTGCACACCATGGCCGTCGAGCAACGCCACCAACGGCTGCCAGGCCGCGTCGAAGGCGAACGACCACGCGTGAGCGATACGCAGCGGCCGGCCCAGTCCAGCTGCCGCGGGCCGCAGCACGCTGTCCAGATGATCATCGGCATAGGCGTTCAGTGCACCATGAGTTCCGATGACGCCCTTGGGTTCTCCTGTCGTGCCCGAGGTGAATACCACATACGCAGCCTGCGCGGGAGGCGCGTCGACGGGACTGAAGTGGTCGTGCGGTCCCTCGGCCTCGAGCAGCTCCTTGGTCAGCTCCTCGTCTAAGACGACCATCGCGTCGGTTTGGCGCAAAATAGAATTCAACCGCTCTAGCGGCATGTCCGGCTCCACCGGCACACACATGCCGCCGGCTTTGAGCACTGCGAGCATCGCCACGATGTACTGCGGACCCCGGAAAAGCTTGATGGCCAACGGCGTTTCGGACTTGACTCCGCGAGCGGCGAGCCGCGCGGCCAGGTCGTTGGCCCGGGCGTCAAGTTCGCGGTAGCTCAGCGTGCCGCCGGTCCAGCTGACCGCGGGGTGGTCCGGTGTCGTGGCCGCCGCTGCGGCGAACCGAGTGTGGATGCCGCACGGCGACGGTGAATTCGGCGCAGCCACGCCGCGCAGTGGGCCCGCCTCTTCATCGAAGAGGACACTGACGTCGCGCAGCGGGCGCTCCCAGTCCTGCACCAGTCGCTCGGCGGTGGCGAGCACCCGTCGCCCCAGCGACAACGGGGCGATAGCGCCCAACGCGCCATCCATTACTTCGACGAGCACCACCAATTCCCCGTCCGCCATGTGGGCGGCGATGGTGACCGGGAAATGCGACAAGCTTTCCAGGGCCGACGGCCGGAATGTCACGTCCCTAGCAGTGAATTCACCACCGGCGGCTAGTCCGTCCAGCGGAAAATTTTCGTAGACCAGCAGGGTGTCGAACATTTCCCCGACCCCGCCAAGCGCCCGCAGTTGCGCATGCCCGAGATAACTGTGCTCACGCAGCAGCGCCGCCGCGCGCTGCACCGTGCCGCATTGCTCACCGACGCTCGCGGCTGGATCGAGTCGCACCCGCATGGGCACGGTGTTGATGAACAGGCCGATCATGGTCTCGACGCCCGCGAGTTCGTCGGGCCTGCCCGATACCGTGACCCCGAACACCACGTCGTGAGTGTCGGTCAGGCGTGACAACACCAGCGCCCACGCCATCTGCATCACCGTGTTGACGGTGACGCCGCGCGACCGGGTGGTGTCCACCAGCCGCTCGGTGGCCGCGGTCGTCATCCGCAGTTCGGTGGTTCGCGGTAAGGCGTGGCGCGCGTCGCGCTTCTCCATCGAGCCCAGTGCCGCCGATAGCAAGGTCGGGCCCGGCAAACCGGCCAAGTGTTCGCGCCAAACCGTTTGGCTGAGATCAAGATCGCGACCGGCCAGCCAACCGATGTAATCGCGGTATGGGCGCGGGGCAATGGGCAGCGCCGCCGGATCGCCGGTGGCCCGGTACAAGGTCATCATCTCGTTGACAAAGACCGGCAACGACCACCCGTCAATCACGATGTGGTGAGAGGTGATCACCAAACGCCATCGAGCGCCGGGCAATTCGATGAGCAGGAAGCGAATCGCCGGTCCGCGCTCTAAGTCAAAAGTCCGTCGGCGTTCGTATTCCTGAAGTCTGTGTACCTCATTCGGCGCGGCGGTGACGATTCGCCATGGCAGATCGACCCTCGACGGCACGATCTGAACGGGCCGCGCGATCCCTTGGCTGAGGAAACTGACCCGCAGGTTGGGGTGGCGCACCAACATCTGTTCCGCACAATCACGCAGCAGACAGACGTCGAGCGCTCCAGAGATATCCGCTGCCATCCCGATCATGTAGGGATCGTCGGCCGCTTCGCCATCGGTGAATTCGGCAAGGGCGCTTAACGAGTACAAGCCCTCCTGCAGCGGGCTCAGCGCCATCACGTCCTCGATGCCGGGTGCGATATCGGCCCCGGTCGCTGTCATGAGGCACCCTCGCGGGACGACCAAAGTCGAGTCACCGCAGCCAGATCCGTCGGTGACAACCCAGAGGTGCTCATCGGTTCGAAGCGGGTATCGGTCGGCTTGTCCGCCTGTTGGGTGTCGACTGGCGCCCCTCCCGCGGCGTCTAAGGCGGCGGCCAACTGCTGCACCGTCGGGTTCTCGAAGATCATCCGCGGGCTGACGCCCAGGCCGGCCGCCCTCGCGCGCGACGCGAACTGCACCGACAGGATGCTGTCGCCGCCGAGGGCGAAAAAGTCATCGAACCGCCCGACGTCGGGAGTCGACAGTAGCTCGGAAAACACCTCGGCGAGCGCGCGTTCGGTGTCCGTGCGCGACGGCTCGGTCTGGCCGCTGGTGCTCACCGCCGGTCGCGGCAGGCCAGGTCGGTTCAGCTTGCCCGACTCGGTTTTGGGCAACACGTCGAGGACGGTCAGCGACGAGGGCATCATGTAGCCCGGCACCGTGGCCGCGACGTCGGAGCGCACGGTGGCCGCGAAAGCCGCCTTTTCGGTGTCGTCGGCGATCGACCGCTGCGGCACGACGTACCCCGCCAGTGAGGTGCCGCCGTGCAGCTCCCAGGTGCGGGCCGCTGCGGCGGCCACCCCGTCGGCCGCCGCCAGTGCCGCCTCAACCTCGGCCAACTCCACTCGAAAACCGCGCACCTGGACTTGATGATCGGCGCGTCCGACAAATTCCAGCTCGCCGCCTGAGGTCCACCGCGCTAAGTCGCCACTGCGATACAGCCGCGAACCGGCCTCCGCGGCATACGGGTTGGCCACGAACCGTGATGCGGTAAGAGCGGGCCGCTTCCAGTACCCCCGAGCCAGCTGGTCCCCGGCGTAATACAGTTCCCCGACCACTCCGACCGGCACTGGACGCAGGCCGTCGTCGAGGAGATAAGCATCGGCGCCCGGAACAGGCTTGCCCACAAGCGGATTGGGTAAGCTCAGCGGCCCGCGTACCACGGCACCGGAGGTCTCGGTGGACCCGATATTGTTCAACAGTTCGGTGCCTGCGTCCTCGGCACAGACCGACACCAGCCGCTGCAACAACGACGCGCTCACCGGTTCTCCGCCGCACACCAGCCGGGACAGTGCGCACACCGCGCCGGGCAGGCTGTCCACCAGTGCCGAGACCAGGCTCGGCACCGCCGTCACCTGGGCAACCGAATGCCGATTCATCAACTCCCCGAGCGCCTCCGGGTCGCGATGCTCGGCATCGTCGGCGAGGATCATGGTGGCACCCGCCGCCAAGCCGGCCAGCATCTCCATGCCGCCCTCCAGGAAGGTGATCGAGGCCTGCGCCAGCCGAACGTCTTCGACCACCCTCGGCGGGTAATGCCGCAGCTGCCAATCCAACCGGGCCGCCATCGACCTATGGGTGCCTACGGCTCCTTTCGGCTTCCCGGTGGATCCGGAGGTGAAAACCAAGTACATCGGGTCGTCGGGGTGCGGCCGCGGTAGCTGCCCGAACTGCGCATCCGCCACATCGCGGTTGTCCACGATCACGCGCACGTGCGAGTCGTCCAGCGAGATCAGCGTGACACCGGTCAGTTCCGGCATGGAATTGACCGCCTCTGCCGTGGCCACCAGGACCGACGGCCGGACGTCGTCGAGCATGAACTGCTTACGCGCCAGCGGATATCCGGGATCGATCGGGAAGTAACCGGCACCAGCCTTCATGATGGCCACCAAGGCCACCACCAGGTCGATGCTCCGCCGGGTGGACAGGCCGACCAACGACCCCGGCCCCACTCCATGGCTGGCGAGCAACGCCGCCAGGTTGTCCGAACGACGATGCAGCGCAGGGTAATCGATGTGCTGGTCGCCGCAGCGCACCGCAATCCGGTCAGGTCCCCAGCGTCGGGTGGGCTGCAGCAATTCCGGAATGGTGCGCGGCCGATCGTGCGTCGGCCGGTCACCGCGGCTCCACTGCTCGAGGATGCGCCGGCACTCGGCGGCATCGACCAACTGAACGTCCCGCAAAGACTGGTCGATGTTGTCGGCAAACTCACTGACCGCGCGGGTCAGCCAGCCTGCCAACCGCTCGATGGTGGCCGCGCTGTACAGCTCCGTCCGGTAGATCAAATGGCCGGTGTAGCCGATACCCGCGGTGGCACCGGTACCATCGGTGCCGAAGAAGTTGACGCTCAGATCCGCGTGCGCCATATCGAATGTGGGGTCCAGCGAGGTGCACACCGTGTCCTGGGCGCCCGGGCCGGGTGGGGCCGGATCGATCACCCGCGTCGCGGGCAACCGGTCCCGGACGTGCACGACGACCTGGAAGAGCGGGTTGCGCGACAACGAGCGCACCGGGCCGACGCTGTCCACCACGCGGTCGAACGGCAGATCCTGGTGAGCGTAGGCAGCCAGTGCCGTACCGCGCGCCCGGGTCAACAGTTCACGCAAAGTCGGGTTGCCGGCCAAGTCGTTGCGCAGCACCAGGATGTTGACGAAAAATCCGATCAGCTGGTCGAATTCGGCCTCGGTGCGGCCGGCGACCGGAGTACCCAACGGGATGTCCACGCCCCCACCGGCTTTGTGCAGGACGACGGCAACAGCCGTTTGCAGCAACATGAATTCGGTGATGCCCAGCTCACGGCACAGCTCGGTGAGTTTGGCGCGAGTAGCTGCGTCGATACGAAATTCGACCGATGCGCCCTGCCCACTGGGCACCGGCTGGCGCGCAAAGTCCGGGCGCAGCCCGGTGTCTTCCGGCAGTCCGGCCAGCTGCCGAGTCCAGTACTCCCGCTGTTCTGCGGCCGCGGCGGACTCCTGACCGGCTGCGTCGCCCAAGAACGCGCCCTGCCACGCCGCGTAGTCGGCGTACTGCACCCGCAGCGGCGCCCACGACGGGGCTTCCCCGACCCGCCGCGCTCTATACGCGGTGATCAGGTCGGTGAACAGCACGCCCGCCGACCAGTGGTCCGCAGCGATGTGGTGAACCACCAGCGACAGCACGTGCTCGGCGGTGTCGTCGCCGGTGCGCAGCAACGCAACCCGGATCGGCCACTCGCGGTCGAGTTCGAAGCAGTGCCGACGCTCCATGTCGAGTTGTGCGGTCAGCCAAGCATCGCCAATGCCCGCCGACCGCCGCACTGGCAGCCGGCCGACCGGATTGACCACCTGGTAGGCCACGCCGTCCAACTCGATGTAGGTGGTGCGCAAGATCTCGTGGCGGGCGACGACGTCACCGACGGCCGCGATCAACGCGTCGATGTCCCATGGTCCGGTCAGCTTCGCCGCGAACGGAACGTTATTCACCCAACTGGGCCCGTCAACGCGGTAGGCGAACCAGCTGCGCAACTGTGATGCCGACAGCGGCAGCGGCTCATCGTGGGCGGTTGCGATCAGTTTGGGTCGCGAAGACTGCCGAAGCTCCCCCGAACGTAGCCGGTCGACCCGCTCCGCCAACAAGCCGACCGTCGCCAACTCGAATACATCGCGGATGCCAAGCTCTACCCCACACTCCGAACGGATGGCGGTAATCAGTTTGGTGGCCACCAGCGAGTGGCCGCCCAAGTCGAAGAACGAGTCGTCGATACCCACTCGTTCACGGCCAAGCAGAGCGGAAAACAATGCGGCGATTCGCCGTTCGGTGGGAGTCGTCGGGTCGCGGTATTCGGCGCCCGCCGTGACCTGCGGCGCGCGCAGCGCCGCGCGGTCGATCTTGCCGTGCGCGGTGATCGGGATCGCGTCGAGCACCACGTAGGCGGCCGGAGTCATGTAGTCCGGCAGCGCAGCGGCCACCCGAGCGCGGATGCGCTCGATCTCAACGGTTTCCGGGCCGCCGCCGTGGGCCGGGGTGACGTACCCCAGCAGGCTCTTGCCCGGTTGTGGCAGGTCCGCGGCCACCACGACCGCCTGGCCGACGCTGGGATCGACCGAGATGGCGGCCGCGATTTCACCCAGCTCGATGCGGAAGCCGCGGATCTTCACCTGTTCGTCGGCGCGGCCGACGAACTCGACCTCCCCCTCGGCGTTGCGACGGGCCAGGTCGCCGGTGCGGTACAGTCGCCGGCCCGGGCTGAACGGGTCGGCCACGAAACGCTCGGCGGTCAATCCGGGCCGGCGGTGGTATCCGTGCGCGACGTGGGTTCCGCCGATGTAGATTTCACCGATCATACCGACCGGGACCGGCTGCAGCGCATTGTCGAGCAGGTACACCTGGGTGTTGATCTTGGGCCGCCCGATCGGCACCACCCGGGTGCCCTGGGCGCCTTCCACCGGGTAGCTGGTGGCGTTGACGACGGTCTCGGTCGGTCCATAGAAGTTGTACAGCAGCGCGTCGAAGGTGGCGTGGAACTTGTCGGCGATCTCGCCCGGCAACGCTTCCCCGCCGATCGGGACGCGCCGCAGCGTGCGCCACTTGTTCACACCGGGCAGCGACAGGAAAAGTCCGAGCAGCGACGGCACAAAATGCATCGAGGTAATGCCTTCGCGACCCAGAAGATCGCTCAGGTAACCGATATCACGCAGCCCGTCAGGACGCGGGATCACCAGTCGGGCACCACAAATCAACGTGCCGAAGATTTCGCCCATCGACACGTCGAAGCTGGGCGAAGCGACCTGCAGCAGCCGGTCGGTTTCGTCAACCCGGTACTCGTCGCCGAACCAGACGAAGTACTCGGCAATGGGCGCGTGCGGCACTGGGACGCCCTTGGGTAGTCCGGTCGAGCCCGAGGTGTAGATCAGATAGGCGGTGTTCTGCGGGCTCAGCGGCCGGATCAATTCGGCGGGCGCGGTGACCGGGTAATCCGCTAAGCCCGGAATAGCTTCTTGCAGTACTAGTTTGGCCTCGGCATCCCGCAGAATGAAGGCCAGCCGATCCTGCGGGTAGGTGGGATCCACCGGCAGGTAGACCGCCCCGGCTTTGAGGACGCCCAGCGCGGTGATGACCAGTTCCGGGGACTTGTCCAGCAATACCGCGACTCGGTCCTCGGTGCCGATGGCTTGCCCGATGAGCCAGTGCGCCACTCGATTCGATTCTTGATCAATCTGCCGGTAGGTGTAGGTGCGGCCTTCGTAGACGACGGCGACCGCGTCGGGCGACAGCACTGCTCGCCGGGTAACCAATGCCGGCAGGGTGGTGGCCGGGATGGTGAATTCCTCCCCGGTCGACGCCGAACGCAGCCAGTCGGCGTCTTCAGCGCCCATCATCGGGCAGACCGACAGCGTTATGTCGGGGTTGGTCAGCGCATGGTCCAGCAGTACCGCATAGTGCCGCAGCAGTTGCTCGACCAGCTGATGATCCAGCACCTCGACCAGGTACTCGGCCTCGACCAATCCGCCGCGCCGGCCGTCAGAGGTGGGGGCCAGTTCGACCATGAAACTCAGTGGTAGCTGGTTGAAATGGCCGCGTAACTCGGCACGCTCGCATTGCACTCCGGGCGGGCAGAAGCCGGCACCGTCGGGCTCCCGCTGCCCGAAACTCACCCGGGTCATCCGGTCCGCGCCATGTCGGCGGTCCGGGTTGGACTCGCGCACCAGCCAGTCCAAGTCGGCGTGCGCGTGAGCGAAGGCGCCTACCGCGCCGTCTCGCGTTTGGGTCAGCAGCTGCCGGAATGTCTGATGCGGCTGCGGCTGTAGCCGAATGACGACTGTATTCCCGTAGTAACCGATTACGTCTTCGGTGCCGGCGTCGCGGTTCAGCACCGGAGTTGCCACCAGGAAGTCGGTCGACTGGGTGTAGCGGTGGATCAGCGCGCCGAATGCGGCCATCAACACCATGTACGGGGTGGCGCCGGTCTCCCGTGCCAGCGCCTCGACTTGATCGACGGTGGCCGCCGGCAACTGCGCCGAAGTCCGCTGGGCGCGCCAGGTCGTCGGCACTACGGAACCGTTGGGCCCCGGAAGTTCTAGCGGCTCAGGCAGCTCCGTCATCAGGGCACGCCAGTAGTCGAGGTCCGCGTCGCGGTTTGCCCTCTGATTTGGGAACGGAGCCGTTATCGAGGACGTGGCGGCGAAACCATCCGGCTCGGTATATGCACGAGTCAGATCGGCGAAAAACGGTGCCCACGAACCGTCGTCCCAGGCGATGTGGTGGGCTGTGATGAGCAGCATCAGTACATCGGCAGACATACGCGCGGCGGTCACCCGCAGCGGTGAATCCTTGGACAGGTCGAAAGGTCGGCGAAAGTCCCTTTGCGCCAGCACATCCAGCCGCAACCGCCGGGATTGATTGGTCAGCCCCGACAGGTCGTGCTCGGCCCAGTCAGGCCGCAGATCCGGGCGGATGACCGGGCGCGGGTCACCATCGTCGTTGGTGTCATACGTTGTGTGCAGTGCGGGGTGCCGCGCCGCCACGGCGTCCACCGCGCGCCGCAGTCGCGCGACATCGACGCAACCGGTGACGCGATAAGAGACACAGACATTCAGTAGCGCTCTGTCGGGGGCGACCGACTGCACAAACCACATCCGGTGCTGACCGACAGACATGCGCGGCTCTTCGCAGGTGGCCGTGGGCGTCACGGCGAGCACCGGCCTGTCGAGGCCGCGTTCGGTGATCTTGCGGCGCAGCAGCTCCAAGCGCTCAGTGTCGAGGCGGGCGCTGGCTCCGGTGGTGTCGGTCACGCTGGGAGTCCAACCTTTCTGGCATCGCGAGCGTCAAGGGTCGAGCGTGAGTCGGTGCGCAACGCGTCGATCAATTCGTTCACGGTGATGCCGCCGAGCATGCGAGCCACCGGAACCGAGCTGCCCAGTGTCCGGCGCAGCCGCTTACGCAGGTCGAGTGCGAGCAACGAATCGACGCCGAGGTCGATGAGTGAGCTGCTCGGGTCAATCGAGACGGAATCATTCAACTGCAACGTCGCCGCCAGCTCAGCGCCTACCACCTCGGCGAGCGGTTTGGCAACGTGGTCGCCGGCACGCCGCGCGCTATCGTCGCCCGGTGGCACGCTGAACGGCATTGGCGTTCCCTGGCTTTCGAAGAACACCCGGAGTCGGTCGAAGTCGGCCTGGAAAATCAGCGGATCGCCGTCGTAGCGGTAGAGACTGGCCGCGAGTGCCAGCTCCGGATCCATCGCGACCAGACCGGAGCGCTCGGTGCGGGCGATCTCGTCGACGGCCACTACCCCGGCGTCCCGCCACAGTCCCCACCGGATCGCGATGCAGTCGTGACCCCTGTCCCGCAATTGGGCGGCCAGTGCGTCGAGCAGCCGGTTGGACGCCGCGTAAGCCGCGTGACCATAGCCACCCCAAGCCCCGAATACCGACGAGCAGGCGAAAATTCGGCATTGCGCCCGTAGCGGCCACACCTCGGCCATTGCGGCCAGTCCACCAACCTTGGCGGCACACACCGCCGCCAGGTCGGCACCCGTGAGCTCCCCCTGCCGGCGCGCCCGGGCGATACCCGCGGTATGAATCAGCAATGACGCCCCGGAACCGGCATATTGGGCGGCGAGGGCGGACAGCGCACCCCGGTCGGTGATATCGCACTGCGGGGCGTGCACCTGGACGTCATGGTGTGCGGCCAGCTGACGCAGCACGCTCGGGTCCACACCGTTGCGGCTAAGCAGCGTGATCGTCTGTGCCCCATGCTCGATGCAATGCCGGGCATACTGCAGACCAATGGCCCCGGTGCCGCCGGTGATCACCACGTTATCCAATGTGGCGGCGTCCAGTGGTCGCCTGATGGCCGGGTCGCGGCAGTCCCGGAATGTTCGGACATAGCGTCGCGGCGTTTGGCTACCCCGCACCGCCACCTCGGCCGCAGCACCGAGCAGGACGTCGATGACGCCGAGCGCCATCCGGGCTTCGACATCTCGGCGCGGGAGATCCACGTGGGCGAATGCCTGGTCGCCGAATTCCAAGCCGGCGCTGCGATGCATCGCGGCCAGCGCCGCTTGCGCGGGACGGACAATCGTGTCGTCGCGATCAATCTGTTCGGCGCCGACGGTGAGCAACCAGACGGACCGGCATCGTGGACCGATGATGGCGGCATAGTCGGGTAGGCCTGCGTCGGGCCGGCCGGTGATCTGCTCAAGCGCGCCCACGGTATCAAGGTGGTCGAGCTCCGGGGCGATGATCGCCAGGATTTCCGCCTCGTTCGGCGGCGCGATGCGGCAGCTGCCGTGTGCCGCCGCCGCATCGATCAGTCGCGGGGTCAATGCGCCCTCCGTCGCACCGACGAACCCGATGTCCGCGCCTGCGGCGCCGGCCGTGGTCGGTGGCGTTGCCTGCCGCCATTCTTCGACGGCGACGGTAAGCGCTGGTGCCGGCAGCGTTGCGGTCAGCGGTTCCGGTGCCGCCCATAGGTGTATCGATCGCATGGGCGCGTTCGGGAACCCGCGCAGCGCAGGTCGGACACCGCCGGGGATGGTGTTGGTCCATCGGCAGCCGGGGTCAGCGGCCGCGACGGCGGCGATATTCGCCGACAGCAGATCGGTGATGGGCTGTTCCCGAGATCCCGAGCCAACGATCACCGCCTGCTCATCGAGCAGCTGCGCGAGCGGATACAGCAGGGAGGGATGCGCCGACAGCTCGACGAATGCGTCGGCTCCCAGCGTTTGGGCGGCCACCACCGCTCGATCGAATCGCACTGTACTGCAGAGATTTTCATACCAGTACTGCGAGAAATCCATGTCGCTGCCGACCTGTGTGCCGAACGTCGAGCCGACGAAAGCCACCGGACTGCGCTGGAACGCCGAGCCGGGTATCAGCTCGGCCAGCTGGGTGCGCAATGACCTCAGCACGCTGGTGTGGCCGGGATAGTCCACCGAGAGTTGCTGGGCGAACATGCCACCTTGCCGGGCCAGCCGCACGGCGGCGGCCACCGCATCGCGGTCACCGGACACCACGGTGGACGACGGACCGTTGACCGCCGAAACTTCCAGCCAGCCGGCCGTTTCGCTGATCACTGACTGGGCCTCGCCGACACCGGCACCCAGCGCTGCCATGGCGTATTGACCCGGTAATCGGCCGACGATCGTGGCACGCGCGGCGACCAGTGCGACCGCGTCGGGCAGCGAAATGGCTCCGGCGACATACGCGGCCGCCACCTCGCCGAGGCTGTGTCCGATGGCGATATTGGGCAGCACGCCGTGGGATCGCCACTGCTGGGCCAAGCTGACCGCGTGGGTGAACTGTGCTCCCTGTATCTCGGTGCGCGACCATTGTCGCTCGTGGTCTCCCGTCAAGTACGGCAACGGTGACGGCAGCCCGGCCGCGGTGAACACGTGGGCGCATTCGTCGGCCTGCACCCGGTATGCCGCCAGTTGCCGGTAGGGGTCAGCGCCCATCGACGGCCATTGGTTGCCCTGGCCGGGAAACATGAACGCCACCCGTGGCGCCACGCTTGTGCAGGATCGGGTGAGCAGCGGATGCTCTTCGCCGCGGGCCAATGCCGTTAGGCCGGAGTCGAGTTCGGCGCGGTCGGCCACCCGCAGGATCGCCCGGTGCCGCCGCACGCGTCGTAGCCGAAGCAGGGTGGACGCGACCGCCGCCGTCGGATCCGCTTCTGAGGCAGCCCGATTCAAGTAATCCACGATGGCTGCGGCGTCCCGGCGGATCAGTTCCGGATCGTGTGCGCTGAGCAGGACCGGGATGCGTCCGTCCGGCAACGGATGAGTCAGCATCAAGCCACCTCGGGCACCGAGACGATCACGTGCGCGTTGGTGCCGGCGATGCCGAACGCGGACGCCGCAGCCGTGCGCTGCCCACCCATGGCTGGCCACGGTGTCAATGTCTGCGCCAGCCGTAGCCCTTGTCTGTCCCAATCGATTTCGGGGCTGGCGTCGTTGGCGTGCAAGGTGGGTGGAACAGCAGCGTGTTCGGCGGCGACCAGAACTTTGGCAAGCCCGAGCGCGCCGGCGGCGGCCAACGAGTGACCGACATTGGATTTCACCGATCCCAGCAGCGCGCCGCGGCCGGGCTTTGTGTCGCCGTAGGTTTGCGCCAGCGATCGCAGTTCGGTGCGGTCGCCGAGCCGGGTGCCGGTGCCGTGGCCCTCGACCATGCCGACCTCCTCGGGCCGGATCCCGGCCTGGGTCATGGCACGCCGGAACAAGCGGGTCTGCGCGTCGGCGTTGGGTGCGCTCAGCCCCGCGCTGCGCCCGTCCTGGTTGACGGCGGTGGCACGGACTTGGGCGAGAATCTGCCGGCCGGCGCCAAGTGCAACCGACTTTCGTTGCAGCACAAACATCGCCGCTCCCTCGGCCCAGACGGTTCCACTGGCCTGTGCGCTGTAGGGGCGGCAGTGACCGTCATCGGAGAGCGCGTGTTGTTTGGAGAATTCCACAAAGAACCCCAGCGACCCCAACACGTTGACTCCGCCGGCCAGCGCCAGATCACAGTCGCCGTTTTGCACCGAGCGCACCGCAACGTGGAACGCGGCCAGCGCCGACGCACAGGAGGAGTCCACCGTCAGTGCGGGGCCGGTCAAGCCCAGCGTGTAGGCGATCCGGCCGGAAATAACACTCAGCGCGGTCCCAGCGAGCAGGTGACCGCTGTGCGGGGAAAAGCTGGCCATGTGCGGCCCGTATCCGGTGGCCGACGCACCGACAAAGCAACCCACGTCGTGGCCGGACAGGTCGTCGGGATTGATGCCGCTATTCTCCAGCGCACGCCAAGAAACCCGAAGCGCGACGCGCTGCTGCGGGTCCATGGCGACCGCCTCGCGCGGTGAGATGCCGAAGAATTCCGGGTCGAAGGTGGTTGCACCGGAAAGGAATCCGCCGCGGTCGTGGATTTGCTTGAAGCCGCTGCGGCGCGACCCGGCAAGTAGCTCGCGGACCGGCCATTGACGGTCGGTGGGAAACGGACCCAATGCCTCATGCCCGTGTGATAGCAGCTCCCAGTAGTCCTCGGTGGTCTCGATGCCACCGGGTGCTTCAAGGGCCATGCCGACGATCACGACCGGTTCCACGCCGGCACCGAGGGCGCTAGACATCAGCATTCACCCGCGCGGCGACGGCCTCGACGTGCTCGTTGAGATAGAAATGCCCGCCGTCGTACAAGAACAACTCGAAGCCGCCCGCGGTGTGGTTCTCCCACAACCGCAAAGCGGCGAGGTCGATGCGGTGATCATCCCGAGCGCCCAGCACCTGGATGCCGGCACGGATGCGGACACCGGGAGCGCAGTCGTACCGATTGACCGCTTGGTAGTCGGCACGCACCGCGGTCGTCAACAGTTCGGCGAACTCTTCGTCGGCAAGCAGCTGCGGATCGGTCCCGCCCAGATCGGCGATATCGGCCAGCATTGCGTCGTCGCTGGTGGGTAGATCCGGCATCACGGCGACGGCCGACGGCGCCGGACCGGCCGAGACCCATAACCGCTGCACCATGACGTCGTGGGATTCTGCGATCCGGGCGAACTCGAAAGCCACGACAGCGCCCATGCTGTGCCCAAACAGCCGCAACGGCGCCACGCGGCTCCAGGCTCCGGCCTCGAACAGACCGCTGGCAAGGTCGTGGACGGTTTCGGCAGCGGGATCGCTCAGCCGGTCCGCGCGTTGCGGATACTGGACGACGTAGGCGTCACCGCCCGCGGCTAACGCGGTCGCCAAGGCGCGGTAGCTCGCGGCGGCCGCGCCGGCGTGCGGAAACACCACCGTGGCGCCATCATTGCGGCTTGCGTGCCTCCCCGGCACCCGCGTGATCCAGGATGCAAACATCGCGGCCGCACTCAGCGTGCGTTCACCGGCCGCTACGCCGTTCAATGTCATTGTGGCGTCTTACGTTCGGAGGCCGGCGGGCACGCCGATAGAAGCGTGTCGGTGTCCATTTGGAGGACTTCCAGGTACAACTCGGCCACCCGCTCGAGCCGCCCATCCTGCTCGCGGCCGGCTAGCAATTCGGCGAGTGGGCCAACGGCTCGGGTGGCGAAGATGTCGGCGACCACGATGTGCGGGGTGTCCAGCCAGGTCCGGATCCGGGCCACGGCTTGGGTGGCAAGCACCGAATCGCCACCCAGGGTGAAGAAGTCGTCGTCACGACCAACCTTCTCCACGCCGAGCAGATCGCCAAGAAGCACCGCGAGAGCGGATTCCAGTGCTGTTGAGGGCACGCGATAGCCGGGGTGGTCCGCGCGGGAAACGGCGGCCTCCAATTCGCAAAGGACGGCGCGGCGATCGATCTTGCCGGCATCGGTGAACGGGATGCGCTCGACGAGCGTTATATGACGCGGAATCATATGGGTGGGGACAAGATCCACCAGAACCTCGCGAGTGCGCGCCGGGGTCAGCTCAGCGTCGCCGGAGGTCTCGGGGCAGACCTGCGCGGCCAGCAGCCCAGAGCCACCGGGCACTTGGACTAAAGCGGCCACCGCCATCCGCACCCCCGGCACCCGCCGGAGTGCCGCCTCGATCTCACCAAGCTCGACGCGGTAACCACTGATCTTGATCCGGTGATCGGCGCGGCCGACGAATTCGATTGTGCCGTCCGGCCAATACCTGGCCAGGTCGCCGGTGCGATACCACCTGCGGCCCTCATGTTCGACGAAGCGCTGCGCGGTGAGATCCCGACGTCCCCGATAGCCATGCGCGATGCCGCGGCCGCCCACCCACAGCTCGCCGGCCACCCAGTCGGGGCAATCGTCGCCCTGATCGTCGACGACGCGGCAGGCGTTGTTGGGAAGCGGAATGCCGTATGGCAACGCGGTCCAGTCTGCCGGCAGCGCACCAGCATCGGATACCTCGAAAATCGTGTTGTGCACCGGGGTTTCGGTAGCGCCGCCCAGACCGGCGAACCGCAGGTTGGGTGCCTCGGCCCGTAGGCGGCGCGCCACCTCCGGCCGCACCCAGTCGCCACCGGTGGGAACCACCCGCACCGATGACAGCCTTCCGCGCCCGACTTCGATCAGCATCTCCAGCCAGCCCGGCATGAAGTGCAGCACGGTGACTTTGTGCGTGTCGATGAGGCGGGCCCATGCGTCGGGATCGCGGCGCTGCGTTTCGTCGACCACCACGATGGCTCCGCCTGTCCGCAAGGTGACGAAGATGTCCATCACCGAGATGTCGCCTTCCAGGGTCGACAGGGCCAGGCATCGATCCGCGGGACCGATCTCGAAATGGCGCGCGACGAATTCCACGGTGTTCATCGCGGCGTCGTGCGTGACCTCCACGCCCTTGGGCTCGCCGGTCGAGCCGGAGGTAAACAAGACGTAAGCCAGGTCGCCGGGATCGGTTCTTTTGCAAGGGAATACGCCATCTGGCCGCTCGCGAAGCACATCGGCGAGGACCAGTTCGGGTACCGGCAACGCCAGCCGGTGGTCGCCGCACACCAGGGCCAGGCGCACCGCACCGGTTTGCAGGATGCGCTCCGCGCGGTCGCGTGGCTGGTCGACGCCGATCGGCAGATAAACACCACCGGCGGCCAGGATGCCCAGCAGCGCCGGCACCTGCTCGGCGGTTTTGGGCCCCATCACCGCTACCGTGTCACCGGCGCCGAAGCCGGCCGTGTGCAAGGCCGCGGCCACCGCCAGCGCCTGGTCACGCAGCTGCGCATAGCTGAGGTCACCGGAACTGGCGAATATCGCGGGCGCCTGCGGCTGCCGGTCGGCTTGCCGGAAAAAGCCGTCCTGCAACACATCTCCGCTGAGCGCGGCGGTGCGGCCGTTGACCGAATCGCGTACCGCGCGTTGCGTGTCCGGCAGGGCCGCGGGCCCACGCATATCCCAGTTGTCCTCGCCTGCGGCCAGTCGGAGCAGTTCGTCGATGTGGTAGCCGAACATCGCGTCGATGACACCGGCGGCGAAGACGCCGTCGCGCACATCCCAGTTCACCAGCACGCCGCCGCCGAACTCGGTGACCTGTGCGTCGAGCAGCACCTGGGGGCCCTGAGAGATGATCCATGCCGGTGTGCCGAATTGGTCGATGACGCCCTGGCTGAATAATTCGCCGAGTCCCAGCGCACTGGTGAAGACCACCGGGGCCAGCACCTGGGTGCCGCGGTGGCGGCTGAGGTCCCGCAACACCGATAGCCCGGAATACGCGGAGTGCGCAGCGGCGGTCCGCATGGCGTCTTGCACCACTTGGGCGCGTGCCGCCGCGGTGTGCGCGCCGCTGAGATCAACGTCCAACAGAAGCGACGAGGTGAAGTCACCGACTAGCGAGTCGACGTCGGGGTGCAGAGCCTGTCGCCCGAACAGTGGCACGTTCAGCAGGAACCGCGACGAGGTCGACCAGCGCGCCACTGTGTTGGCGAATAACGCGGCCAGCGCCATCGCCGGGGTGACCCCGCGCGCTCGGGCGCGCGAAAACAGCGCGTCGCGGGTTGCCGGGTTCAGCCAATGCCAGCGCCGGGTGCTCTTTGGTGAGCTCCGGCCGCCGCGTGTGGGCAGCGACGGCGGGTCTGGTAGCTGCGGGATGCGCCGCGTCCACCACTGCCGGTCGGCGTCGCGACGCGGTTGCGGCTGTGCTTCTTGCGCCTCGATCGCTTGGCGGTATTGCCGGTAGCTGTAGCTCAGCTCGGGCAGGGCGCGGCCGAGGTAGAGAGCCGCCAAGTCGGCCATCAGGGTGCGATAGCTCATCGCGTCGGCCGCCTGCATGTCCAGATCGACGTGCAGTCGTGAGCGCCCACCTGGCAGGCGGGTCAACGCGAGCTCGAACGCCGCGCCGTCGAGCTGCTGGTGTGATTTGGCGTCGCGGATGGCGGCGAGCCGCTCGTCGACGACATCGCCGTCCAGGTGGCGCAGGTCCATCACCGCGACGGGGAAGGCTCCAGACTCGTCGGCCGGTGTGATGCGCTGCGTGCCGTCGGGCAGGAACCGCACCCGCAGCATCGGATGCCGGCCCGCCAGCGCGGTGGCCGCGGCGCGGAGCCGTTCCGGATCGATCGGGCCCCCGTCGAATTCGACGTAGAGGTGCCCGACCACGCCGCCGAGCGGCTGATGGTCCTGGCGGCCGACCCACATCGCGTGCTGCATCGGCGCCAGCGCAAAGGGCTCGCCGGGCGCGTCTCCGGCTGCGTCGGCGGCCGGGACGTGCTGGTCGGGGACGGGCTCGCCGGCGGTGACCAGCTCGGTCCAGGCCTCGATGGTCGGCGTGGCGGCCAGCGCGGCGAAATCGACGCCGATGCCGTGGCGGCGCCAGCGGCCCGCCAAGGTCATCATCCGGATGGAGTCCAAGCCCTGGGCGATGAGGCTGCTACCTGGCTGAACGGCGTCGGCGTCGACGCCGAGCAGTTCGGCCACCTCCGCGCGGATCTCTTCCGAGCGCGCCGGGGCTTGCACCACGGACCCTCCCTAAATTAGCACAGGCTGCCCTAGTTTTTGGTTACCCTATCCTTACTCCCCTCGCCTCGCTACTACGCCCCCCTTCTAAGGAATCCGTGAGCCCGAACACCACGCAGCCGCCGCGCGAAGGCCTGGCGGGGTTCGTGCCGTTCCCCGCCGATCGGGCGGCCGTCTACCGCGCGGCCGCTTACTGGACGGGACGAACCCTGGACGCGATCCTGACCGAAGCGGCTCGACGCTGGCCGCACCGCCTCGCCGTGCTCGACGCCGCCGGCGGTGCCCGCTTGAGTTATGCGGACCTCGACGCCTACGCGAACCGCGCCGCCGCGGGACTGCAGGAGATCGGCATCGCGCCGGGCGACCGGGTACTGCTGCAACTGCCCAACAGTTGTCAGTTCGCGGTGGCGCTGTTTGCGTTGCTGCGCGCGGCAGCGATCCCGGTGATGTGTCTGCCGGCCCACCGCGCCGCCGAATTGGGACATTTCGCCGCGGTCAGCCGGGCCACCGGACTGCTGATCGGTGAAACGGCGAATGGTTTCGACTACCGGGCCATGGCGAGCGAACTCGTCGAGACTCACCCCGCGCTTCAGCACGTCATCGTCGACGGTGACCCGGGACCGTTTACCTCGTGGACGCGGCTGCGCGATCACGCCCCTGGCCCGCTCCCGGCACCGCGTGATCCGGAATCGCCTGCGTTGCTGTTGGTTTCGGGCGGCACCACGGGCACACCCAAGCTCATCCCGCGCACCCACAACGATTACTTGTTCAACGCGGCTGCGAGCGCCGAACTATGCCGGCTCACCGCCGACGACGTCTATTTGGTGGTGCTGTCGGCCGGCCACAATTTTCCGCTGGCCTGCCCGGGCCTGCTGGGCGCGATGACGGTCGGCGCCGCCACCGTGTTCGGCACCGACCCCAGTCCGGAAGCCGCCTTCGCCGCCGTAGCCCGCCACGGCGTCACGGTCACCGCCCTGGTGCCCGCGCTGGCCAGACTGTGGGCGCACGCTTGCGAGTGGGAGCCGGTGACACCAAAAACGTTGCGGCTGCTGCAAGTTGGCGGGGCCAGGCTGGAACCTCAGGACGCGCGGTTGCTGCGCGACACGTTGACGCCCGGCGTGCAACAGGTGTTCGGGATGGCGGAAGGACTGCTGTGTTACACCCGGCTCGACGATCCGCCGGAACTGATCGACCACACTCAGGGGCGGCCGTTGTGCGCAGCCGACGAAGTCCGCATCGTCGACAGTGCCGGCCGGCCGGTGCGGCGCGGTGAGGAAGGGGAACTGCTGGTGCGCGGCCCTTACACGCTCAATGGTTACTTCTGCGCCGAGCGGGACAACCAGCGCTGCTTTGACGCCGACGGGTTCTACCACAGTGGTGACCTGGTGCGGCTGCGGGACGACGGCTACCTGGTGGTCACCGGTCGAGCCAAAGACGTGATCTGCCGTGGCGGTGAAACCATTTCCGCCGCAGACCTCGAAGAGCAGATGCAAAGCCACCCGGCGATCTTTTCGGCCGCCGCGGTTCCGCTGCCGGACCCCTACTTGGGTGAAAAGATTTGCGCCGCAGTCATTTTCGCAGGGACCGCGCTGACACTGGCGGAATTGAACGCCCACCTCGACAAGCGGGGCGTGGCGGTACACGCCCGGCCCGACGTGCTGGTCGCCATGGCGACGCTTCCCACCACCCCGATCGGCAAGGTCGACAAGAAGGCGATCATCCGCCAATTGGGCGCGCGCTGGGATAGCCGGGTGAGCCGCTAGAGAGTCAGCCCGGAGTGCATGACCCGGCCGGGATCGTACTTCTGCCGGACGGCCGCCAACCGGGCCATGTTCGGGCCGAAGTACCGCGCTGCGGGTTGGTTGGCCTCGAGATAGTTCACATAGCCGCCGACCGAATACGGTTGCACCGCTTGGTGGGCGGTGTTGAGCCAGTTGGTGGCCGGTGCGGGATCGCCGGCCGTCTCGACGTACCACTGCACTAACGAAGACTCCCGACGCCACGGAAAGGCGGTGGCCCCCGGTGCCACACTGGCGAGGGCGCCGTCGAGCGCGTGCATGATCGCCAACATGCGCCCGGCGCCGCGTGGAAAGGCGTCGACCGCCGAGGCGATCCCCTGAGCGGCCGCCGGGGTGATCGTCGAAAAGACATCCGATCCGCCGACATAGCCGAGTGGAGACGGGTTGAGGTTCCCGACGGCCAGATACCGCACCAGGTCCATGTAGTTGAACGTGTGGTTCTCGGTGCCGGTCGGTTGGGTGCCAACGGCTTTCGTGATGGCACCCGCCACGCCGCCGCCCGTGCCGACCGGGCAGGTGGCCAGGATACGGCAGTGCGTACCAAAGGCATCGGTGGTGCTGTCCGCTAACGCCCAACTGTTTCGGTCGGCGGTGCGCAACCAATTCTGCCAACCGAGCAGCACCTGGGCGAATGACTGCGGCGGGAAGTTGAGGTTCACGACGTCGACGTCCGTAGTGGGGAAGGTGGCAAAAGTCAGCGAGGTTGTCACGCCGAAGTTGCCGCCACCGCCGCCGCGCAACGCCCAGAATAAGTCGGGGTTGTTGGCGGCCGAAGCGGTTACCGACTGGCCGCCGGGCAGTACCACCGATGCGGACGTCAGTTGGTCACAGAGCAGGCCCGCATGCCGTGAGTTGGCGCCCAGCCCACCGCCCAAGGCGTGGCCCGAGGCACCGACCGACGGGCACGTGCCCGTGGGGACGCCGCGGCCGGCCGCGGCCAGCGCCTGGTGCATCGCATACAAACCGGTCGCGGGTGTCACCGTGACCTGTCCGGTGGACGCGTCGTAATTGATTCCGCCCGGCAACTGGCGCAGGTCGAGCACCATGGTGCCGTTCGCCGTGGACGCGCCCACGTAAGAATGTCCGCCGCTGCGCGGAGCGACCTCGAGGTTGTTGGCGGCAGCGAACGCCATCGCCTTCCGCACGTCCGCGGCCGATGTCGGGGTGACGATGGCCGCAGGCATCGAGTTGTTGTAGTTGGTGTTGAAAACCTGCTTGGCCGACCCGAACGCCCCGTTGCCCGGCAATAGCACCGGGCCGCCGATGGCGGTCGAAAGGCCTTCCCAGCCAGTGGGATTCGGCGCTGCGGCAGCGCGGGCGGAGCCGAAAACCGCGCCGGCGGCTAACGCTCCGACGGCGCCGCGCAGAAACGTCTGCCGTGAAATCTCACCCGCCAACGTCGGGCTCCCGCGATTGCGTCATGTTCCGCATTGTCGACCGCCAGAAGCGCGGTGCCCCGTGACCCAGCGCCGGAAAACCGAAACGTGCCCGAACCGTTACCCGCCCGACTGAAGGCAAGACTGGGCGACAATACTGCCATTAACGAATGTCACCATTTGATATTGACTGCTTTCATGACAGCGGTGTATCGGGCCGATGATCTTCGACCCGCCGGTCTCGCTTGCCCCGACACCAAGCGGAAGGAGCTGCTGGTGGCCGTTGACATGGAAGCGATGCTCGCGAAGATCAAGGACCGCCAGCGGGCGCTCGCTGATATCGATTGGGGCGCACCAGGCGCCTATACCATCCCGCCGGAATTTCGACCCAAACTCAAGGCGTTCATGGCCCGACCTGTGCTGGATCGAGAAACGTGGGCGCCCGGGGATTCGCGGCGCTGGCCAACAAGGCGCCGAACCTGACACTGGCGGAGATCTACCGCTATTTCCATGCCGAGGAGCAACGCCAGGCCAACACGCCCGAGATCGACACGATCAGCGACCTGCTGGTAGGCGCCGGAGCCGAACCCGTGATGGACCGCATCAAGCCGGGGCAGGCCCTGCCCGCCGACGCCGAAATCGCCGAGCTGATTACCATGTTGGTGCGCTTTCGGACTCAAGCGGTGGCGACGGTCACCGCGAGACTCGCCTCGTCGATCGCGTCCAACATCGAGTCACTGGTCAGCCGCGTACTCGCCGAATATCTGGAGTCAACGTCGTCCGCGTGATTCGCAGCGACGCACCGATGCCCGCCGCGCGATCAGTGCCGGCTCAGCGTCAGCGTCCCTTCTGTTTTGAGCACCTTACTGGCGGTGATCCTTTCGGTCTTGCGTGCTTCGCGCTCTAGATAGCGTTGTTTGGATTCCTCGAACTTATCGCAGGATTCCTCGAGCTCCTTGACAAGCAAGCCGAGGTCGTCGCGCATCCACGCGGCCTCGCCGGTCAAGTCTTCGCGTTCGAAGATGCGCCATTTCTTGAGCACCGGCATCACCACCTCGTTGAGATGGATGCGCGGGTCGTAGACACCGCCGACGGCGATGATTACCGCCTTGCGCCGGAACTCCGGCACCGTGAATCCGGGCATCTTGAAATTGCGCAGGATTCGGTGCACCGACTTCATCGCCTGGTTGGGCGCGATGTCGAGGCCCGCGGCGCTGACGTCCCGGTAGAAGATCATGTGCAGGTTCTCGTCATGCGACACCCTGGCCATCAACTGCTCTGCGATGGGGTCGTTCGCGGCTTTACCCGTGTTGCGGTGCGAGACGCGGGTCGCCAGTTCCTGAAATGAGACGTACATGACCGCGTCGAACAGGCTGTCAGCGAACATGTCACCTTGGTGATTCTGGCCCGGGCTGAAGCCTCGAGTCATTTGCTCGAGGCGCAGCTTCTCCAGCTCGACCGGATCAACGGCACGGGTGACTACCAGGTAGTCGCGCAGCGCCGTGCTGTGCCTGGCTTCCTCGGCGGTCCACCGGTTGACCCACTGCCCCCACGGGCCGTCCATGCTGAAGTTCATCGCGATTTCACGGTGATACGACGGCAAATTGTCCTCGGTCAGCAGGTTTTGCACCATCGCTACCACCGCGACGTCGGGAAGCTGGCTTTGCCCCGGCTCCCACTCCTGGCCGTCCAACGCGTAGAAGTTCTTGCCGTCCGACCATGGGATGTAGTCGTGCGGATTCCATTCTTTGAACATGGCGAGGTGACGGTTGAGCAGCGGCTCTACCACGGGCTCGAGCTCGCGAAGTAGCTGCACGTTGGTCAGGTCCTTGGACACCGAATCCTCCGAGTTATCTGTTGCGATCAGTAACATGCAATGTATCTGTGTCATACGGTTACATCAAGATGACACGCCCGGGAATCGATCAAATAGGGCCAAAAGTCCCTTCGGCGCAACCGTTGCTCACCGAGCCGCGGCGGGGTATCAACGACAAACGTCGGCGATCACAACGTCGACCGACGTTACTGGCGAGCAATCAGATACGGGGCAAGCGTGGACAGCTTCTCGCAGGTCTCTTCGAATTCGCGATCGGGATTGGACTCTCCGATGATGCCAGCACCGGCTCGCAACCACGTCTTACCGCCGCATTCGTAAGCCGCCCGCAGGATCAGCGCCGCTTCCAGTCCCCCGTCCGCTGAGAGCGTCACCACCGCGCCGGAATAGAGTCCGCGCGGGCCTTCGTCGAGTCGCAAGATAGCCTCCACGCCGCCCGCTTTGGGGACGCCGGACGCGGTGACCGCCGGGAAAAGCGCTTCCAGCGCGTCCATCCGGTCGCTGGATGCGCCCAAACGGGCGCTGATCGTGGACCCCAGGTGCTGCACGCTGCCGCGTTCCCGCACCGTCATGAAATCGGTGACCACCGGGGTGCCGGGTTCCGCGATTTCGCTCATCTCTTGCAATGAGCTTCGTACCGAGATCGCATGCTCGACAATCTCTTTGGAATTCGATTCCAGGTCGTCACGAGCCTCGCGGTCACGGGTGGCACCACGGCCAAGGGCGCGGGTGCCCGCCAGCGGCTCGGTCACCACGACGCCGTCTTTACCGACCGCCACCACCAGCTCCGGACTGTAGCCCACAGCTCGAATCCCGCCCAGCCGCAACAGAAATGATCTCACCGGGGTGTTGTGTCTACGGCCCAGCCGGTAAGTGGACGGAAAGTCAAGCGCGAAAGGAACCTCAAGGCAACGGGATAGGATCACTTTGTGGTAGCGGCCCATGGTGATCTCCCGCACGGCCAACGCCACGCGATCGCGGTAGCCCGACGAGTCGGCCGTTACATCAACCGCGCGTGCGTGGCAGACATCGGGCACACCGTCGCCGAGCAAGCCCAGAACTGCGTCGCGGTGGGCGTCCGTTGCCCCGAACAGGCTTACCAAGTCCCGGGTCACCACGATGCGGGTGCGCGGCCAAAACAGGCGCGCCAGCGGCGTTCGCGGCGCCAGCCGCTGCTGCAGCCCGCAGCGGTACACCCCGAATTCGAAGCCTATCCAGCCGAACACTTGGTCGGTTTCCAGCAAGAGCCGGTCGACAGCTTCACCGAGGACGGGTCCGGGCCGGCCGGACCATCGGTGCCGCTGAGTCACGTCATCGCGGATCATCCGCAGTTCGTCGCTGTCCAGCTCGATCATGGCCCGCACACCGCTGGCCAGCACCCATTGTCGGCTGCGCTCGTATAAAAAGTACTCCTCGCCGACGCGTTCGGGCAGCAGGGCGGCCAACTCGGCGGCGAGGTCGGCCGGGTCGATATGCACAGGAAGCGGAATCGGAAGTGACGTGGAGTCGGCGGAACTGGTTTCGACGCTGACTTCGGTCACGCTTAGTAAATGTAGCCTAACCTATCTACCGGGGCGCAAGCTGCCGCCGCAACGCTCCATGATCGGCTTGCGGCGTTGACCGCATGACCGGCTGCGGTAAGGGCGGAATGCTCCTAATATCTGCCTAACCGCGCAACCGCGGTACGGGCGACTAGTGGGCGCGGTGGCTCGGCAAACGCCATCGGCGTGCGAAGCGCCGCTAAACTTGTGCGACGACGCTCGACGGCCGGGACACCACGTTTTGGGGTGACCGGGCAGCTGTTGGGAGGAACCCATGTTCGTAATCCGGCTTGCAAACGGCGAAGAAGTCCAGGGTGGCGAAGGCGACGAGCTGGAAATCAACCAAGATACCGGCGTTCTGTCGGTTTCGCGGGTGGACGGTTTTGAAGAAACCACCACGCATTACTCGCCGTTGGCATGGCTGTCGGCGACACACCGGAAGAAGGGTGCCGGGGTTAGGCCCTCGCTGATTTCGTCGACCCGCTAATTCCGACAGCTCCCAGTAAATACACAGTAATCTCACACCAGCCTCACTCCGGTGGGCCCGCGTATCGGAAATCGATTGGTCGCCTTCCAGATGACCGTGACCAGTGCTTTCGTGGAGCCCGGCCGAGTCCTGCGACGTTCGACACACCCCGACTTCCCTGTGTGTAGTTGAGTGGCGGTTTAACAACAGCGGAGATAAATTTTCCACCGTCGTCGGGATGTTCGTGGTTGCTCCGCTTGCGGTCGGTGCTTCCCCTGATCACCGCACTGTCGAGGGAGGCGCAATTGCTGCAAGAGTTCTGGCACAACTTCACCCACAACTTGTTCAAGCCGCTGCTGTTGTTCTTCTACTTTGGATTCCTCATCCCAATCCTGAAGGTGCGGTTTGAGTTCCCTTATGTGATCTATCAGGGCCTGACGATGTACCTGCTGCTGGCCATTGGGTGGCACGGGGGCGAGGAACTGGCCAAGATCAGCGCCGGCAGCATCTGGATGATCGTCGGCTTTATGGTGCTGGGCTTCGTCTTGAATTTCCTGATCGGCGGCCTGGCCTACCTGTTGTTGAGTTGGCTGACGTCTCTTCGACGCATCGATCGAGCGACGGTCGGTGGGTACTACGGGTCGGACTCGGCAGGGACGTTCGCCACTTGCGTGGCCGTCCTGACCGCCGTTGGCATGGCCTTCAACGCCTACATGCCGGTGATGCTGGCCGTCATGGAGATTCCCGGTTGCCTGGTGGCGCTGTATCTGGTGGCCCGGCTTCGCCACCGCGGGATGGATGCGGCCGGAAACATGGCCGACGAACCGGGCTACATCGCGCCGGTCAAGCTTTCAGTAGGGCCTGGCACCGCGGCCAAGCCCCCGCAGGGCCAGAGCCTCGAGGCCGAGAACGAGCGGGGCATCGAGGAAGAGCTCGAATTCTCGCTGGAAAAACTGGAGCACCCGGACTGGGAGCCCGACCAGAGCCCATCGCGCCCGCGTGGCAGGGTGCCGATCTTCTCGCGAGAGCTCTTCCAGGAGGTCTTCCTCAACCCTGGGCTTGTTCTGCTTATGGGCGGCATCGTCATCGGCCTCATCAGTGGACTGCAGGGCCAAAAGGTTGTTGCCGACGACGACAAGTTCTTTGTGCTGGCGTTCCAGGGCGTGCTCTGCCTGTTCCTGCTCGAGATGGGCATGACGGCATCCCGGAAGTTGAGGGACCTGCGATCGGCTGGCCTGGGATTCATATTCTTCGGCCTGCTGGCGCCGAATATCTTTGCCCCGCTGGGCATCTTGGTCGCCCACATTTACTCGGCGCTTACCCATGCCGATTTCAAACCGGGAACCTATGTGTTGTTCGCGGTGCTCTGCGGCGCCGCGTCCTACATCGCCGTCCCCGCGGTTCAGCGGCTGGCGATCCCGGAGGCGAGCCCGACCCTACCGCTGGCGGCGTCACTGGGTCTGACGTTTTCCTACAACGTCACGATCGGAATCCCGCTGTACATCGAACTCAACCGTTTGATCGGACATTGGTTCTAGTGGCCTGCGGCGAAAGCATTTAGCAGAATTGCTCGCCCTGGTCCGAAGCCACCCCTATCCGCGCGGATTGTCGGATACGGGGTGCAAATAGCGCTAGACGTGGCTATTTGCAAATGCTTTCACGTCGGCCAGACACTCCCCTGCGGTTCCTGAAGGCCCTGGTAATCACCAGTGCCGCCGGCAGAGCTTGTTAATTGTTCGTAAAGACCAGTTCGGTGTGGTCTCCGAAGTGCCCGGCGCGCGCAGGTTTCCACTAAGTTCGTGGACGTCGCGAGTCGATTGGTGTTTCCCGCGGCGCCGGACTGCATCGCCGGGAGGCGCCCATGCTTTACGAGTTGTGGCAGAACTTCATCCACAACCTGTTCAAGCCACTGTTGCTGTTCTTCTATTTCGGGTTTCTCATCCCGATCCTCAAGGTGCGCTTTGAGTTCCCCTATGTGATCTATCAGGGCCTGACCATGTACCTGCTGGTGGCCATTGGTTGGCAGGGGGGTGAAGAACTCGCCAAAGTCAAGCCCGCCGACATCGACAACATCGCGGGTTTCGTGGTGCTGGGCTTCGTGTTGAACTTCGTCATCGGCGCGCTCACGTATTTCCTGCTGAAGTACCTGACCCGGTTGCGGCGGGTCGACAGGGCGACGGTCGCCGGCTACTACGGGTCGGACTCGGCGGGTACCTTTGCGACCTGCGTGGCCGTCCTGACGAGCGTCGGTATCGCCTTCGACGCCTACATGCCGGTGCTGCTGGCCTTCATGGAGATTCCCGGCTGCCTGGTGGCGCTGTACCTGGTGGCTCGGCTACGGCACCGGGGAATGGACGAAGACGGGTTCATGCCGGATGAGCCCGGCTACACGGCCCCCGCGAAGGTGGGACCGGGCGCGGCCGTCCAGCGAGGGCGAACAGAAGGCCTCAACGAGGACGCCGAGCGTGGGATCGAGGAGGAGCTGGAGTTCTCCCTGGAAAGGCGCGAGCACCCCGAGTGGTACGACGACGGGCGCGCCCGCACGAAGGCACCACTGTTCTCACGCGAAATATTGACCGAAGTGTTCCTCAATCCCGGGCTCATCCTGCTCGTCGGCGGCATTACCATCGGCTTCATCAGCGCGCTGCAGGGACAGAAGGTGGTTCACGACCAGAACGAGCTCTTCGTCGCGGCGTTTCAGGGTGTGCTCTGCCTGTTCCTGCTCGAGATGGGCATGACGGCGTCCCGTAAATTACGGGATCTCAAGCTAGCCGGAAGCGGCTTCATCATCTTTGGTTTGGTGGCGCCCAATTTGTTTGCGACGCTGGGAATCTTGGCCGCATATAGCTACGCCTACTTCACCGACACCCACTTCCAGCCGGGTACCTATGTGCTGTTCGCGGTGTTGTGCGGGGCGGCGTCATACATCACACTCCCCGCGGTGCAGCGCCTGGGAATCCCCGAGGCGAGCCCCACCTTGCCGCTGGCCGCGTCGCTGGGGCTGACCTTCTCCTACACCGTCACCCTCGGGATCCCGGTTTATATCGAAATCAACCGCGCAATCGCACACTGGTTCCCGGGCACCTGAAAACTATCCCAGTAGCGTGCGCACCACCGCGTCGGCCAGCAGCCGGCCGCGCAGGGTGAGGACCAACCTGTCACCATCGGATACCAGCAACCCGTCCGCTGCCAGGGCGTCAGCGCGTTCGCGTTCCGCCTCGTCCAGCCGATCTAGCGAAATCCCTTGGCGGAGGCGAATTTTCAACAGCACGTCTTCGGTGTGTAGCGCGTCGGCGTCAAGCTGCTCGAGTCCCGCCATCGGGAGCGCACCGCCGGACAGCATCTTCGCATAGGCGTTGGGGTGCTTGACATTCCACCAACGGGTGGCACCCACGTAACCGTGCGCCCCCGGGCCGGCGCCCCACCACTGGCCACCATCCCAATAGCCCAGATTGTGCCGGCACTGCGCACCCGGTCGGGACCAGTTGGATACTTCGTACCAAGTCATCCCGGCCTCGGCCAGCCGGGTGTCGATCAACTCATAGCGGTGCGCCAGCACGTCGTCGTCTGGAGCCGCCAGCTCACCGCGCCGAACACGTCGGGCCAGCGCGGTGCCTTCCTCGACCACGAGGGCATACGCGGAGACATGATCCGCGCCGGTCTCGATCGCCGCATCGACCGACCTCATCAAGTCGTCGTCGGATTCGCCGGGGGTGCCGTAGATGAGGTCGAGGTTGACGTGTTCGAAGCCGGCCGCCATCGCCTCACGGGCCGCAGCCACCGCCCGGCCCGGCGAGTGCACTCGGTCGAGCGTCGCCAGTACCCGCGGCGCCACCGATTGCATGCCAAGCGACACTCGTGTGTAACCGGCCGCACGGATGGCGTCGAAGAAGTCCGGCCAGGTCGACTCGGGATTGGCCTCGGTGGTGACCTCCGCATCCGGGGCCAGCACGAAGTGCTCGCGCACCATGTCGAGCAGCGTGGCCAGGCGCGCACCACCCAACAGCGATGGCGTGCCTCCACCGACGAACACGGTGTCCACCACCGGGCCGGGTAGCCGCGCGGCCGCCAGTTCCAGCTCCGTCCGCAGTGCGGCCAGCCAGGCGTCGGGGTTGACACCGCCCAACTCTGCCGGAGTGTAGGTGTTGAAATCGCAGTAGCCGCAACGGGTTACGCAGAATGGGACATGCACGTACACGCCGAACGGCTGTCCCGAGATCGGCTGTAGGTGAGGCTGCTCAACCGGTTCCTCGCGAAGTGCCATGCCAAATCATCGCATGGCAAACGGGTACCGCTGGCGGCGCCTTTCTGGGTTTCCTCACCGGTGTAGGTATCTTGCTCGGGAATTTTGCTCACCGTGAGCCGATATTTGACCTGGTTGCACGGGTGCATGGGGGGCATGGCACAATGGGCACCGTGACCGCCGCTCAGCCCAGCCCTCGCATTGCGCTCGTGGCCCGCCGTCACATTGATCTCAAGCGCGTTTGCAGCTGTTGTTGTCTGCCTTGATGTCGTAGACCCGCCCACCTGTACGTCCAGCTGGCATCGGATCTGCGCCGCCGAAATAAAACCGGTGAATTGCGCGTCTATGCCTGCGATGTCCAAAGGAGACCTCCGGATGACCACCGCCCGTCCCGCCAAGGCTCGCAGTGAGGGCCAGTGGGCGCTGGGAGATCGCGAACCACTCAACGCCAACGAAGAATTCAAGCAGGCCGGCCCCCCGCTCGACGTGCGGGAACGCATCGAAAACGTGTACGCCAAGGCGGGGTTCGACAGCATCGAGAAAACCGATCTACGGGGCCGTTTTCGCTGGTGGGGCCTCTACACCCAGCGTGAGCAGGGCTACGACGGCACCTTCACCGGCGACGAGAACGCCGATCTGCTTGAAGCCAAATACTTCATGATGCGGGTGCGCTGCGATGGTGGCGCGCTGTCGGCCACGGCGCTGCGCACCGTGGGCCGGATCTCGACCGAATTCGCCCGCGACACCGCCGACATTTCCGACCGGCAAAACGTGCAGATGCACTGGATCGAGGTCGAAAACGTTCCTGAAATCTGGCGCCGCCTCGACGGGGTCGGTCTGCGAACCGCCGAGGCCTGCGGCGACTGCCCGCGGGTAATCCTGGGATCGCCGCTGGCCGGCGAGTCGCTCGACGAAGTGATCGATCCCACCCGGGCGATCGAGGAGATCGTGCGCCGCTACATCGGCAAGCCGGACTTTGCCGACCTGCCGCGCAAGTACAAGACCGCCATCTCGGGCCTGCAGGATGTCGCGCACGAGATCAACGACATCGCGTTCATCGGCGTCAACCATCCCGAGCACGGTCCGGGCCTGGACCTCTGGGTCGGCGGCGGCCTGTCCACCAACCCGATGCTGGCCCAGCGAGTCGGCGCCTGGGTTCCGCTGGACGAGGTACCTGAGGTGTGGGCGGCGGTGACCTCGGTGTTCCGCGACTATGGCTACCGGCGGCTGCGGTCCAAGGCACGGCTGAAGTTCCTGATCAAGGACTGGGGCGTCGAAAAGTTCCGCGAAGTTCTCGAAACGGAGTACCTTGGGCGTCCCCTGATCGACGGCCCGGCCCCCGAGCCCGTCAAGCATCCGGTCGACCACGTAGGAGTGCAGCGGCTGCAGAACGGACTCAACGCGGTCGGGGTCGCTCCGATTGCCGGACGGGTATCAGGCACCATCCTCACCGCGGTGGCCGACCTGGCCGAGCGCGCCGGTTCAAACCGGATCCGGTTCACCCCTTACCAGAAACTGGTCATCCTCGACATACCCGACGACAAGCTGGGCGACCTGGTCGCTGGGCTGGCGGCGCTGGGCCTCGAATCGCAACCGTCACGTTGGCGGCGAAACCTCATGGCCTGCACCGGGATTGAATTCTGCAAATTGTCATTCGCTGAAACCCGCGGGAAGGCACAATCTTTGGTGCCCGAGCTGGAACGCCGGCTTGAGGACATCAATGCGAAGCTTGATGTGCCGATCACGGTCAATATCAACGGCTGTCCGAATTCCTGTGCGCGAATCCAGGTGGCAGACATCGGATTCAAGGGCCAAATGGTGGACGACGGCCATGGGGGCTCGGTCGAGGGCTTTCAGGTACACCTTGGCGGCAGCCTGGGACTGGACAGCGGATTTGGACGGAAGCTGCGTCAGCACAAGGTTACCAGCAACGAGCTGGGGGATTACATCGATCGGGTGGTGCGCAACTTCATCAAGCACCGCAATGCGGGTGAAAGCTTCGCGCAGTGGGCGATTCGGGCAGACGAGGACGATCTTCGATGAGTGAGCAAGCGACTAGATGGAGCGAGGCCGAACTGCGCGGGCTGGCCGCACGCGGCGCCGCGGAACTCGAGGGTACCAGGGCCACCGAGGTATTGCGTTGGACCGATGCGACGTTCGGCGGAGTCAACGGCCCCCGCGGATGGGCCACCTGCAACTATGTGGTGACCTCGAGCATGCAAGAGGCCGTGTTGATAGATATGGCCTCGAAGGTCCGGCCGGGTGTGCCGGTGGTCTTTTTGGACACGGGCTATCACTTCGTCGAGACGATCGGTACCCGGGACGCGGTGGAATCCGTCTACGACATCCATCTCCTCAATGTCACGCCCGAGCAGACGGTGAGCGAGCAGGATGAACTGTTGGGCAAAGACCTGTTTTCCCGCGACCCCGGCGACTGCTGCCGACTGCGCAAGGTGGAACCGCTCGGCAAAGCGCTGCGCGGCTACGCCGCCTGGGTTACCGGACTGCGTCGCAGCGAAGCACCGACCCGCGTCACCGCCCCACTGATCCGGTTCGATGAGGCGTACAAGCTCGTAAAGATCAACCCATTGGTGACGTGGACGGACGACGACCTGCAGGATTACATCGACGAGCACGACGTGCTGGTCAATCCGCTTGTCTACGAAGGATATCCGTCCATCGGCTGCGCTCCATGCACGGCCAAGCCGGTGGCCGGTGCCGACCCGCGCAGTGGCCGCTGGCAGGGGCTGGCCAAGACCGAATGTGGGTTGCACGCGTCGTAACAACAGCCATGCGTCGCCCATGACGCTGGCATGGGCAAAGAAGCTGCGACCTAACGCAGGTGGGGTAGCCCCGGCCAGGGAAACTCGGGCCGGATCCCCGGGACCGATTCCTGGAGGTGTTGGGGACAATACGCGTCCGCCGAGAGCCCGGTGAACTTCGCGGCGTTGCCCTGCCCGAATCCCGGGTTGGCGGCCGTGAGGTTGTTCACCACGTCCATGGCCGACAAGCCGCGGTCCAATTAGTAGCAAACTCCTTTGCCGTCCGCTACGGCTTGGTCGCGGTTGGTGTAGGTGATGGCCGCTTGGTCGAGCGCGGCGATGAAGGCTGCGTCGTCGCCGGTGGGATCGGCGTGCGCCGGCACGGCCAGCCCGATCCCAGCGGCAAAGCTCGCAAGCAATGCAAGCAGTCGCATCGCTTCATTCTCGTGCAGATCGGTGCCTTTGTCCTACCGAGCATGCCGGCAGCGCCATCTATCCGGTTTGAGCAGGGGCTACCGCTACGCCCGGCGTACCGGTAGCAGCGTGCCCTCCACGACGACCGGTAAGTCAGGCCGACGTCAGCGTGGTCTGCTCTTCACCGGCCCCGTCGCCACCAGCCACCGTCGCGTTCAGCTCGATCGGCGGCACCCGGGTGGCCCGCACATAAACCGTGTCGCCCTCACGCAAGGCCAGCGCCTCGGCGTCACCGCGCGTGATCTGGGCGGTGAAAGTTCCTCCGGTGGCCGCGCTGGTTAACTCCACGCGCACCTCGAAGCCCAGCACCACCACGCGATCGACGGTGGCACGCGTCACGCCGGTGGATTCCGCGGTACCGTCAGCGGCCGCGACCGCCATCTCGGGTGTCCGGCCGACCCGGATGTCGTGCGGCCGGACCAAGGCGCCGTTCAGCGTGGAAACTGCTCCCAGGAAAGACATTACGAACGCGTTCGCCGGCGCGTCGTAGACCTCGGTCGGGGAGCCGACCTGCTCGATTCGGCCATGGTTGAGCACGGCGATCCGATCCGCGACATCCAGCGCCTCGGCCTGATCGTGGGTGACCAGCACCGTAGTGACATGCACCTCGTCGTGCAGGCGCCGCAACCAGGCTCGCAGATCCTCCCGCACCTTGGCGTCCAGCGCACCGAACGGCTCATCGAGCAGGAGTACTTGCGGGTCGACGGCCAGCGCCCGCGCCAGCGCCATCCGCTGTCGTTGACCGCCGGACAGCTGATTGGGATAGCGGGTCTGAAATCCGCTCAGGCCCACCACTTCCAGTAGATTGTCCACCTTGGCTTTGATCTCGGCTTTGGGCCGCTTGCGGATCTTCAGCCCGTACGCAACGTTGTCACGAACGGTCAAATGCTTGAAGGCGGCATAGTGCTGGAACACGAATCCGATGCCGCGGCGCTGCGGCGGCACCTGCGTTACGTCAATACCGTCGATCGTGACCGTTCCGCTGTCCGGCCGGTCGAGCCCGGCGATGGCACGCAGCAAGGTCGACTTGCCCGAACCGCTGGGCCCCAACAGTGCTGTCAGCGAACCGGCAGGTACGGCGAAGTTCACATGGTCCAATGCCACGAAGTCGCCATAGCGCTTGTATGCGTCGCGCACGACGATCGCGTGGTCGGTCATGCCCGGGCCTTCTTATCGGGCCGGGTCGCTCGTGCCTGGCGAAGGTCGAGAACGACCTGGAAGATCAGTACCAGCACCGCAACCGTCATCAGCATTGTCGACAGCGCATAGGCGCCGTACTCGGCACCGCGGTTGTAGCGATCGGAGACAAGCAATGTCAGCGTTTGCGACACCCCTGGCAGGTTCGAGGAAACCATGATCACCGCGCCGTATTCGCCGAGCGTGCGAGCGACGGTCAGCACGATCCCATAGGTCAAGCCCCACCGGATCGACGGCAATGTGATCCGCCAAAATGTTTGCCACCAACCAGAACCCAGGGTCGCGGCCGCCTCTTCCTGGTCGGTGCCCAGTTCGTGCAACACCGGTTCGACCTCACGCACCACGAACGGCAGCGTGACGAAGATGCTGGCAAGCACAATGCCGGGCAGACCGAAGATGACCTTGATGCCAAGGTCTTTCTCGACGAAGCCGAACGCGCCACCCGCCCCCCAAAGCAGGATCAGGGAGACGCCCACGATGACGGGTGAGACCGAGAACGGCAGGTCGATGATTGCCTGCAGGACGCCCTTGCCGCGAAACCGATTGCGGGCCAGCACCAAAGCGGTCGGAATACCGAACACCACGTTCAGTGGCACCACGATGGCGACTACCAGCAAGGTCAGGTTCAGCGCCGATATCGCCGCCGGGGTGCTCACCCAGTCAAAGAACTGGCCGAAACCCGGCCGGAACGTCCGCCACAAAATCAATGTGACCGGAACAATGAGCAACACGAATATGTATGCGAGCGCGCTGAATCGGATCAGGTACCGTGTTCGGCGCGATGACGTCACGCGGCCAACTCCTCACGCTTGGCCGCGCGCCCGCCAACGACCCGCAAAATGAACAGCACGACAAACGATATCGACAGCAGCACAATGGATATCGCGGCGGCACCGGTGCGATCGTCGTTCTCGATAAGCGTCCGTATCCACTGCGATGACACTTCGGTTTTGCCCGGCACCGCTCCGCCGATGAGTACCACCGATCCGAACTCGCCGATCGCCCGCGAGAAAGCCAAGCCGGCACCCGACAACAAGGCCGGCGTCAGCGACGGCAACACGACCGAGGTGAAGATTTTCGGGCCGCTGGCTCCCAGTGACGCTGCGGCCTCTTCGGTCTCACGGTCGATTTCCAAAAGCACCGGCTGGACCGCGCGCACCACGAACGGCAGCGTCACGAATGCCAGCGCTACCGCCACTCCCCACGCGGTGTGTTGCAGGTGAAGACCCACGGGGCTGTTGTTCCCATACAACGCGAGCATCACCAGGCTGGCGACGATGGTGGGCAGCGCGAACGGCAAATCGATGATTGCGTCGACGAGTCGTTTGCCGACGAACTCGTCGCGCACCAACATCCACGCGATCAGCAGGCCGAAGATCATGTTGAGCAACGTGACTCCGGCGGAAATCGTCAGGGTCACCCGGAACGACTCCAGCGCGGCAGTCGATGTGACCGCCAACCAAAACGCATGCCAGCCACCGCCCGCGGCCTGCCACGCGATGGCGGCGAGCGGCAGCAGCACGATCACCGAAAGCCACAGCGTCGCGACGCCGACCCGAAGGGACGTGGTGCCCGCTCCGCGGGCCCATCGCCGGCCGATGGGCGCCTGGGCGCGGTTACCGAGTTCGGGCCGAATCGCCTGGGGGTCCGGCGTAATGGCCGTCGTCATCCGGTGGCCTGCGTGTAAATCTTCGTGATGGTGCCGGTGTTCTTGTCGAACAGTTGCGGGTCCACCGCGCTCCAGCCGCCGAGATCGGCAATCGTCCACAGTTTCGCCGGCGCCGGGAACTGCTGGCGGAAGTCGGCCGCAATGGCCGGATCGACCGGCCGAAAGCCGGCCTGGGCCCACACTTTCTGCGCCGCGGCGGTGTACTGGAAGTTCTTGAACGCGACGGCGGCATCGAGGTGCGGGCTGGTGGTCACCACCGCCACCGGATTCTCGATTTTGAAGGTTTGAGTTGGGATCACGTGTTGGACCGGCTTACCAGCGCGCTCGGCGGCGATCGCCTCGTTCTCGTAACTGATCAACACGTCCCCGCTGCCTTGGACGAAAACATCGGTGGCCTCGCGTCCCGACCCGGGACGCAACTTGACGTGTTCGCGCACCAACTTGCTGACGAAGTCAACGCCGGCCTGACTGTTGGCGCCGCCATCGCTCTTGACGGCGTAGGGGGCGAGAAGATTCCACTTGGCCGAGCCCGAACTGAGCGGGCTGGGGGTGATGACCTCGACGCCGGGCCGTAACAAGTCGTCCCAGTCCCTGATGTTCTTCGGATTGCCCTTCCGCACCACGAGCGTCACCACCGACCCGAAGGGGATCCCCTTGGTCGCGTCGGTGTTCCAGTCCTTGGAGACCTTGCCCGCCTTGACCAATCGGGTGATGTCGGGCTCGATGGAGAAGTTCACCACGTCGGCCGGCTTACCGTCGACCACACCGCGTGACTGATCGCCGGAGGCGCCGTACGAGGTGATCACTTGCACGCCCTTGCCCTCGTCCGAGGCGTTGAACGCGGGAATCACTCTGCTCCATCCGGGTTCTGGCACCGAATAGGCGACCAGGGTGATGGTCGCGTGCGCGTTGGCGAGGCCGCCGCCGCCCACGACGTCGCTGGGACCGGGATGACACGCGGCGACAACACCGACAATCAGGGCGAGTGCCCCGACATGTCGGCCAGGCCGCCACCGCAGCGCGCTGGCGACGTCGTTGAGCATTGGTGGCCTTTCGGTGCGATCTCGGAGGGGGGACTTTGGGGTCTAGGTCCCGTACCTCGGAACAGGCTGGAAAGGCGCTTGAAACTTCAGGAGAATTAGCGACTCCATACCAGACCGCGCACGGGGTTGGGAGTCAGCGACAACAGTGCACGAAGACAACGCATTCGAAAGCGCCGGATGCCACGTGCATGCCGCGAAGCCTAACAGGAATTCGTTGGGTCGCCAGCGCACGGCGTCGGGCAGCGCGCCCGCCTTAATGGGTCAGCAGCCACGCCACGATCACCAGAACGACCAGCGCGACGAGAATCAGCGTCACGTGGGACCTGGGCATACGCGTTACCCGGGCGCCTCGTCGGCGTGCCGGACGCGGCGCATCAACTTGATGCCCCCACCGAGCAGGCCGTCCAGCAACATTGCCGCGGCGTAGGCCACCGCCAGCAGGACGGGCATCACGATCAAGGCCTGCAGTACGAAGGCCAGACCGGAAAGCCACAGCTCGTTGCCGTCCCACCAATTCAGGAACACGTCCATCCGGGCCAGACTATTCGTCCCGGCACCTTAAGACCAATACGTCAAGTTCGGCACATGTCACCCGGCACCCCCGAATTTGAGGCAACAACCCGCCTCCTCGCCGGCGGCGGACCGGCGCGCATGATCTTTGGCCTGCTGCTGGCGCGCGCCGGCGTGAACGTATCAACTTTCGTCACTCCGGCCGAGGGCCGCGATCAACTCCTCTCGAAGGGCCGCGGTGTCGTCGATGGGCACCGCGCAGACGAGCCCGGATCGCGCTAGCGCTGCTGCTCGCGGATCATCTTTCGCACCGGCCAGCGCCCCGGCGATCACGTCGGCGGTGCGTCCGGATCCCGCGATAACGATCACTTTCCGGGCCGCCTTCACACTGCGCTCCACATCGGAGTAAGCGATCTGGCCACCGTTGATCAGCACTGTGATCGACGGCGCGCCGGCGGCGAGAACCGTTGCGGTGTCGGCGATCCACGGTGACTCGGCACCCCACTTGTCACCCGGAACGATGACGAAGTGAGTGTGGTGCGGATCGACCACCGTATCGGCACTTGGCGAGCCCAGGCCGCCGGGCAGTCGCACCGTCCCAGCGGCCACGACACCGACCAGCGGAAAGCTCGCCGCCCATATCGAGTGAGCTTCACCGAAGAGACGCATTACGCCGGACAATGTCCCGCCGTCGACACCCACCGCCGCATGCCGTGCCATCACCGGCACGATCGACGACACGAACAGCGACCGTAGCCGAGCCATATCACCTTCATCCAGCCCAGCGGCACCGCCGACGACCACCACGGTCGGGCGTGGGGGGTGAAGTTCTAAAGCCCGAAGTGCTGAACGCAACTCAGCCACCTCGGAAACCCGCACCGCCCGCGCCTCCCTACCATCGATGTTCAGTCGAAACGGCGACGTCATGGTGCAGCTTGCAGGAATCTGTCGAAGTGCTTCGGGGCCACATCCACTGCCACCGCTCGCCCGACACGTCTCAGGTCGCCGACGTACTGCACCGAATCGAGTTTCTGGACATTCTCCGGTACCGAATCGGAAAGCCCTAGCTCATCGAGGCCGCGACGGGACAGTTCCGCGTTGTAGCGCATGTAGCTGAATAAGCGATCTTTCAGCAGGCCCTCACCCTGCATAAGGTCGCCGACCTCCCCGTCGATTGGCGCCCCGTGCCGGCAGCGACCAAATACCCGGCAAAGCAGATCCTGCTCGTTCAGCGCGGCGTACATCAACGCTGCCGGCACCGAACTGACGTTGAAGAGCAGATTCATATCGCCGGGGCGTAGATGGTCATCCGCCTTCGGGCTCATGCCCGTGCCGACCGACGCCAAGAGGAGATCGGATTCCGTCGCCGCCCAAGCGAGTCGATATTCGTCGAGGGTAGCCATCAGGAAGAGCTGGAACCCCGGGTTGTTATACATCGTCACCGCGCCATCGACGAATACGAAGTCGCGCGGTCCTACCGTCACAACCTCGGGGGGAAAGTACGCCGGTACGGCCGTACTGGCTCGGACCAGCTGCCACAGCGGGGTGTTGAGGTTGTTGTCTGCGCGGGCGGGATCGTTGTAGTGGGCCCGCGGGTTGTTGCTCAGCGGCCAAGGCGAGCCTGTTGTCGCGTTCCGCAACACCATGAGCAAAAGAGTCTTCAAGTCCTCACTACCGAAGGTCGTGTCCTTCCCGAGGACGTCTTGCAGAAGCCCCTTTAGGTGCTCAACATTGTAACGGTAGTGGTACTGACGCAGCAGCGACGCCTTATCGAACATCTCTGCGCCGTGCGCGACATAAAGGTCCAGGAGTTGACCAACGCTCAGCCCCTTTGCCAAACCGGCCGCGATCACCGCGCCGGTGCTGGTGCCTCCCATGTAGTCGAAATAGTCCGCTAGCAGACAAAGGTGTCGCCCGCGCCGAGCTGCTGGGCCAGCATCGATTCAATTCGCTGCAGCACCTCCAGGGTGATCACACCTCGGATGCCACCACCATCCAATGCGAGTAATTTCTTCCGTCCCGGATACTCAACAAGGTTCCTATACGACATCAGCGCGCGTTCCCCTCACCGTTCTCTTACCCGTATCTTGGCGGCCTACGGCCGCGCCGACCGACAAAGATGGCAGATGTTTCGCCCTGAACGGAGCGGCCGAGGCCCCGAGCCGCTAGGGGAAGCGGGCCCCATGCGATCATCTGCGCTCGGCTGTTGGACGGCCTCCAAGGACAAGATGACACGGCGTCGCCCGGCAACCACCACGCCATTTTGCCGGAATGGGAGCCCTAGCTGGCTTATTGCCCACGGGTGGGGGCGGTTTCAACGTGTGGATGCAGCAGCGGGTGGCGTCGACAAGTTCGATAGGAGGTCGTCGAGGGCTTCGCGTGGCGTTTTCAGCCCAGCGTTTGGCGTGGCCGGCGGTTGACTTTGTGGGTTGCGAAGTCTAGGTAGTCGGCGGAGAACACTGGGTCAGTGCCTTTGCCGACGCAATTCGTGGCCAACTCAGGCTGTTACGGCGAATCGGGCGACCGGCCGACGCAGAACAGTTCGCGCACGCGTGGGGCGAGCATGGCGGCCATATCTGCTATAGCGAAGCTGACCTCCGTCGTCGACTTCCTCATCAATGGGCTTAGTCCAGCTTTCAGTTACCAGCAGCGGATGGCAGTGCGGCACCTAGACCGACAACCGGGAGGTCCAAGGAGACCGTCCACGATAGCCGCCCGTTCCGGGTGAGGCATTGCAGCGGCGACCCATCCGGCGATTGCGCCAATCCCTGCTCGGTGCAGGGCGCACCATCTTGACGTACCCCGATCACCGCGACGGTTCTTACGTAGTGCCCGGGTTTGCCCCGGCACGCCAGGGTCTCCTCCGTTGAACTGGCGGCGAAAATGAAACGTTCGGTGTCGGTGCAGGAATCGCCCACCTCGGCGCGCTTCATGCGGGGCACTACGCCCGGCGGCGTAGTCTTGCAGGCTGAAGTGGGCGGGCTGACGTAACAGCCCTCCCACGGATCAGGATTAGGGTCAGCGACAACTCGCGAGGCGCTCACGATTGAGATTGCCGTGCTGATCGCAGCAAAAACTCCCACGAATAACTTCGCGTCCTTACCAGTCATTATCAACCCTCCTTTCCGGCTCTTCTGCAGGGGTAGCGTAAGTCCGACGCCCCCGTGAGCGCTTGAGTAGCCGGCTACTCGTTTTGGGCATTCGGTGTGGCGGCCCAAAGGTCGCACCTGTTGCGCCGTGATCGCTGGCCATCCGAGCGCACCCCGCAATTCGGGAAGCGGTCGAATTCGCCTCGATCGATTCCGCCGCGGCATAAGCGCCAGCGATCCGCACGTCGGCGCCGTTGCCAACCCGCTGTGTTGAAGTGAATGCACGCCGCGGCTCAATCGCGGTCGCGGGCTGACGCTCGAGACGATCACCCTAACGACGGCTCAATCACGCGCGAAAAATGCGGTCAGTTGTCGCCGGGTACCGGCAGAGTGGGGCAGAGTTTCTTATAGGGAATTAGCGGGGAGACCCACTCCCTCCACTGTTTGTGGCTCATATTGGTGTTGAGCTTGTTGCAGACAGCATCGGTTAGATCGATCTGGCTTGACCACAAGCGCAGAGTTCCGTCCGCACTACCAGAGACAATCCACTTGTCGTCGGGGCTGAACGCCACGCTGTGCACCCAATTTTGATGTCCCTCGAGGGGGTTGCCGATCAGCTGATCGTGGTCCGCGTCCCACAGCCGCACTCTGCCGTCCGCGCCACCCGACACGATCCACGGATGGCTTTGCGCGAATGCGACGCTCATGACGAAATTCTGATCGCCGGCCATCGGCTCTGCGACTTGTTTGCGGGCAGCCACATCCCAAAGTCGAATCGTTCCGTCGTTGCTGCCCGAAGCGACGCGTTTACCGTCCGGACTGAAGGCGACGCTGTAGATGTTCCACCTCGAGTGACCCTCCATTGCGGGGCCGTCCGGGGCAAGCGGGTCGGCGTTCCACAGCTGGACGACATTTTTCTCGCGTCCGGCGGGATCAAATCCCGAGCCGGTGGCGATGTGGCGGCCGTCGCGGCTAAACGCCACGCTCCACACCTGATAGGGCACTGTTGCCGCCGCGAGTGGCGCAAGACTGCGCCCATCCCATACTCGAACCGCCCCGTTCATGTCGCCCGACACAATCCGCGAACCATCCGCACTGACGGCGACGCTCCTGATGGGCGCACCCGCGGGTTCACTGCTCAGATCCGCGGACCGCCTGATCCCCGGCGGGGTCTTGAAGGTGTTGAGGTCCCAGAGGCGCAGCACGCCGTCCTGTGCTCCGGTGACGAGTCGTCCATCGCGGGTGAAAGCCAGGCAGTTGATCGAGAGCCGGTGGTCGGTTGACGGTAACGGTACGCCAAGTCGGCCGCTCGGTGCGGTGGTGTTCGGGTCCCACAGCATGACAGTGCCGTCGGTGCCGCCCGAGGCGATCCGGTGACCGTCGGGACTGAAAGCCACCGCGGGAACACGGTCGCCCTGGCCCGCTGGTATCGGCAGTGCGGCGACCGCGTCCCAAATACGCACCGAACCGTCCAGGCCGCCGGATACGATGCGCGTGGCGTCGCCGTTAAACGCCACCGACGACACCTCGCCGTGGTGCCCCGTCAGCGGGCCTCCGACCGCCGAGTGGGTTGTCGAATCCCATACCCGCACAGTGTTATCGGATCCCCCCGAGACAATCCGCGTACCGCCCGGGCTGAACGCGACACTGTTGACGTTATTTGGATGCGCAGCGAACGAGCCGCCCACCGGCGCGAGGGTGTGCCCGTCGAGGACTCGGATGGTGCCGTCGATGCAGCCAACGGCGATGCGATCGGCGCCCTTCACGTCCTCGGGACTGAACGCAACACTCATCACCGTCTTTCCATCAGCCACGAACGGGGCCTTCTGCTCGCCGGTCCGGACATCCCATAACCGCACAGTGCCAGCGTCATCGCCGGAGACCACCCGGTCGCCACCCGGGCTGAACGCCACGCTTCGCACCAGAATCTGCGGATCGTCGCCGGAGCGTTGGCTGATGACTTCGGCGCCGCTCTCCCGCTCCCACACCCTCACCATGGCGTCGGAACTGCCGGTTGCGATGCGCCGGCCGTCCGGGCTGAACGCGACGCTGTCCACCGCGCCGCTAAGCCGCATTGTTTTGCCGACTTTTGCGCCGCTGTTCGCATCCCACACCTGCAGGACTCCATCGCCGCTTCCGGTCGCAATGAGGGAGCCGTCAGGACTGAACGCGACCGTCGGCGCCGGCCCCTCTCCGCCTACATCCAAGGCTCGGACAACCGAACCGCTCTCCGCATCCCACACTCGCACCTTCTGATCATCGCTGCCCGAGGCGATGCGACGACCGTAAAGACTGACCGCCACGCTGCGCACCGGCGTCACGCCCTGCTGGCCCTGGCCCGGCGGATTTTCGAAGATTTTCACCTCATTGCGTCGTGAATTCGAAATCGCTTCAGCACTGCTCGCTCCTAGGTAGTGAGCGGCGAGCAGCTCTTGAAGCGCACGCACATCACCGCCAGGTCGGCCTCCCTCGAGCATCTGCTGCGCCTCCGACACCAGCCGCAGTCCCTGGGTATGACGAAACGAGACGTACCACATCGATCCCGCAAACACAGCGACCAGCGCGACGAGGACCGCGCCAACCTGGACAACGCGGCGCCCCTGTTTTCGTCGTCGCTCGGAGTCCTCGTGGCGCCGCGACGCGCCCAGGAACTCGCGCGCTGACGAAAGACGCTCCTTGAAACCCTCCCTCGCGAAAAGCTTTTCGGCGTCAACGAGTCGCTCGCCTTCCAGCAGCCACGCCTCTCTGCGGCGGTTCTTCTCCCACTCAACGGCGCTGCGTTCGAGCGCATCGGCCTTGGTAAGGTTCTCGCGTTCTTCGGTCAACCATCCCCTGAGCTCATCCCATTGCCGGAAAAGGCTCTCCACGGCAACCTCGACAACATCCCCGCTTTCATGTTTGTCTTTGACCAGCAGTCGTTTGGCCACGAATTCGTCCAGCAGTGGCCTGGCGTTGGCTGGCAAATCGTCCCAGCAGGCAACTTTGCGGACCGGTCGGCCATTGTCGGGATTGATGGTCGCCAGCCAGGGAATAAACGCCCCTCGTAACAAGTCGAGCTCGCCGCTCCTCGTCGCGTCGTCACGGGAAAGAATGCTGTCGACCTCGGTTTGAACGACATCGAGCATGCCGCCCATCCGCGTATACTCATCTAGTCCCAATATCCCGTTGTCGCCGTAGTCCTTGTACAACCGCGCAAGCGTCAGCGCCAACAGCGGCAGCGTGTCCGCCCCTTCTTCGCAGTCGGCGAGCAACTGCTCGACCAGGTCCGCGTTGATCTCCAGCTCGCGACCCCCCTCGGTGGCCCGTTGAGCGGGACCAAGGATGACCTCCTTGAACTGATTACGCGGCATCGGCTTGAGATCGTCGAACACGACGCCCTTAACGTCGGCCAGGGGCTTTGCGGTTTGCAGGGCTTCGTGGTGGTCCGTGCGGATGGTGACGGCGACGATCAGGCCGACATCGTTCACGTTCATCTCGCCGAGCAACGCACCTATCAGCTCCAGAAAGCGGCCCGCCTCCCCGGCGGCGTCGGCAGTGAACAGCTCCTCGGCCTGATCCAGCGGAATCACCACCGTAGGAAGCTGCGAATCGTCTTCTGACTCCTGCGATCTCGGACGTGACGCAGCTTCCCGGATGCCGCTTAACAATTCGTGCACGCGCCCGGTGTCGCTCCGGCACGCGTCTTTGATATCCCCGAGTTGCGGTTCGGAAAGCCCCAACCGGGCGCGGGTCGACTTGACCGACTCAGCCAACCCGTTGTCGCCGCTGAGGGCCATGCTTTCCGGTCGCACAATCTTATCCAGGACCACGAATTCGCGATCGTCGCGGCGCAGCCGAGGCAAGAGCCCTGCCCGCAGAAATGACGATTTACCGGAACCAGAGGGGCCGAGGATCACGAACATCGTACCGATGCCGGGATGACGCATCCCGCGGAGCGTGTCGAGGCTTCGGACGATTTGGGCGTCCCGGCCAAAATACACGGCGGCATCGATCTCATCGAGCGGCTGCCATCCCCGATAGGGTGCACGATCGGGTTGATCGGGAGGCGGCCAGACGAAGGACGCCGCACCGATGCCCTTTTCGATGATCTCGTCCTTCAGCCCGAGCAAGCCGTCTTTCAAGAAGACGACGGGCGGTCCTTCGTCGTCGAACTGAATCTCGGTCTCCTCGCCATCGCCGAACAGATCAACGCGGTGCCAGTCGCTGGTAATATCGTCCCGGGTAATACCCCTAATTCGCTCATCCTCGTGAACCGTGTGCGGCTCCAAGCGCGCAGGGAAGATTCGTTTGTTGAGGTTTTCCGCGGTACGAAACTCGGTTTGGCACTCAAGACTTGCATGCCAGTTCGCCGACAAGAGGCAGATCACAGCCTCACACTGCTGCATCACCCGCTGCAATTCGTCTTTCCACCGTTTGCCTGGGCGGATACCAGTGCGCCGGTCGGAATCGAGAAAGATCTCGTTGGCCAGCGGCGGGTCTTGCTGGACTAACCACCTCTTGAGCGCTGTCGCCTGACGGTCCTCGAGGCTGGAATGGCTGATGAAAATCCGGTACATGTGCTGCCGATCCGACTAGACGACGACGTCAGAGCGGACGCAGGTGGCGAGCAGCAACGGCACAAGAGGACAGGAAGCAAAGCAGATCCAGATAGCGCCCGTGACCGTCAGTAGGTCCATCTCCCTGCCTCCAGGGTAGAAGTGTAAGCAGGGGTATCGAGCATGTCATGGGAACGGCGAAACAATATTAACCAAGGCGTCGCAGACCGTTCCGAAGAGCGCAGCTATTTGAAGGAGGAAATTGGCGTGGTGGACTTTCATGAGTGATTGTCAAACTAATTGCACATGCTGATGACGCAATCGTGCTTTATGCCTAAACGTGAAGGTGTGGGGCTCGACCGAGCGGCACCCGCTTGAGGCATTTCCGGTCGCTGGCGTTCTGCAGTCGGTGATCTCGCATGCAGCTGCTCGGTCGGTGGGTGTGCGTCTGGTAATAATCGTTGATCGATGTGTTGTGCACCATGCGAAAACAGCCACGCTTCAGGTGAGTGGCCTGTTCGCGATCGCGAACGACACGCCGTTCGAAGAACCCGCGCGGCATGCCGGTGACGCGTGTTTGGCGAAATGACTTATGGGTGGCTTGCCCGGTGCTCAGCGCCACGCGGCCGCCGCTTCGAGCAGGGCCGGAGGCGGCGGGGGGAGGCTGTCCGGTTCGGGCTCCGGGGCGAGGTAGAAGGCGCCCGTGTTGTCGTCCACCAACCGCCGCCCGCCGATCCGGTAGCACACCCTGAAACGTGTAATAGCGCCGTGCGGAACGTCGATAGCGGCAGCCCAAAGGATCCGTCGCTCCTGCGCCGCGACCTCGCCCACTCGCCGTAATCGTGCCTCGTGCTTGATGCATGCAGCATCACCGATCAAAGAGAAGTGCACTGTTGCCTGTTCGACGGCTTGGGTCGTGCTGACTGTCAAATCGAAGCGATCGCAAGGCTCTTCCGGCTGCCGTGTCACCGTCGCCCGTACCACGGCAATCTCGTGGCAGGGGAAGCCGAACCGGTAGTTGGCGCCGTAGTCGCTGTCGTAGCGGATCGCGCCCGAAGCAGTCACGTACGAGAACCAGACCGTGAGGCGGTCGGCGTCCTCGGGGAGCATAACGTGCGCCGAGAGCATCGAACCTTGCCCCGTCAACTTTACAGCGGGACACGAAACGATTCCGCCTGGCGAGCGAAGCGGCACGTCGATCGGTGCCTCACCTTCGCGGAATCGGATGTGGGCCACCACCGGCCGCTCGGGATCGCCGAAGCGGTAAGGCTCCGCCGCCGGCACAATGCGGATCGGGTCATAGCGCAGCAGAAGCGGGCCACCCGGGCGCAGGTCGCCGCCAACGAGCTCGTGGAAGTCGCAAGTAAAGGTGATTTCCGCCGGCTTGCCCGCATGCAGTCTCTGTTTCATGGCTCCCTCTCTAGGCGAGTTGTCGTTGCTATTGCGCCTCGGACAACACAGTGACGTTCGCATCCGAGGTGCGGTCGAACACCTTCACCACGATCGATGCCCCCCTCGCGTCCCACAGGTAGGCGTCTTCGGCCGCGTCGTTTAGCGCTTTGGCGGACTCGACCGCAGTCAGTTCCGCGCCGGCGATGATCACCGACTTCGGCACCGCCGCGCCGAGCAGTCGAAGGCAATAGAACGGTTCGAGTGGCGTGTAGCCATCGTGAAGGCGCTGCACGCGAATGCTCGTGCCGCCCGCCACGGCGCGAGTGCTGATCCGGGTCGTACGAAAGGCGTCCTCTGTCGCGGCGCGAGTGCTGATTCCGTCGTCCTGGTAGAGAAGATGATCGCCATCCGGGCCGGGATAGATGTGGATGTCGAGCGGGTTGTGCGGGAGCTCTCCCACGTACTGTTCGAGACGCGATCGCATGGGCAGGATCGCGCCTTCACGCACGTAAATGGGGACCTCGTCGAGGGCGGATTCAATGCCACGGAGAAGCTGCCCGCCCGGAATCGGCGGATCGAGCTTTGCTCGTCCATCCCGGAAGACGAACCAGCCGTTGCCGGCCGGGAGGTAAACATCTCGCACAGCGGGCGCGCCGTCCAGACCCGCCGGGAACAGGATCGGCGCCACCAGGATGTCCTTGCCGGCGAAGAACTGGTCGTCGAGGTGCTGGTAGATCTCCGGGTCCTCTGGGTCATTGAGGAACAACGCCCGCGCGATCGGCAAGCCCGTTCTCGTCCATTCGTACATTGCGTCGTAGTAAAGCTGGAGCATGCGGTAGCGCAGCTCGATGAACCTGCGGCAGATGCCCGCCACCGGTTCGCCGTAGGCGTACACCTCCTGGTATTCCTTTTCATAGCCGAGGTAGTGGTTGCGGAACCAGGGCAGGAACGAGCCGAGTTGCATCCAGCGGACGAACAACTCGGGATCGGTGACGCCGCCGGTCACCCGGCCGTTGCGCACGACCCCGGGCGCCGTCGTACCGTTGGGTATTGGGCCTGTCGCGAACCCGCCGATGTCGGATCCGGAGATCGGCACACCTGAGAGGCCGAGGTTGAGTACCTGCGGGAGGCTGATCCTGAGGAAGTCCCAGCTGGATGCGTTGTCTCCCGTCCATAGCGCGGCGTAGCGCTGGAGGCCGGCGTACCCGCCGCGGGCGAGGATGAATGGGCGCGTCGCCGGCCTGAGGGTGGTGATGCCCGCGTGGGTCGCCTTCAGCAGGAACATCGGGTAGGCGTTGTGGCAGACGGCGTGCGGCACGTAGTCGCGGCCGTCATGAATCATCAGGTTGAGCGGCAGGGTGGCCTCCGGGGTGTCCGCCGACACGGCCGCGGCGGGACACATCATGTCCTGCCAGATCATGTCGATGCCAAGGTCCTGGATCAGATGGGCGTACTGCCTGCCCCAGACTGCCTGCACCTCGGGGCGGCCGAGATCGGGGTAGTTGATCCCCGCGCCAAGCGGCGTCACACCGTCGCGGTTGGGCGTCAGCGGCGGGTAAAGGTAGGGATTGACGCCACGATTGGCGCCATAGGAGACGTTGGCCGCGAACAACCCCACGTCCTGCTCCCGCCCGGCCCGGACGTCGTAGAGCAGGCCCCCCAACTCCAGGAGTTCCTGGCGTTGCGGAAAAGACGTCATCTCGCCTCGCTCGTCGAGCGGGTTGTGGGTCAGCAACGGAGTGACGATGGTCGAGCACTTGAAGCCGTTGGCGTGCAGGTCCGCGATCATCTCCGCCGCGCGCGGAAACTTCATCTCGCTATGCGTGAAAACGCGATAATTGTCCTGCAGGTCGATGTCGATGTGCAGGCCGTCGATCGGAATGCGCGCTTCACGATATGCGCGGGTAACACTCTCGACGCGGTCGCGATCGTAGTAGCCGTAACAGCCCTGATGGAAGCCGAAGACGTACTTGGGCGGCATCGGGCTCCGCCCTGTCAAGGTCGTGAACTGGTACAGGATGTCCGGGACGCCGTCGCCCAGGAACAGGTAATAGTCCAGCTCACCGAACAGGGCGCCAAATGCATACCTGCCGCGCATGTCGGTATCGCTGTCGTTGCCGATGTTGAAGAACGACTGAGAAAGGTTGTCGAAGAACAGCCCGTAGCAGTACGGCTGCCCGGCGTAGTCGCCGACCGGCGAGCGATTGATCTCGATCAACAGCGGGATCGACGCGTAGAGCGGCTCCGCCGGATTAAGCGCACCGCCCTCGCTACCGGACGGGATCGGCGCACGGGTGTAAACGAAGTTGTCGAAATTGAAGTTGGTCATGCTGCTGCCGTTCTTCAGCAGCCGGGCCCCGGCCTTCTCGCCGAACCCGCAGTAGATCGCGTTCTCAGGAAGCATCTTGATGTTGGCGACGCCGTGCTCGCCGGGACGGTACACGAGGTTGCGGCCCGGCTGGTCGGCACAGACGAGCTGTGCGTCCCGGTAGACCCTCATCCCGTAGGGTTGCAGATCGACCTCGATCCGCATCGCGCCGGTATCGACGGCAAGCCGCTGCGATGTGCTCTTGGCGACACGTACATCGACTGGACCGAGGTCGCGGTCGATTACCGCTGACGATGTCTCGGTCGCGTAATCCGCGGCCGCTCGCGGGTTGAATCGCACGCGAAGGCAGGTTGCCGAGAGGACGGAGAGCCGGATGGCGACGGCCTCGTCTCGCAGTCTCAGGACAAAATCACTGCTCTCCTGTGTCACCGACGAAATCGGGCCAACGGGAACCCACGGATCCGCATCGGGCGCGAACGCATCGACCGTCACAAATGATATATCCACCGCCGCTCCCGCTTTGCTCCGTCGGATCGTGACTATTGCACCGGACGTTCGACGAATTACATTTTCGCATCCGGATTGCCCGGCGCTTGTCGAGCGCCGCGCTGCTGCATTGACTCAGCGCAGTCAGCGTCATCGGGTCATGCCCAAGCGCCTTACTGGCCGCTCCGTTGGGGCAGTATCCGCGCCGCCTCTTTGCAATCTCTGAGTAAGCGGATCGGCTGTCGGCTCGTCATCAGCGCCATCTGCAATCGGGGACACCCGTCCACAAGCGCCGACCCCACGTTGTCTTTCGGTCATGGCGGTCACGACACCTGCCCGTTGTCCTGCGCGCCTGCGGAAGACCGGCACACAATTCGGTGTATTTGAGGTCGGCCGAAACCGGGTCGTGCCCTGTTCGGCGCTCATGTTGCTCCGGCGTAATTCCTATGCCGCGCAACCCTTTTGCAGCCGCACCAATCCGTCCGTAAGGAATTCGACCGGCTCATCGTTGACCTGGACAACGGTTTCGACCCCGTCACCGAAAGATTGCAGCGCTGCCATTCCCCAGTGATATCAGAACTGGATGTCGATTCTAGCCGAACGGGGAGGATTGGCTTACCACGATCCTCGGCGTTACGGTATGTCGGTCAGACATCCATGAGAATCGTCGCAGTTCGTCGAAACCAGGCGGATACTGCTTCACACCGGTCGTTGGTCTTTTTGAGTGCTTCCAGCCACCGCGCCGAAGCGGGGATACCGATGTCCACATCAAGGTCGAGGAAGATTTCATTGAGGAGGTCAGGCTCGGCTTTTTCCAGCCAAGCCTTGAGCGCCATTACCGGTGGCGTCCCGGCTGGAAATGGCTCAAGAACACCTTGGACATGGACGTAGCATCCGGACTTGCTGGCCAGCGGGCTCGCGTAGTGCAGTACTCGATGATGGATCGGCCACGAGTCGGCAGTCTACATATGACCGTCAGCCTGGTACCTGGTAATGGCGCTCAATTCCTGTGAAAAGTCGCAAGCGGTACTACTCATCACATCTTGTTCCTGGTGATGGAAACTCGATTTTACCCTCTGCTCGTGCCAACGAAACGGCTACCCGTCCTCCAAGACAGGCTCGAGGAGTAATGGTCCGTCACGCATCAAAATTCCTTGATCCCCGCGCCCCTCGTCGAGTTGCGCCACACGTAGACCGGGGACTCCCGGGCCCCAGCGACACGTAGTTGACAGCGGGTTCGTGGATATTGAACGAAGCGGGAAAGACCGTAGCCCGCTTGTGTTGTCGGGCCGGGACTTCGGGGCGCGCGGCTGGATTCACCATCCATAACGCCGCAATCCCTTCTCCAGCACTTGAATTATCAACTCCCCGACGAGTTGGGAGTCTTGGGTGGACCGGCCGGTGAGGAACGGGTAGTCGAGGATGGTCGACAGGGTGCGCCCGACCCCGCCGTGGTATTCGCCGTCCGGGCCCACCGCGTCGCGCAGGATGTATTCGAGGGGGTAGAAAGGTGGCCCGAAGTTGGCCGTGACCCCCGGGTGAAGAAAGCCGGTGCCGTCTTTGTAGTCGTATTCGCGGGCGTGGCCGGTCACGTGTTTTCCGGCGATGATGCTCTTGCGCTCGGTCCAGTCGCGGGCGAAGGCCAGGCAAGTCACGGAATAGCATTCGGCTGCAATAAGTTTGCCTTTGGCCAGAAAACCGAGGATAACGTCGTGGAGGCGCTCGTTGTTGACCATGTCGACCATTGGGCCACTGCCGCCGACCAGCAGTAGTGCGTCGTATTGGTCGAGTTCCTCCCAGCAGGCGTCGCGCGTGGAGTAGTAGTCCTCCAAGGCGTGGCCGAACCCGGCGCTGTTGAAATACGGCTTCTGTGGAAACCAGGTGGACAGGTCCTTCGGCTTGTCGAGCACGTTCGATTCTTGGATCTCGCGGGTGCGTTGCGCGAAGTGTTCACTGGTGACCACCTTGTCCAGCGGAGGATCCAGGAAGCCGGCCGTCATGCTGGGGTCCAGCGCGAGTGGTTTCTGGCCGGTGGGGGTCATGAAGTCGACCTGGTAGCCGTGCTCGGTGAGCACGTCGTAGGGGCCGACCAGCTCCTCGCCCCAGTAACCCCATTCGGACGCGCAGCACAGAATTGTCTTGGTCATTGTTGGTTTCCCTTTCTCTTTCCCTCTGGTCTTTCCCTGTCGGACCGTGTCGGACCGTGTCGGGTCGCCCGGCGGTGGGGAGCTGGCTTGTCAGAGGCGCCGGAACACGACAAATCCCGCGCGGGGCAGCACGGCGGTGAACCGTCCGGAGCCAGCTGGCAGGTCGGCGCCGCCGTTGCCGTCGTTCCAGCCGCCGTATAGCGCGGCGTCGCTGTTGAACACCTCACGCCACATGCCGTCGGCGACTCCGTCGATGGCGTAGCCGGACGAAAACGGCTTGTCGTTCAGGCTGGCCATCACCAGCACGTGATCTCGGCCGTAGTTTCGAGTGAACGCCAGTACCCGGTTGTCGTCATGGGTGTGCAGAATGTCGATGGTTCCTGAGCGCAGCGCAGGCACGGTGCGTCGCAGCGTGATGAGGCTTCGGAAGAAGCTGAAAAGGTAACGGCCCTCGCCGACCGCTGCGGCTCGGAAATCGATGCGATGCTGCAGGAAGTCGTCGTAGCGATAGAGCTCGGTGTCGCCGCACTCCTCCCCCATGAAGAACATCGGGGTGCCGGCCGAGAGCAGCGCCATTCCCGCCGAGAACCGGGTGCGGGCTTCGCCGTAGCGGCGGGTATCGCCCACCAGGGGTGCATAACCGACAGCGATCGAGGGCGTACGCCCGGAGTGGTGGCCGTTCCACATGGAGTTGCCGGCCTCGTCATGGGACTCCGGGTACACCACGGTCGAATAGTTTGTCTGCGCCAGTTTGCCGGCGAAAACACCCATCGCCAGCGCGCGGTCATCGCCGATCGCGGCGGTAGACAGCAGGTTGGCGCAGTCGAGTCCGTGGCCGGTGTCGCCGGAAAGGTTGTGGTAGAAGTCGGCGTACCAGATGGCGTCGAACCCCAGGCCGCCCTGGTCGGTGGGTGCGGTGACGGCCTGCCAGCCCGAGTGGTCCTCGGCGATGAGAAACAGGTGCGGCTTGGCCAGGCGAAGTGTGCGGGTCAGTTCGCGCAGGAATTTCGCGCCGCACGCGTTGGCGGCGTCGACCCGGCGACCGTCGGCATGCAGGCTGTTGTAGGAGTGGATCGAGGTGGTCTGGTCCACGCGGAAGCCGTCCACGTGGAACTCCAGGGCCTGAGCCAGCGCGCTGGAGATGAACATCTGCCGGACGCGTTGTTCGCTGAAACGGGGCGCCCAACCGGTGGAAAGGTTGTCGAGATATCCGCCGGTGGGTTCGGGGTAGTCTGCGGGGGAACCCTGATACCAGTAGTAGATGTTGCGCTCGGGACGGTCGGAGTCGTAGGCCCACTCGGCGCGCTCCCCGTCAGGGTCGTAGTGGTTGTAGACGACGTCAAGGATTACCGCGATGCCGCGTCGGTGGCATTCGCGCACAAAGTGTTTGAACTCGTCGCGGCCGCCGCCACTGAACTCGACGGCGAAGTAATGCGAGGTGCCGTACCCCCACGTCGCCCAGCCCTCGAACTGCGCCAAGGGCATGATTTCCACGGCGTTGACGCCGAGGTCGACCAAATAGTCGAGCATCCCGATGGCGTCGGCTATATCACCGGGCACCGGTGTGCCGTCGGGTTCGGTCTTGCCGGCACCCAGACCGCCGATGTGCATCTCGTAGATGACGAGGTCCTCAATCCGGGTGGGAACAGGTCGTTGCGGGTCGAACTCGTGCTTCCAAAAGTCTTGCTCGTGCGTCCATTCGGTCTCGGGCCACTCGGTGTTGCGGAAGTGGGCAGTCACCCATTGCGGGTCGACCACCACCGAACAGCTCACGCTGCCGTCGAGGTCCTCGCGCCGCCCCGAGAAGGACTGACCTGGGGCCAGGTTGGCCGGATTAACGGTGCCGCGCCCGATTTGACAACGGGAGTAGGGGTCGGTGCGGTAGGCGACGCGGCCCTCATCCTTGACGATCAGGAACATATAGGGGCGGTGGTCGAAGCCGAGGAAGCTCGACAGCTGCGCATCGGTCAGGGCGGTTTCCCACACACCATCACCGGCGGGCCACATCGCGATCGGCTGCCCGATAACCCCAGTGCCGTCGTCAGTGATGTAGCCGACCGCGGGGTCGCCGAAGACGACCGAAACCTGTTGTGCGTTCGGCGCCCACACTGCGAATTGGATGCGTTGAGCGCCGTCGGTGGTCCAGCGCGGGTTGGCGCCGAGCTGCCGGCTGGTGGAAAGCCAATAGTGCTGTTCACTTGGGTCGGCGACCAGTGTGAAGGTGCGCTGGCGGGCAGCGGAATATGGGTCGGGGACTTCGGTGGGAATGGCCCACAGGTCGCGACCGGAGCCGCTGTCTGCAATGACGCCCCAGGAATACTCGGCTCCGACCTCGGTGTCGGGGAATTCGATGGTGGCGGTGTACATGGGGCAGCCGTCGATGCCGGTGTGCTGTTCCATCGGTATGGTCGTCCACGCCGTGCTGGATAGTCCGCTCTCGTCCCAGCTGCCGCACAGCCGCACATTGCTGAACAGGTCTTGTGCGATGCCGGTGTGGTAAACGAACTGAACGGCAACGGTATTCGCCGACGCGGCGGCATGCCCGGGTTGGACCTCCATGTCCGGAAGGGTCGGTGCGCTGGAAAGCGTCATTGCGCTACCCCTGCTGGTCTGGGCGGGGCGGCCTGCTGTTTTTGGACGATGATGTCCTTGATAGTGTCGACGAGACGTTCGCTGGCGTGCCAGCCGGTGTTGGTGACGAGATCGTCGTCCTTGAAAACTTGCTCTGATGGCGGGGTGTCGGGCTCGAACGGAACGTATTCGGCTCCAGCATTGAGGACATCGGCCAGCACCACGGTGTTGCAGATCACGCGGCGCCCGTGCAGCACTTCCGGTGTAGGGGTGAGCAGCCACAGTGCGTGGCATGGCGCCCCTTTAACGATGCGGCGGTCGAGCATCGCCTCACGGAAGAAACGCACCGCCGGGGCGTTGCGCACCTGTTCATGCGGATCGACCCCGGGCGGCGGGAAAGCGACAGAGCGCAGCCGGACCGTCGTGTAGTTGGCTGCGGCGATGATGGCCGCGTAGTCGCTGGGCTTCACGTCATTGACCTCGATGCTAACCTCCAGCCACTGGAGTTCATCAACCACGCCAGGTTCCACGGTGGAGTAGAAGCGCAGTTTAGGATTCCCCCACAGGTGTGACACGAAATCCACGGTGGCGCCGTAGCTTTGGAAGCGCTGCTGGTAGATTTTGAGCTCCTGGGGTATGTACTGGCTTTCCACGATGACAGCGACCCGTCTGCCGGCCAGTGGCTGCTGTGGGGCGGGCTGGTTCTGGCTCATAACAGTTTCTCCTGGGGTTAATGGACGGCGAATTCGACGACTAGATCCATGGATCCGTCGTCGGCGTTAGGTTCGAGGCCCTCGAGCCGGACCTGGAAATCGTTGATGCTGGCTGGGTTTGAGCTGTTCGGTGTGGTCGGCCCGTTGACCCGCACCGCCTTGTTGTCAACCCGTCGAGTACGCCGATGCTCGTTCCTCGGTGCAGTCTGGCGCCTTCGACCAATCGCGCCCACAGATCCCGCGCTCCAGTCTTAACAGCCTGACTAGCCCGATGACGCGGAAGACTGGTTTCCATGCGTGGCCTCTGCTGTGTTCGATTGCCAATCGGTCGACGGCGTCAATGCTGCCATTTAGCGCGGCACCAAACATGAGTAATGCACTACCCACTTTTAATCGGCCTCGATTATGCTGCCGCGCGCCGTGAAGCCCCAACGCTCAATAGCCCGCCTAACTGGCGGCGGTCACAGGTTCTTGCCGAGTGCCGCGTTGCATTCGAGGGCTTCGAGGCCCCGCACGTCGAAATCACTGCCCATCGATAGAGGATGAACGCACGTTGCTACTGGTCGCGATGCAGAGCAAGGCTCGCTGGTCACCATGGGTGTCGCAAGCCGGCCAACCTTCGGGCCCCGCTGATCGGACCCACCGATCAGGTGACGCGCGTATGGCGTTCAGCCCCGGAGGGTGCCGCCTCGCGGCCGGCAGCGACGTCTACCCGGTGCCACGGTGGTCGGCACAAGCCAGCCCCGCCCGGACCCGCGTAACACGCCGAGCTGCAACATAAGCCACAAACAGTGGCGCGACTGGATCACCCGAGACATCGGTTATCAAACCGTGCGCCCCGGGGCTTCCAGTCCCACCCGGATAAAAACGCTCTACAACCTCCTCCTCGAGCAGGAGCCCGATACCGAAACTGGGCCTTCGCGCTCCTTGTCGCGACCACTCTTGTAGCGGCGTTGAAATTTGTCATCCGGAATCAACCAGTGTTGCCCGCTCTCGCCCTGCACGACCCAGTCCCCCTCCGCGGCGGCGTGCGCCCCCGCAGGGGTTTCAATAACTTCGCCCGGACGGGCTGGCCTCGCCCACACAGTTGTTCTGCGTATCCAATACTTGCCATCGACACGCAAATACGCCGATCGGAACAAGTCGTTGGCCAGCGGCCAGCTCTCATTATCGGCGCTGCGCACTTCCCAACTCCCCTTACCGGCCCGGATGGTTCGCCCGCGGGGTGACGTCCACTTCCACGGCATCCAATGCCGTTTCGCGGTGACCTGTTCGATCCGGCGATGCGGCTGCCACACCGGCACAGATCGGTAACCCAGCTCCCGAAGCTGGATCAAAGTTTCGGCAAGGCTTCTCAGCGCCGGTTGCAACAAAGCCTCATCCTCGATGGTTTCCTCCCAGCTAACGAGTTTTTCGTGTTTCTTGTTCGCATAATCGCGCTGGGGCCCTCGCGTCCATCCGTGCCGCCGGTAGAAATCGCTCCAATCTTCGAATTCAGCCCGGGCCATGTCCAAGACGGCCTCCTCGTCGAAGCCCAACGTGGCGAAAACCTCTAAGAGCTGCTCGAGGCTCGCGCTCTCTGGCACCTTCGGCGACGGCACGCGATCCAGCGGGGCGCCCAAGGTGTTCCAGGTGTGGCCCGCATTCTGTTCGACGATCCGAAAGGCGTTTTGCACCTGCCGAAGGTTGGAGTGCCTGTAAAAGTCGTCGAGCTCTCGCCACGGCTTACGCGGCGGCTGGGTACGATCGGATCCAGCCGAGTATCGCTCGTGGATCCGCATCGCCGCGCGCTCCCAATTATCGTGAGCCTGGCCATCCGGTAGCACCATTTCGAGGCGATAGCTATGGTGCTGACCGACGATCGGTAGGTTATCGCCGCCTGCGCGAGCTGTTGGGTCCCAGCTATAAATCGGCGTGGTGGGGAAGCGCGCCGCAAGGCGTGTCGCTATCATTGGATCGATCGCAGTGCCCGCTGTGGGATCAACAAGGATCAGCGCAATAGTGCTCGTGTCGACATTGGGTTCGATCAAGCTGCTTAGTATCGGCTCCGAGGTGGCTTCGACAATCACGTCGATCGGTACCGGGCTGGTGCCGAACCGGCGCTCTTGGCGAAAGTCATGATCACGCTTGTATTGCTCAGCGTCCGGTCCGACTAGTGTCAAGCAAGGCAGTCTGGATTCGCCCTCCACGGGTTGGAAGTCGCGCTCGATGTGTCGCCGGGCGAGGTTATCGCATAGTGCCAGCGTCAGCGGAGAGCACCCGCCGACGATAAGTCGCGTGACCTTTTTTGTCTCGATGATCTGATCGAGAAGCCGCCGGGCAGTCACCTCATACATCCCGACAGCGTCCGCTGCCCACCGCGTCCCGGTGCGACCGCCGAACTGCTCGGCCACCCAAGCATCGGCCAGCCAGGGGTCGTCGATACGGACGATCAGCGGGATGCGTTGCTGCGCGTCTACCGTGGCTAGTCGCTCACTGATCATTTGAAGCCTCGATAGATTCGCCGACGGGTCAGGAGATAACAAGTAGACGCGTTCAACATGCCGCCAAAGCCGGTGTGTCCCAATGGTTTCAGAGCGATCAAAATCGGCGCGAAGCACCCGCAATCCGTTGCTGCGAGCCTCGTGAACGCACGGGCGGTCGGTACTGTCGGTTATCAGCGCCACCGTGCGGTCCGGCGCGTGTTCCCGCGCAAGAGCGCGAACCATTGACACGGCGTCGTCGTCGATGTCCACAACGGCAATCACTGATTTCGCAAGCCAGGCTCGCAGCCTGTCAGACTGGGCACGGAATATCGCAGCGGCAACTCCGACGACGCTGATGAAGAACGCGGCCAGGATCGTGAGGCGGGCGACTTCTAGCGCGACCGGCGGCTGCTCAGGACACACTTTGCCTTGCAGCGAACGATCATCCACGCCACCCTTGATCAGCGATAGTGTCCACATAAGTGGGGTGAAGAAGGTCGGATGCTGTTTGTCGTTGCAGCTCCAGTACGAACTGAATCCGAGGAAAAAGCTTGTAGCGGTAAGCCCCACGACGATGACCACAGGAACGGTCGGCGATGTGCGGTCGCGTCGCGCGATATAACTGAGGATGCAAACAGCTGACAATACCCCGGTCACGATCGCGATTGCTGGCCACGAGGGCGGCCGCCCGAAGCTACTAAGCCGGCCCGACGGTGCTGCGCTCGGACGAAGTGCAAGCAACACCAGATAGCCGATAAGCGTAACCGCCAGGGCCAGCAACGTGAACAGGACGATACGCATCGGCGTGACTCGCATAGAAGCCCCTTCGGCGCAGGATGTGCAATCCAGATCTTTTCACCGAGCCGCCGGTCCTGGGAGTAAATAGGCGGGACGGCGCGCAAAGAGGCTTTCGCTTGGGCGAACGGGTCTTCGGCATACGGCCGAGGACAGCAGCCCGTGCAGGCGCGGTCGGGATTGTCGCGGCCGACAGAAGCGCCTATATTTTCGACTCACTTGCCGAAGGCGACAGGTAAGCCTCTCCGGGCAGACCATCTGCCCGGCTTCACGGCTGTCAACCTTCAGCTCTGATAGTTCGCCTATTTTATTCGAGACTAGATTAGGTGCGAAAAGGCTTGCATCACGTGAGGCCGTTACATATACTCCCACTCGGCGGGAGGAGGTTTTCGCAGAATTCGGTCTATTCGCACGGTTGCTGAATGAAAAGCAACGCGAGCATGTAAGAAGGCGTTGTTAAAAGGATCGCGACGGATGGTTTACAACTATTCGCCTGGAGCGATCCGTGATCACGAGCATTTTGTCGTGGGGACGGGGAGTATTTATGCCCCTGAATAGCTATAATCAGGGTTTGACCGTCGGCGGTACCATCATCTCCGTCGACCCCGACAGGCAGTTGTTCTCGGTTGAGGCGCGGAGCGGCGACACTTTCGAGGCGATTGTCGGCTCCGAGACTAATTTCCAGGTGCTGTCGAATCTCGACGGCGTGGAGCGCAACAGGGTGCCCGACCCGCAGGGCGCCCGCGACGACGATAATATTGCTTTCAGTCTGCGGAAGTATGCCGTTCCCGGTCGGCCGGTTTATGTCCGCGGCATCTATCAGGAGAACGACGGCGGCCAGCGCTACGAGGCCCGCGACGTCTTCCTGCTGCATTCGGATCCAGAGCGGTACCTGTTCGAGGACACGCATTGGTGGCCTTCGCAGGCAACGCAAATGGCCGACCGCATTCTGGACCACTTGTTCGACGCGCGGCGCCGCTACACCATTGATGATTTCGCCAAATTCTATCGGACGACCCTCAACATTCTCGGTCAGCCGACGGACGAGACAACGCAGGAATGCGCCGTCCTTTCGCGGTTGCTCTACGACTTGTCGTCCGCGTACCTGCTGACCGGCGCCGAGCGCTACCTGATGGCGGCCCGCGCCGCCGCGGACTACCTGCGCGAGGCGTTCCGCAGCCTCAGCCACGACGGCCACTACTGTTTTTGGGCATATGGTCGCAAACGCAGCATGCAAGGCGAACGCGGCGAATCCCTGCTATTCGCTTCGCAGGGCCCGGACGATGTCGGAACCATCCCCCTTTACGAGCAGATTTACGCGCTGGCCGGCCTCACCCAGTTCTATCGGATCACTCTGGACTGGGACATTTTGAAGGACATCCGGTGCACCATCGCGGCTTTCCAAAGTTTCTTCTGGGATCCGCCGTCGGCGACAGAAAAGGGTTTTGCTGGAAAAGGCGGTTATTACTCACACCTTGATCCGGCGACAATGCGGCCCGACAAAGTCGCCGCGGAGGAGAACCGGTCGAAAAAGAACTGGAATTCGGTGGGCGATCACATCCCGGCGTATCTGGTCAACCTCATTCTTTCACTCGACCCCCTGCCACAAGGGGAGATCCGGCGGATCCTCGCGCCGCTGCTCGAGGTCTGCCACAGCATCCTCGAGGAGACCTCCTCGCTGATCTGCGAAAAATTCCCCGACCCCGATTCGGATTTCGTGGTCGAGCGCTTTCACGCGGACTGGACACCCGACCTGACGTACCGCTGGCAGCAGAACCGGGCGGTGGTGGGGCACAATCTGAAAATCGCCTGGAACCTCACCCGTTGCGCCTACTACTTCCAGACTCGCGCCAAGCGACTGCGCGACGACGGAAAGACCGAGCAAGCGGAGGGCTACATCAAGCGCTCCGACCGTTGCCTCGAGGTTGCGACGCGACTCGCCGATCGGATGGGCGAGGTCGGCCTGGACAAGATCCGCGGCGGCATCTACGACTGCGTGGAGCGGAAACCAAACGGCGGCATGCCAACGCAATTCGCCTGGGACGCTCACAAGGATTTCTGGCAGCAGGAGCAGGGCATCCTGGCCTACCTCATCCTCTATGGAGCCACTGAGGATCCGCACTACCTGGCTCTGGCGCGGGAATCCTCGGCGTTTTGGAATCTGTTCTTCCTCGATCGGGAACGCCAGGGTTACTTTTTCCGGACGACCGAAAATGGCCTGCCGATCCTCGAAGGACAGTACGAGATGAAGAGCAGCCACGCGATCGGCTATCACGTCTTCGAACTGGCTTACCTGGCCCACCTCTACACGCGCAGCTACGTCGCGGCGGGCGGTGGCTCCGATAACAGCTTCAGCCTCTACTTCAAGTTCAGAACCATCGAGCAGCAAAAGTCGATCAATGTGTTGCCCGATTTCATCCCACCGGGCCGCGTGCAGATTACGCGCGTCAGCGCCAACGGGGTGGACATGACCGAGGACTTGGATCCGGCCAACCTCGCCCAGTACCAGATTCCGACAGACACAATGCCACCCGACCCGGTGAACGAGACCATCGAACTTGTCGTCGAGTTTCAAGCAAATCCAGTGCAACCAGCAGCATAAGACGAACCTCTTCAAACGAGAGACTGAAATGGCGGACAGATCACTGGCTGGCAGGAAGATCGCCGTATACGTCGAGAGCCAACCCCTCTCCGCTGAGATCAGGTGCTATCGGGAGCGATCGCCGGCTACGGCGCCGAGGTGCACCTAATGTTGGTCTTTGGAGCCGGCCGGAGCAAACGTTCGTCACTGAAGTCGAGGAAACGGGCAGTACGCCAAAGATGTGCGACGGCGACATCGACGTCGCGCACGTCCAGCTTGATGACTACGCCATGGTGGGCATGGCCGCGAATTACACGAGCGTCCGGCTGCGCTGGAACGAAGCTGCCGCGACCAGCTTGAACGCCGGATGAAAGACAAATGCGATGGCGACGACCACCGGGCACCGTAAACTGCTTGAACAGCTGCGCGCTGATGGGATGACCACCATGTTCGGCAACCCCGGCAGCAGCGAAGAGGGATTGCTCGCCGAGGTCTCCCGCTTTCCGGCGATCCGATACGTTATGGGTCTTCAGGAGGCGGCAGTGGTGTTGATGGCCAGCGGCTATGCGCAGGCGACCCAGAAACCGACCGCAGTGCAGCTGCATTCCAGCGTCGGCCTGGGCAACGCGATCGGCAGCCTCTATCAAGCCTGCCGCATGCAGCGCGCACCGCTGGTGGTCATCGCCGGCGAGGCGGGCATAGCCGCCGACGCGCTCGATGCCCATATGGCACTGGAACTGGTCACCCTGGTGCGCCCGGTAACCAAGTACGCCGCGCGGGTGACTCATCCCCGCAGCCTGCTACGCCTGGTGCGCCGATGCGTCAAGATCGCGGCGACACCGCCTTTCGGCCCGGTGTTTCTGGCCGTCCCACAGGACATTCTCGATCAGGATAACGACGAGCCGGTGCTGCCGACGGTGGTTCCCGAAACGCGTGTGGCGCCGGAGCCGGCGTTGATCGCGCGCGCCGCGGAATTGCTGTTGGATGCGCAAAGGCCCGTGATCATCATGGGAGATGGCATAGCGCACGCGCAGGCGCAGGGCGAGCTGGCGCAGTTGGCCGAGGTGCTTGGCGCCGAGGTGTGGGGCGCGATGGCGTCGGAGCTCAATATTCCCTGGACGCATCAGCTCTACCGCGGCTCGACCGGGCACATGTTCGGGCAAGACAGCCGTCAGAAGGTAGCACAGGCCGACGCGGTGGTGATATGCGGCACCTATGTGTTTCCCGACGTTTTCCCGTTGCTGGACAATCCGTTTCATCCGGATGCGAAGGTGATTCACATCGATCTTGACGCCTACGACATCGCCAAGAATTATCCGATCACGCTCGGGTTGGTCAGCGACCCAAAGCTGACTCTGCGTCTGTTGGCCAACGCGGTTGCCGACCGGTTATCACAGGCGCAACAGCAAGCTGCGCGCGAGCGCGCCGAGCGGGTGGCGCGGGAAAACGAACAGCAGCGCGCCCGCGATCGGGAAGCAGACCGCGCCAACTGTATGGCGAGTCCTTTGCACATGGCGGCGTTCGGTGAAGAGTTGGCCAAGCAACTGCCGCAGGGCGCCATTATTTATGATGAGTCCCTCACGTATTCGATGGAGTTGATGCGGTGGATGCCGCTCCCGACGATTCCGGGAGGGTTTTTCCAGACGCCGGGCGGAACGCTGGGAGTGGGCATTCCAGGGGCCGTGGGGGTCAAGTTAGCCCATCCCGATCGCACGGTTGTCGGCTTCACCGGCGACGGTGGAGCGATGTTCACCTACCAAGCGTTGTGGACGGCGGCGCACGAAGGGATCGGTGCCAAGTTCGTGGTCTGTAACAACACAAGCTATCGCATTCTGAAGGAGAATATCGTCAGATATTGGGGTGATCTCGGACAACAAACTGACCAAGCTTTCCCGCCATCGTTCGATATATGCGAACCCCCGCTGGATTTCGTGTCGTTGGCGCGCGGGCTGGGCGTGCCGGGTTGTCGGGTAAGCCAGCCGGCACAGATCGCCGGGGCGGTCTCCACGATGCTCGAACACGACGGGCCGTATTTGATCGAACTCGTGCTGGAGCGTGATGTATCCCGGACGCCGGCGTATCCGCGCGCGTCATAGCAAGCCATTCCGCGAATGAGGAGGGAAATCGCTATGGCAAGCGAACGAGCAGAGGAGGTCCCGCTGAGGCGCGACGAGATCCAAGCGTTCGCGGCGGACTGGTACCGCAAACTCGATGAGCACGTTCCAGCTGGCGACATCATGCCGATGGTCCTAGATCAGGGACTGGAATTCGTCGTACCGGAGGCCACGCTGCGCAGCCGCCGCGAGTTCGGCGACTGGTACGCGGGCGGCGGCGATCACCCAGGGGTGATCAATCTGTTCTTCGATGAGGTGCACACGCTGAGTCTGGTGGAAGCCTGGCCGGAGGGACCGGATGCGGAGGTCAAGGTGGTCGTCAACTGGCAGGGGCGGCGCTGGACAGCGCCGGCGCCACGTAGCCAGTGGTTCGGGTTCGACGCCTTCCAGACATGGCGAATGCTCCGGTCGCCGGAAACCGCGAGGCCGGTGATCGCCCGATATGTGGTGGACGAATTACGGGCGATGCCGGGCTCGCCGCCGCTCTGACTGTTAGCGTAAACGACGGTAAGGCAACCGCATAGGGTCGGCAGATAGGTCGGGAGGATCGGCAATGTCGAACGGCGATGCTGGCCAAACGAAACTGGTTCTGGCGCAACGCATCTACAACCGATGCGTTCTGATGGCGACGATCGAGGCGGCTAAGTCGTACGAGTATATGACCATTGAGGAAGCGCCACAAGGAAAGTGGGGTTTCGCAGGAGGTCCGTTGCCCCTATTCACAAATCTCTTCGCCAACCTCTCGCGCCGATCTTCCCGCCTGAGACGCAAACCCTGATCGCCAAAGGAGAAAGACGCATGACAGTTCAGGAAGTCATCGACAGCTATTACGACTGCGTCAACCGTGGCGATTGGCAGCAGTGGCTGACGCTATTCAGTGACGAGGTGGTGGGCGACGAACAACTCGCCGGCCATTTCGACGGCATCAGCGTGCTACGCGGCGCGATTGACGGGATCCGCAGCGGCTACAAGGTGTTTCAGATGCACCCGCAGCACATGGTCATTGACGGCGATGCCGCCGTCGTCGTCTGGCATTTCGAGGGGCAGAACTCTCATGGCGTGCCAATCGCGTATCCGGGCGATGCGAACCGCGAGGTCATCGGCGCCAACTATTTTCAAGTGGAAGGCGGCCAGATCGTCTATATGCGAACGATTCACGACAGTCTGCCGTTTCAGCCGTTCCTCGATCAGAGGCAGCAGTAATCCGTAAACGAGGGGAAGATGGCCAATTACGATTACATCGTCGTCGGCGCGGGATCGGCCGGTTCCGTCGTCGCCGCCCGGCTCAGCGAAGATTCCGGCATCCACGTGGCCGTGGTGGAAGCAGGTAGTCGCCAGGTGCCACCGAGGGTCGCGGAGGACATCGCCATCCCGTGGCATTGGGGCCTCGTTCAGAACACGCCGGTCGATTGGGGCTATCTCAGTGTGCCGCAACATCATTGCGGCGGCCGGCGATTTCCCGAGCCGCGCGGCCGGCTGCCCGGCGGGAGCAGTAACCTGTACATCCTCATGCATATCCGTGGGCACCGCAACGACTACGACAATTGGGCCTACAACGGCTGCCCAGGCTGGTCCTTCGACGACGTGCTGCACTATTTTCAGAAGCTCGAGGATCAGGAGGACGATACCAATCCGCTGGCGGGCAAGGGCGGTCCGCTGCGGGTTTCTAGCGTCGAAAAACACGATCCAAGCCCCGTCTCGCAAGCGTTTATCGATGCCTGCGTGGAACTGGGGTTTCCGAGAACGGAAGACTTCAACGGTCCGCGGATGGAGGGTGCCGGATGGCACCACGTCAACATCAAGGACGGCAAGCGGCACAGCGACGAGGACGCCTACCTCTATCCGGCGCTGGATAGGGAGCGGCCCAAGCCGACGGACGAACGGACCCTGGATCTGATCGACGGCGCACAGGCAACCCGGCTGCTGTTCAACGGGCACCGCTGCACCGGCGTTGAGTACGTCCGCAATGGCAGCACCGAGACCGCCACCGCCACCCGAGAGGTGATCGTCTGTGCCGGCGCCATCGACTCGCCGAAGTTGCTCCTGCTGTCGGGCATCGGAGCGAGCGACTCGCTGAAAGCGGTCGGCATTCCGGCGCTGGTGGACCTGCCGGGCGTGGGCGAGAACTTTCACAATCATGTGCTGATTCCGGTGATATGCGTCGCCAAGCAACCGATCCCGCGGCCGCACAACAATATGTCGGAAGCGGCGCTGTTCTACCGCTCGACACCCGGGTGGCCAGGGCCGGACATGCAGATGGCATTCGTGCACGGCGACCCACTGCACGTCAGGGACGAACCGCCGCCCAACATCATGGTGATGCTGCCGGGCGTGGTTAGGCCGCTTTCGCGCGGCCGGGTGCGCCTCGCGAGCGCCGACTCGCTGGCAAAGCCGCTGATCGATCCCAACTATTTGGCGGTCGAGGCCGATCACCGCCGCCTCACCGACGGTGTGTGCCTGGCCCGGCGGATCTACGCCACACGTGCCTTCGCCGACTGGGTGGAGGCTGAAGTGCTGCCCGGGCCGAACGTATCGGATGCCCAGCTGGCCGATGACGTCCGCAACCGTGCCGAGTCGTACCACCATCAGGCGGGGTCGTGCCGGATGGGTTTGGATGGGCTCGCCGTCGTCGACCCCGAGCTGCGGGTGCACGGCATCGAGGGACTACGTGTCGCTGACGCCAGCGTGATGCCGGCCGTGCCTTCAGGGAACTGCCACGCCGGCGTCGTCATGATCGGCGAAAAGTGCGCCGATCTGGTCAAGGCCGCTCGCGCGCGGCCCTGACGTTGCAAACCGAAGAGGGCAGAGGAGAAACTGCATGCCGGATCCCACGCTCCACCACGTCTCCCTGACCTGCGACGATCCGATCGCCGTAGAACGGTTCTATACCAAGCACTTCGGTTTCCGCCGCGCGCGCGTCGTGGACATCGGCCAAGGCGCGCAGATCGTCTTCTTGCGCGGCGCCGGAACACTGCTCGAGCTATTCCGCTCAGACGAGCCGAAACCGGTGGCGCAGGCTACCGGCGATGGTTATCACTGGTCGGGCGTGCGCAATTTCTCATTCGAGGTAGACGACGTGGACCGCAAGATCGAGGAGATGGGATCGGATGCGATTGTCACCTCCGGCCCGCTGGGCTTCGATGCCTTCGTCCCCGGCTGGCGCTCGGCATGGCTGCGGGATCCGACCGGCAACATCATCCAGATCACCAAGGGCTATACCGACCAGGAAAACCCACCGCCGCTGCCGCCGGCATGATCCGCACGGTTGTCAAGGCCTTCGACGGTGTCGGATCGGCTCCGCTGTCGGCCCGCTACGAGCGTCGGCCGCCGGCCCGCCGCGTACCGGCGGGGCACGGCGCCCCGCCGGCCGGTCAATCCCACGCGATTCGCCGCTTAGCACGCCTACGTGGCGATGAGAACTCGATGAGGTACTCAACTACTCGTGCCCCCGCCAGTCGCAAAGTGGAAGATCGGCGTATCGATACGGAACAAGCGCTGAATTTCCGACCCGGGTCGCGGGTAGCATCCTTCGAGTATTGGTGTGGCGAACGAGGCGGTCTTTTAGGGCGCTCCGTGGTGCGGAGGAAACCAAATGCAAATAACGCTTGCGGTGAACGGGCACCAGCATGCCCTTGAGATAGAGCCTCAGCTACTTTTGGTGGATTTATTGCGGGAACGGCTCAAAGCTACGGGCACCAAGGTGGGTTGCGACACCAGCCAGTGCGGATCCTGCGTAGTTACCCTCAACGGGATCTCGGTCAAGAGTTGCACGATACTGGCCGCCCAGGCCGACGGCGCCGAGGTCGGTACGGTCGAGGGGCTTGCCACCAACGGCGAACTCGACCCGCTCCAGGAGGCATTCTGGCAGGAACACGGCCTGCAATGCGGCTTCTGCACCCCTGGCATGCTGATGTCGATGTCAGACCTGCTGAGCAATCACAACGCCGATCCACCCCCCTCCCAGATCCGGGCGTGGCTCGACGGCAACCTTTGTCGCTGCACCGGCTACCAAAACTGTGTCCGGGCTGTCGAGCACGCAGCCCGCATCATCAACAGCCCCGTCACATCATGAACAGCCCCGTCAAGATGGTCGTCGACACCCCGGGCAAGCTGTTCTACGAAGAACAGGTGAAGTACTTGCTCGACAAGGATGTCGACAGCCTTGTTGAAAAGCACTACCACGACAACGCCGTCATCGTGTCTTTCGATCACATCGTCCGCGGCAAGGACAACATCAGAGACTATTTCACCCAGTTTTTCAATTCGGTCACAATCGAGCAGGTCGTGTCGACCGATAAATTCACCGAGACCGAAGACACCCTGATGTTCGAAGCCACGGTTGAGTCAAACGGCGGGATGATCAAGACGTTCGACGCTCTTGTGCTGGACTCTGGTCGGATTCGCCTGCAGTTCACGGGTGTGCGATGAAAGTCTTGGGTGAGACGATCAAGCGTACCGAGGACCCGAGGTTCCTGCGGGGCGAGGCCAAGTTCATCGCCGACGTCGACCTTCCCGGCATGCTACACATGGCCATCCTGCGCAGCCCGCACGGCCACGCGCTGGTCAAGCGCATCGATCCGTCGGCCGCATTGGAACTTCCCGGCGTAGTTCGCGTCGTCACCGCCAGCGACCTCGGCAACATGATGCCACTGCCGTGCATCTGGGTGCCCGGCGGGGTGGAAAGCCACTTCCCGCCTCATCCGACGGGACTGCCGGCGTCCAACCCGGTCCTGTCCAAGGACAAGGTCCGCTACATCGGTGATGCGATCGCGGCCGTGGTGGCCGAGACGCGGTCCCAGGCCCACCATGCGCTCGACGCCATCCAAGTCGACTACGAGCTGCTACCCGTGGTCACTACGCCAAAGGAGGCCATCGAGGAAGGGGCGCCTCAGCTGCACGACGCGGTTCCTAACAACCTCAACGCGCACTGGACTTGCGGCGACAAGGATGCCACCGACCGGGCAATCTCGGAGGCTGACGTCGTCGTCAGTCAATCCATGCTCAACCAGCGCACCATCAACAGCCCAATCGAGCCGCGAGGTGCAGTTGGCACCTACGAGCCCGACACCGAGGAATACACCCTGTACGCCTCCACCCAGGCCACCCATAACCACCGCTTCCTGCTGGCCTTCGCGGTGCTGGGCGTGCCCTTCAACAAGGTGCGGGTCGTCTCGCCGGACATCGGTGGCAGCTTCGGCACCAAGGGCTACCTGTACTCCGACATGGCGCTGGTGCTGTTCCTGGCCAAGGAGCTCGGCCGGCCGATCAAATGGATCGACACCAGGGAAGGGCTGATGCGGTCCACGGTGCAGGGCCGTGACCACCACATCTACGCCACTCTGGCCGGCAACAGCGACGGCACCATCACCGCGATGCGCTGCACCAGCTACGCCAACCTCGGTGCCTACCCGTCCACCATCGGTCCCGGAGTGGCCACGGCCATGATCGGCCGCAGCATGACCGGGTGCTACGCAATCCCCCACGCCTTCTGCGAGGTCTACGCGGCGTTCACCAACGTCGTGCCGCTCGGCGCCCAACGCGGATCGGGCCGAGCCGAGGCCACCTTTCTGGTAGAGCGCCTGGTCGACCGATTTGCCGCCGAGATCGGTAAGGACCCGGCCGAGATCCGCAGGAAGAACTTTGTGCAACCCGAACAGTTCCCCTTCGACAACCACCTGGGCTGGATGTACGACTCCGGCAACTACCCGGCCGCGCTCGAGAAGGCCATGCAGATGGCCGGCTACGCCAACATCGCCGCGCTCAAGGCCCGCGCCCGCCGCCGAGGAAAGCGGCTGGGCATGGGAATCGGCTGCTTCGTCGCCGTCAGCGGGGTCGGCCCCTCGCCCCGAATGGCCAAAGAGGGAATGCTGGGTGGCACCTGGGAGAGTGCCAACCTGCGGCTCCACCCCACCGGTGACGTCTCGCTCTCGATCGGGTCGACGCCGCATGGGCAGTCGCATGAGACCGTCTTCGCGCAGATCGTGGCCGAGGAGCTACAGGTCGACATGTCCCGCATCGAGGTCCTGCACTCCGACACCAAATCGGCTCCCTATGGTCAGGGCAGCTACGGCAGCCGCTCGTTCAGCGTGTGTGGCCCGGCGGTCCGCAATGCCGCCGCCCAGATCCGCGAAAAAGTCATCAAACTGGCGGCGCACATGCTCACTGCGGACGAGCAGGACATCGTCTATGAGGACGGCAGGGCCTGGGTCCAAGGCTCGCCAGACAAGAGCAAGACGCTCCAGGAGATCGCGATCGCCGGGTGGTACGGATGGGACCTGCCTGCCGGCATGGAGCCCAACTGGGACGTCACCGAGTTCTTCGACCCGCCCGAGTTCAACTTCCCCAATGGAGCCCATGTCGCCACGGTGGAGATCGATGAGAGAACCGGCGAGGTCGACCTGGTCAACTTCGTTGCGGTCAGCGATGTCGGCGAGGTGGCTAACCCCATGGTGATCGACGGCCAGGTTCACGGCGGCATCACCCACGGCGTGGGCCAAGCTCTGTTCGAACGGGCCATCTACGACGACCAGGGTCACCTGTTGACGGCCAACCTGACCGAGTACGCCATCCCACGGGCCTCCGACCTTCCGGAATTCAACATCGACCGGATGGTCACGCCGACGCAGCATAACCCCCTGGGCGCCAAGGGTGCCGGCGAGATCGGCGCCGTGGGTGCCGCGGCGGCCATCGGCAACGCGGTAGTGGATGCCCTTTCCGACCTGGGCGTCAAGCACGTCGACATGCCCTACACACCGGAGAAATTGTGGCGAATCCTGCGGGAGAACGGGCACCCTGTCCCGGCCCCGTCGGACCAAGGCGGTGCCTGATGGGCGTCTACGTCCCCTCCCTCACCTATATGGCGGCGGCCAGCCTCGACGAGGCGCTGGCCTGGATCGGCGGACACCCCGGGGCCCGGGTGCTGGCAGGAGGCCATGACCTGGTGCCCGACATGAAGGCAGGTCGGGCGGCCCCTCCCACCCTGGTCGACCTGCGCGACATCCCCGGCCTCCGCACGGTTTCGGTCGACCACACCACCGGCAATGTACGCATCGGCGCCATGGCCACGCTCAACCAACTGGCCGGCGACACGGAGCTCCGCGGTCACCTGAGGGCCCTCGACGAGGCGATCGGCAGCATCGGCGACGCCCAGGTACGCAACTGCACCACGGTCGGCGGCACCCTGGCGTCGCGCCACCCGGCCGCCGACCTGGCCGCGGTGGCGCTGGCTCTGGAAGCGGAGGTGCACACCACCCGACCGGCCGGGCCCCGGACGATCAGCGCCGAGGACCTGCTCAGCGGCCCGGAGACGGCCCTCGACCCGGTCGAAATCATCACGGAGCTCGAGATTGCCTTACCGCCGACGGCGGGCAGCGCCTATGAAAAGCAGAAGAACCACGCCACCCTCTATCCCCTCGCCGCCGTGGCGGTGGGGGTCCTCCGGACCAGCGACAACCTCGTCGGCCGGTGCCGGGTGGCGGTCACCGGCGTGTTCGAACGCCCGATCCGCCTGCGCGAGGTCGAGGCGGCGGTCGAGGGCACCACGCCTTCACGCGCCACACTGGCGACTGCCGCCCTCAAGACCAGCGACGCCGGAACGGCTGTGACCGACCTGTTCGCGTCGGGCGAGTACCGGGTTCACCTCGCATCGGTCCTGGCCGAGCGCGCCCTTGTGCGGGCGGCCGAGGATGCCGGATTCCGCTGGGAGTAATCCGAGTCGTTCGAGTACGCAACATCAACCGATGGATATCTTCAAGGCGAAAGGACTGAGGGCATGGGCGTAGCGGAGAACAAGGCTGTCGCAGCCCGCTTTCTCGATGAGATCGTCGGCAAGGGCAACTGGGACGCCGCGAGCGAGGTTATGGCCGAGGACGTCATCGTTTACCACCCGAGCGCGCCGGGCGGATCGCTGCACGGGCTTGAACCGGTGAAGCAGCTGTTCATGGGCTTCCGGGCCGGCTTCCCCGACCTCACGATCATCACCGAGGACGTGATCGCCGAGGATGACCGGGTCGCCGTCCGGTGGAGGGGCGTGGGCACCAACACCGGCGAGTTCTTCGGCGCCCCTGCGACCGGCAAGGCCGTCGATGTCGGCGCCGTGAGCATCTTCACGATCCACGATGGCAAGATCGTGGAGGACCATATCTCCGAGGACACACTGGGCATGCTCAGGCAGCTCGGCGTGATCCCGGCTTAAGAGCGTCGCCGGCGTCACTCCCCTGACCCGAGGAGTGCCTCGCCGCTAGGCACCGCGACAGGCCGGCAGTCCCAGCGGTGGGACGACCAGCCGCAGTGACGCTATCAGCCCCGCTGCCAACAACGCATCGCTCAGGGAGCGAAAGACGAGCGACGGGAACCTTCGAAAAGGGTTTCAATCTGCCGTGAGAATTGTTTTCAGTGTGCCGTGTGAAATAGAGTAGCGGAATACGCGTGTTGCAAACGTGCCTAGCGAGCAAACTTGAACGCGTGAAGCACGACCGGAAGGGATTGCGATGACAACGGCCGGCCACGTCGAGCAGAGAAAACGGAAGCTGGACGCCATCGCTTGGAAATTTCTCGGTTCTGAGTTCACCGGAAAGATCTACGCCGACTGGCCGATCGACCGACGCGTGGACGCCTACCTCCGGCGCCATGGGCTTATCGACATCGTCAACGATGGCGGCGCCTATGACGCGTTATTGGAACGCGTCATGGCCAACATTGGTCGTGCTCGCTGCGATGGTCTGCTCCCGGCGGCGCTCAGATAGGCACGACCGCGGAAGCGAGGCAATGTCCGGCGCGCCCTCCCGGGCAGAAAGCCCACCGCACTGGGTCAAGGACGCCGCGCGCTTTCAACAAATAGGTCCTTAACGCAGCCATGTTGCGTTCGGCGGGGACAACCGATTGCCGGTTCGCGTAGTTGAGTACTCATGCTTGCTGCCGACGTGGTACCTAGGCTGCTTGGAGGAAAAGTACAGAACGGACAACAGCGGCGATTTTTGCAGAGAAGTGGCGGATTCGTCGCGGCGCCGCATCGTTGCGTCGGTACGCTTCTACCAATCCACAGAACGGCGTGCGTCAGGAAGGAACCCAACAGTGAACGCGACCCTAACCGCGAACGGGAGCGCACAAGACATCCTCGCTCATGAGTTTTCCGATATCGAATTGGAGATCGCCGCCGAAGAGGTCGCGTTGTCATACACCTACCAGACCTCCGCCTACAACAGGTGCTGTAACTAGACGCTGACGTTGTCACGGCCCGCCCAACCGAATCGGATTTGATGGCGGTCGCACCGAGCCTGACGACGCCTTTCCGCCGGGGATTTGGGCGGCCCGCGACCGTCCGTGGCGCGACGTCCGGGCGCAATGTCCCGATCGGCAAACCTGCGGACACGTCGTCGGCCACCGCCCCCGGCCACGGATGTCGGCGACCCAATAGCGCCGCTTTTCCCTAACGGCACCAATCCCTTTCTGCGTTTAGGCCGGTGTAGCGTTCCTTACGAAAGAAATTGCGTGGATCCCTTTTACCGTCGCCTCGCGGTTCGTGCGGCCACCGTCGAGGAGCTATTGTCCGACGAATTTGAGACGTTGCGCGGGCAGAAAGGCGATTCCGATCTCGCCGCCAAGCGCCTCGCCGCATGGTGCCGCTCGTGCGCCGACGGTGACTGGGCGTTGTTTGCCAGGCGGCTTGAACGCGACAACCTTTCCGTCGAGCGGGTTCTGGCGCGATTCGCCACGTCGCGCCGACGTCACCTCGCCCCGCCTCCCGCCTGGATCTCCGATGCGGTGTGGATCGATTCGGCGCTGCAGCAGCGCGCAACCCAAGGGAAGCACGCTTGGTCCATTACTGCAGGTGAACACCCGTTCGAGGACCTTTTCACGCCGCTGGCCGACGAAGCCGATGCGCGGCTTTGGACCTCCGTCGACGCTTCGGCATCGGATAACTTCGGTCCGGTAGCCCGCGCGTCCTTGCGCGAGTTGTTGGTCGACCGTCTGTGCCGCCTGTGCGCTCCGGTGCTGTACGACCTTTTCGCCCAAGCCAGGGAAGCCGCAGTCAAGCCAGTCGACGCCGTGCCAAAACAACGCGTCACACGCGACCACTACGAACCGTTCGTCCTTGAGATGAAGATCGGCGGCTTCCGGCGTCTGTTTGACCAGAAACCCGTTCTGCTGCGGCTGATCGCCTCGGTGACGCGGCAGTGGCTCAACACTTCACGCGAACTCGTGACCCGGATGGCCGCCGACGTCGAAGCTGTCCGCGGTGATCTCCTGAGGTCGCCGGCTGCCAGCCGGGTCGCTGGGATCGGCAGTGCTCTGTCGGATCCGCACACCGGTGGCCACTTTGTGCATTTGGTGGAATTCGAGGACGGGTTGCGGGTGATGTACAAGCCCAAGGACTTGCGGCTTGATGCTGCCTGGCATGCGCTGGTCGAGCGACTCAACCTGGACAGCGCTCCCGTCGAGCTTAAGACGGTCCGCGTGCTCGCTAAAGACGGGTACGGCTGGGCCGAATACGTCGAACACGCCGGCTGCGCCGACACCCGGGAGATCCGGCAATTTTTCCGGCGCGCCGGCGCCTGGCTGGCTCTCTTACACTGTTTTGCCGCCGCCGATATGCACCACGAGAACATGATCGCGGCCGGCGACCATCCGGTGCCGGTAGACCTGGAGACGATCCTGCAGACCGCCGTCGGGGAGCACAACGCTGCGCACGCGCCGGCGCTCAAGGCGGCCAAGGCGGTTATCGCCGACTCGGTCATGGCGGTCGGACTGCTTCCGTCCTACGCACGCACTGCCGGCGACCGGGCACGCGCGGTCGGCGGCATCGCTTTCGACCCGACGCCGAAGACCGAGCTCGCGTGGCGCGACATCAACTCCGACGCGATGAGACCGGTCACCGTGACGAAAGCCGGCGCCACGCCGAACTTGCCGCACATCAAGGGCCGCTACGCCCGACTGGGCGAACATATCGACGACGTGATCTCGGGTTTCGAGGACTACGCGCTGTTTCTTGGCTCTCACACCGGCGAGCCCGGAGAGGCGGGCCTGTTCGATCGCTTCGGCGGACTGCCGGTTCGTAAGGTCATCCGGCCCACGGAGTTCTACGACATGCTAATTAACCGCCTGCAGAATCACCGCACGATGGACGACGGCGTCGCGTGGTCGGTGCAAGCGGATTTCCTGGCGCGGCTTGCCGATTGGGACGTCGATGCGGACCCGTTCTGGCCCCTGCAGCGCGCCGAGCGATCGGCAGCGCTCGAGCTCAACGTGCCGTATTTCGTCATGCCCAGCGACGGCAGTCAGGTATCCGCCCCGGACGGCACTTGGGTCGCCGTCCAAGCGATGCCGGGGCTTGAACGGGCGCGTGCCCGTGTTTCAGCCTTGAGCGAGGCGGAGATCGCCCGGCAGGTCGAGGTCATCCGCCTGAATCTGAGCGGCGTGGCGGGATCTGAGAATGTGACGCCGGCGGATAGGACCGAACCACTGGCGTGCCCGGAATCCGCGGCGACACCGGCGCCCGGACTGTTCCTCGCCGAAGCCGACCGCATCGCGGACGAGCTGTCGAGCCAGGCTATTCGCCGTGGCGGCGCGGCCGCATGGATTGGTCTCGCCCGGGTCCGTGATTCGGAAGTGTCCCAGCTCACCGTTCTGGGACCGGATCTTTACAACGGCGCTTGCGGGATCGCGATCTTTCTCGCCGCGCACGCAGGGGTGACCGGGCGCAGCTCCTCGGCCGAACTGGCGCTAGCCGCGGTTTCGCAACTCCGCCATGACCTGAGCAGCCGGAGTGCACCGCGCCTCGCCAGGTCACTGGGCATCGGCGGCGCCACCGGCCTGAGTTCGATCGTCTACGGTTTGGCGGCTACTTCGAAGCTTCTGGGCGATGCTGAGCTCTTGGCAGACGCGCAGCGAGCGGCGGAGTTGTTCAGCGACGACCTGATCAGCGCTGACAGCCGGCTGGATGTCGTCGGGGGCAGCGCCGGTGCGATCCTCGGCCTGCTGCGTCTGTATCGCGACACTGGGGCCGGCAACGTGCTGCAACTCGCGGTCAAGTGTGGTGAACATCTGCTCGCCCAGCCTCGGTCGGGGCCGGTTGGTCGTCGCAGCTGGCGGGGATTCGGCTCCGGCGGCGAGACCCTGACCGGCATGTCGCACGGCGCGGCGGGATTCGCTTACGCGCTGGCTTCGCTGGGTGCGGCGACGGGGCGCGAGGATTTCGGGGCTGCGGCGGCCGAATGCGTCGCGTTCGAAAATTACGAATACGACACCGAACGCGGCAACTGGCCGGATCTGCGAACGGCGGAGCCGCATTGGCGATCGCAATGGTGCCACGGAGCCGTGGGCATTGGGCTGGCGCGGCTTGCGACTCTCAAATTCGGGCAGCCGGGCGTGGACGCGCTGGCCGCCGACGTCCGCAACGCGCTCGACGGGGCGACACGGGCGTGGCCCGGACAAGTGGACACACTGTGCTGCGGCGCGCTGGGTAGCGTCGAACTCTTCTCCCAAGCAGGCAACACTTTTGAGCGCGACGAACTTTGCGAGCTTGCTTTGAAGCGGTTGGCGGCATTGGTGGCCAGCGCCGGCGCCGCCAGCGACTACCGCTGGAACGTCGGGACGAGCCGCTTCAATGTCGGACTTTTCCGCGGACTTGCCGGCGTCGGGTACACATGCTTGCGTGGGTCTGGCGGCCGGCTGCCCAACGTTTTGATATGGGAGTAGTAGCCGGACAGCCGCACACCACAAGGGCTGCATCCTCAGCCTTGGTCATCCACCACCCATCCGGCACGCACGCGAGTCATCTCGTAGTAGGCGCCGCGACGGGCCAGTAGCTCGGCATGGCTACCCTGCTCGACAATCCGGCCGCACTCCATCACCAAGATCAGGTCGGCGTCGCGGATCGTCGAAAGACGATGCGCGATAACGAAACTCGTGCGCACTCGCCGCAGCTCGCCCATTGCGTGCCGAATCAGCGCCTCCGTGCGGGTGTCCACCGAACTCGTAGCCTCGTCCAAGATCAGCAGCGGCGGGCGGGACAGAAACGCTCGCGCGATCGTGATGAGCTGCTTCTCGCCGGCACTGATGTTGCCCCCATCGTCGCTGACCCAGGTGTCATAGCCGTCGGGCAGGGTCTGCACGAACGGGTCGACGTAGACGGCTTTGGCCGCCTCGACGATCTCCTCCATGGTCGCGCCCGGCCGTCCGTAACCGATGTTCTCCGCGATCGTCCCGCCGAACAACCAGGTGTCCTGCAACACCATGCCGATCCGCGACCGCAACGAGTGCCGGCTCACCGTGCAGATGTCGACACCGTCGATCAAGATCCGCCCGGAATCCACCTCGTAGAACCGCATCAACAGATTCACCAGCGTCGTCTTGCCCGCCCCGGTCGGCCCGACAATCGCCACCGTGCTGCCCGGCTCGGCCAGCAGCGATAGGTTGTCGATTACCGGCGTGCCGGGCCGGTAGCCGAAGTTCACGTGCCGAAACTCCACCCGGCCACCGCGTCCCTCGACGGGGGGCAGTCCCAAGGCGGTGTCCGGTTCTTGTTCCGGCTCGTCGAGCAGGTCGAAGATCCGCTGTGCTCCGGCGAATCCGGTCTGCAGCGTGTCCGTCATCGCGGCGGCCTGGGCCAGCGGCTGGTTGAACTGGCGGACGTACTGAATGAACGCCTGGATGCCGCCCACTGTGATCTGCCCCGTGGCCACCTGCAGGCCGCCCACCACCGCGACACCCACATAGCTCACGTTGCCGATGAACGTCGTCGCCGGAGCCAGGAGCGCAGCGATGAATTGGGCCCAGAAACTGGCGCGGTAGACGTCGGCGTTGAGGTCGCGGAACTGCTCCTGCGACCAGGTGTGGAGGCCGAACGCCTTGACCAGCGTGTCGCCACTGTAAGTCTCTTCGATGTGGGCATTGAGCCGTCCGGTGTTTGCCCATTGGGCGACGAACAGCGGCTGTGAGCGTCGCATGGCCAGCCGGGTAACCACCAGCGACAGCGGCAACGCCACAAGTGTGATGAGCGCTAACAGCGGTGAGATGGTCAGCATCATCAGCAGCAACGCGATCACCGTGAGCACCGCGGTCAACAGTTGGTTGACCATTGTCGACAGGGCCGTTTGGATGTTGTCGATGTCGTTGGTGACGCGGCTGAGCAGCTCACCGCGCGGCCGAGAGTCGAAGTACGACAGCGGCAGCCGGTGCACCTTATCCTCGACATCCAATCGGAGCGTCACCATAGCGCGCTGCACGGTGACGTTGACCAGCCTGGCCTGCACCCACAGCACCAGCGCCGCAAGCAGGTACAGCCCCAGCGCCAAAAGCAAGGTGCTACCGACCGCAGCGAAGTCGATACCGACGCCCGGCTTGACGTTCATCCGCGACAGGACGTCGGCGAAGGTGCTGTCGCCACGAGAGCGAGCAGCCTGGATTGCCTGCTCTTTGGTGCTCCCGGCCGAGAGTCGCCCACCGATCACACCGGCGACAACCTGATCGGTGGCCCGCCCGAGGATTCGCGGGCCGATTACCGCGATCGCGGTGCCGACGACGGCCATCGTGACGATAGCTGCGGTCCAGCCGCGTTGTGGTGTGAGCCATCCGACGAGCCGGACCGCCAGGCTGCCGAAGTCAGGACAGCCCTCGCTTCGCTGTGGCGCCACGCTGGGGACCGGGCCGGTCACGGGCTCGGCCCTGGGGCACGGACTGGCAGCGCTTGGGAGTCGGCGAACTCAGCATAGGCGGGGCAATCGAGCAGCAGCGACTCGTGAGTGCCTGCGCCGACCACTGAGCCGTTGTCGATGACGACGATCCGATCGGCATCCATGACCGTCGAAACGCGTTGCGAGACAATAATGACTGTCGAATCGGTGGCGACACCACGCAGCGCCGAGCGGACCTGAGCATCCGTGTGGACGTCGAGCGCCGAGAAGGCGTCGTCGAACAAATAGATCTTGGGCCGGCGGATCACCGCGCGGGCAATGGCCAGCCGTTGCCGTTGACCACCGGAGAAATTAATGCCGCCTTGGGCCACCCGCGTCTCCAGGCCCTCGGCGTGCGCGCGCACGAAACCGTCGGCCGCCGCGACCCGCAGCGCCTCCCACATCTCGGTGTCGGTGGCGTCGGCCTTGCCGTGGCGAAGGTTGTCCGCCACCGTCCCGGTGAACAGGTAGCCGCGCTGAGGTACCAGCCCGATCACAGACCGCAACTCCGCGACGTCGTAGTCACGCACGTCTACCCCGTCGACGATCACCGCTCCATCGGTGACGTCGTACAGGCGGCAGATCAGCGCGATCAGCGTCGACTTGCCCGCACCGGTGCTGCCGATGACAGCGGTAATCGCTCCTGGCGCTGCCATCAGCGAAACATCTTGCAAGACCGGGCGTTCCGCGCCGGGGTAGCAGAACGTCGCTTTCTCCATCCGGATCATTCCCTCGATGGCGGCCGGCCGTACCGGGCGTGCGGGGCTACCGATTGTCGGGATCGTGTCCAGCACGTCGGTGACTCGCTCGGCGCACACCGAGGCGCGCGGCACCATCGCCACCAGCACCGCGGCCAGCTGCACGGCCAGCAGGATCTGCATGAAGTAGGACAGGAACGCGATTAGTGAGCCGACCCGCATCAGCCCGTCGTTGACGCGCAGCCCGCCGAACCAGATCACCGCGACGCTGGAGACGTTGATCACCAATGTGGTCACCGGAAGCATGAGAGCCTGCCACCGGCCAGCCGCGAGCGTGGTGTTCGCCAGCTCGCGATTTGCATCGGCGAACCGCTTGCGTTCGAACGGCTCCCTGGCGCACGCCCGAATCACCCGGATACCCGACAACTGTTCGCGCAATACCCGGTTGATGTTGTCGATCAGGCCCTGCACGTCGCGGAAGATTGGTAGCAGCTGCGTCACGATCCAGTAGTTGGCGCCCGCAAGCACCGGCACGCTGATCAGCAACAGCCACGATAGCGCCGCGTCTTGGTGCACCGCCATGAAGATTCCGCCGATGCACGTGATTGGCGCGGTGACCAGCACCGTGCAGGTCATGTCTGTCAGTAGCTGAATGTGCTGGACATCATTGGTGGTGCGGGTCAGAAGTGACGGCGACCCGAAACGCGCGTTGTCGCTTACCGCCAAACGCGTGATGTGGTGGAAGATCGCCGAGCGCAGGTCGCGGCCGAAGCCGAGGCCGATACGCGACCCGCAGTACACCGCCCCGACGGAACACAGGACCTGAAGGCCGGTCACCGCGAGCATCATGCCGCCGAGCCTGACGATCGTCCGGGCGTCACCCTTGGCGACGCCCTCGTCAATGATCGAGGCGTTGACCGTCGGCAAGTAGAGCAACGCCAAGGTGCTGATCGTTTGCAGCAGCGCCACTGCGGCGAGTAGCCCGCGATAGGGCCGGAGGTACCGTCGCAGCAGTCCCACTAGCACTTCCGTAGCGTGGCATGAACGTGGGCCGCGCGTGGGCTGTTGGAAGGGCGGGCTACGAAGCCGAGTGGTGACTCCACCGACGAGCCCGACGACCTCCTCCGCACTGAGGCGAGCCATCGACATGTGGCCGAAGGTCATCAACCGTGAACCCGGAAAACCCTCCCGACCAGTTCGCGCAAGGCTGCATTTGTCAGCCCCCGTATCGGGTAGTGCACTACTCGCGACCGGGCGCACCTGCCGGCGGACACTTTCTGTACGTCCCGCGGCGGTGACGCGAACAGCAGAAAGGCACCACGCGTGAGCAAGAAGTATCAAGTCGTCGAGGGTGACACGCGGTGGGGACTGGCCGAGCGCTTCTACGGCGACGGACTTCTGTATCCGGTGATCGGTAGCCACATCCTGGTCGGCCAGATGCTCGAAATCCCCGACGTCACGTTTCGGCATCGGGTCGCCGCCGGCGACACGAAACAGAAGCTGGCTGTGCGCTATTACCACGACGAGACCATGAGCGAGGTTTTCGAGATCCCGAACGATGTCGCTCAGCGCGACCTCATCGTGGGCGAGTGGCTAGTGATCCCCGACCTCGCGAATGCCGGCCAGCACACGGTGGCTCTCGGCGAAACGTGGGAGGAGCTGGCCGACCGCTGGTACGGCGAGGCATACCTGTGGCGGATCATTGCGATCGCAAACCAAATGATGAACCAGGACCTCCAACCTGGCCAGGTGTTGATCCAGCCGCGCCTGAATCGGCGGCGCACCGTTGTCTCCGGGGACACGCTGTGGAAGCTGACGAGGGACAACTACGGCGACCATGGGGATGGCCGGACGCTGGACCTGATGACGCTAGTGTCGGCGGCCAACCACATCGCCGATTGGAACCACATCACCGTCGGGCAGACTATCTATTTCCCGTCGCTGGATTAGTCAATAGGTCGAGGCCAACGCCTCCGTCGGCGGGCAGCAGTACACGAAGTTCTCCCAGCGACGAGTAGGCGCTCGACAGCTCCGCGCCGCCCGGTGACTTACAGCGGCATGAAGTCGATAGTCGCCGGTTTGGCCACGCTGGCCGTGTTCCTCGGGCTCGTTCTTGGTAGGCACGTGCACGGTGTCCTGCGCACGCGCCATCGGTTGCCGGTGTCTAGACCGCGTGCGTCGAGTTGTTCCGGACGCCGATCGGTCGTCGGGACCATTCGGTTGACGGGCTGTCGCACCGCGGCCGCGCCGTGGAGCACCCGGCAGTCCGCGCCGCTCGCCAAACATATGTCCGCGCTGATCGCTCATCGAGGCGAATTTAAGTAGTCCAATACTCATCCGCTCGACCGCGTCAAGGTGCACCATAGCTTTATGCCGAGGGGTGGTTCTGGGCCCATTCCGGCCGCGACGGCGTGCAGGCGGTGGTGTTACAGACATGGTTCAAGCGGCAACGCGAAGACCGCGCGTCACCCGCAGGTCGTACGGTTTGTGCCCATTCCGCGCGCTGCCCGACCCTCGCGGCATTGGTGGTTGCTGGACCAATCAGGAGTGTGAGCGCATGAGCGTAAACGACGATCTCTTTTGGGACCATCTTCTCGGGCATATCGAGGATCAGAAGCTGCTGGTGGTTGTGGGGCCCGAATCGACCGTGATCAAAAGCGGCAATGTCGAGCAGACTTTCAGTTCTCTCATCGGCCAGCGCCTGGCGAACAAGTATCAGCTGGACACGTCGTCTGAGATTAGGACGATGGGTGAAGCGGTAGCGGCGATCCTCCAAGCGCAAGGCAGGGACGAAGTCGACCTCTTGTACGGCCGAATAAACCGCATCATCAAGGAAATCGATCCGGAACCTGGCGATGCGCTGCGTAATCTCGCCCGGATCGATGACGTGCGCCTTTTCGTGAGTACGACGCCCGACCGATTGCTCGCGAAGGCGCTCAACGACGTCCGATTCGGAGGTAGAAGCCTGACACGGGAGATCGCGTTTTCACCGAATCAGTCAACAAGCGAACAGGCACGAAATGCGCAAGCTGTCGCGCCAACCGATACCGTGGTTCTGAATCTGTTCGGCCAGGCCGCCTCCACTCCCGAGTACGCAATTCATGAGGAGGACCGGCTGGAGTGGCTGCACGCATTGCTTCCCGATGCGGCGCGTCTGCCCGGATGGATTGCCCATAAGTTGAGGCATCAGCCGATGTTGTTCATTGGCTGCGAGATTCCGGACTGGCTCGGGCGATTCTTGCTGCGTCTGTCGAGCACTGAGCGTCTGTCGGATGAGCGCAAACAGTTCTTTTTCGTCGGCTCGTCCAACGCGCGCGTGCCGTCCCTGTCGGATTTCTTCGCTACGTATTGTCGTCGACCGTTGGTCCAGCAGTTGGAGATGGAGCCGACCGCGTTTATTGCGAAGTTGTGTGAACGCTGCGCGAAACAAGACGTCTCGACGCCGCAGGCAGCGGGGTCATGGGTGCCGGATGGCTGCCCTGGTCCGCTTCACCCGGCGACAGCGTCGATTTTCATCAGCTACATGCGTGAGGATGCAGAGGCTGCCCGGCAACTTCGGACTGCGATCACAGGGCTCGGCGGGGAAGTGTGGTTGGACGAACGACGCCTGGAAGCGGGTGATGAGTGGGAGAACGAAATTCTGACCGCTATCGGCGAAACTGTCCGCTTGTTCGTCCCGATCATCTCGGCGAAGACCGAGCGGGAGAGGGAAGGCTACGTCTTCCGGGAGTGGGCGGAGGCGGTTGGACGATGGCCCAGAATTTCGAGTGGCCGCTTCATCGTGCCCGTGATCGTCGACGAAGACTACGACGGCGACCTGAGCAGGTATCCGAAAGGGCGGAAGTACTTCGGGCGCTTACACTTTGGTAATGCGCCGGCTGGCGAGCCGGATGCCGCGCTGACCGCGATGCTTACCGAAGAAATCGATGCGATGAGCCGACCGGGCGCGGCATGACCCGCACCGCGACCAGGCCACAGCTCAACGGCGAGGACCCGTGGCCCGGACTGGAATCGTTCCGGGAAGACGAACGCGCGTTCTTCTTCGGGCGCGAACGTGAATCGGCAGCGCTGCTGCAACATGTGCTCGATGCCGCGGTTACGGTCCTGTACGGGCGATCCGGCCTGGGTAAGACGTCGCTGTTGCGAGCAGGCCTGTTCCCCTTGTTGCGCGAACAGCGCCTGATGCCCGAACAGCGCTTTTTGCCCGTCTACGTGCGATTCGAGGTCAAACCGGGTGCGCCGCCACTGGCTCGCCAGCTACATCAATCCGTGCACAACTCCATTCGGGCCGAACTGCCCGGTGCGGTGCTTCCGTCGGATGAGGAATCTCTCTGGGAATACCTGCATCGCAGAGACATTCAGCTATGGAATGCTGAGAACGATCGGCTTACGCCGGTGATCGTGCTCGACCAGTTCGAAGAACTCTTCACGCTCGGTGAGCGGGCACCCGATCTCGTCGAGGCATTCCGAAATGACCTTGGTGACTTGGCCGAGAACCGTATTCCTGCAGATTTGTCTTCGCGGATTGAATCCGACGAGGCGGTGGCGGCGCGCTTTGATCTGCGGTCGCGCAATTTCAAGTTATTGATCAGCCTGCGCGAAGATTATCTTCCCGACCTCGAAGAATGGTGCCGGCTAATTCCCGCACTGGGGCGCTCGCGGATGCGGCTACTCCCGTTGAACAGGGATGACGCATTTGATGCGGTGCATGAGCCGGCTAAGGACCTGATGACGGCTGCACTGGCGAAGCGCGTAGTGGACATTGTCGCCGGTGAAAACCTGCACCGAGACAGCGAAACCGCGGTTGCTGGCGTGGAGCATCGTGGTAATGGCCAGAGAGCTTCGTATTTAGAACCTGCATTGCTCAGCTTGTTTTGCCGCGAGCTCAATGAGGAGCGGAAGCGGCTTGGTCAGGAGCGTTTCGAGGAGCAGCTGGTAGAGAGCGCTGAGAGTGGCATCCTGTCGAATTACTATTCGGCGTGCGTGCGTGACCTGCCGCATGTGGCGGAATTCGTCGAGGACGAGCTGATCACCGAGAAGGGGTTCCGCAACAGCTACGCACGCGAGGATGCGGTGCCGTCAATTCTCACCGACGACGAACTCGGCCGATTGATTGACTCGCGGCTGCTGCGAGTTGTGGAGTATCACGGCGCGCAACGAATCGAACTCACCCACGATGTGCTCACGCGCGTCGTACGCGAACACCGCGACCGGCGCCGCGCAGAACAGGAGAAGGCGGCGCTGGCGGCCCGCGCGGAGCGGGAAAGGCAAGCCCTTGCGCAAGCTGCCGCCCAGCGTGAGGCAGAGCTCGATCGCGAGCGGCGCGTCGGGCGGCGACTCAGGTTGATATCAGCCGTGCTGGCAATAGTGTGCGTCGCTGCCCTCTCACTAATGGTGGTCACGGTGGTGTACTGGCATTCGGCCAAAGTCGCGCGCAACGAAGCACTCGCCGAGCGCAACGAGGCGCTCGCCGACCGGCTAACCTTCTCGGGGCTGAAGATCCTCTCAGGTGGTCAGCCCGGCAGTGAACCCGAGGCGATCGACAAACTCCTTGCTGCCCAGCATCTCTCGACGAGCCCAGACATCGTCGGCGCCGCGCTGACTGCGCTGAGCCGGGAGGCGAGACTGCAGAAGGCCTTCGATCTGCCACCTGAAGGTACGTTTAGCACCGATACTCGGACCGCCCCCGTTTATGGTCAGCTCACTGCCGAGGGCGAGCACGTCATAACGCGAACCAAGGCGGGCTTTCAGATTCTGCACACCCAAACGGGTGAACTCATCGGCCCGCCGTTCGGAAACCCCGACGACATCATCGAAGGCGTCAGCCCGGATGGGCGGTATCTGGCGATGGTCGGAAAGGACTATTCGATCCATGTCGTGGACTCGGGCAGTAGGCAACCTTTCGGCCTGCCATTGGCGGGCAACGACTCGGTGTTCCGGGCTGGCGTGGCCGTCAGCTCCGACGGACGCCATGTCGCCGCGGCAGACAGCGTGAACACCGTGCGGCTATGGGACGCCCAGACCGGACGGCAGATCGCGAGCCTGGCGGGGCGGCACGATGCGAAAGTCACCGCTCTGGCCTTCAGCCCCGACGGGCGCAGCCTGGCTTCGGCGGGCCACGAGTACACCGTTCGGTTATGGGATTCGGAAAACGGTGCAGCTCTGCGCGAAACGACCCGCGCAGGTAACGAGGATCTGGGGCCGAACGATGCGATCGTGAGCCTCGCATTCAGCCCCGACGGTCACACTATCGCCGGCGGCGGCAGAAGCGTCGGCATCAAAAACGCCGACCAGGGGCGTTATTTCAATGCAGGGTCGGCGCTGCGGCTGTGGAACGCCGACACCGGCGAGGCCATCGGAAAGCCGCTCGCAGACAACTTCGGGACGATCCAGTCAATTGCGTTCAGCTCCACGGGGGACCGGGTCGTCACCGCAGGCACCGACAAGATGATACGACTGTGGGACGCGCACACCGGTCAGCCGGTCGGCGACCCGGTCGGGTTGCTGTCTCCCGTGGACGGCGTGGCTTTCACCCGCCAGGGAAATCGAATCGTTGGGGTTTCGGGAGATACTGTCCAAACCTTAGACGTTGACTCGGACGCCGGTCTGCCCGTCGAAGCGCCTGGCAGCAGGGTGGCTCACCTGGCCGATACCCATGCGGCGTGGGTAATGACCACGGATCCCCCGAGAATCGCCGTGGTTAATGAGGGCAGCTTACGTTGGCTGGACCCCGACACCGGTGAACAAGTCGGCCCGACCGTCGTGTCGGACGCACTGCCGGAAATCGGAAAGTTATTGGATATCAGCACTAATATGCAATGGCTTGCGGTTGCAGAACCCGACAACACAGTGCGGATCCTGGATGCGTCAAATGGACAGCCGTCTGGCGGACTCCTCAAAGGACATAGCGACAAGATAAATGACGCTTCATTCAGCCCGGACGGGAAGGTGATCGCGACTGCCAGCAACGACACGACGGTCCGGCTCTGGGACTGGCGAAAGGGCAGCTTGATTGGCGAGGTGAAAGGCCACAAATATGGTGTCCAATCGGTCAACTTCAGTCAGGACGGCCGCCGCCTTGTCTCCCGCAGCAGTGACTCCATCCGGACATGGGACACCACGAGCGGGCGGGCGATCGGCAAACCAATCGGTGGCCCCGGCAGTGCCTACATCTATTTTACTAGCGCCAAGCTCAGCTCGGATGGCCGACGCATCGCTGCGGCGACTCCATTCACCATTCAGCAGTGGGACGCCGATACCGGCGAGCCCGTCGGCCCACCAATGCTGGGCAACAACAACAAGCAAATCAACGACATCGCTTACAGTCCCGACGGTCGCTATCTTGTTTCGATTAGCCAAGACAAAACCCTGCGATTCTGGGATTCCACCTCGGACCAACAAATCGGCGAGCCCGTCGACATCACGGCCATGGGCGCCGCCCTCTACGTCGGATTCAGTCACGACGCACGTCGTGTCTTCATCGCTGCGGCACCAATGTCGTTGAGCGGCTCGCCGCCATTGGGCGGCGGCATCTGGCAGATTCCCGCCCCTACGGTCTGGGCGGACGGGTTGTGCGACAAGCTGGTCTTGAATCCGAGCGAGCAGCAGTGGAAGGACTGGATTTCACCCGACGTCCCCTACCAAGAACCGTGCCGAGGCAAGCGTCGATCGCAGTAGTAGGCGGGTGGACCGTCGGCATTTCGCGATGCTGCGGCCAGAGAGCGGTGGGTGCTTCACCATCACGCCGTGATCGCGCCGGATGCGACGATCGACTGTCTTGCTCCCGTCCTATGTCGCTTGGCGCCCCAATTGATCGGCTCCATAGTTCAAATCGCCTCGATCTCAATCGGTGTGCCGCAACCCATATCATTGAGACGCCGGGGTTGGCGCGATGAGCGTGCCCCTGATCTGCGTCGGTGCACACCCGATGGCGTGCGCCTTCGAGACCCGCGAGATGAAACACAACATTCTGCCGTTCCCGTGTCGGTCGGGGTTGGACGAGACACCTGCGACGCTGTCCGGGCCGCGGATCGTGGCGGCCTGCGTTTGGGCTTTTGAGGAGTAGCGCCCGCGCTCCAGCTGTCGTCCCTCGCATGTGATCGCCGCAGTAGGCGGGCCGCGCCGACGGCCGGCGGTCGCGCAACTCGAGTAGTCGACTACTCACGACCGCGGCAAGTCTGACACCTAGATTCGTATGTGCCCTAATCCTCCCTGCGGCGTAGCCGCCGGCCGGAAGCAACGAATTAACCAGGGCAGGAGGATCTCGGAGATGGCCCACAGTCTGTACACGACCCATCACATACAGGGGCAGAATTGGGCGGCTTACGCGATCCCAGTTGTACTGGTGATGGTGTCGATCGTCTGGGTAGTGATGGTGTTCGGTGAACGCCCTACCTTGGGCGTCGACTGGGATCGGTCGCAGGTGGCCCCACCCGCATCGAACTCAGTAGCCGCGGGCGAATACCCATGGTGCGACTGGATCCGATCGACAAGGCCTATCGGAATCACTGTCCTCGCAGGGCGTTTGGACGGCACCCAACCTCACAGATCAGCGGCCGCTCGAACATCGCCTTGTGGATGATGCTGCCCACCTCCAACCCCGGGGCCGCAGCGGTGAACGGAGTTGATCTCGCCCGACCTCCCGAAAACCGCAACCGTGGGGGTGCAACGCCAATGCACCGGCACCGCGGGCCGGATCGAAAACGCCCAAGTGGCAGTGTATTTAGCATATGCGGCCCCGGCCGGGCACACGCTGATCGACTGGCGACTATATCTGCCCAAGGACTGGTGCGAGGATCCGCAGCGTCGTGAGGCCGCCGGTGTTCCCCACAACGTCAAGTTCGCAACCAAACCCGCCCTGGCCACCCAGATGATCACCCCCGCCCCTGATGCGGGCATGCCATCGGGCGCGGTGGCCGGCGATGAGGTCTACGGTGCCGATCCCGAGCTGCGCCAGAGGCTGCAGCACCGGGTCGCTGCCGCGGCGGGCCTGGCAGCGCCGCTCAGTCGGTATGGGCGCCAAAGGGTCAGCGCTGGTATTCCTGGGCGCTCATCGACATCACCGACAGCGACGCCGACGGCGTGGCTGGTCAGCATCACCTGCTGGTGCGCCGCAACGACAAGACCAACGAGTTGGCTTATTACCGCTTCTACAGCCCCACACCGCCGACTACGTGCGGGCGGCCGGATGGCGCTGGAAGGCCGAGGAATCCTTTCAAACCGGCAAGGAACTGGCCGGGCTGGATGAGCATCAGGTGCGGCGCTGGACCTCCTGGCACCGCTGGGTCACCCTGGCCATGCTCGCCCATGCCTTCCTGGTCGTCACCACCGCCGCACAACGGTGCGCTGACACCGTCGGGACCACACTAATCGCTCTGACAGTCAACGAGTTTCGTCGACTTTTCGACGCGCTGCTGCTACGACCACTGCACGCCGTCGCCGGCGTCCTGGCCTGGTCGACATGGCGCCGAAAACACGAGGCAATCGCCCGCGCCCGCCACCACCGAAAACACCATCAACACCAATGACCGCGATCTACGGCTGTACTACTAGCGTGGGATCTCCAGAGCCGTACTATGGCTGCGATCCGTCTCAGGCTTTATGTCAGAAACGAGGCAGATTCGCCACATTCTTCAGCCAATTACGTGACCGAAAGCGAAACCGATACTGCGCAGGACCGCAATTTGACCAATGGGCAGTTTGTGCACCGGAGCGATGCGCGCGATCCCAATGACTGTATCGCCCTATGCGCCAACTGCTATTGGCCGAAAACCGCGCATCACGCCGCGGCCCCAACGGCGCCCGCCGACTTGGCGAAGTAGGCGACGATCGCCTCGCCGACGGCGTGCCCCGACGCCGGCTGCTGGCCCGTGATCAGGCGGCCGTCCTCCACGACGTGTTCCGTGAACGGCGCGGCGGCGGTGTACGTGGCGCCGCGCAGCGGGAACTCGTTCTCGAGGAGGACCGGCGTCACCCCGCGCTGGCCGAGCATGTCCTCCTCGGCGTTCGAGAACCCAGTGACGGGCCGGCCCGCGACCAGGTACCGCCCACCCGGAAGTCTCGCCTCGAGGAGCGCCGATGTGCCGTGGCACACGGCGCTGACCAGCTTGCCGGCGTCGTACGCGGCGCTCGCTGCGCCGTAGACGCGCTCGTCGTTGACAAACTGGAATATCGCGGCGTTCCCTCCGACGAAGAACACCACGTCGTAGTCGGCTGCGTTCACGCTCGCTAGCGGCAGCGTGTCGCGGAACGAGTAGCGCTGCTGCACGGTGCCGTCGGCCTGCGGCACGGCCGCGATCTGGATGAGGTCGCGCGTCTCGGGATCGGAGAGAAAGCGTTCGTTGCTCGGATTCCCGGAATCCGTGACGCCGGTGTTCCGAAAGTCGTCTATGTTCAGCTTCACGCTGAGGCCGTCGATCGCCGACGGGCCGCCGTTGGGGCTCGCCAGATCGATCGTGAACTGCGGCGCGGCAGCGTCATGCAGCACCCAGTACGGGTCCGTGAGCTCGCTGAGCCAGACCCCCGAGGCACGCTGGCCGCCCCCCGGCGCGGGGATGTCGCTGATGTTCGAGACTACGAACAGCGCGCGCTTGGCAGATACGGCTCGCGCCGATGGCATGCTGGTACCCGTAGTGAACGCCCCGAGGGCGCCGGCGGACATTACGAGCAACATCGCGAGCGACGAAAGCAGCTTCGATATCTTCACGAGAACCTCCGTCGGTGGATGCGGGAAGCCATCCTGGGCTCGCGCCGGGGTTTCGCCGAGCGCATGGATCGAAACTCAATCTTTCATCGCGTGCGCCCGAGCCGCGAGACTGGCGCTGCATCCGGCGCCGCCCGTGCTACGGCGGGGTCGGGCATCGACGCTCCCGCGCCGCCGCGGCCGGCGAAGACCGCGACGACCTGACGGTGTTGGCGGTCGTCGCGCGCCGCCTCGCCGGCGCCAAAGAACTCGCGCGCAAAGACCGGGTCATGCTTGATGCACAACTGGTAGATGCGCTCAAACTGCTTGCCCCACCGAATTGGGTCGCGTGGTCACACCGGCCGAAGACATCACCGGGCACCGTCATCAACACAGATTAGACTAATTAACGCTGCCCATAACGGCTTTTCCTCAAGGCTCGATCGCCGCCGAAAGGCCCCATAAATCGCCGCCGAATAGCCAGCGTAAAAGGGAATCCGCTTTGCCCGAGTGAATCGCATCGGCGTGTGCGATCACTTACTTATGTTTCTGAGCTCGCGGCACTGTCTGATTGGTGGATCTGATCTTGGTCTGACACGCCGAGCATGAGCTTGGCGGGAAGGGCCGACATGTCAGAAACACTCGAACTTCCGCTCGCGGCGGCATCAGAAAGTGATGGTGGTCTGCGGGTCGATGACCTTGGTGGCGTCCATGATCGTATTCAAGCTGCCGTCGGGCCCGTCGGCCGTCAGTTGGAGTACGTAAACGCAGTCTTGACCCGGGATCACCACCGTCTTCTGCCCCCTGACGCGTTTCGTGCCGTCCTTCATGTAGTAGCCGGCCATTTGGAAGGCGTCGAAGCCACTCATGGTGCTTTTGGACCCGCTATCCAACCCCTCGAAGCCGGGCAGATTCTTCAACTGCCCCGGCGCGTAGTTGAGGATCTGCGCCGGGTCGACGTTGCCCGTGAGCTTAGAGACGACCGCGGTGATGCGCGGGGGGTCGTCCGGCACGTTTGGCTGGTCGTAAACCAGCGCGGTGTAGGCCCGGGCGGGTGTGCTGGGGCCGGCGTCTGACCACCCCGGCGGGGTTGGCAAGTTGATGTTGGGCGAGCCGGGATCGCCGCGGTGGACCGGCGTCTCGACGATCTGGTTCTCCTTGATGTAGTCCTGGATCGTCTTATTGGGGCCGGCGGCCTGGTCCGACGTGGTCGGTGCGGTCGTGGTGATCGACGTCGACGTGGACGTGGACGTCTTCGTCTCGGTCTTGGCGTTGGAGCCGCAGCCAACCATCGCGACGCCCAGCGCGACGGCGGTGATGCCCACAACGGTAACTGCCGTCAGTTTCTTCATCGGGGTTGGTGTCTCCTGTCGTCCGGGGTCTGTGGCGCAGCCTACGGTCGGCAAAGGCGCCATGGAAGCTAACTCGCCGCGAAAGTTAGCGGTGTTCGACGTGCGCTTCGCCGACTACTGCTTCAGCGCCTCAGACACCGCTAGCGACAAACCCAAGCCTGGACTCCCTATCCACTGCTCGCGGGAACACGGAGATGGTGTCAATTCAATTGGCGATAGCCGGGATGAAAGCGCCATCGAACACAATCTGCGCCGGCCCTTGTCGCCACGTGCACGGCGCGAGGACCCCCGCCGACAGCGCAGGCGTGCACGAAGACTACAACACAGTCAATGAGGTGCTGGCCAGCGTCGAAGCCGAAATTCGGCGGTCATTTCTGACCGAAGTAGAAAATCCATCGACAACCGCTTCGAACCCACGCCCTCGTCTCCTCGTGGGACATCGAGGCGGCTCGTGGCTTTGCATGGCTGACGGCAAACACGCTGATACCTGTGACGGACCAACTATCTGTTCGATGCATTCGCCCAGACATTCAGCAGCGTCGTAGCGACGGGCCATAGGCTACTGCTGACTCCGGTAACCCGATAGTTACTCCCCGTAGCGGCAACCTCGTTCGTGCAGACGAATCGGCACGTAGCCCGCACGCCGGGAATTCCAGGAGTGGCGACAAGGCGCTCGGCGGGCCGCGCCGAGCATTCGTTGGCGCCGACGAGGTGATGGTCAAGTGGGCAATTAAAGTTACGACGCGGATTGAGTGCTTTTACGGCATCTTTGAGGAAAGCAGAAATGGTACGACACGCGATTTGAGAACCTAGCGCAGCTGCAGCCGAGCGGGGCGCAGCTCGTCCAAACTGATACACCTTATCGGCTTACACATAGAGAGCCTTTCGCGAGAGCGAGGAAGGATTCGGCCAAAAGGGAGTACTCGATTACTCATCCACGCGGCCAGTTCAGGGTGCACGATATTATCTGTGTCTACGGTTTCTGTGAGTCATTCCAGCCGCGACAGTGTTGAGGTGCTGGCGTTGAAGACCTGGCTCGAGCGCGCCCAACCCGGCCCGGTCGGCGAGGTCGTCGCCGACCTTGACTCTGACACCGGCATCCCCGCCGGAGTGCAGTGGAGGGAGGCTCTGCGAAGGGCCAGTGATCGGTGTAAAGCCGTGATTTGCCTGGTGTCGAAGCAGTGGGACGCCTCGCATGAATGCGCCGAGTACCGGACTGCCGACGACCGGAGTCAGCCGATCTTTCTCGTCCGACTCGGCCTTCTCTGTCGAGACAGGGTTGCGGACGTTGCCGCGGCTACGGCCGAGGGATCACCTCGGGCGCCGGGGTGACATCGCTTTCGACGCGGATACATCCTTTGTCAGTTGGCAGCAGAGTTCTCGGGAGGTGGCGTGCGGCAACTGTTCATTTCGTATGCCCGCGAGAACAAGCCTGAGGTCGAGGCGCTGGTCCGCGACCTCCATGCGCTGGGCTACCAGACCTGGTTGGATTCGTCGCTTCGAGGCGGCCAATCGTGGTGGCACGAGATTCTGCGGCGCATCGCCGACTCCGATGTGTTCGTGGCCATTGTCTCCGGCCACACATTGAGCTCGGTGGCGTGCAAGCGGGAGCTGGAATGGGCGTTGGCGCTGAACAAGCCGGTGCTACCGCTTGCGGTGGAGCGGCTTCCTGACGCTCTTCCCCGCACCCTCTCGATGCGCCAGATCGTCGACTATTCGCAGTCAGGGAGAGAGGCGGCGTTCGCCCTGGCCGGTGCACTGGGAACCCTCCCACCGGCACCACCTGCACCTGAGCAGTTACCCGAACCCCCAGCCGCCCCGCTGTCGTACCTTTCCGATCTGGTTGAGCAGGTGGGTCAGCCTGAGCCGCTGACACAACAGCAGCAACATCAGATCCTCATCCAGTTGGAGCCCGCGCTGCGCTCCGTGGACGCCGAGGAGCGTCGCGGGGGGCGCTACGTCCTGGAGGTGTTCAGCAAACGCGGCGACCTGTACGCCGACGTAGACCGCACCTTGGTCCAGTTGGTGCCGGGCGACCACGACACAGCGCGCAGTGCACAGGGGGTCGCCACCGACGTTCATGGGGAGCAGTCTTCGACTGCAGTGGAGGCGCCTGCCCAGGAGCGTGGGAACCTGCTGGCCGATCCCCAATGGGCGGACGCACTGAGCGCCTTTTTCGCCGAACGCTGGGCCGAAGCCGTAGAACGGTTCGAGACGCTCCAGGCCTCCTATCCGGGTGAGGGACGGGTCGAGACAAGGCTGAAAGAGGCATGCCGACAACGAGACATCGACGTCTGGTCGGGCAAGGCCGAGGCGTCCGCCGCCGAGGGTGACTGGGACATCGTGGTTACCGCATTGGAAAATCTGACCGCCCTCGACCCAGCTTGCCCCGGCGTTGGTGCTCGGCTTGAACAGGCACGCATGGCTCAGCGAGGCAAAGCGTTGGTGGATGAGATGACGGCTCTTCATCAGGCCGGGCGATGGAATGCCGTCGTGGCCGCCGCGCGGGCGCTGGCTCGAATCGACCCGGACAACTCCGACCCGGGTGGGATCGTCTCCGACGCGCAGGCCAGGATCCGGGAGACTGAACTCGCCGACCGGTATGCGCAGGCACTCAACCACCTAGACCAAGAACGGTGGCAGCAAGCCGTCGACCTGCTGGCTGCGATCGAGCAAGAGCAGCCCGGCTACCGCGACGCCAACTCGCTGCTCACGACAGCCCAACAGAAACTGCGCGGGACCGCAGAACTTACCCAGCGAGCTATCCCACCACGGCCGCCGGCCCAGACCGCGAACCCAGCGCCGCCGGGGACCGCTACACCGCCGGTTCCAGTGCCGGTCCTAAGCCGCTTGCAGACCAGCAGCTGGTTTGTCGCCGCCATGGTGGTCATAGCCGTGGTCCTCATTGGCGGCACCATCTTCGCCGTAGTTCAAATCTCGAAGTCGTCGAACACGTCGACATCGACCTCGACACCGACGCACCCGGTGACCACTTCGCCTCCCTCGACGCGCCGGATCGCTTCCGCTCAGGCGTTGGGTCCCAACGAGACGATCGCCGACTACATCAAGAAAAACAACATCCAGGAGACGACGATCACCCACGGCACACCGGGCGCGCCGACGATCGACCTTCCGGTTCCCGAGGGCTGGACACGGATTCCCGAAGGTCCCGACGCCCCCTATGGCGGGCTCGTCTTTAACACGCCGAGCAATCCCAACGACCCGCCTAAGATCATCGCGATCGTCGAGAAGTTAACGGGCAACGTCGATACGGACAAGCTGCTGGCTGTCGCACCCGGTGAGGTCAAGAACTTGCCAGGCTATGACGGCGACGACGGTCAAAGAAGCACACTGAGTGGCAACCCCGCATATCAAGTCAGCGGCTCGTACACCAAGAACGGCGTGACGCGGATGGTTGCCCAGAAGACGGTGGTCATCCAAAGCAAAGATGGCATCTACGTACTGCAACTCAATGCTGAGGGTCCGCAGGCCGACGCCAACGCATTGAAAGATGTGGTTGGCGTGATCGACAAGAAGACCACGATCACGCCTTGATGTTGCGAAGAACGTCCCTGCCCGTCCGTCGGGCGCCACTAGGGCTGCGATGAAGGCCATCGCAAGCCACGCGATGCGATGACAATGACCGGGACGGAAGACAGACCGCACGTAGGTTGACGCCCATCCGGCGACAAAGTCTCGCGGAAAAGCACCGCTCGGGCTTTCGAGTAGTGCGCTACTCGTTACCGGGTTGTACCTGGTAGTCATACTTTTCACATGTCGAATGAAGCAGCCCTGAGATCACACGCGTCGACCGCGGCGGTCGATGCCACCAGTCGCATCGGCATCGCGACGCCCGCCAAGGGGCCGCCCAAACCGCCGACCTACGACACCAGGCGCATTGGCGTTCCGCCGCCGGCGCCGGCCGTGCCCGAGCTGCCTCCCGACCAGGAGGTCGATCCGGGTCAGGCACTGCCGCCCCCGCCGTGGTACCGGCGCCCCGGCGTTCTCATTGCGGCTGCTGCGTTAATCTCTGCCGTCGGAATTATCGTGTCGGGGCCGGGCGAGCCGGGCACCGCGCCTGGCGGCGCAACCGGGACGAGCACCCAGTGGTCGGCGAGCTTCTCGCTCATTGGGACCGGGTGGTGGACACCGGATCCGACGGCACCCCCAGCGGCGGCACCCCTACCGGCGGCAAC
>DATJQO010000189.1:0-10784 GCA_035505695.1 Mycobacterium sp.
ATAACGCCAGCACCTGGTGCGGCTCTTCCCGGCTGCGCAGGGTCAGCCGGGCCCGGCCTCGGCAGGCGGCTCGCCGAGGCCGAGCTGCCGCTCGATGGCGGCCAGCCGCCGGTCGATGGAGCTCAGCCGGTTCAGCAGCTGCTGAATCTGCGCCGGGGTGACGGTGAGGCCGGCCGGGCGGGCGGTGGGCGGCAGGTCGGCTGGCTCCGCACCGGCGGCGGGCGCCAGCTCGATCACCCGCGCCCGGACCTGCTCCGGGTCGGCGCCCAGCACCCGGAGCACCTCGACGGCCACCCCGTGCCCCTCGGTGATCAGGCCGAGCAGGATGTGCTCGGTGCCGATGTAGTCGTGCTTGAGCGCCAGCGCCTCCCGCAGCGACAGCTCGAGCACCTTCTTCGCCCGCGGGGTGAACGGGATGTGCCCGGACGGCGCCTGCTGGCCCCGGCCGGTGATCTCCGCCACCTGCTCCCGGGCCGCGTCCAGGCCGACCTCCAGCGAGGCCAGCGCCGCGGCCGCGCTTCCCTGATCCTCCCGGAGGATGCCGAGCAGCAGGTGCTCGGTGCCGATGTAGTTGTGGTTCAGCCGGCGGGATTCCTCCTGCGCCTGCACCACGACCCGGCGGGCCCGGTCGGTGAACCGCTCGAACATGTGCCGCTCCGCACCGTTGTTGGGCGGGTGCCCGCACTCCCTGCGCGGGCTGGGTCAGATCACCAGCCGCGGCCGGCGTAGCGCTCGGCCGGCGGCAGGGTGTCCGTGTTGATGCCGACCATGGCCTCGCCCAGCCCGCGGGAGACCTTGGCCACGACATCGGGATCGTCGTGGAACGTGGTGGCCTTGACGATGGCGGCGGCGCGCTGGGCCGGGTCGCCGGACTTGAAGATGCCGGAGCCGACGAACACCCCTTCCGCGCCGAGCTGCATCATCATGGCCGCGTCGGCCGGGGTGGCGATGCCGCCCGCGGTGAACAGCACGACCGGGAGCTTGCCGACCCTGGCCACGTCCGCGACCAGCTCATAGGGGGCCTGCAGCTCCTTGGCCGCGGCGAACAGCTCCTCCTCGCGCAGCGTGGTCAGGCGGCGGATGTCGGCGGAGATCTGCCGCATGTGCCGGGTCGCCTCGACCACGTTCCCGGTGCCGGCCTCGCCCTTGGACCGGATCATCGCGGCGCCCTCGGCCAGCCGCCGGAGCGCCTCGGCCAGGCTGGTGGCCCCGCACACGAACGGCACCGTGAACGCCCACTTGTCCACGTGGTGGGCCTCGTCAGCCGGGGTGAGCACCTCGGACTCGTCGATGTAGTCCACCCCGATGGCCTGCAGCACCTGCGCCTCGGCGAAGTGCCCGATCCGGCACTTGGCCATGACCGGGATGGACACCGCCTCGATGATCCCGTCGATCAGGTCCGGGTCACTCATCCGGGCGACGCCGCCCTCGGCCCGGATGTCGGCCGGCACCCGCTCCAGCGCCATCACGGCCACCGCACCGGCGTCCTCGGCGATCTTCGCCTGCTCGGGCGTGACCACGTCCATGATCACACCGCCCTTGAGCATCTCGGCCATGCCGCGCTTGACGCGTGCCGTTCCGGTTTGGCCGCCGCCGTTCGATCCGCTGCCGTCGATAGGGGCGGTATCCACTGCTGATTCTCCTTCAACCGATGCCGGTCCAGTCTAGTGGCGGCGCCGAGGCGGTGTTTTGTCCGATCGCATGGAGCAACCGCCCGTCCTGTGTTACATATTTCTCAGCTCAGCTGTTGCGCAGTCGAAATGCTGGTGGCGATCGGCCGAGGGGGTCCCCGATGGTACCGGATTTTGTGGCGTTGCCGCCGGAGATCAACTCGGCCCGCATGTATGCCGGCCCCCGGTCGGGGTCGATGTGGGCCGCGGCCGCGGCGTGGGACGGGTTGGCCGCCGCGCTGGGCTCGGCGGCGAGTTCGTTCCAGTCGACGGTGTCCGGGCTGAGCGCGGCGTGGCAGGGACCGGGGTCGCTGGCGATGGCGGCGGCGGCCATCCCCTATGTGCAGTGGTTGAGCGCCGCGTCCGCCCAGGCCGAGCTGGTGGCCAACGAAGCCCGGTTATCGGCGGGAGCGTTCGAGACGGCGTTCGCCGCGACGGTGCCCCCGCCGGTGATCGCGGCCAACCGCGCCGAGCTGATGACGCTGATCGCGACCAACATCCTGGGTCAAAACACCGCGGCGATTGCGGCGAATGAGGCGGAGTACGCCGAGATGTGGGCCCAGGACGTGACCGCGATGACGGGTTACGACGCCAGCGCCACCGCCGCCGAGGCCCAGTGGACGCCGTTCAGCCAGCCGCCCGCCACGCTGCCCGGCGCGGGCACCTCGGCGCAGTCGGTGGTTTCGATCGCTCCGCAGCTGCTGTCGCCGCTGACCCGGTCGTCGCTGTTGTCCACATTGCAGACCACGGCGTCGCGGCTGGAAATGCTCTCCACGCCCGCCGAGTTCGCGCTGGAGCCGATGAACATGGTGATGGGCCAGCTCTTCACCGGCGGCAATCCATTGAGCGGTGCCGCGTCGAGTATGCCGGCGATCGGTCCGAACCTAATGTCGACGGTCAGCCCGGGCATGGGAACGCTGAGCTCGGTGCCACCGAGCGCTCCCGCGGTGTCGGCCGGGATGGGCCAGGCGGGTTCGGTCGGGACCTTGTCGGTCCCGGCGAGCTGGGCCAACAGCGTCGCGCCGGGCACCCCGGCGCAGGCGGTTGCCGGCGCGCCGACCACCGGTGTGAGCCAAGTGGCAGCCGGCGTGCCCCGCATGCCGCAGCTGCCCTCGATGAGCATGCCCGGGCGCGCGGTGAGCGCCGTCTCTCCAGCGGTCGCCGAGCCCCGCGCCGCGGCGGTACCGCGCTAGCCGGGGTGAGCATCCGATGTCGTTTCTGATCACTGACCCGGCCTTGATGTCGGCATCCGCCGATGAGCTGCAAGCGATCGGGGCGGCGCTGGCGGCTTCGAATACCGCCACCGCGGCCCCGACGACCAGCGTGCTACCGCCGGCCGCGGATTCGGTATCGGCGCGCACGGCGGCCCTGCTCGACGCGCACGCCCAGCAGTATCAGGCGTTCAGCGCGCAGGCCGAAGCGTTCCAGAACCAGTTCGTGCAGACCTTGAACGCCGCCAGAAACTTCTACGTCGAGACCGAGGCCTCCAACACGGCCACCATGCAGCTGACATCGGCCATGTCGCCGACGACGCCGAGCTCGCCGTCGAACATAGCGCTGATCATGGGCGGCACCGGCAACCCGAGTCCCAGCAACGCCTTCATGACGGCCATCGACCAGGCCTACCTTGCCCAGCAGTACCCCGGCTACAACCTGGTGAGCTTGACCACACCCGAGCAGTTCTGGCCGGTCACCGGCCTGGGCAGCGAGACGTTCACCAAGTCGGTCCAGCAAGGCGTCGCGATACTCAACAACGCGATCATAACGAACACCGGCGTCGGCGACCACGTCGTCGTCGTGGGCTATTCGCAGAGCGCGACTATAGCCACCCTGGAAATGCGCTATCTCGACGCGCTGCCCGCCATCCTGCAGCCGCAGCATGACCTGTTGAACTTCGTGTTGCTCGCCGATCCGAACAATGTGCTCAACGGCGGCATACTGACCCACTTCATCCCCGGCCTCGGAGCCTTCCACGTCCCGACGCCGTTGGACACCCCGTACATGACCGCCATCTACACGATCCAGTACGACGCGATCGCGAACTTCCCGCGCAGCGTGTTGTGGCTTCCGTCAGACCTCAACGCCCTGTTCGGCTTCCTCGAGCTGCACAGCCACTACCCAATGCTCACCGCGGCACAAGTTGCCACCGCCCTGCAAGAACACATCGCCAACACGACCTACTACTTCATCCCCACTGCCCAGCTGCCGCTGCTCGACCCCCTGCGGCTGATCCCCATCCTGGGCAACCCGCTGGCGAACCTGCTCCAACCTTTCGTGCAGCCGTTCGTCGACTTCGGTTACGGCAGCCCGTTTATGATGCCCGGGCTGGCGCCGCTGGGCGTCACCGCGGGCCACGCGATCGCCGAGCCGCTGGTTGCCGGGCTCGCGCCGACCGGCGTGCCGGCGCTCTCGACGCCGTTCTAAGCCACGTCAGCGGATGGGCAGCAGCGGGCCCGGCGCGCGGCCGCCGGCCAGCGCGGCCGCGTCGGTGAGCAGTTCGGCCAGCTGCATCGGATACACCGTCTCGCCGGCGGCGGCCAGTCGGGCAATGTCGGCAGCGTCACACCAGCGGTGGCCGTGGATGTAGCAGCGCTCCAGGTCGGTGCGGCCCGCGCAGGACGGCTCGAAGCGGGGAGTGCGGTAGACGAAGTAGAACTCCTCGCTGTCGATCAGCGAGCCGTTGAACTCGAAGACCTCGTCGCGCCGCCAGACCGGCCCCACCATGTCGGCCGCCGCGACGCGTAACCCGGTCTCTTCGGCCAATTCTCGTGCGGCGGCCTCGGCCAACCGCTCCCCGTTGCCCACTTCGCCGCCCACGGTGAACCACCACCGCGGTGCCCTCTTGCCGGCGTCGTCGGGGATCGCCGGATCGGACCCGCGCAGCAGCAGCACCGCGCCGGTCTCGTCGAGCAGCACCACGCGCGCCGACGTGCGGTGGTCGAGCACACCGTGATCACCGTGCGCCAACGCGTGAGGCCGCTCGACGATCTCGAAATAGCTTGGCAGCACCGCCGTTCCGCCGAGGCGAAGGGTCCTCACCAGGAATTGCTCGCGCAGCGCCAGCGTGTCACGCACCGCGTCGTTGTGGAACCGGCGGGCCAGCACCACCCGGGCTTCGGCGTCGGCCAGCTCGGCGATCAGGCCCGCCGGCAGCGACGCCGGATCCACCATCGCCAGCGCGGCGGACAGCTCGTTCTCACACGACTCACGCGCGTGCCGGGGCGCGGCCTCGGCGGCGTCGGCCAGCACCGCCAGCCGTCGGCCTTCCGTTGCGCCGCCATAGGCATCGATGGCAACCGCACGGGCCACAACCGCGCGCCGCGCCAGTGCACCGTCGAGCGCCTGCCAAGACAGGTCGTAGCGGACGTGCAGGCGGTCCAGCCGGTTGGCCGTCTGGTAGGCCCAGGCGCCCGCTACCGCCAGCACGGCGACCAGCACGGCGACAGCGACCACGAGCCAAGTCATCAACCGGCCACCTCAACCTTGGCGCCCGACGCGGCGACCGTCTCGTATACCCGCATGATCTGGCTGGCCACCACCGACCAGTCGTAACGCTGCACCGCTTGGCAACCGGCCGCCACATAACGTTCCCGCAGCACATCGTTTTCTAGCACCTCGACCAGGGCATCGGCCAGCGCGGCGCCGTCACCGACACCTACCAGGCACCCGACCTCGCCATCGCGCAGCAAGCGCCGAAACGCGTCCAGGTCGCTGGCCACCACCGGGGTGCCGGCGGCCATCGCCTCGACCAGCACGATGCCGAAGCTCTCCCCACCGATATTGGGCGCGCAGTACACGTCGGCGCTGCGCAATGCCGACGCCTTGCCGGCGTCGTCGACCTGGCCGAGAAAGCGCATGTGCCGGGCCAATTTCCCTGCCTGCCCACGTAATTGGGGTTCGTCGCCGCGGCCGACGATCAGCAGCTGCACATCGGCGAAGCGCTCGACCACCCGCGGCAAAGCTTCCAGCAACACCGACATGCCCTTGCGGGGCTCGTCGTAGCGGCCCAAGAACAACACCGTCTTGCCCGGGCGCGGATATCCCTCGAGCCGGGGCGCGGAAGCGAACGCGTCCACGTCGACCCCGTTGGGGATCTCGACCGCGTCGGTCCCCAGCGCCTCCATCTGCCAGCGCCGGGCCAGGTCGGACACCGCGATGCGGCCGACGATCTTCTCGTGCATGGGCCGCAGAATGCCCTGGAAGACGGTCAGCGTCAGGGATTTGGTGGTCGACGTGTGAAACGTCGCCACGATCGGCCCCTCGGCGATGTTCAGTGCCAGCATCGACAGGCTCGGCGCATTGGGCTCGTGCAGGTGCAGCACGTCGAAATCACCTTCGGCGAGCCACTTTTTGACCTTGCGGTGCGTTGCCGGGCCGAACCGCAGCCGGGCCACCGACCCGTTGTAGGGAATCGGGACGGCCCGGCCGGCGGAGACGACGTAGTCGGGCAGCGCCGCGTGCGGCGAAACCGGTGCCAGCACACTGACCTCGTTCCCGCGGGCGCGCATCACCTGGGCCAGTTGCAGCACATGCGACTGCACCCCGCCCGGCACGTCGAACGAGTACGGACACACCATCCCGATCCGCATCAGGTGTCCCTGAGCCGGGCCTGTTTGGCCGCGGGGAGGTCGGCCAGCCATTGCGGCTGCAGCATGTGCCAGTCCGCGGGGTGCTCGGCGATGTTCTTGGCGAACTGATCTGCCAGCATCTGGGTGATGACGCCGACGTCGCCGCTGCTGCAATCCGACTCCGGGTGTACCGAGAAGCCCCAGCCCTGGGCACCGTCGTCTTCGAACCAGCAGTGCGCGGGCAGCAGCGCCGCTCCCGTCTCGATCGCCAGCTTCGCCGGTCCGGCGGGCATCCGGGTGGGTTCGCCGAAGAACTCGACTTGCACACCGGTACGGGTGAGGTCGCGCTCGGCCATCAGGCCGACCACCCGGTTGGCCCGCAGCCGGTCGCACAGCACCTCGAAGGGCGGTCGATCACTGCCGGACAGCGGCAGCACTTCGAAGCCGAGTCGTTCCCGGTAGGCGATGAAACGCCGGTAGAGCGATTCGGGTTGCAGGCGCTCGGCGACGGTGGTGAAGGTACCGTGCGTGTGCGCCAGCCATACCCCGCCCATGTCCCAGTTACCGCTGTGCGGCAGCGCCAACACCACGCCGCGGCCAGCGGATAGCGCCGCATTCAGATTGTCCAGCCCGACGAAGGAGTCGTCGAGCTGGCGGGCCAGCGCGCCGAGGTCCATCGCCGGCAGCCGGAACACCTCCCGCCAGTAGCGGCCATAGGACTGAAGCGAGGCACGCATCAGCGCGTCGGGCACATCGGCCGGCCGCACCCCGACGACGCGGGCCAGGTTCTTGCGCAACTGTTCTGGCCCGCCGCGTCGGGCCGCGTAGTGCGCCCCGGTGTCAAAAGCGGTGCGGGCGGCGAATTCCGGCATCGCCCGCACTGCCATCCAGCCTGCCGCGTACGCCCAGTCGGTCGCGGTGCGTCGCACCACGCGACGCGGCGCGCCGATCACGTTCAGGGCCGCCGGGTTGGCGATCACGGCAGCGGCTCCGTCGCACCGGGCGACGTGCGCACCCTGTGCAACCGCTGCATGCAGGTGATCATGCTGGTCACCGCGAGCAGCCACATCGCCACCGGCAACGCGGGCGGCCAGGCTATGAAGGGAAAGTCCGACACACCGGCGCCGACCAGCACGATGATCAACCGCTCCGGACGTTCGATGATGCCGCCGTCGCCGCGCAGCCCGCTCGCCTCGGCACGAGCCTTGATGTAGGAAATCACCTGCGAGGTCACCAGGCAGATCAGCGTCGCCACCACCAGCGGTTTGTCGTGCAGGCCGAAGGCGATCCACCACAGCAGCCCGCAGAACACCGCGCCGTCACTGATGCGGTCACAGGTGGCGTCCAGCACGGCGCCGAAGCGGGTACCGCCGCCGCGTTCCCGGGCCATTGCGCCGTCGAGCATGTCGAACAGCACGAAGAACGACACCACCAGCGTCCCGGCGAACAGCTTGCCGATCGGGAAAAGGGTCAGCGCCCCGGCCACCGCCACCACGGTGCCCAGGATGGTGACCGCATCGGGCGTCAAGCCCATCCGCAGCATCGCCCTGGCGGCCGGGCTGGTGACCCGCGCGAATGCCGCCCGGGACAGGAACGGCACCTTGCTCATGAGCGCCGCCTTGGGCTCATGGCTGCTTCGCCCACTCGGTGGCCAACAGCTGGCGCGTCTCGCGCAGCAGCTGCGGGATCACTTTCGACCCGCCGATGATGGTGATGAAGTTCGCGTCGCCGCCCCAGCGCGGCACCACGTGCACATGCAGATGTTCGGCGAGCGAGCCACCGGCCGATGTGCCCAGATTCATGCCGACGTTGAAGCCGTGCGGCCGCGACACGTTCTTGATGACGCGAATCGCCTTCTGGGTGAACGCCATCAGCTCCGCGCTCTCGACGTCGCTGAGGTCCTCGAGCTCGGAGACCCGCCGATAGGGCACCACCATCAAGTGACCCGGGTTGTAAGGGTAGAGATTGAGCACGGCATAGACCAGTTCGCCGCGGGCGACCACCAGCCCTTCCTCGTCGGGCAGTTGCGGAATGTCGGTGAACGGCTGCTCGGTTTTGCCGTTGTCGCGCTTCATCGGCGCTTCGGCCAGATACGTCATCCGGTAGGGCGTCCAGAGCCGCTGCAACTGGTCGCGCTCGCCAACACCGGTGTCCAGGATGGCGTTCTCGGCGCTTTCCGGGTCACTCACCACTAGCTACCTTCACCAGTTCGGCTGTGGGAACGGAATTCTCGCGATCGGTGATCCACTTGACGATGGCATCGACGGCGCTTTCGCGGGGCACACCGTTGATCTGCGTACGGTCACCGAAGCGGAAGCTCACCGCCCCGGCCGCCACGTCGCGGTCGCCGGCCAGCAACATGAACGGGACCTTTTGGCCGGTGTGGTGCACGATCTTCTTGGCCATCCGGTCGTCGCTGCCGTCCACCTCCGCCCGGACCCCGTGTGACTTCAGTTGCGCGGCAATGCTTTCCAAGTAGGGCACGTGCTCGTCGGCGACCGGGATGCCGACCGCTTGCACCGGAGCGAGCCACGCCGGGAAGGCGCCCGCGTAGTGCTCGGTGAGGATGCCGAAGAACCGCTCCATCGACCCGAACAGCGCGCGGTGGATCATCACCGGGCGCCGGCGGGTCCCGTCTGGGGCGGTGTACTCGAGCTCGAAGCGCTCCGGGAAGTTGAAGTCCACCTGGATGGTTGACATCTGCCAGCTGCGGCCCAGCGCGTCGCGGGCCTGCACCGAGATCTTCGGGCCGTAGAAGGCCGCGCCGCCAGGATCGGGAACCAGCTCGAGACCCGACTCGGACGCCACTTCGGCCAGGGCGTTGGTGGCTTGTTCCCACATTTCGTCGGAGCCGACGAACTTCTCCGGGTCCTTGGTGGAGAGCTCCAGGTAAAAGTCCTCCAGCCCGTAGTCGCCGAGCAGTTCGAGCACGAACCGCAGCAGCGACGCCAATTCCCCGTGCAGCTGTTCGCGGGTGCAGAAAATGTGCGAGTCGTCCATGGTGAACCCGCGGGCCCGGGTCAGGCCGTGCACCACCCCGGACTTCTCGTAGCGGTACACGGTGCCGAATTCGAAGAGGCGCAACGGAAGTTCCCGGTACGAGCGCCCGCGCGAGGCGAAGATCAGCGTGTGCATCGGGCAATTCATCGGCTTGAGGTAGTAATCCTGTCCCGGCTTGCGCACCGTTCCGTCCTCGTTGAATTCGGCGTCGAGATGCATCGGCGGGAACATCCCGTCGGCGTACCAGTCCAGGTGACCCGAGGTGTGGAACAGTTGCGCCTTGGTAATGTGCGGGGTGTTGACGAATTCGTAGCCGGCCTCGATGTGCTTGCGCCGCGAATACTCCTCCAGCTCCCTGCGCACGATGCCGCCCTTGGGGTGGAAAACCGCGAGGCCGGAACCGATTTCGTCGGGAAAGCTGAACAGGTCCAGTTCTATACCCAGCCTGCGGTGATCACGGCGCTGGGCTTCGGCGATCAGCTCGAGGTGACGCTCCAGCGCCTCCTGCGATTCCCAGGCCGTGCCGTAGATGCGTTGCAGGCTGGCGTTGTTCTGGTCGCCCCGCCAGTATGCCGCGGAGCTTCGGGTCAGCTTGAACGCCGGGATGTGCTTGGTGGTGGGGATGTGCGGTCCCCGGCACAGGTCACCCCAAATCCGCTCCCGGGTGCGGGAATTCAGGTTGTCGTAGGCGGTGAGTTCGTCACCACCCACTTCCATGATGTCGGGATCGCCGGACTTGTCGTCGACGAGTTCGAGCTTGTAGGGCTCGCCCGCCAGCTCGTCGCGCGCCTGCTCTTTGGACTCGTAGACCCGCCGGGAGAACAGCTGCCCCTCTTTGACGATCTGGCGCATCCGCTTTTCCAGCGCCGCCAGATCCTCCGGCGTGAATGGCTCCGCCACGTCGAAGTCGTAGTAGAAGCCGTCGGTGATCGGCGGCCCGATGCCCAGTTTGGCGTGCGGGAACAGGCGTTGGACGGCTTGGGCCAACACATGCGCGGTGGAGTGCCGGATGACGCTGCGGCCCTCGTCGGTGTTGGCCGGCACCGGGACGACGTCGGCGTCGGCGTCGGGCACCCAGCTCAGGTCGCGCAGCTTGCCGTCGGCGTCACGCACCACCACGATCGCGTCGGGGGTGCCCCGGCGCGGCAGCCCCGCCTCGCCGACCGCGGCGGCCGCGGAAGTGCCGGCAGGAACCCGGATCGGGCCGCCTTCGCCGCCAGAGGCTCCGGGTGACGGGTTTGCGGGGGCGCTCATCGCGGTGGGTCTCCAAGGCTGAAGTTCTTTTGGGAGTCACTAATGATCCGTGAATGGTCGTTGCCATGCTATCGGGGAGGGCCTGCCGGAGCCCAAGCCATTAGTGCAGCCAGGTGCGCGGGCAGCGGTGCGCGACGGGCCGGGCTAGGCCCAATACCGTTTACTTAAGGATGGCCGGATAGCGGTTGACCGTTGGCGCGTGGCGGTGATGGGCGTGTTTGAGCTGGTAGCCCGACATTTTGCGCTTGACGACCCGGGCATTGGTGCGAGGGCGGCGCCGGGGAAGAAGCTC
>DATJQO010000190.1:0-24435 GCA_035505695.1 Mycobacterium sp.
CCAAGATCTGGCCGGTCATCGAACTCCACGTCGTCACCGTCTCCACAGTTTTGCGCCGCCCAGCACCGGCGACCCGAACACATACCTTGGCGTCCTTCTTGGAGATATCCAGCCCAGCGCAGCGGGCATGAACAACTTCCACGACCCTTGACTCCCTTCTCCGCACGCACCAGCAACGGTCCGTCGTGGGGAGGGCAGGGAAATTCAGAAGTCTGACGCTCGGGCTCGATGGCACCAATCCACGGTTCCCGTGGCGCCCTCCGCCACCATGCTGACCTACAGGCTCACCGGCACCACAGAGGCAATCGAGATCACCACGACGAACCCAACAAGTCCCCCCGTTCAGCGCGACCAACAACAGCAACCAGCGCCCACTCTTCGCCCACCACAGTGCGCCGTTTCACTCGCGCCAAGTTGCTGACCAGCAAATTGTTACATCGCAGCAATGGGTTTCGATAGAGATTGTGTTGGAGGAACGCTGGCGGGGCCTGGTAACCTCGATCGAGACGGCAACCGCTGGGCAGATGTCTTGGCCGTTACTGGCGGTGCATTAACTGGGGAAGGTGTCCAAATATGGTGAGGCTGTCGTTGACCAAACTGGCCCTTATGGCTGGTAGTGCAGCAGTGGCGTTGACCGCTGCGACCGGGATTGCATCCGCGGACCCGATCATCGACACAACCTGCAACTACGGCCAGGTGATGGCGGCGCTGAACGATCCGAAAGTGACGGATCCGGCAACTGCCGCACAATTCAACCAATCGCCGGTCGCGCAGAGCTACCTGCGTCAGTTCCTCGCCGCGCCACCGCCTAAGCGCGCGCAGATGGCTCAGCAGATACAGGCCATGCCGCAGGCGCAGCAATTTATGGGAACCATCCAGACGGTCGCGGGCGTCTGCAACAACTACTGAGCCGCTTGCAGTTCAGTAACCGCTGAGCAGGCTGCGCACCCGGCCCAGGGTTTCCCGACCGACGCGGCTGCAGATCCGGGATGGGTCGGCGGGCCGACGACCCCAGAGCAGCAGCACCCGGGCGGCCGCATCGGTTTCCAGGGTGGCTGGACCGTCGGGCTCGGCGAGTCCGATGGTGGTCTGGTCGGCGTCAGCAGTCAGGACCACGTCGTCGGTGCCGCTGGCCCGCAACCGAGCCTCGATCCGCTCACCGGGCCGCAGCTGCTTGGCGCCTTTGGCCAGCAGCGGCCTGCCGACCGCAACGACACTGTGCGTCGTCATCCATGGCTCTGCCAGCCGGGCCTGGGCGGCGGGGTCGTCTCCGGTGATGTCCCAGCCATGCAGGACCAGCTCTTCGCGCATGTGTTCGGCGAACCAGGGCACCTTCATGGTGCGGCCTGTCCAGGCGACGTCGGTATCGGTGGGAACGTCGTCGGCCGCTGCCGAGACCCGATTCAGGGTGGCCATCCGGTCGAGCAGAGCGTGCCACAGGTCCGCATTGTTGAGGGCACGCAGCGGGGCCTCCCGCTCTTCGAAGCTGCGCGTGCCAACGGGTGAGCCTTCCAGGTGCGCCCACAGCACGCTGGAGAGTTCCTCGGCGTTCCCGGCTTGATGGATGACGACGTCGCGCACGGTCCAGGCGTCGCACCAGGTGCCGGCGTCGGGACGGCGCTGCTGCACCGCGTCCAGAAACGGTCGCCACTCCGGGAATCGGTCTTCGTCGATCGTTTGCACGGCGTGGGGATACCCGCGGCGGCTCGCGACTAAGCCCGGCTACGCCGCCCGCGGGGCGTATGTGGTGGTGCGTTGGCGGGCCGGACGCCCGATGCCCTCGGCGATGGCGGTCAACTCGGCCACGGACTTCGATGACCCGTGCTCCGATCCGGCCATCCGCGAGATGGTCTCTTCCATCAGGGTGCCGCCCAAGTCGTTGGCGCCGCCGTTGAGCATCACCTGCGTGCGTTCGACACCAAGCTTGACCCAGCTGGTCTGTATGTGAAAGATACTCCCGTGCAACATTATTCGCGCCAGTGCGTGTACCGCCCGGTTGTCGCGGTGGGTAGGTCCGGGACGAGCCGCACCGGCCAGATACAGCGGCGAATTCTGGTGCACGAACGGCAGCGGCACGAACTCGGTGAAACCGCCGGTGCGGTCCTGAATTCCGCGCAGCACGTTGAGGTGGGCGACCCAGTGGCGTGGGGTGTCGACGTGCCCGTACATCATTGTCGAGGACGACCGCAGACCCACTTCATGCGCGGTGGTCACGATCTCGATCCACAGCGACGTCGGCAACTTTCCTTTGGTGAGCACCCAGCGCACTTCGTCGTCCAGGATTTCGGCAGCGGTGCCGGGGATGGTGTCCAGACCCGCTTCGCGCAGGCCGGTCAGCCATTCGCGAATGCTCAAGCCGGTCTTGGTCACCCCGTTCGCGATCTCCATCGGGGAAAACGCGTGCACATGCATCGACGGGACGCGGGTCTTGACCGCGCGGACCAGGTCGGCGTAGCCGGTGACGGGTAGCTCGGGGTCGATCCCGCCCTGCATGCATACCTCGGTGGCGCCCTGCACGTGCGCCTCCCACGCGCGGTCGGCGACCTCGTCGACCGACAGCGAATACGCGTCCGCGTCGCCCTTGCGCTGCGCGAACGCACAGAACCGGCATCCGGTGTAGCAGATGTTGGTGAAGTTGATGTTGCGGTTCACCACGAAGGTCACGTCATCTCCGACGGTGTCGCGGCGCAACGAATCCGCCAGTGCGGCAACCGCATCCAGCCCCGGACCGTCGGCGGTGGCTAACGACAAATACTCATCGTGGGTGCAGCCGGCGGGATCGCGTTCGGCCGCGCGCAGCGCGGCCAGCACATCGGTATCGATATGTTCCGGAGCCCGCCGGGCCAGTTCGTGCACGTGCGCACGGACGGATTCCCAATCACCGAACGCGCTGTCGAGATCGCTGCGGGTTTCGGTGTTGCGGCCCTCGGTGTCGATCGCCGCGTGCAGGTCGATCCGCCCGGCCGACGCCACGTCGTCGGGCTCCTGCCATGCCAAGCCCACCGGATTGACGTCGCGCGCCAGGCCGGTCGCCGGATCGGCCAGCGCCGCAACGTGGGCCCGCACCCGTGGGTCGATCCAGGCCGCACCGGCTTGCACGTATTTCGGCTGGGCGGTCAACCGCTGCAGCAACTCGTAGCCGGCCTCGGCAGTGATGGCGGCCAGCTCGTCCAGTGCGGGCCACGGCCGCTCCGGATTGACGTGGTCCGGCGTCAGCGGTGAGACACCGCCCCAGTCATCGATTCCGGCGCCGATCAACGCCAAACATTCCTCACGGGACACCAGGTTCGGCGGCGCCTGGACACGCATCGCGGGGCCGAGCACCAACCGTGCGACGGCGACCGTGGCCAGGTAGTCCTCGATGCCGGCGTCGGGAACCGCCGCCATCGCCGTGTGTTGCTTGGCCCGGAAGTTCTGCACGATCACTTCCTGGACGTGACCGAACTCTTTGTGCGACTTCCGAATCACATGCAAGGTGTCGGCACGCTCGGTCAGTGTCTCGCCGATCCCGACCAGCAGGCCGGTGGTGAACGGGATCGACAACCGGCCCGCGTCGGTCAACGTGCGCAACCGAACCGCTGGATCTTTGTCTGGGCTGCCATAGTGCGCAAGGCCTTTGGTGTCAAACAACCGCCGCGACGTCGTCTCGAGCATCATGCCCATCGACGGCGCCACCGGCTTGAGCCGGGCCATCTCCGACCAACTCATCACCCCGGGGTTCAGGTGCGGCAACAGCCCGGTCTCCTCGAGCACCCGAATCGCCATCGCCCGCACGTAAGACAGCGTGGAGTCATAGCCTCGCTCACCCAGCCACTGACGCGCCTCGGGCCAGCGATCCTCGGGCCGATCACCGAGAGTGAATAGTACTTCCTTGCAACCCAGTTCGCCTCCGCGGCGGGCAATGTCGATGATCTCATCGGGCTCCAGATACATGCCGGCGCCTTGCGCACGCAACTTGCCCGGCACGGTCACAAAGGTGCAGTAATGACAGCTGTCCCGGCACAGATGCGTCACCGGAATGAACACCTTGCGCGAATACGTGATCGGCAGCCCGCCGCCCGGCCCGCGCCGACCGGCCGATTCCAATCCCGCGTCACGCACCCGCGCCGCACTCGCACACAGATCCGCAAGGTCCGCACCGCGCGCGGTCATCGCCACGGCCGCCTCGTCGATATTCAGCGCAACGCCGTCTCGAGCTCGTCGCAGCACCCGACGCAGCGCCGACGCACTGGTCTTCGACGCGGCTCGAGCCGGAACAACAGGATTAGGAAGAGCGATTGGCTCCTCGTCCGGACGCTCCACTGTCAACGGCACGTTGGTGTAACTTCCCCACAATCGAAATTCATCCGCGCGTCCCAACATGTGAAATTTTCGACTACCGGCACGGGCCCGGTATGCGCGACAGTCAACAGTAGCGCCAGGACTTCACCGGCAAGCGGGCGACATCCGGCCTGACTGCCGCGACGGCGTCGGCGACGTCAGCTGCGGTGGCTACGCCGCCACAGCACCCAGACCGGCGGCGCGACCCCCAGCACGATCAGCAACAGAGCCCCGTAGGCCATCAGGCCCCGACCACCCAGGATGACGTCATCGGCCGGGCCACCCATGCTGATCACCGCCACGGTGAGCAGCCACGTCCACAGTGGCAGTGCTGCCACCCGGGGCGACGTGGTCCATCGGTCGGCGGCCCAAACCAGCGCAGCGTTGACCAATCCAGAAATCAATCCGCTGATGGGAAACGGAATCGTCCCGATATAGAAAGGCAGCAGCAGAGCCCCGGCCAGTGCGGAGAGGACCCCGTCGACGGCCAACAGCGCCAAGACAACGAAACGAATCGCGGGGTCTGTTGCGCCGCTGTCTTCGACCGACGCGGCGCGTGGCTTGGTTTCGGTCAGGTCGGAACGCTGTCGACGTTGGAGAGTATTGAGCCGATAACCCACTGTAGGCTGTCAAGTCGGTCCTGCCAGTGTTGCAAGTTAGGGTCCAGGTCGGGGTCCATACGAATTCCTTCCGTGGCTGCCTGATTGGCAGCCTACCGCGTTACGGCGCGGTGAAACCAAGGCCGGCAAGTAGATCTGTTTCCCAGCCGCGCGCATCGCGTTCGCCCGCCGCACCGGCGGCGAGGACAAAGTGTTCGTGCCCGGTGATCGGCAGCGCCATGTTGTTGGACAGCGCGCAGGCTTTACCGGTCGGTCCGACCACCACTTGGGTGGCGTGTGCGGCCAGTGCCGCCGTCTTGGCGGCGCGGGCGTCCGGGCCGGCTTCGACGATGGCGTCGATGTCGGTGTCCGCGTAGCCGAAGGTGAACTCCTCTTGCGGCGGGATCGTCCATTGCGGCAGCAGATCCTCGCTTTCCAGCGCCCGCCACCCCGCCAGGAAGGCACTGATGGCGACGACCGTCCAGTAGAACTTCGGCACGGTCCAGGGTTCGCCGGGGAAGTCGCTGCCGGCGGCCGCGGCTACTGCGGCCGCCGTGACGGTGTGGGTATGGATGTGATCGGGGTGGCCGTAGCCGCCGCCCGGATCGTAGGTCACGACGACGTGTGGCCGCTGCCGGCGAATGATGGCGACCAGCGCCCCGACCGCCTCCCGCTGGTCCGCATCGATGAACCTTTGGCGGTGCCGCCGGGCGGTGCCCTGCATACCCGAATCACGCCACCGGCCCGCGCCGCCGAGATAGATCGGTTCGCGGACACCCAGCGCTTGCAGCGCCGCGGCGAGCTCGCCGATTCGGTAGCCGCCGAGCTGATCGGCGCGGTCGACGGCGAGTTCGGCCCAGCGATCGCCGATGACTTCACCCTCCTCACCAAGCGTGCAGGTGACGACACGCACGTCGGCCCCGCGGGCGGTGTAATGGGCGATGGTGGCGCCGTTGCTGAGGCTCTCGTCGTCGGGGTGCGCATGGACGAACAGCAGCCGGGGAGTCTCCGCCATGGACGCACCATACCGGCCGCGCCGACTTTGCCGTCAGGCCGCAACACATAGGAACGCTAGCGACTACTATCGAGAAATGCCTCAGCTTACCCACACCGTCGCGACGGGCGGCCGGAGCCGCCGGCGCGGCGAGGTCCTCGAACGTGCGCTGTATGAGGCCACGTTGGCCGAGCTGGCCGAAGTGGGATATGGCGGGCTGACGATGGAAGGGATCGCGGCGCGCGCCCACACCGGCAAGGCGGCCCTGTACCGCCGCTGGGACACCAAATGTGAGCTGGTGCACGCCGCTTTGGTCTTCGCACTGCCGCCGGTGCCCGAGCCGCGCACCGGCCGGCCCGCCAGAGATAGTTTGCTCGCCATGTTCACCGCACACCGCGACGTGCTGGCCGGAAAGACCGCCTTTCCCGGCCTGGACACCATCCATCAGCTGCTGCACGAACCCGAAATGCGCGCCATCTTCGCCGACGCGGTGGTCGCACCTCGGCTGAAACTGGCCGAATCGATCCTGCAAGCCGCCGTGGCGGAGGGCGACCTGGACCCACGCACCATCACCCCGCTCACCGCCAGCATCGGGCCGGCTCTGATCAACCACCACTTCTTGCTGACCGGGTCGCCGCCGACCCGCCGGGAGTTGGCGATGATCGTCGATACCGTGATCCCGCCGCGAGGATCGCGGGCGCCCGCCGACTGACCCGCGTCGTTATGGCCCGGTCTTGATCCACTGGCCGGCGTCACCGACGATGCCGACCGGCACCGCACCGGACAGACTGACGTTCTGCACGCTCGGGCCGGCCGCCACGATGGTGGTGTCCTGCAGGATCGGCAACACGGTGGACATATTCCACAATCGCGGTTCGACGGCGGTGATCACGTCGTTGATGTTCTTGGTGCCGTTGAGGGCAGCCTCGATGTTCGATTGGATGCCGCGATCGCAGATTCCGGTGAGGTTAGAGGGCGCCTGTACCAGCGCATTGGGGTCGGGCGGGCGGCTGGGCGGTATCGGCGTGGGGGTTGTTGGGGTGGGGCCTGGCCCGGCAGGCGGCGTGCCCGACGGGCCGGACGGGCCAGCCGACGCCACGTTGGAGGTGGATACCTGGGTCGACTGCAGCGCGGGGCAGCCGTAACGCGAGGCCAGCCGAGTCGCCAAATTTCCGCCCGCCTGATGCCAGCCAACGATCGCGTCCACCTGGTTGTTGTTCAGTGCGTCGCGGTACAGCGTCGCCGGGTCCAGCGCCAGCACCGTCGCGGCGATGCCGACGTTGCGTAACTGGTCGGCCGCGGTGTTGGCCACCGCGACCGAGGTCGGGTCGTTCACCGCGACACCGATGACCAGCGACAACTGTTGACCGTCTTTGCTGATGCGGCCGCGGATGATTTCGGGCGGCCCGGTGCTCGCCGGTGTCGGCGCCGCCGAAGCCGACGTGCTGGGTTCCACTTTGTATCCGGATCCCTCCAGCAGCGCCAGCGCCGCCGGCGTCTTTATGGTGGGTGGCGCGGTCGGCTCATAGCCCGGGTCGCTCGGCGCGCGGATCTGGGCTTGGTCCAGCGTGACGGTGTTGTCGCTGCCGGCGCCCACCGCTGCGAGCAGGTCGACGTCGAGCAAGCCCAGGATTGCCTTGCGGACCTGCGTGTCGGACAGCTTGGGCTCGTTTGCCCGCAGCGTGAGCTGCATGACCCGCGGGGTCACGATCCGGGCGGTGCGCACATCGGGGATGGCGGAAAGCTGCGCGAAGGCCGCCGAACCGCCATGCACTTGCGCCACCTGGGTGTCGCCATTGCGCACGGAGTCGGCCAGCGCGGCCGGGGCGCCCGCACGCCGGAAAAGAATCAGCGCGGGCTTGGCCGGTGGCCCCCAATAGCGGTCATTGCGGGCCAGCAGGATCTCGTCGCGCTGGGGGTCGATGCTTTCCACCCGGAACTGGCCGCCGGTGACCGGGAGCGCCCGGGCCAGCCCGGCCGCAAAACCGCCCGGCACGTCCTTGACAATGTGCGCCGGGAGGATGTTGCTGAATAGCTCTTTCCAAGCCGGATACGGTTGCGTGAAGGTGACCACCGCCTGTTTACCGCCCTCGAGGGACTGCACACCGGTGATCAGGTCGTACCCGGCGGGGTCGACCACCCCCGGCTGACTGACCATCTGCCGCCACAGATACCAGAAATCGTCGGCGGCGATCGGGGCGTTGTCGGTCCACTGCGCCTCCGGCCGAATCTTGTAGGTCACCGTGAACGGGTTCTGGTTGGTGACGTCGGCGGAGTCCAGCAGGGTCGGGTCCATCTCCCAGCGTGAGCCCGTCGGGGTGTTCGGATCCGACACCGGCCGAAACGCGCTGGGCAACACCAGCGCACTGATCGCCGCGTTCACCGGGGACAGGTCGGAGAGCAGGTGGGGGTTGAAGCCGGCGCCGATCGCGTCGATGCCCATGATGATCTGCGTCGGCCGCGGCGGGGGTGGGGGCGAGTTATGCGGGGTGTCGGTGCTTTGCGGTGCCGGCGGCGGGTTGACCGTGCACGCCGACAGCCCCAATCCGATCGCCGAGACGACCGCGCCGGCCATCATGAAGAAACGGCGGACCGGTCTCGGCATGCCGATCAGGGTATCGAGCAGCCGCCCAGCAGCCCGCTCAACCACGCGGGGCTAACCTCGCGCCTTGGCCCGCGCCCGGCTGCGGGCCCGGGCGGTGGCGTCCAGCTCGACCTTGCGCACCCGCACGATTTCCGGGGTCACCTCGACACATTCATCGGCTGCGCAGAACTCGATGGCCTGTTCCAGGTCGAGTTCGAGCGGCTTGGCCAACGTCTCCATGACGTCCGCCGTCGACGACCGTATGTTGGTCAATTTCTTCTCGCGGGTGACATTGATGTCGAGGTCGTCTGGACGTGGGTTGATTCCGACGACCATGCCCTCGTAGGTGGCCTGGCCCGGCTCGACGAAGAACTGCCCCCGGTCGGCGAGCTGGAGCAGTGCGAAGGGGGTGATGGTGCCGGAACGGTCGGACACCAGCGACCCGGTGTGGCGGGCTCGGATCTCCCCCGCCCAGGGTTTGTACCCGTCGAATACCGCATGCGCGACGCCGGTGCCGCGGGTCTCGGTGAGAAAGTCCGTGCGCCACCCGATCAGCCCGCGGCTGGGAACGACGAAATCCATCCGCACCCAGCCGGTGGTGTGATTGGCCATGTCGACCATGCGTCCCTTGCGTGCCGCCATCAGCTGCGTGACGGCCCCGACATATTCCTCCGGGCAGTCGATCGTCATCGCCTCGAACGGCTCGCACAGCGTGCCGTCGATGGTCTTGGTGACCACTTGCGGCTTGCCCACGGTCAGTTCGAAGCCCTCCCGGCGCATCTGCTCGACCAGCACGGCCAGCGCCAGCTCGCCGCGGCCCTGCACCTCCCACGCATCCGGTGCGCCGATGTCGAGGACACGGATGGACACATTGCCCACCAGTTCGGCGTCGAGCCGGTTATGGACCATCCGCGCGGTCAACTTGTGGCCAGGCACCTTGCCGGCCAGCGGCGAGGTGTTGGTGCCGATGGTTGCCGAGATCGCCGGCTCGTCGACGGTGATGCGGGGCAGGGCGACGGGATTCGCCGAGTCGGCGAGTGTATCGCCGATCATGATCTCCGGGATTCCGGCGACGGCGACGATGTCGCCGGCGACGGCCTCGTCGGTCGGGTTGCGTTCCACGCCCTCGGTGGCGAGCAGTTCCGTGATCTTGGCGGTCGCCGTTGTCTCCTGGCCGTCGACTTCGCGGATCCAGGCCACCTGCTGGCCTTTGCGGATGCGGCCGTTGTAGATGCGGATCAACGCCAGCCGGCCCAAGAAGGTCGACGCGTCGAGATTGGTGACCAGGGCCTGCAGCGGCGCGTCCGGGTCGCCTTTCGGCGGTGGCACGTGCTTTTCCAGGACGTCGAACAGCGGGTCCAGGTTGGTGCCGTCGGGGACCTGGCCGTCGGCCGGCTGGGTGGTGCTGGCCACGCCGGCGCGACCGGACGCGTACAGCGTGGGCAGGCCCAGCGCGTGCTCGGCCGCCGCGGCGGCTTCGTCGTCAAGATCCGATGCGACGTCGAGTAATAAGTCGTGGCTGGCTTCCACCACCTCGGCGATGCGCGCGTCCGGCCGGTCGGTTTTGTTGACGACGAGGATCACCGGAAGGTGGGCGGCCAGCGCCTTGCGCAGCACGAACCGCGTTTGCGGCAATGGTCCCTCGGACGCGTCGACCAACAGCAGCACCCCGTCCACCATGGATATGCCGCGCTCGACCTCACCGCCGAAGTCGGCGTGGCCCGGGGTGTCGATGACATTGATGACCGTCACCGTCCCGTCCGGGTGATGCCGATGCACGGCGGTGTTCTTGGCGAGAATGGTGATGCCTTTTTCCCGTTCCAGGTCGCCGGTGTCCATGACGCGCTCTTGAATTTCTCCGCGTTCGTGCAGCGCACCGGACTGCCGCAGCATCGCGTCAACCAGCGTGGTCTTGCCGTGGTCGACGTGAGCGACGATGGCGACGTTGCGGAATGGCACGTCGGTGATTCTGGCAGCGGGCGCTGAAGATAGCGAACCGGCAGGTGGCGCTGCGGCACGGTCAATGTGAATCCTGGACGGCCACAAGCGTGTCGGCGCCCTGGGTTCACACTCGACGCCCCGCACGCACTCTCGTCTCACCAACCGCGGCGGCGCGGGGCCGAACCGACCAATTCGCCCTTGGCCGCCACCTCGCGGCTGCGGTAGACGATGTAGGGCCGGAACAGGTAGGCGACAGGCGCGCTGAAGATGTGCACCAACCGGGTGAACGGCAACAGCGTGAACAGCACCATGCCGATCAGAGTGTGCAGCTGGTAGTCCAACGGCGCGTTGACCATTACTTCTCCGTGCGGCTGCAGCAACCAGATCCGCCGGAACCACATGCCGACGGTGTACCGGTAGTGGAACTCCCCGCCATGCGGGCCGGTGCCGATGAGGTCGCAGTACAGGCCCACCACGATGGCCAGCACCAGCACCGTGTACATCACCTTGTCGCTACGGGTGGTGGCCGCGGACACAGCTGGGCGGGTGAACCGCCGGTAGATCAGCAACCCGATACCTAACAGCGTCGCGGCGCCAGCTATCGACCCGGCGATGACGGCCTGCAGGTGATAGAGGTGGTCACTCACTTTCAACAGGTGGGTCACCCGCGGTGGAATGAGCAACCCCATCACGTGGCCGGCGAAAACCGCGAGGATGCCGAAATGAAAGACAGGGCTCCCGATCCGCAGCAGCCGCGACTCGTAGATCTGCGAAGAACGAGACGTCCAGCCGAACTTGTCGTACTTGTACCGCCACCACGTGCCGACCACCACGACCGCCAGCGTGACGTACGGGGCGATGTCCCAAAACAATACGTTGCTAAACACCCGGCGCTCCTTGTTGGCGTCGCGGCGGCACGGTCAAGGTGAAGGGTTGCAGCCCAACGGCTTCCGCGGGCGGACCGGCCTCGAGAAGATGGCGAGCCAGGCGCTGGGCGCGGCGTGCCTCCTGATCGGTCGCGGCCGGCAGGGTAGCGCAGACGGCCGCCACGGTCGGCTCGTACGGGGACTTGGCGTCGGCCAGCGCGCCCCGCAACACGTCGAGGGGGACTCGATGCTCGACCAACAGCGCACGCCCGGCCTCAGGATGGATCGTCGCGGCGAATTCCAGCACGACGGGCAGGTGGTCCGGCGCCTCGGTACGCGGCGGCTGCACACCCGCTTCCCGGTAGGCGGTCGCAAACTTCACCATCTCGCGGCCGCGGTTACGGGTGTCCCCGGCGGTCCAGTACGTGAGATACATGGTGCACTTGCGCCGCATGTCGAACGTCGCGACGTAATCCATCGCGACGGCCATCGGCTCGCGGTCGCGCAATGCGGCGACCGTCTCGCCGAGCAGCTCGGCCGCCGGCCCGCTGATGTGGCTGCGCAACTCGTCCACGGTGCCCAGCCGTCGCGTCAGCTCGTCGTCCGGGTAGGCCAGTAGCAGCGATGCCGCCTGCCATACCAGTCGGTCCTGCATTACGCGGGCGATCGCCCGTTCCCGCAGTTGGGGCAACAGCCTCATTGGTTGCGCCCTTGGGGAAACAGTCCGGCGGGCATTTGGCGGGTGTCCCAGTTGAGCAGGTTCACTCGCGCCGGCCGCTGTGGGCCGGTTTCGCCGTTGCCCTGCCGCTGCTTGAGCGCGTGAAACGTCTCGACAGCGACCGGCACCGGCTCACCCGACTCGTACATGCCCGGGCCGCCCTCACCCGACAACGAGCACCCCATCTGCTCGAGGTCGCGGGCCTGCGGGGCGAAGGCGGTCGGAATGACGTACCGCTCTTCGTATTTCGCGATCGCCAACAACCGGTACATCTCGTAGATCTGCTCTTCGGTCATCCCGACCGAATGCGGTATGTGCGGCTGGGTTTCGCGCCCGAGATTGATGTCGCGCATGTAGGAGCGCATCGCCGCCAGCCGCCGCAACACGCCTTCGACCACGGCGGTGTCACCGGCGGTGAACAGTTCGGCTAGGTACTGCATGGGAATGCGCAGCACGTCCAGCGCGCCGAACAGGTTGCCCAGGTCTTCCCCGTCGTGGCCGTCGCGGCTGACCGCATCGACCACCGGCGACAGCGGCGGGATGTACCAGACCATCGGCATGGTGCGGTATTCCGGATGCAGGGGCAGCGCCACCTGGTAGCTGTTGATCAGCGCGTACACCGGTGAGCGCTGCGCGGCCTCGATCCACTCGTCGGAGATGCCCTCCGACCGCGCGGCGGTGATCACCTCGGGGTCGTTGGGGTCCAACAGGATTCGGCATTGCGCCTCATACAGGTCGGTGTCGTTCTCCACCGACGCCGCCTCGAGCACCCGATCCACATCGTAGAGGACCACACCCAGATAGCGCAGCCGCCCGACGCAGGTCTCCGAGCAGATGGTCGGCAACCCTACCTCCATCCGCGGATAGCACAGCGTGCACTTCTCGGCTTTGCCGGTCTTGTGGTTGAAATAGACTTTCTTGTAAGGACATCCGGAAACACACATCCGCCAGCCCCGGCAGCGGTCCTGGTCGACCAGCACGATGCCGTCCTCGCTGCGCTTGTACATCGCCCCCGACGGACACGACGCCACGCACGACGGGTTGAGGCAGTGTTCGCAGATCCGGGGCAGATAGAACATGAAGGTCTCTTCGAGTTGGAGCTTGACCTCCTCGCTGACCTTCCGCAGGATAGGGTCACCGGCCAGGATTTCCGGTGACCCGGCCAGGTTGTCATCCCAGTTCGGTCCCCAGGACACCTTCATCGGCTTGCCGGACAGCAGGCTTTTGGGAGCGGCGGTCGGAAATGTGTCACCCGCAGGTGCCGCAATCAGGTTCTCGTATTCGTAGGTCCACGGCTCGTAGTAGTCGTCGATGACGGGCAGCCTGGGATTGGCGAAGATGCGCAGCAACTTGTGCAAGCGGCCGCCGTCACGCAACCGCAGCCGGCCCCTCTCGTCGCGCATCCATCCGCCGCGCCACCGATCCTGGTCCTCGTAGGTGCGTGGATAACCTTGGCCGGGGCGGGTTTCGACGTTGTTGAACCACACATACTCGGTGCCGGTGCGGTTTGTCCACGCCTGCTTACAAGTCACCGAGCAGGTGTGGCAGCCGATGCATTTGTCGAGGTTCATCACCATCGCCAGCTGCGCCATCACTTTCATGGCCGTCCCTCCTCGCGGCTGCGCATCAGTACGTCACCTCCTGGCTGCGGCGACGCACCACGGTGACCTCGTCGCGCTGGTTGCCGGTCGGCCCCATGTAGTTGAAGGCGAAAGCGTGCTGGGCGTATCCACCGGCGAGGTGGCTGGGCTTGATCCGGACCCGGGTCAGCGCGTTGTGGTTGCCGCCCCGCTTGTTGTTGGTTTCGGTGCGCGGCGTGTCCACGGTGCGTTCCTGAACGTGGTAGACGAACACCACCCCGTCGGGCATCCGGTGGCTGACGATGGCCCGGCACACGTAGATGCCGTTGGCATTGACGGCCTCCACCCAATCATTGTCCCGCACATTGATTTTCGCTGCATCCCTGGGGCTTATCCACATCGTCGGACCACCGCGGGACAGTGACAGCATGTACAGGTTGTCCTGGTAGGTCGAGTGGAAGGACCACTTCGAATGCGGAGTCAAATACCGCACCGTGAGCCCGATCCCGTCATCGGTCGGGCCGAGCTCGGGCTGACCGTAGAGCCGGGCCATGTCCAGCGGCGGACGGAACACGGGCAGGTGCTCGCCGAGTTCCTCGACCCAATCGTGGGCCAGATAAAAATGCATCCGCCCGGTCAGGGTATGGAACGGTTTCAGATTTTCGATGTTGATGGTGAAGGGGGCGTAGCGGCGCCCGCCGGTTTCGCTGCCCGACCATTCCGGGCTGGTGATCACCGGCACCGGACGTGCCTGCGTATCGGCATAGGTGATGCGCCGCTCTTCACTGCCCTCGGCCAGGTGCGCCAACCGCTGACCGGTGCGCTTCTCCAGTTCCCGGAACCCCTCGACCGCGAGCCGGCCGTTGGTGGTCCCGGACAACAACAGCAGCACGTCGGCCATCCGCGCGGCGGTCGTGATGGCCGGACGGCCCGCTGCCACACCGGAATCCATCACGCCGAACTTGGCGGCCAGTTCCTCGACTTCCCGGAAGGGGTGCACCGTGACACCCTTGCTGGTCACCCCGAACTTCTCGACCAGGGGACCCAGGGTCCGCCACTTGTCGTAAATGGCGGTGTAGTCACGCTCCACCACGGTGAGTTTGGCCATGCTGCGTCCCGGTACCGGCGTCGCACCGGTGTGCAGCCAGTCCTGCTCCGTGCCGTCGGGGTAGGCCATCGCGTCCGGGGTGTCATGCTGGAGCGCGGTGAGCACCACGTCGCTGCGGGTGCCCAGGTGGTGCTGGGCCAGCGCACTGAAGGCACCCGCGACGGCACCGAAAGCGTCGAAGTCCGAACGGGTTTCCCAGGGCGGATCTGTCGCCGCACTGAACGCGTGCACATAGGGATGCATGTCCGTGCTGGAAAGGTCGGCCTTCTCATACCAGGTGGCCGCCGGCAGCACGAGATCGGACACCAGTGTCGTCGAGGTCATCCGGAAGTCGATCGACATCATCAGGTCGAGCTTGCCCTCGGGGATGTCCCCCTGGCAGACCACGTCGACGGGCGACACCCCGTCGGCCGGGGGCTCGGCCTGCACATTGGAATCGGTACCCAGCAGATGGCGCAGGAAGTATTCGCCGCCCTTGCCGGACGAACCAATCAGGTTGGCCCGCCACACGGTAAGCACCCGTGGCCAGTTGACGGGATTGTCGGGATCGGTAACCGAGAGCTTGAGTTTGCGCTCGGCGAGTTGCTCAGCGACGTAATCGGCGACATCGCGCCCCGCGGCGCGAGCCTCGTCGGCGACGTCCAGGCTGGACCGGTCGAACTGCGGATAAAACGGGCTCCATCCCATCGCCGTCGCCGACGCGAGCAGATCCATGGTGTGCTTGCCCGCGAATCTGCCGCGGCCCAGCGGGCTGGCCAACTTGTCGGCCGCGTAGCCGTCATAACGCCACTGGTCGGTGTGCGCGTACCAGTAGGAGGCACCGGGCACCTGTCGGGGCGGCCGCACCCAGTCGGTGGCCATCGCCATCGTCTGAAACCCGGCGAGCGGCCTCACCTTTTCCTGCCCGACGTAGTGTGCCCACCCGCCGCCGTTGCGCCCCATCGAGCCGGTCAGCATCAGCAAGGCCAGCACCGCCCGGTAGATGGCGTCGCCATGAAACCACTGACAGATCCCGCTGCCCATGATGATCATCGATCGGCCACCGGATTCCTCTGCGCTGCAGGCGAATTCCCGGGCCACACGGATGGTTTGCGCGGCCGACACCCCGGTGATCGCTTCCTGCCACGCCGGAGCGTTCGGCTGAGTGGGATCGTCGTATCCGGTGGGCCATTCGCCGGGCAGCCCGGGCCGCTCCACCCCGTACTGGGCGAGCATCAGGTCAAACACGGTGCACACCAGGTGCTTACCGACACGGCGCACCGGGACACCGCGCGTCACGGTCGTCCCTTCGCCGTTGACCGAGTCGAAGCTGGGCAGGCGGACCAGGGCGGTGTCCTGCCCGCCCAGCACGCTGAGGGCGGGTACCAGATCGCCCAGATCCAGGTTCCACTTCCCCACGCCATCCTCGCCATAGCGGAAGCCCAGCGAACCGTGGGGTACCACAACGGCATTCGTCGCTTCGTCAAATACCGCCGGTTTGAGCGCGGCGTTCTCGACCGCCTCGCCCAGATCGGCCGCCGTGAGATTCTTGCCCGGCACCAGCATGTCGGCGCGCCGTTCGAGTTTGATCAGGAACGGCAGGTCGGTGTAGCGGCGCACGAAGTCGGCAAAAAACGGAACCTGGTTCTTCACATAGCATTCCGACAGGATCACGTGCCCCATCGCCATGGCCAGCGCCCCATCGGTACCGGCTGCGCACGGCATCCACTCATCAGCGAACTTGGTGTTGTCCGCGTAATCGGGGCTGACCGTCACCACCTTGGTGCCGCGGTAACGCGCCTCGGCCATCCAGTGCGCGTCGGGGGTGCGGGTGATCGGGACGTTGGAGCCCCACATCATCAAATAGGCCGCGTCCCACCAGTCTCCGGACTCGGGTACGTCGGTCTGATCGCCGAACACTTGCGGCGAGGCCACCGGCAGGTCCGCATACCAGTCGTAGAACGACGTCATGGGAGCGCCGATCAGCTCGAAGAACCGCGAGCCGGCGGCATACGACACCATCGACATCGCCGGGATCGGGGAGAACCCGGCGACGCGGTCCGGACCGTAGGTCTTGATGGTGTGCACGTGCGCGGCGGCGATCAGCTCGGTGGCCTCGGCCCAGGTGATCCGAACCAATCCCCCCTTGCCCCGGGCCCGCTGATAGCGACGGCGGCGCTGCGGATCCGCCTGGATATCGGCCCACGCCAGCACGGGATCGCCGAGCCGCGCCTTGGCTTCCCGGTACATCTCGACCAGCACGCCGCGCGCATACGGATAGCGCACCCGGGTCGGTGCGTAGCTGTACCAGGAGAACGACGCGCCGCGGGGGCACCCGCGCGGCTCGTATTCGGGCCGGTCCGGGCCCACCGACGGATAGTCGGTTTGCTGGGTCTCCCAGGTGATGATCCCGTCTTTGACGTAGATCTTCCACGAGCATGACCCCGTGCAGTTCACTCCGTGGGTGGAGCGGACCACCTTGTCGTGGCTCCACCGGTCGCGGTAGAACACGTCGGCTTCGCGACCGCCCCGACGCGTCACCGTGCGCAGGTCGTTCGAGAACTCACCGGGCGTGAAGAACCGGCCGCTGCGCTCCAACAGCTCCTCGAGTGCTCCACCGACGTGAGGTGTGACAGTCAAGCGGTACCCCTTCTGCTCCCTCCGAACGGCATGACCGTCGATAACGACGGACGGTGCAGTGCGCAGCGATAAGGCACCGGCGTGGGTTGGGATGACAGGCCCATCAAATCCGCCGCACGCACCGTATTAGCCAAAACCCGTTTCATCAGCATGCGGGCTGCGCGCGCCAGGAGACGCGACCCATCGGGATCGGTTCCGGCACGCACATCAGGTCAAGGTCGCGGCAAGTCATCGTTATCACAAGTCAATTTGTTATATATCCCAGTTGACGTCCCCGACCTGCAACACCGCTGTGCGTCGGCTGCCGAAAGTCTGTGGACTTGATATGAGGATCCTCTTAAAGGGCTTTCACCAGGTCGGACAACCAGCCGCGGTCGGCAGGCACCCAGTCGAGGTCGTGCAGCTCTGCCGCCGTCACCCAGCGCAGCGCCCGGTGATCGCGCGCCCGCGGTTCACCGCGGATCAACCGCACGCGATAAGCCCGCAGTGTTATCCCGCCCACCGAGATGTCACCACCGAGGCGGTCCCCCACCGCGACATCGTAAGCGGCGAGATCAAGCTCCTCGGCCAGCTCACGGGCCAGCGCATCCCGCTCGGTTTCTCCAGTCGCGACCTTGCCGCCGGGCAATTCCCAGCGGCCGGCCAGTTCCGGCGGCCGGAGGCGTTGCGCCACCAGGACCATGGAGCCACAGATGACGGCTCCGGCGACGACGATCTGGGTCGACATGGCCAGTGACGGTATACGGTCGGCGGATGGCTGTTTTAACGGATGAACAAGTAGACGCCGCGCTGCCGGAGCTCAACGGATGGGAGCGGGTGGACGGGGCGCTGCGCCGTTCGATCAAGTTTCCGGCATTTCTGGCCGGCATCGATGCGGTGCGCAGGGTCGCCGAGCACGCGGAGCGTAAGGATCATCACCCGGATATCGATATCCGTTGGCGGACGGTAACTTTCGCTCTGGTTACGCATTCCGAGGGTGGTATCACCGACAAGGACGTGGCGATGGCGCACGACATCGACGAGATCGTCGGGAGCTAATTCTCCGACTCGGCCGGCCGGCCGGTGGCAGCGATCCAGATCGATGTCGCCGTCGCCGCGACGATGTAGACGAGGCCGGCCCAGGCTAGGTACCACGGTCGGCTGATTTGCCAGATGGTGGGTTGAGCGAAGCTCAGTAACCACGGCACACCGATGATGGTCAGTGCCAGCCAGCCCCAGCCGACGACCCGCGCGCCGGGGCGCTCGCGTCCTCGCCCGTGAATCGCCCAGATCATCAGCGGTACCAGCCACACCCAGTGGTGGGTCCAGGAAATCGGTGAGAGCAGCAACCCGAACAGCTCGACCACCAGCAACTTGCCCAGCCGGTCGGATGCGCTCAGTGCCCGCCAGGCCAGGACGGCCACTACCGCGGTAACGGCGATGGCGGCCAGCACCAGCGGACCGAAGCCGGCGTCGTGCCCCAGGATTCGCGAGATGCCGCCACGCCAGGACTGATTGAACGAGGTGGCGATCGGCCCCACCCGGTGCGCGTCGCCGAGCAACTCGGTGAAGTAGTACCGCGTTTGGTCGCCGACGACCAACGCCGACACCCCGACGGTGGCAAGGAAGACGACCACCGAGGACACCGCCGCAGCCCACCGCCGCATCCCGGCCAAATAAACGCCGGCGATCGCCGGCGTCAATTTGATTCCGGCTGCCACGCCGACCAACAGCCCCGAGAGCCACCACCGCGTGGTGTATGCCGCCCACAGCACGATCAGCATCAGCAGCACGTTGATTTGCCCGTAGTCAAATGTGCTGCGGAGCGGCTCAATCCACATGGTGACCGCCGTCCACAGCATCGCGAGCCGGTGACCGCTGGAGGGGGGAACGCCTATCAAACGCTGACTGACCCGAATCGCGGCGTACAACGCGGCCATCGTCGCGACCTGCCACAGGAAGCCGACCAAGCCGAACGGCAGCAGATGCAGTGGGTAGAACACGACCGCCGCGAACGGCGGGTAGGTGAAGGGCAGCGGGAAGTCGGGCGTCTTGTCGGCGTACACATAGCTGTACAAGGTGCCGGGATGGTCGAGAGCGGCCGCCCCGCCGAGGTAGACGTGTAAGTCGACGAAGTTCGCGCCGCTGGGCGCCAGATAAGTCCAGGCGAGTCGCGCGGCGACGCTCGCGATCAGTAACAGCGGCGCGGCCGCCTGAAGCCGATCCGCGAATCGCCGGGTAGTAGGTGCCGCCGCGACGGCCGTGGTGGTATCTATCTGCCCGACTTTAGCGACCTCGGCGGGCGCCGGGCTGTTTCAGCCGCGCGGTCGGTCGCTCGGTCACCGCCGTTTCTCGTCTCAGTAACGATCGAATAAATGCCACACGTGTCACTTGAGTCCCATCTGTATCAAAGTAACTTCGGCGCCGGACCTGTCATCCACAACCAGGGAGAGTCATGCCAACCATCTGGACTTATTTGCGTGCCGCCGCCGTCCTCGTCGGGTCCTCGGCAGCACTACTGACGGGCGGTATCGCCCACGCCGACCCCGTGCCGGCTCCACCCGTGCCGAACATTCCGCAGCAGCTGATCGCTTCGGCGGCCAACGCGCCGCAAATCCTGCAAAACCTCGCCACCGCCCTCGGCGCGACGCCGCCGGCGGCACCGGCCGCTCCCGGAATCAGCTTCCCCGGCGTGCCGTCGGCGGTCGCACCGTCGCCGGCGACTTCGCCGGCGGCCCTGCCCTCCATCCCCGGACTGACGCAGCCGACGGCACCCGCCGCCCCGGCCGCAACGTCGGGCCTGCAGGGGTTGATTCCGGGCTTGACACAGCAGGCACCCGCGGCACCCGCCGCCCCGGCTGCTCCGTCGATCCCCGGCCTGCCGGCCATCCCGGGGCTGTCGACACCGGCCGCTCCGGCCACACCGCCTGCTCCGCAAATCCCGCAAGCCAAGATCGACATGCCGGCGCTGCTGCCGGGCGGTCTGCCGGCCAACGTGCCCTCCCAAGTGACCCTTCCGCAGGATCTGCCGGCGCTGGCCAATGGCCAGGCTCCGGCGGCACCAGCCGCGGCAGCGGCCAGCCCTGCTGGACCGATGGCGCCGCTGCTCGCCGCGCTGCCCTGACCAGTTCGTTAGACAGCAAAGCCAACCACGCAACGACCGGAGGACACCGTGGTAACCACTTGGAATCTGTCCAAAGGTTTGGCCGCTGTCGTGACGGCGTCGGCTGCCGCGTTCGGGATGTGCCCGAGCGCGGCAGCCGATCCGGCGGCACCGCAACCGAACTCAACTCAAGAACTTCCGGGCCTGCCGGCGCTATCGCAGCTCAGCCCGATCATCCAGCAAGCGGCGAGCAATCCCGGGCAGGCGACACAGCTGCTGATGGCCGCCGCGCAGGCTTTCACTCACAATCCGACGGCGCCCGCCGAATCCCGCAACGTGGCCACGTCGGTGAATCAATTCGTGCAAGAGCCGGGCTCACCCGGACCCGGCGCGCCCAACTCGGCGCCAAACGGCACCGCGCTGCCTGACGGTTCACCCGCTCCGCACGTGCCGGCGGCCGGCGTGGTGCCCGGCCTGCAGGCACACCTGCCGACCGGCATCGACCCGGCCCACGCGGCCGGTCCGGCGCCCGCCGCCACTCCGCCGGCGGCGGCACCACCCGTGGCCGCACCCGTACCGTCGGCAAACGCGCCCGTCGTGGCGCCCGCACCGGCGCCGCCCGCACCCGTCGCGGCGCCCGCACCGGCGCCGCCCGCACCAGCCGTTGCGCCGGCTCCCGCGCCGGGCGCCGCTCCTGCGGCCGCGCCGGGCTTTGGTCCCGACGCTCCGCCCACGCAGGACTTCATGTATCCCTCGATCGGCACTAACTGCCTTGCGGACGGCAGCAGTTCGATCGCGACGGCACTCTCGGTAGCGGGGCCCGCCAAGATCCCGACTCCCGGTCCGGGGCCGGGGCAGACCGCTTACGTGTTCACCGCGGTCGGCACGCCAGGACCCGCCGAGGTGCAGAAGCTGCCGTTGAACGTCACCTGGGTGAACCTGACCACGGGCAAGTCCGGAACGATTGCACTCAAGCCGCGGTCCGACATCAACCCCGACGGGCCGACCACATTGACCGCGATCGCCGACACCGGTTCGGGCAGCATCATGTCGACGATCTTCGGGCAGGTCACCACCAAAGACCGGCAGTGCCAGTTCATGCCGACGATCGGCTCCACGGTGGTGCCGTAACCGGCACACCTGTGCCGGCTGCCCGTAACGTGTTCTCGTATCAGGGTTTCCAGTTGGGCGAGCGGCCGAGGTAGCTGAGAACGCGGTCCAAGTCGGTTGCGCCGTCAGGTGCGGCGATGGCCGGCCCAAACGGAGCGCCGTCCATGTTGCGGTACTCACCATCTGGCACGAAGAACACGAGTGGTAGCACGGCAGCGAGGACATCGTCCGAGACCACAAAGTGGACACCGATGCTCTTTGCGACGTCCCAGCCGTGCACGACGTAATCCACGAAGTGGAAGCCGATCGCCATCGCGCCGAGGAAGGTGGCCCCGGGGCCGAACTCGGGCAACGAAAACGTCGCCTCGAGCACTCCATCGGCGGCGAACGCGTCGAGCACTTCGGCAGCGGCCGCGGCATAAGTACCGCGGGGATCGGCCGCCACGGCGTCGGCGACGCAGTCTGACGCCCATACGGTCGGGTTGTCGCCTTCGCCACGCGCGGCCGCGGCGAATCCGTGATGCTGCGCGGTCATGTGGGCGAGCAGGTCGAGTAGGTTCCAGCCCGCGCAGGGTGTCGGCCGGCGCAGATCGTCCGGCGTGACCGCCGAAAAGAGGTCGACAGACGCCAGCACGGCGGTCCGGTGAAAGGGTCGAAAATCCGAAATAATGTGCATTAACGTATCATATGTATTTGCATATGATCGATCAACAGCTACGCTTTCCCCATGGCACGGAGGACAAGGCGTCCTGATCTCGCGGCGATGATGGCGCCGCTGGTTCGCGAAATGATCGCGGCCGAGGCACCCGTCCTGGAAGCCCGCGGATTGTCGATGTGGGCCTACATCGTGCTGTGTGCACTTGATCGCTCGCCAGTACGCAGCCAGGCCGCGCTCGCCGAGGCGATCGGCGCGGACAAGACACGCATCATCCCCACACTCGACGAATTGCAGGGCCGGGGTTTTATCGAGCGACGTCCCGACCCGGACGACCGGCGGGTGCGACTGCTTGCGCTCACCGAAGCGGGCCGGGCCGCGAAAGATGCTGCCCAGCAAGACATCCAGCTCGGCGAAGAGCGCTGGCTCGGGAAGCTACCCGCCGAAGATCGTCGCCTGTTCCTACGCGTGCTGCGTCAGCTGTCGGCCGCCGATGGCGGCTAGTACGCCATGAACAAAATGGCGTCGCGGTCGTACTCCAGGCCCGGATGGACGCTGGCAAGGTGCGCCTGGGTCAGTTCGACCAGCTCGTCCTCGTCCTTGCCGACGATGGCTTCGCCGCACGGACACGTTATGTGTGTCTTCACGTTGCCGCCTTTCCCTGCGCTGCCGCCTTGGCAGACGCCTTCATCTGCTTCTTATACGACCGCACCTGCCCGAGCGAACGCTCGTCGACGATATCGGCGACGGACAGGTGTGTGCCGGCTTTACCGAACTCGCCGGCCGCTTGCCGCCAGCCGGTCGGCGTCACCCCATACTGCTTGCCCAGCAACGCCAAAAAGATCTTGGCCTTCTGTTCACCGAAACCGGGCAGTCCCTCGAGGCGCCGCAGCAGCTCCTTGCTGTCGGGATCGCCGGCCGTCCACAGGCCCGCCGCGTTGCCCTCGTAGCGGTCGACGATGATCTGCGCCAAGGCCTGGATCCGCTTGGCCATCGACCTCGGAAAGCGGTGCACCGCAGGTCTTTCGGAGCACAGCGCCGCGAATTTGTCGGGGTCGTATGCGGCGATCTCGCCGGCGTCCAACCGGCCCATCCGGTCCGCGATCTTCTTGGGTCCGGCGAAGGCGGTCTCGAAGGGCACCTGCTGGTCAAGCAGCATGCCGATCAGCAATGCGAACGGATCGTCGTCCAGCAACGCGTCGGGCTCAGGGTCTTGGGCAAGCTGAAGGTTCGGCACGCAGACAGTCTAGAACCCCCAGAGGCGCTCTACGCTTGACTCGATTGACAGACCTGCGGGGAGCCCGAAGTGACCGATAGCGATGGCGCCGTCACGAACCTGATTGAGCGATACCTGGCCATCGTTGCTGGCGACGACTACGAGGGGTTCGGCGAGTTATTGACCGATGACTGCACTTTCACCCTGATGCCCATCGGCCATACGTGGAGCGGTCGGGACAACGTCATCAGTGCAGTCACGGCGGCGGGACGCAGCAGGACGCATGACAGCCGTTCCAGGGTCAACGTCACCAACTGGTTCGCCAACGATGAGTATCTCGTCGTCGAATACGAACACCGTGCGCTGGTCGTCGGCATTCGCGTCAAGATCGACGGGTACTGCTGGATATTCCACATCCGTGACGGACGCTTTGACTCGATACGCGAGTACATCAATCCCAGCAGTGCAGCCACAAGTGTCCTGTTAAATGTTGTGCTACGCGCATATCCGTTCCTGGCGCGGTGGAGTGCACGGGGTGCAGCGGCGTCTTGACAGGCACTAGAAGGTTGACGGACCCGCGTGACCTGCCGACGGAACGTGCTGAAAAGGGCGTGGGCTCTAGACCACGATTCGCCCGTTTCCAGAGTTAGTACACCTGCTGATCAAGAAGCATGCCGATCAGCCTCACGACCGCACTAACCACCACCGAGCTATCGTGGCGTGGTGGTGGACGACGCCAGATTGACACTGATGCTGACCGAGACGAACTGCATCAGCTCGTCACTACCTATTGCCGGGCGGTCGACCGCGCTGACTATGAAGCGCTTCGCAGCCTGTACCACCCGAGGCGACCGACACGCACGGTTCGTTCTCGACGGGCAGTGTCGAACAGTTCATCGCACAGCTGCGGGCTGCGGAGCCCTATGTGCGTGTCTCCCAACACAACATCATCACAACGAACTTCGTGATCGAGGGCGAGGTAGCCCGCGGTGAAATCTATCGCCTGGTGTTTCACACCTTCGCCGGCCCCGAACACGACTTAG
>DATJQO010000191.1:0-25033 GCA_035505695.1 Mycobacterium sp.
CCGTAGGAGTCTGGGCCGTATCTCAGTCCCAGTGTGGCCGGACACCCTCTCAGGCCGGCTACCCGTCGTCGCCTTGGTGGGCCGTCACCCCACCAACAAGCTGATAGGCCGCGGGCCCATCCCACACCGCAAAAGCTTTCCACCAAAAGACATGCGTCTTAAGGTCCTATCCGGTATTAGACCCAGTTTCCCAAGCTTATCCCGGAGTGCAGGGCAGATTGCCCACGTGTTACTCACCCGTTCGCCACTCGAGTGTCTCCGAAGAGACCTTTCCGTTCGACTTGCATGTGTTAAGCACGCCGCCAGCGTTCGTCCTGAGCCAGGATCAAACTCTCCAAACAAAATCTCCTCGCGAACGAGGTGGATTCAAATCAGAGATACCTGACAAGACGCCAAAATCTGGCATCAAAATTACGGCCACACCCACACACGGGGAGTGCTAGGCGTGGCCCAAAAAACAACAACAAATAATAAAGACCAAACACACTATTGAGTTCTCAAACAACACTTGTTTCGCCCGTTTTGGGGGCAACCCTGCCAGCTTAATACCGTTCTGGCAGAGGAGTCAACCCCCAGTTTCGGTCGTCGTGACCGCTCCGGGGGCAGCCGGGCCAGGTTAGTACCAATCCAGCGAGGGAGTCAAGGCCCGGGTTTCGGACACCCCTGTTTGGGGCGACCGCCCCTGTGGGGCACTGACTTTGACTACTCTACCCGCTCGATCTCGGCTCCCAAAATCGCCAGGTTCTCAACGAACAAGGGGTAGCCGCGATCAATGTGGAACACGTCGTGAACCTCGGTGTCGCCGTCCGCGACCAGCCCCGCGAGCACCAGGCCGGCGCCGGCCCGGATGTCCGAACACCACACCGGTGCACTCGACAGTTGCGACAGACCGCGCACGACGGCGTGGTGCCCGTCGGTGCGCGCGTCGGCGCCGAGGCGGATCATTTCCTCGACGAACCGGAACCGGGCCTCGAACACGTTCTCGGTAATCATCGACGTCCCGTCGGCGATCGACGCCAGGGCGATCGCCATCGGCTGCAGATCGGTCGGAAACCCGGGGAACGGCAACGTCGCCACATTGACGGACTTCGGACGCTCGTACTGGGTGACGCGGAAGCTGTTGTCGGTTTGGGTGACCGTCGCTCCCACGTCGTGCAACTTGTGCAGCACCACTTGAAGGTGCGCAGGGTCGACGCCCGTCACCGTGATGTCCCCGCGGGTCATCGCCGCCGCGATGCCCCATGTCGCCCCGACGATGCGATCCCCGATCACGCGGTGCTCGGTCGGGTACAGCCGCGGGACGCCGGTGATGGTCATGGTCGGCGAGCCCGCGCCCTCGACCTGTGCGCCCATCTGATTCAACATGGTGCACAGATCCACGACGTCGGGTTCCCGCGCCGCATTGTGGATCGTGGTGACACCCTCGGCCACGACCGCCGCCATCAGGATGTTCTCGGTCGCGCCCACCGACGGAAACTCCAACTGGATCTCCGCGCCGCGCAACGTGTCGGCCTGAGCCACCACGCATCCGTGCTCGATGTTGCATTGCGCGCCGAGCTGCCGCAGGCCCGCCTGATGCATATCCAACGGACGCGACCCGATCGCGTCGCCGCCCGGAAGTGCGACCCGGGCGCGCTTGCACCGGCCGACCAGCGGACCCAGCACGCAGACCGAGGCCCGGAACTGTCGGACTGCGGCGAAGTCGGCGTCATATTTCGGCTCGTCTGGAGATGTGATGCGGGCGATGTCGCCGTCGAGCTCCACGGTGGCACCGAGACCACGCAACACCTCGGCCATCAGCGGCACATCGAGGATGTCAGGGCAGTTGGTGATGGTGCTGGTGCCCTCGGCCAACAGGGTCGCCGCCATCAGCTTGAGCACGCTGTTCTTTGCGCCCCCCACTGCGACTTCGCCTGACAACCGGTTGCCGCCGGTCACCACGAATCGCTCAGCCACCCGGGTCAGTGTAGTGAAGCGGTATCGGCTTGTCAGTCAACCAAGGCGCGGTCCCTGCACCAACCGCAGTACCGTTTTGCATATGGCGATACACCTGACCCGCATCTATACACGTACCGGCGACGACGGCACCACCGGATTGAGTGATTTCTCGCGGGTCTCCAAGAATGATCCCCGGCTGGTGGCGTACGCGGATTGCGACGAGGCCAATTCAACGATCGGGGTCGCCATCGCCCTGGGGCAGCCGGACGAGGAAATCGCGGGGGTGCTCCGGCAGATCCAGAACGACTTGTTTGACGCCGGCGCAGACCTGTCCACCCCGGTGATGGACAACCCCGAATATCCGCCGCTGCGCGTCACCCAGCCCTACATCGATCGACTCGAGGGATGGTGCGACAAATACAACGAAGCGTTGCCGGCGCTGAATTCCTTTGTGCTGCCCGGTGGTTCGGCGCTCTCTGCGCTGTTGCACGTCGCCCGCACCGTGGTACGTCGCGCGGAGCGCTCGGCGTGGGCCGCGGTCGATGCCCACGCCCAAGGCGTCAGCGTGCTGCCCGCCAAGTACTTGAACCGGCTCTCGGATCTACTCTTCATCCTGGCCCGCGCGGCCAACCCCGGTGGCGACGTGCTCTGGAAGCCCGGGGGCGGCGCGCCCGGCGCGAAATAGCCTGCGGCGCAACGCCTAAACGCTGCGGCGGCGGGCGCGCGGCGAGGGACGGGACTCTAGCCACGACAGGAAAGCGGTCAAAGCGCCTTTGTCGAGTGCGATCTCGTAACCAGACCTGCGATCCTGCGTCGTCTCCCGCAGCTCCAATACGACGATTTCGTCCGTCATGATGTCGAACTCGTCACCGCGCGGCGCACGCCGGGCCACGATCTCCACACCTCGGCGGCTGAGCCGACGGTCTGGCCACAGACGCAGACTGGACAGCCGGTAGAACGCGGCTTCGCCGCCGCGATAACGGATTACGCCATGCCGCCAGCCATGACCTCCCACTGCGGGAATGTCTCGCATGATCCCCGCGGTGCCGCCCTGGCGCAGTTTCCACAACCGATAACTCAGGGCGGCCACGGCCCCCGCTAAGACGACGACAAGCACGACCATGCCAACCATGGGCGCGCTCATCGGCGGTTAGTCAATCGCGCCGACAGCGCGCAATCTGGCACGCCCCCTGGCGGCGATACGGGGGTCGTCAGACTCGGAGTCCTCCCTGGCGGCCTGCTCGTCGATCTCCGACTCGAACTGCGCGGACTCGGCGAGGATACTGACCGTTTCTTCAGTCACCGACAGAAAACCGCCATCGACCGCGATCCGCAGATCATCTTCGCCTTCCCTTTCGACGCGCACCATCGCGTCGTCAACCAACTGGGCTACCAGCGGGATGTGACGGGGCAGGATGCCGATCTCGCCGACGGTGGTGCGGGTGAACAGGAACGTCGCCTCACCCGACCAGATCTTTCGGTCGACTGCGACTATCTCAACGTTCAACTCCGCCATACCGCAAACACCTTTCGAGTTCAAATCAGGATTCCAGCTTGGCGCCGAAGCTTTCGGATTTCTTGGCCAGGTCGTCGAGGCCACCGATCAAGAAGAACGCCTGTTCGGGTATGTGGTCGAACTCGCCCTTGGTCAGGCGGTCGAACGCCTCGATGGTCTCCTTCACCGGCACCGTCGAGCCCGGCTGGCCGGTGAACTGCTCGGCCGCCATCATGTTCTGCGACAGGAACCGCTCGATGCGCCGCGCTCGCTGGACGAGCTGCTTATCCTCTTCGGACAGCTCGTCGATGCCGAGAATGGCGATGATGTCTTGAAGGTCCTTGTAGCGCTGCAGGATTCGGATGACTTCCTGCGCCACGCGGTAGTGCTCGTCGCCGACGACGCTGGGATCGAGGATGGTCGAGCTGGAGGCCAGCGGGTCCACCGCGGGGAAGATGCCCTTGGAGAAGACCGAACGCGACAGCTCCGTGGTCGCGTCCAGGTGCGCGAACGTCGTCGCCGGCGCCGGGTCAGTGTAGTCGTCGGCGGGCACGTAGACCGCCTGCATCGACGTGATCGAGCGGCCCCGGGTCGAGGTGATGCGCTCCTGCAGCTCACCCATCTCGTCGGCCAGGGTGGGCTGGTAACCCACCGCGGACGGCATGCGGCCGAGCAGCGTGGAGACCTCCGAGCCGGCCTGGGTGAACCGGAAGATGTTGTCAATGAACAACAGCACGTCCTGACCGGCTTCGTCGCGGAACCACTCGGCCATCGTCAACGCCGACAGCGCCACCCGCATACGGGTACCGGGCGGCTCGTCCATCTGACCGAACACCAGCGCGGTGTCCTTGAGCACGTCGGCCTCTTTGAGCTCGACCCAGAGGTCATTGCCCTCACGGGTGCGCTCCCCCACGCCCGCGAACACCGACGTGCCACCGAAGTTGCGGGCGATACGGTTGATCATCTCCTGGATCAGCACCGTCTTGCCCACGCCGGCACCGCCAAACAGCGCGATCTTGCCGCCGCGGACGTATGGGGTGAGCAGGTCGACAACCTTCAGGCCGGTCTCGAGCATCTCGGTGCGAGGCTCGAGGTCTTCGAACGCCGGCGGCTTGCGGTGAATCGACCAGTGGTCGAAGTCCTCGCCGTACCCCGGCTCGTCGAGGCAGGCACCCAGGGCGTTGAACACGTGGCCCTTGACCTTCTCCCCGACCGGCACCGAGATCGACGTGCCGGAGTCGGTAACCTCAACGCCGCGCACCAAGCCGTCGGTGGGCTGCAAGGAGATCGCACGAACCAGGTTGTCGCCCAGGTGCTGTGCGACTTCGAGCGTCAAAGTCTTCTTGAGCTCCTCGAAGGTGATCTCCGCGTTGAGCGCGTTGAACAGTTCCGGCACGGAGCCGCGCGGAAACTCGACGTCGACGACGGGCCCGGTGATCCGGACGACGCGGCCGCTGGTTTCGCCGTTGCTCGACGACTTTTCGGTCTTCTTAGTGGTTTCGGTAGTAGCAGCCATAATTTTCTTCTTCCTCGTGTGCTACTCGGCATCGGCGAGCGCGTTTGCGCCGCCGACGATTTCGCTGATCTCCTGGGTGATCTGGGCCTGCCGCTCGCGGTTCGCCATCAGCGTCAGCTCTTTGATCAGGTCGTCGGCGTTGTCGGTGGCCGACTTCATCGCCCGCTGCCGCGACGCCAGCTCCGATGCCGCCGATTCAAGCAGTGCCGCGTAGACCCGGGTGGTCAGGTACCGCGGCAGCAGCGCATCGAAAAGTGTTGTGGCATCAGGTTCAAAGGAGTACAGGGTGTGCAGCTCGGGCTCCTCCTCGACGTACTCCACCACCAGCGGGGCCATGCGGTGGGCCACCGCCGCCTGCGACATCATCGACTTGAACTCCGAGTAGACGACGTGCAGTTCGTCCACGCCTTCCGAGTCCGACTGCTGATCGTCGTCGCCGCCGACGCCCTTCATGAAGGCGTCGACCAACGTGGATGCGATCTCTTGGGCGTTTTCACCCTTCGGTTGCTCGGAGAAGCCCGTCCACGATTCGGTGATGTCCCAGTTGCGGAACTTGAAGTAGTTCAATGCCTTACGGCCCACGGTGTACACGACGGGCGCCTTACCCTCCTCTCGCAGCAGGGAGAAGAGTTCCTCGGCGCGGCGGAAGATGCTGGAATTGTACGCGCCGCACAGACCGCGGTCGGAGGACACCACCAGCACGCCCGCCCGCTTCGGTTCGGGGCGCTCGACCAGCAAGGGGTGGTCCAGGGCGGCCTCGGCGGACAGGGTGGTGAGCATCGCGGTGATCTGGAAGGCGTAAGGCCGGGCGGCTTGCAGCCGGGCCTGTGCCTTCCCGATGCGCGATGTCGCGATCATCTCCTGCGCTTTGGTGATCTTCTTGATCGACCCGGCCGAACGAATCCGGCCACGCAGTTCGCGAAGTGTGGCAGCCATCTTTAGCTACTTCTTGTCCTTCCTGGCGTCCTTGGATTCCTGCTTTTCCTTGGGCTTTTCCTTCTTGACTTGCACCGACTCCTTTGCCAGGTCCGCCTCGTCCATCGCCTCGACGTGCTCGTCGGGCACCACGGATGCGCCGCCGGAGGCGGCGAAGCCCTTCTTGAACTTGTTGATGATGTCCGTGAGCTGATTCTCGCCCTCCTCGGAGAGCTTCCCGCTGTCGCGGATCCCGGCCAGGAACTTCTCCTCGGAAGCGCGCATGTGGTCGAGCAACTCGGTTTCGAAACGCCTGACGTCCTCGACGGGCACGGAGTCCAGGTGGCCGGCGGTGCCCAGGAAGATCGAGACCACCTGCTCCTCGACCGGCATGGGTTGGTACTGCGGCTGCTTGAGCAGCTCGACTAGCCGCTCGCCCCGCTCCAGCTGGGCCTTGGAAGTCGCGTCCAAGTCCGAGGCGAACGCGGCGAAGGACTCCAGCTCCCGGTATTGGGATAGGTCCAGACGAAGCGAGCCGGCCACTTCCTTCATGGCCTTGATTTGCGCCGCCCCACCGACGCGGGACACCGAGACACCGACGTTGATGGCCGGCCGCACGCCCTGGTTGAACAGGTCCGACTCCAGGAAGCACTGACCGTCGGTGATGGAGATGACGTTCGTCGGGATGTAGGCCGAAATGTCGTTGGCCTTCGTCTCGATGATCGGCAGGCCGGTCAGCGAGCCGCCACCCAGGTCGTCGGAAAGCTTGGCGCAGCGCTCCAGCAGGCGGGAGTGCAGGTAGAATACGTCGCCTGGGTAGGCCTCGCGACCGGGCGGGCGGCGCAGCAGCAGCGAGATGGCCCGGTACGCCTCGGCCTGCTTGCTCAAGTCGTCGAACACGATCAGCACATGCTTGCCTTCGTACATCCAGTGCTGCGCGATCGCCGAACCGGTGTACGGCGCAAGCCATTTGAAGCCGGCGGAATCGGATGCCGGCGCCGCGACGATGGTGGTGTAGTCCATCGCGCCGCCCTCTTCGAGGGCTCGCCGGACCGACGCGATCGTGGTGCCCTTCTGACCGATGGCGACGTAGACGCAGCGCACCTGCTTGCTCTCGTCGCCGCTCTCCCAGTTCTCGCGCTGGTTGAGGATGGTGTCGACGCAGACCGCGGTCTTGCCGGTCTTGCGGTCGCCGATGATCAGCTGCCGCTGGCCGCGACCGATCGGCGTCATCGCGTCGATGGCCTTGATGCCGGTCTGCAGCGGCTCCTTGACGCTCTGGCGCTGCACCACGGACGGCGCCTGGATCTCGAGCGCGCGGCGGATGTCGGTCTCGATGTCGCCGCGGCCGTCGATGGGGTGGCCCAGCGGATCGACGACGCGACCCAGGAAGGCGTCGCCGACGGGCACCGACAGCACCTCGCCGGTGCGCTTGACCTGTTGGCCTTCTTCGATTTTCTCGAAGTCACCAAGGATCACCGCACCGATGCTGTGCTCGTCGAGGTTGAGGGCGACGCCGAGGACTCCGCCCGGAAACTCGAGGAGCTCTTGGGTCATCACGGAGGGCAGACCTTCGACGTGCGCGATGCCGTCACCGGCCTCGATGACCGTACCGACCTCCTCGCGGGCGGTGTCGGAGGTGAAGGAGTCTATGTACTCCTCGATGGCGCCCTGAATGTCCTCAGCGGAGATTGTCAACTCGGCCATGGCTTTTCGTCTTCCTACTTGATCTTTGTTCGCGTCGGTCGTGGTGAATGGTCAGTGGTCAGTCCGGCAACTGGGCCTCGGCCGCGGCCAGGCGCGACGAGAGCGTCCCGTCGATCACCTCGTCGGCGACGGAGATGAGCAGGCCGCCCAGCACGGTCTCGTCGATCTGCACCTGCACCGCCACCGGGTGCCCATAGATGCGGCCGAGGACTTCGGTGAGGCGCGCTCGCTGGGCTTCGCTGAGCTCGGCCGCCGCACTGACCTGCGCGACGACCTCGCCGCGGCGCGCAACGGCGACCTCTGCCAGGAATTGGATTGCCTCATCGGCGTTCTGGCCCCTCAGCAGCTCGACGGTGTGGGTCAGCAGGTCCACCACGACCGGGTTGACGCTGCCGCTCGCGCTGTCAAGCACCTTGCGCAGCAAACCCACTCGTCCCTCCACCGGAACGGAGTAGTCGCCCAACAGGATCGTCAGTCGCGGCTGCGCGTCGAGGATGCGCGAGAACCTGAACAGCTGGTCTTCGACCTCGTCGACCTTGCCCTCCCGCTCGGCCACCTCGAGCAGCGCCTGCCGGGACACGTGTTCGATGGCGCTGATGAGATCGGCGTTAGCCGACCAACGCTCGGAAACCGCCAGTCGCAGGACGTCGAGCGTGGCGTCGCCGACCTTGCCCGATACCAGTCGCTCGATCAGCCGGACCCTGGGCGTTGCGTCTTCGGCGGGGACGGTGAGGTACCGGGTCACCACAATCTCCCGGTCCAGCATCTGGCCTACCGCGACCAGCTCGCTGGACAGCGTCGAAAGGGCTTTGTTGTCAAGGTTCTTCGCCAAGTCGCTGAACCGGTCCGACAGGTCGGTCACCGCACTCCGGCTGGCCGAGCGCATCTTGGCCAGCAGCGGATAGGAAACCTCGGTGGGCGCCGGCGCCATGGCGTCGAGGTCGTCCAGGAACCAGTCGACGGTGGCCGACTGCTGTTCCGGATCCGCGACGTAGTTGCGCACCAGTTCGCCCGCCTGGCGGACGGCCTCGTGACCGAGTTCCAGTCGAAGCTGCCGGCTGAGCTGCGTGCGCAGCAGCTCCACCTGCCGGTTGCCTTGCGCTTCAATGCGTTCCGCCTCGACGCCGGCCTGGGCGCGCAGCTGCTCGCCAAGGCGTGCCGCGTCACCCTGCGCCTCTTCGACGATCCGTTCGGCTTCTGACTTGGCGTCCTCCACGGCTTGACTGTGGGCCGTGGTCGACTCACTCAACCGATCGGCCGCCGCGGCCGAATCTTCCAGCTGCCGGCGCACCGTCTCTTGCCGGGCGGTCATCAAGCGGCGGACGGGCGGCACCACGAAGCGCCAGACCAGGAACACGATGAGGGCGAATCCCGCCAACTGGCCTAAGAATGTCGACATGGGCGATTACCGTCCGGACTTCCCAGTCGAGGAGGTGGCCGCGGTGACGGGAGCGACGTCGACGCCGAGGATCCGACTGGCCAGCGTCGCCGACATACCCGCCACGTTGGCGCGCAGATCCAGTTCCACGGCGTCCCTCTCCCGCTTCAATTGCTCTGCGGCCATCTGCAACGTCGACAACACCCGTTGCTCGGCACGGGCGCGCGCGTCCTCGACCACTTTACGGCCTTCGGCGCGGGCATTGTCGCGTAATGACGACGCCCGGACCCGGGCCTCCTTGAGGGCTTCTTCGTAGTCGGCCTGGGCGGCTTCGAACTGCTCGGTCGCCTTCCTGTTGTCGGCAACGGTCTTGGCGACCATGGCTTCCCGCTCGCGCATCACCCTGAGGATCGGCGGCACCACGAATGTGCCGATGACGGCCAGCACGATGAGGAAGATCGCCAGCACGAAGAAGAAGGTGCCGTTGGGCACGAGGAAATTGCTGCCGCCGCCCTTGCCTCCCTCGCCGCCCTGGCCAGCGGCCAGCACAATAAGGTGCGCGTCGCCCATCACAACGACTTAGGTGCCGACGGGTGTGGCGAAGACGAACAGCGCCATGAACGCCAGGTTGATGAAGTAGGCAGCTTCCACCAGACCGACGGTGATGAAGAACGGGGTGAACAACCGGCCCTGCGCCTCGGGTTGCCGGGCGATACCAGAAACCAGCGCGTTACCGGCGATTCCGTCACCGATGCCGGCGCCGATAGCGCCGCCACCCATGATCAGGCCACCACCGATGAGAGCGGCGGCAGCGACTTCGGGAGGCAGAGCGGCCATTCTTTTCTCCTTTATCTAGCATTATCTGTCGGCTCGTCTGGTAGCGATTACCAGGCTCGTGTAATGGTCTGTGGGTCGGGCCGTTTGGTGGCTACTTCAGTCATGGTGTTCCTCAATCTCCATCGCTTGGCTGAAGTAGAGGATTGTCAGGATCGAGAAGATGAAGGCCTGAATCGCGCCGACAAATAGATCGAAGGACTTCCAAACCGCGTTGGGCAACCACATGATGTACGGCGGAAAGAGCGCGATCAGCGCAACCAAGATGCCGCCGGCGAAGATGTTGCCGAAAAGTCGGAGCGACAACGAGATCGGCTTGGCGAGTTCCTCGACGAGGTTGATCGGCGCCAAGAACGCTACGTGGCCCTTGAGCACGGCGAGTGGGTGTCCGACGATGCCGCGGCGCCAAATCCCTGCGATGTGGTAGCAGACGAAGACGAAAAGAGCCAGCGCGAGTACGTAATTGATGTCGGCTGCCGCCGACTTGAGCAACTCGCTCGTGTGCCCATTTGCATCGGTGTATTGCATCGGGAGCACCGAGAGCCAGTTGGAGATCAGGATGAAGACGAAGATTGTGACGGCCAGCGGGAGCACGAACGGAGCGATCCGCATGCCAATGGCGCTCTCGATTTGGGCGCGCATCTGTTCGGTGATGGCCTCCCAAAACAACTGGACACCGCTGGGCACGCCGGTCGAGGTGATCTTTGCGCGCAGGAAGAAGGCCAATCCGATCACGATCACTGCGGCGATCGCGGTCGACAAAATCGTGTCGGTGTTGACGGTCATGCCGAGCCAGGTCGCCGTGGTGTGCTGGCCCACCTCGATCTGGGATTCGGCCAGGAACATCTCAGTCATCGCCGAGGCTCCTTTCGTCCGGACCTTCCGAGCCCGTGAGTACGCCGTCCGCGCCCGCCGGGCGGCCCGCGGAATCAGCGGGCTCCGCCGGCACCCCGGCGCGCAGCTTCTTCCAGACCGGCAAGGCGGTCGACACCACCAAAAGCACTTGGAAGAGCGCCAACCCGAACACCACGCCCAGGCCGGCAGGCCGGAAAAGGTAGACGATGATCAGCCCGATGACGGTGATAATGGCCAACCGTGACGCCGAGTTGAGCGCCATCGACCGTTTCAGCGGATGATCCTGGGCAGTAACCGATTCAACCGAACGGCGCACCAAGAGCGCGTTGAGCAAACCCAGTAACAACCCGACACCGAAGAACACGCCCACCATCACGTGACCGGACAATGCGCCGGCGACGATCACTACCGCACTAATCGCAACGCTGATCGCAAAAAGACGAAGCGGACGGAAAGCAACAGAGGGAAACACCAACGGCGCATCCTGCGCTGGCGTCGTCACTGCAGCACCTCAATCCCAAGTTGGTGGAGCGGAACCCGCCGGCCGACTGATCGGTAGCCCGCCGAGCGTATCGCACATCACAGCGGATTCACCCAAGGGGTAATCTCCCGACGTCGGTCTTCGACCGGTGCAACCGGATGGCCATCCGATAGACCGGTAACCTGAGCGGCTTTTTGGGGTTCTACCTGCACCGTACCATACGGACGACACCGCTACTACTGCGTGTCGTAGTGCTCGTCTTGGTAGTCATCCCGACGGCGCAGCAGCGGGATCACCGTGACGATGCCGGCGACCACAATCGCGCCCAGCATCACCGCCGCGGTGTCGCGGGGATTGAAGAAGATGGTGCTCGCGGCTCCGAATGCGACAATGCCTACCCACAGATAGATCAGCAGCACCACCCGCCGATGCGAATGACCGATCTGCAGCAATCGATGGTGCAAATGCATCTTGTCGGGGCTGAACGCGCTGCGGCCCGCGCGGGTGCGGCGCACGATCGCCAGCAGCAGGTCGAGCATCGGTACGAACATGACCGCCACCACCAGCAAAAAAGGTGACAGCAACGCAAACACATCGCGAGCGCCGTAGGCGTTCTGCGAGACGGGGCCAGCAGCCGTCGTGGAAGCTGCGGCGAGCATCAAGCCGATCAGCATCGACCCGGAATCACCCATGAAGATCCTGGCGCGGTGAAAGTTGTGCGGCAAGAAGCCCAGACAGGCACCCGCCAGCACCACCGAAATGACGGCAGGCGGATAGAAGAGCACGTCGCCGCCGTGGTCGCGGAGCAGACCAACCGAGAACATGCAGATCGCCATCGCGGTGATCAGGCCGAGCCCAGCAGCAAGGCCGTCAAGTCCGTCGACGAAGTTCATTGCGTTGACGATCGATACGGTCAGTGCCAGGGTGAGCAGGATGGATGAGGCCTGGTCCAGCACGATGGTGCCAACCCCGCCGATCGGGATGTACAGAACGCTCCAGGCGACGCCCATGGTGACCAGCACGCTGGCCGCGGTGATCTGGCCGGCGAACTTGGTCAAAGCGTCCAAGCCCCAACGGTCGTCGATGAGGCCGATGCCCATGATCACCGCGCCGGCCACCAGCACTGCGGGCATACCCGTGGAATAGACGAACCCGCGGGTGAGCGCGGGCAGCTGCGATGCCAGGAAGACGGCCGCGACGACACCGAGGAACATCGCCAGGCCGCCCATTCGGGGTGTCGGCGTCACGTGTACGTCGCGCTCCCGCGGATAGGCCACCGCGCCCAACCGGGTGGCCAGCACCCGCACCGGCGCGGTTGCGAAGTAGGTGATGATCGCCGCGGTCAAGCCGACGAGGGCAAGCTCGCGCAGCGGAACACCGGCGCCGCGGTCAGACAGAGCCAGCAAACCACTGGCAAGGTTGGCTACGCCGCTGGACACCTCGAGACCGTACTGCACCAACATCGAACCCGCTAACCGCTTCTGGTTACGCCTGCGCTGCCAAGATTTCCGGGTCGACCCCGAGCACCTCGGCGATTCGCCCGGCGCTTACCGGACCCGGTCGCAGAACGCGCGGTGTCGCCCCGGTCAAGTCAACGATCGTGGAGGCAGCCTGTCGCTGGGACGGGCCGGCATCGAGATAGACGTCCACGAGTTCACCGAGTTGAGTGCGCGCCTCGTTGGCGTCCACCGCGGGCGAGCGGCCGGAGACGTTCGCACTGGACACTGCCATGGGCCCTACTTCCCGCAGCAGCTCGATCGCCACTGGGTGCAACGGCATCCGTAGCATCACGGTGCCGCGGGCATCACCGAGATCCCATTGCAGCGACGGCGCCTGCGTCACCACCAGGCTCAAGGCGCCGGGCCAGAAGGCACGGATGAGATCGCGGGCGCCGTTGGGCATCGTGTAGACCAGGCCTTCGATGGTGTGCCAGGAGCCGACCAGTACGCCAACGGGCATGTCGCGGCCCCGTCCCTTCGCCGACAGCAGAGCCGTCACCGCGGCACTGTTGAACGCGTCAGCGCCGATTCCGTAGACGGTGTCGGTGGGCATCACCACCAGCCGGCCCCCTTTGAGGGCCCCTGCCGCGGCGGCAATCCCGCGGGCACGCTGGTCGGGGTCGGCGCAGTCGAAGACTTCAGTCATCGGCGCCGCTCTCTCCCGCAAGCGGGTGGGGGTACCTCCCACTTGTGGGGGCGTGCCCCACTGCATCGTCGCCATGCGAGTCATCGCCGCTCCTGCGTGCTGTCACGAATCGCAGCCGCCCGGCGAGATCTCGCCGGGCCTGGACGTCTTCAAAAAGTTTTGTGCTCGCAATCATTTCGACGGTCTGGGACGACGTGGTGTCGTCGTGCTCGACGGCGAATAGGCCACCGTGGCGCAGCCAGCGTCCCGCAAGGCCGACCACGGCGGCGATCACCGCCATCCCGTCGCCCCCGCCAAACACCGCGTGAGGCGGATCATGTTGGGCCACTTCGGGTTCCAGGGCGATGTCGTCAAGGACGTAGGGCGGGTTGGCGACCACGAGGTCGACGCCTTGATCGAGCTCGGGAAGCAGGCCCGACTCGGTGACGTCGGCGCACAGGAGTTCGACGGCGGTGCCGGCAGTGTTGCGGCGCGCGTACTGCAAGGCCTCGTCGGAGTCATCGATGCCGATCACCCGCGCGGCGGGCCGATGGCGGGCCAGCGCCAGCGCCAATGCACCGGACCCGGTGCATAAATCGACGATCAACGGCCGCTCCGAAAGTGGTTGCGACATAGCCCATTCCAGCATCGCCTCGGTCTCCGGACGCGGTATGAACACGCCCGGACCGACGTGCAGCATCACCGGCCCGAATGCCGCGATGCCGGTGAGATGCTGCAGCGGCACCCGCCGCGAGCGCTCGGTCACGACGTCGCGGTAGCGCGCGAGGAAGTCCTCGCCGGGCGACTCGAGCAAGGTCAGCCGACCGCGCTCGATGCCTGCCTGGTGAGCAGCCAACAGCTCGGCGTCGTAACGCGCGGAGTCGATTCCCGCTTCGGCGAGCTGCGCTGCAGCGGCGTCGATCACGTGTCGCAACGTCATGCCTGCTGTAGCCGGGACTGCTTGTCAGCGGCGCTCAGCGCGTCGAACAACGCGTCCAGGTCACCATCGAGCACCTGGTCGAGATTATGAGCTTTGTAACCGATGCGGTGGTCGGTGATCCGGTTCTCGGGGAAGTTGTAGGTGCGAATTCGTTCGCTGCGGTCCACGGTGCGGATTTGGCTGGCGCGATCGGCCGACGCGTCGGCCAACGCCTGTTCTTCGGCGATGGCCTGCAGGCGAGCCGCCAGCACCTGTAACGCACGAGTTTTGTTCTGCAGCTGTGAGCGCTCGTTTTGGCAGGTGACCACGATCCCGGTGGGCAGATGCGTGATCCGCACCGCGGAGTCGGTTGTGTTGACGCCCTGCCCGCCTTTTCCTGACGACCGGTACACGTCGACGCGCAGGTCTGACTCGTTGATCTGCACCTCGCCGACCTCCTCGGGTTCGGGGTAGACCAGCACACCGGCCGCCGAAGTATGGACCCGGCCTTGCGATTCCGTCACCGGCACCCGTTGTACCCGGTGTACTCCACCCTCGAACTTCATGCGCGACCACACCCCGTCGGCGGTGTCGCCCTTGCCGGCGATACTGAGCGTCACATCTTTATAGCCGCCCAAATCAGACACGGTCTCGTCCAGTACCGTCACCGTCCAGCCGCGCCGCTCGGCGTAGCGGACATACATCCTCGCCAAATCCGCAGCGAACAGCGCCGATTCTTCGCCGCCCTCCCCGGATTTGACTTCGAGCACGATGTCGTCGGCGTCGTGCGGGTCGCGCGGCGCCAGCATGTCGGTCAACTGGGTGTCCAGTTCGGCCACCCGCGATTCCAGTTCGGTGACTTCGTCGGCGAACGACTCGTCGTCGGTGGCCAGTTCACGCGCGGTCTCCAGGTCGTCGCGCGCCGACTCCAGCTTGCGGTAGGTGGCAACGATCGGTGCCAATCGGGCGAATCGGCGGCCGGCCTTTCGAGCCTCGGCCGGATCGCTGTGCAATTCCGGATCCGCCAGCCGATGCTCGAGTTCGGCGTGTTCTGCCAGCAGCACATCAATCGTCTGCACCGGCTGCGTCATGTCTCACCTCCTGTCGCGTTCCGTTGCCGCAAACGCAAACCGACGCCCGGCCTGTGCAGGTTCGCGCACAGTTCGGGCGTCGGCAACCCAGCTATTTGTCGGTCTTGTCCGTCCCGGCAGCGCCCTTGCGCTTGCCGTAACGCTTTTCGAAGCGGGCCACCCGGCCGCCGCTGTCGAGGATTTTCTGCTTGCCGGTATAGAACGGGTGGCACTGCGAGCAGACCTCGACGACGATGTTGCCGCCAGGCTTGGTGCTGCGGGTCTGGAAGGTGTTCCCACACCCGCAATGCACGGTGGTCTCCCCGTACGCGGGATGAATGTCAGCTTTCATGATGTCCTCTTCGATCGTTTCCCGCCCGGACGGGGCGCGAACTCCGGGAACCTGATCCGGTCCTGGGTTAGTCGACCGTCGATTATGCCAGGTCAACCTACACCAGCCCAAACGCCGAGCTGCGCACTCGCATTCCCGGGGCCGCAGGGCGGGCATTGCGCCGAGACATCAACCCTTGCGACTCCCACCGGCGTGTCGTGTGCGTCGTTTACGTGTCGCGGTAGACGCGGCTTTTTGCGTCGCGGGTCCAGACCATGCCGCCCCCGGGTGTGGGGCGGCGCACGGTGGCGGCTGCCTCGGCGAGGTGTTCACACCAGGTCCATACCTGGTCGCCGAACTTGAGCGCCGGCGTGTCCTGGTCGAGCCGCTCACGAAGGAGTTGCTGCAGCGTTTCCGCCACGGCCGGCGAGTTGGCTAATCGTTATCCATCGATCCAGGCGTCGTCTTGGACACCTGCACCAGGAACTCGTAGTTGTTCTTCGTCTTGCGCAGCTGCGACATCAGCAAGTCGATGGCCTGGTGAGAATCCAGACCCGACAGCACGCGGCGCAGCTTGTGCACAATGGCGAACTCGTCTGGTGACAAAAGCAATTCGTCTTTGCGGGTACCCGAAGGGTTCACGTCGACCGCGGGGAAGACGCGCCGTTCGGAGATCTTGCGGTCCAGCTTGAGCTCGGCGTTACCGGTGCCTTTGAACTCCTCGAAGATGACGGTGTCACCGGTGGATCCGGTCTCGACCATCGCGGTGGCGATGATGGTCAGCGATCCACCTTCCTCGATGTTGCGCGCGGCGCCCAGGAATCGCTTGGGCGGATAGAGAGCGGTGGAATCGACACCACCGGACAGGATCCGGCCCGATGCGGGAGACGCGTTGTTGTAAGCGCGCCCCAGCCGGGTGATCGAGTCCAGCAGCACCACGACATCCTTGCCCTGCTCGACGAGCCGCTTGGCGCGTTCGATCGCCAGCTCGGCAACCGAGGTGTGGTCCGACGGCGGCCGGTCGAATGTCGAAGCGATCACCTCGCCCTTGACCGAGCGTTGCATGTCGGTGACCTCCTCGGGCCGCTCGTCGACGAGCACGACCATGAGGTGGCATTCCGGGTTGTTTCTGGTGATCGCGTTGGCGATGTCTTGCAAGATCGTCGTCTTACCGGCTTTGGGCGGCGACACGATCAGCGCGCGTTGGCCCTTACCGATCGGCATGATCAGGTCGATGACCCGAGTGGTCAGCCGATCGGGCGTGGTTTCCAGACGGAGCCGCTGGTTCGGGTACAGCGGCGTCAATTTGGAGAAATCGGGCCGCTTCTTGGCGTCCTCGACGGGACCGCCGTTGACACTGTCCAGGCGGACCAGTGGGTTGAATTTCTGGCGCTGGTTGGGCTGCTCGCCATCCTTCGGCACGCGGACCGCTCCGGTCACCGCGTCACCGCGGCGGAGGCCGTTCTTGCGCACCATGTTCATGGACACGTATACGTCGTGGGGACCGGCCAGGTAACCCGAGGTACGGACGAACGCGTAGTTGTCGAGAACGTCAAGGATGCCGGCGACCGGCTGTACGACGTCGTCCTCGCGCAGTTCGGTATCGCCGCCCTCACCGGACCGCTCACCGCGGCGCCTGCGATCGCGGAAGCGGCGGCCACGCCGCCCCTGACGTCCCTCGCCGTCGTCGTCGCCACGCGCTTGTTGGCTGCCCAAGCCCGATTGATCACCGCTTTGGTCGCCATCAGTGTCTTGGCCGCGCTCGTCGGTCTGAGTGTCCTGTTGGGCCCCTTGGGAGGCGCCGGCCTCGCCGGCAGACGTGCCCTGGCGGCCGGTTGCGGTCTCGGTGTCGGCCTCGTTGGCGGTGCGAGCGCCCGATCCCGCTTCGCGGGAGGCGCTGCGCCGTTCGCGGCGTGGGGTTTCGGTTGTGGCACCGTTCTGGCCCGCCTGGGCGGGCGGTGCTTCGGCAGCGGCAGAGTCAGCCTTGCCACTGTCTTCGCCTGACGCATGGCCACTGGCGGAGGTACCGTTGGCCAGTCCCCGGCTTTCCTGGATTGCTGCGATTAGTTCGTTCTTCCGCATTCCCGACGTGCCCTTGACTCCGGCTTGGTTAGCCAGCGCGCGCAGCTCGGGCAGCACCATGGTGGACAGGGCGCTGACGGAGATGTTGGGTTCGACGTCTGGTGTGTCTGTGGTCACGGCTTTCGACAGCTGATTGCTATCGGTGCTTTCCCCAGCCGTGCATAGGTCCGTATCGGTCACGGATTTCCTTTCTTCCCCCGCTGAGCAGGTCAAACGGGGGGTTCGTTGCATTCAGCCAAATTGCCGAGTGCGCCCAATCATCGACTCTGCAACGGTGATCGCCTGGATGGGCGGAGTAAACGGCGAACCTCGTCCACGAGAAGAATTGGTGCTGTCCTAGCGGCAAGGCAGTATGGATGCAGATGCAGATGCTGCGATTGCTGGACGGCTCCGAGGATAGCCCGCATCGTTGTCGGAAGCAAGCAAACCCTTCCTCATGCTGTGGATTAACCGGGGATTGTGACTCCCGGACTCCAGTGAACTCCTTCGCCCGCGGTCACCTCGGTGAGGGCAAACGCGTTCGCGGCCCCGTACTCCACCACTTCAGAGGGCAACTCCGGCTCCGTGCTCAGTGCAATCAGTGCGGGACCGGCCCCGGAGAGCGTCGCTGCCACCCTATGACGCCGCAGCAGCCGCAAATATTCCGCCGAGGCAGGCATGGCTTGGGCGCGTTGCGGCTGATGCAGCACGTCCTCGGTGGCGGCCATGAGCATGTCGGGGCGTTCGGTCAGCGCTACCACCAGCAGGGCGACGCGGCTGACGTTGAACCGTGCGTCGTCATGGCTGACCTGCGCGGGCAACAACACCCGGGTCTCCGCGGTCAACGAGCGCTCCTCGGGAATCGCGCAATACAGATGGATATCGGGGTGAAGCCGCAGCGACACCGCGGAATATTGAGGTTGACCGCCCGCGCGGTCAACCCACGAAACCACCGCACCTCCCAATACGGCCGCCGCGGCGTTGTCGGGGTGACCCTCGAACTCCGAGGACAGCTGGATCAGCCGGGCGTCGCTCAGCGGTTCCCAATCCGCCTGTGTCACAAGGCCGTTGACTGCTGCCAGACCACCCACTACCGCCGCTGCGGATGAGCCCAGCCCGCGGGAATGCGGGATGGCGTTGCGGCAGCGCACCACCAAGCCCGAAGCGCGGGCCCTCACCGCGTGCAGCCCACATTCGACGGCACGCACAACCAGGTGTTCCGGCCCCAGCGGTACCTGGTCGGCACCTTCACCTTCGACTACCACAACCAAACCGGAATGGGTTGTCTCAACGATGATTTCGTCGTAGAGACTTAAGGCCAGGCCGATGCTGTCGAAGCCGGGACCAAGGTTAGCGCTAGATGCCGACACGACGGCGCTCGCCACCAGCCCCGCAGGCAGCATCTGGGTCACCGACAGGCTCCCGCCGCGCCCGGCTTCGCCGCGCTTGCGATCGCCACTGACCCAAACACGTGGCGACCCGCCGCGCCCGGCTTCGCCGCGCTTGCGATCGCCACTGACCCAAACACGTGGCGACCCGCCGCGCCCGGCTTCGCCGCGCTTGCGATCGCCACTAGGCGAGTCCCAACTTTTCGACGACCAGCACAGGATCGACCGGCAGCGGGGACACGCTGGGCATGTCCTTCAGCGCCGTATCGGGATCCTTCAGACCATTGCCGGTCACCGTACACACCACCGTCGACCCACGGGCCACCCAACCGTCGTCGACGGCTTTGAGTAGTCCGGCAATGCTGGCCGCGGACGCGGGCTCGACGAAGACGCCTTCGGCCTGGGCCACCAGGTGATACGCGGCCAAAATCTCTTCGTCGGTAGCGGCCAAGAAGCGACCTTTCGATTGCTGTTGCGCTTCGACGGCGGCCGTCCACGACGCCGGCGCGCCGATACGGATTGCGGTGGCGATCGTTTCGGGGTGGCTGACCGGTTGGCCGAGTACCAGCGGTGCCGCGCCGGCCGCTTGGGTGCCCAGCATGCGGGGCAGCTTGTCGATCACGCCCTCCTGGTGGTACTCGGTGTAGCCCTTCCAATACGCGGTGATGTTTCCCGCGTTGCCCACCGGAAGGGCGTGCACGTCCGGCGCGGTGCCCAGCGCGTCGACGATCTCGAACGCCGCCGTTTTCTGGCCCTCGATGCGCACCGGGTTCACGGAGTTCACCAGCGAGATCGTCGGGAAGTCGGCGGCCATCTTGCGGGCCAGTTCCAGACAGTCGTCGAAGTTGCCGTCGATCTGAATGATCTTGGCGCCGTGCATGACCGCCTGCGCCAGCTTGCCCATCGCAATCTTGCCCTGCGGTATGAGCACCGCGCAGGTGATGCCGGCGCGCGCGGCGTACGCCGCCGCCGAGGCCGAGGTGTTGCCGGTCGATGCGCACAACACGGCCTGCTGGCCGCGGGCCAGGGCGTCGGTGACCGCCATGGTCATGCCCCGGTCCTTGAAGGAGCCGGTGGGGTTAAGGCCTTCGACCTTGAGATGGACAGTGCAGCCGGTCTTTTCGGAGAGCCGTGTCGCGGCGATCAGCGGGGTGCCACCCTCGAGCAGGGTGACGGGGGTCCAGTCATCGCCGACCGGTAACCGGTCGCGGTAGGCCGCGATTACTCCTGGCCAGGGTTGATGGGTGGCCGTCCGGGGGACGCTCACAGGCCGTTTCCTTCCAGTCGCAGCACGCTTGTCACGCCCTGCACGACATCCAAATCGGCCAGGGCGTGCACGGTTTCGGAAAGCGCGGCGTCGGTGGCGGTGTGGGTGACGACGACGACGCGGGCGCCCACCCGTCGCCCGCCCTGGTCCACCACGCCCTCCTGGCGGACCTCGGCGATGCTCACCTCGCGCTTGGCGAATTCGGCTGCGACCGTTGACAAGACACCGGGCTTGTCGGCGACGTTCATGCTGACGAAATAGCGCGTCGTGATGAGGCCCATGGGAGCGACCGGAAGTTGGGCGTACCGCGACTCCCTCGGCCCGCGACTGCCCAGGACCCGGTTGCGGGCGGCCATCACCAGGTCGCCGGCCACCGCCGAGGCGGTGGGCGTGCCGCCGGCACCCTGGCCGTAGAACATCAGCCGTCCGGAGGCCGCAGCCTCGACCACCACCGCGTTAAACGCGCCCCCGACGGTGGCGAGCGGATGCGACAGCGGCACCAGCGCCGGATACACGCGGGCCGAGACCCGTTGCTGACCATCGTCTCCGGTGATCCGCTCGCAGATGGCCAGCAGCTTGATGGTGCAGCCCAGGGCGCGTGCGGACGCGAAGTCGTCGGGCGTGATCTTGGTGATGCCCTCGCGGTAGACGTCGTCGACGGTCACCCGAGTGTGGAACGCGATGGAGGCCAGGATCGCCGCCTTGGCGGCGGCGTCATAACCCTCGACGTCGGCGGTGGGATCGGCCTCGGCGTAGCCTAGTGCGCTGGCATCGGCGAGCGCACTGTCGTAGTCGGCGCCCGTGCTGTCCATCGCGGACAGGATGTAGTTCGTGGTGCCGTTGACGATGCCGGCCACCCGCAGCACCGTGTCGCCGGCCAGCGACTGCGTGAGCGGGCGGATGACCGGGATGGCGCCCGCGACGGACGCCTCGAAATACAGGTCCACATGCGCGTTTTCGGCCGCCTGCGCCAATTCGCCGGTCGACTGGGACAGCAGGGCCTTGTTCGCTGTGACGACGGACTTGCCATGCTCCAGCGCGGACAGGATCGCCTTGCGAGCGGGCTCGATGGGGCCCATCAGCTCGACGACGATGTCGACGTCTTCGCGGGAGACGAGCTCCTCGATGTTGTCGGTCAGCAGCTCGACGGGCACGCCGCGATCGTCGGCCACGCGACGCACCCCGACGCCGCGCAGCACCAACGGGGCGCCGATACGGGCCGCCAGGTCCTCGGCGCTGTCCTCGATGATTCGGACAACTTCGCTTCCGACGTTGCCCAACCCGAGTACCGCGACGCCGACCGGCTTTTCGTCACGGGGCACAGTTCACCTCACTTCCAAACTCAGCAGATCGTCGACCGTCTCACGGCGCAGGATCAATCGGGACCGGCCGGCTCGTACCGCTACCACGGCGGGCCGGCCGATCATGTTGTAGCGACTGGAGAGCGAATAGCAGTAGGCACCGGTCGCGGCCACGCCGAGCAGGTCGCCGGGCCGCAGATCGTCGGGAACCCACGCGTCGCGCACGACGATGTCACCGCTTTCACAGTGCTTTCCGACGACGCGGGCCAACGTCGCGGGTGCGTCGCTGACCCTTGAGACCAGCCGGGCGTCGTACAGCGCGTCATACAGTGCGGTGCGGATGTTGTCACTCATCCCGCCGTCGACGCTGACGTAGCGGCGCTGGGCCGTAGCGCTGACGTCGACGTCCTTGACGGTGCCGACCTCATACAGCGTGATGGTGCTGGGCCCGGCAATGGCACGCCCAGGCTCCACGACCAGTCTCGGTGTCGGCAGTCTCACCGCCGCGGATTCGTTGCGCACGATGGCGGTCAGCTTGGCGGCCAGTTCGACCACCGGCGGCGCGTCATCGCTCGCCAGGTACGAAATTCCCAGTCCACCACCGAGATCCACGGTAGAGATCTGCGCGGTCTTCTCGACGCCGAATTCCTCGACGATTTCGTGGAGCAGCCCGATCACCCGGTGCGCGGCGAGTTCGAAGCCGTCGACATCGAAGATCTGCGAGCCGATATGACTATGCAGCCCGACCAGCCGCAGGTGATCGGTGGCGAATACCCGCCGCGCCGCTGCCATCGCCGCGCCGCTGGCCACCGACAACCCGAACTTCTGGTCTTCGTGTGCGGTGGAGATGAACTCGTGCGTATGCGCCTCGACACCGACGGTGAGCCGAACGAAGACATCCTGGACGACACCCGCCTCCCCCGCAATCGCATCCAGGCGTTCGATTTCGGTCATCGAGTCCAAGACGATATGCCCGACACCGACTTTGACCGCCGCCGTCAGTTCCGCGACGGACTTGTTGTTGCCGTGGAAGGTAATCCGCTCCGGCGGAAAGTCGGCGTGCAGCGCGATCGCGAGCTCCCCGCCGGTCGACACGTCAAGAGACAGGCCTTCCTGATCGACCCAGCGGGCAATCTCAGTGCACAGAAAGGCTTTGGCCGCGTAGTACACGTTGCGGCCGCCGCCGAAGGCCGACGCGATGTCGCGGCACCGAGAACGAAAGTCGTCCTCGTCGATTACGAACAGTGGAGTCCCATATTCCTGCGCGAGGTCGGTTACCGCGACTCCGGCGACGGCGGCGACACCGGTGTCGTCCCGAACCATGTTGCGCGGCCAGACATTCGGCGCCAAGCGCAGTAACTCTTCGGGAGATTGCGGTCGCTGCGGGCTATCGGTGTGGCGGGTCTCTTCGGCGTGCCGAGGACCAGCGGGATGGACGTTCACATTCGCTCCGGAGCACTGACTCCGAGTATCACCAAGCCGTTGGCGATGACCTGGCGGGTGGCCTGGCACAGTGCCAGGCGGGCAGCGTGCAGCTCGGCGGGCTGCTCGTCGCCCTGGGGCAGCACCCGGCACGAGTCATAGAACCGGTGATAGTCACCGGCGAGGTCTTCCAGATAACGGCAGACCCGATGCGGTTCCCGCAGCGAGGCAGCCGTTTCCAGCAACCGCGGGAATTCGCCGATGGTGCGCAACAGCGCCCCCTCCTTGTCATCGCTGAGCAACTCGAGGTGCGCGGTGTCGGCCGTCAGCCCGAGTTCGGCGGCGTTGCGGGCCAGTGCCGATAGCCGGGCGTGCGCGTATTGCACATAATAGACCGGGTTTTCGTTCGAGGCCGAGGACCACAGCGCCAAGTCGATGTCGATGGGGGTGTCCACCGAGGACCGGATCAGGCTGTAGCGCGCGGCGTCGACGCCGATCGCCTCGACCAGATCGTCGAGCGTGATCACGGTTCCGGCCCGCTTGCTCATCCGGATCGGCTGGCCGTCGCGCACCAGGTTGACCATCTGCCCGATGAGCACCTCGACGGTGGACGGGTCCTCACCGAACGCGGCTGCCACTGCCTTGAGCCGGGCGATGTATCCGTGGTGGTCGGCACCGAGCATGTAGATGCACAAGTTGAAGCCGCGCTGTCGCTTGTCCAAGTAGTACGCGATGTCACCGGCGATGTAGGCCGGCTTGCCGTCGTTCTTAATTACGACGCGGTCCTTGTCATCACCAAAAGCGCTGGTACGCAACCAGGTTGCGCCGTCCCTCTCGTAGACGTTGCCGGTCTCCCGGAGCTTGGCGATGGCCTGGTCGACCCGGCCACTGGTGTGCATGGAGTCTTCGTGGGTGTAGACGTCGAAGTCGGTGCCGAACTCGTGCAACGACTCTTTGATGTGGGTGAACATCAGGTCGACACCGATTTCGCGGAACGTCTCGCGCATCTCGGGTTCGGGGAGGCTCAGTGCGTCGGGCGCCTTCTGCAACACTTGTGCGGCGATCTCGTTGATGTAGTCGCCGACATAGCCGTCGGCGGGGGTTGGTTCGCCTGTGGCCGCGGCGATCAGCGAGCTGGCGAAGCGGTCGATCTGGGCGCCGTGGTCGTTGAAGTAGTACTCGCGCACCACGTCGGCACCCTGAGTGGATAGGAGCCGGCCCAACGCATCGCCCACGGCGGCCCAGCGGGTGCCGCCGATGTGGATCGGCCCCGTCGGGTTGGCGGAGACAAACTCGAGGTTGATCTTCTGTCCGGCCAGCGCGTCGGACTGACCAAACTCGTCGCCCGCGTCGACGACGTCGTTGACTATCTTGGCCTGCGCCGACGCTTCCAGGCGCATGTTGATGAAGCCCGGGCCGGCCACCTCCGCCGAGGCGACACCGTCGGCCTTTGACAGCGCTTCGGCCAGCCATCCGGCCAGCTCACGGGGGTTGGCGCCGACCTTCTTGCCCACCTGCAGCGCGAGGTTGCTGGCGTAGTCGCCGTGCTCGGGGTTGCGGGGCCGCTCGACAGTGACCGTCGCCGGCAACGCGGCGGCATCCAGCCCGCGCTCGGCCAACACCGCAGATGCGGTGGTTTTGAGCAGCTCAGCCAGGTCGGCGGGGGTCACGAACGTCCATCCTATGGGCAGGGGCGCCCCTGCCCCGAATCCATTGCGGTGCGGCCGTTGCCATTGGTGATGTGCTGGCGTTGACGTGGGTCGCTATCGGCTGGCCCGGGCAGCCTCGATGGAAACGATGCGCACGAGTCGGTCGCCGCGCACCACGTGGTAGGCGTCATACCGATCCACCGTGGGATCGCAGTGCGGGGTGACAAATTCCACCCGCTCCCTAAGACCGATGGTTGTTCCGGCGGGCCGGATGAGCGCACCGTGCTCTTCGCCGAAGAAGACGTACGTCGTGCCGGCGAATCTCGTTCACCGCCGGTGACCAGATCGTGATGATCTGCGACACAAGCGAATCCTATATTCG
>DATJQO010000192.1:0-7000 GCA_035505695.1 Mycobacterium sp.
TGACGGACGGCGCTGGCGGGCCGCCTTCGGTTATCCAGCGTCTCGGTTCGACGCTCTGAGCGAGGACATCATGCGGCCACTGCTGCGGCTCCCGCAGCATCCGCTGATGCTGGCCCGGTTCGGTGCGCCTACCGTGTTGCCCGCCTCCACATTCGCCCGGCTGTTCAACACGCAACAGGGGCGAGCTTTGTTCGGCGGCGTTGCGGCCCATGCCTTCCGGCCGCTGCACTACCCGATGACCTCGGCCATCGGGATGGGCATCATCGCCGCCGGGCACCGGCACGGCTGGGCGGTGGCCGAGGGCGGCTCGCAGTCCGTAACCAACGCGATGGTGGCGCTGCTGGACGAATTGGGCGGCAAGGTCGAGACCGGCGTCCGGGTGACGACGGTGTCGCAGCTGCCGCCGGCCGACGTCATCATGTTCGACCTGGCGCCAAGCGCGGTCGCCGGGATCTTGGGAGACCGCCTGCCTCGCCGAGTTTTTCGCGCATTCAGCAAGTTCCGGCGTGGCCCCGGCGCGTTCAAGGTGGACTTCGCCGTCGAGGGCGGGGTGCCGTGGACGAACCTGGACGCCCACCGGGCGGGCACAGTGCACCTGGCCGGCACCTATCCCGAGCTGGCCGCCACCGAGCGGGCGATCCACGCCGGACGCATGCCCGAGCGGCCGTTCGTGCTCGTCGGTCAGCAGTACCTGGCCGATCCGCAACGCTCGATCGGCAATATCCATCCGGTGTGGAGCTACGCGCATGTCCCCAACGACTACGCGGGCGATGCGACCGAGGCGATCATCGCCCAGGTCGAGCGCTTCGCCCCAGGTTTCCGCGACCGCATCGTCGGATATGAGGTTCGCTCGACGACGCAAATGGAAACCTACAACGCCAACTTCGTAGGAGGCGACATCATGACCGGCGCCAAGGACATTCGCCAGCTGACGTTCGGGCCACGAATCACGTTGGCCCCATACAGCATTGGCCTGTCCGGAATGTACATCTGCTCGGCCGCCACCCCGCCGGGGCCCGGCGCGCACGGCATGTGCGGCGCCAACGCCGCCGCGCAAGCTCTTCGCTACCTGAAGGAGGTGCAGGGATGACGCTCGCACTCGAGGGCAAGGTCGCCGTCGTCACGGGCTCGGGAAAGGGCCTTGGTGCCACCATCGCACGCAGGTTCGCCACCGACGGCGCGCGGGTCGTAGTTTCCGACATCGACCACGAAGCTGCCAAGGCCACCGCTCACGCCATCGACGGGGCCATCGCCATCCCGGCCGATGTCACCGACGAGCGACAGATCCAGGCGTTGGTCGCGAGCACGGTCGAGGAGCTTGGCGGGCTGCACATCATGGTCGCGAACGCCGGCGTCGGCACACCGCAACCGATCCTGCAAACATCACTCGCGGACTGGCGCCGTACCACGTCGGTCAACCTCGATGGCGTCTTCATGTCGATCCGATACGCCGCACCCGCCATCATCGCCTCGGGCGGAGGGTCGATTATCACGATGTCATCGATCACGTCGACCACCGGCTCCCCGTTGATGGCGGCATACGCTGCTGCCAAAGCGGCCGTTTGCAACCTGACCCAAACCGCCGCCATCGAATTGCGGCCCTTCGGCGTTCGAGTCAACGCCCTGCTGCCCGGTTTCAGTGACACCGCTCTGGTCACCGTCGCCATGCCGACTTTCGAAGCCGCGGTGGGCCTTCCCGCGGGCGGATTCGATGAGCTGATCGCCCAGAAGCAGGGCCGATACGTCAGCCCAGACGAAGTGGCAGCAGCGGCAGCGTTTTTCGCCTCGGAGGAGTCCGGCTTCTGCACCGGCAGCAGCCTGGTGATCGACGGGGGATTCGTCAGCTCGCTGTTCTAAGCGAACCGTTTCATTCCCTAGTCACAACCCGTGCGGCGTTCTTCGTCTCCGCGCGACTACGCCAGTGATCTGATGAACGCTAAAAACCTTGCTACAACAACCACTCCTCCCCTCGAATGGACCGTTCCCATGGCACCCCACGGCAACCCGGCATTTGAACTGTTCAAGCTTCCCGACGAGCACAACGAGCTGCGGGCGGTGCTTCGCGACATCTGCGAGAAGGAGATCGCCCCTTACGCTGCCGACGTCGACGAGCACGCGCGGTTCCCGGAGGAAGCGCTCAAAGTGCTCAACGACACCGGCTTCTCGGCGATTCACGTCCCGGAGGCGTATGGCGGGCAGGGCGCGGACTCGGTCGCGACTTGCATCGTGATCGAAGAGGTTGCCCGGGTGTGTGTGTCGTCGTCCTTGATCCCGGGAGTGAACAAGCTGGGCACCATCGGGCTCATCCTGCACGGCTCGGAGGAGTTGAAAAAGCAAGTGCTGCCGACGCTGGCATCGGGCGACGCGATGGCGTCGTATGCGCTGTCCGAGCGCGAGGCGGGAAGCGATCCGGCGTCGATGCGCACCCGCGCCCGCGCCGACGGGGACGACTGGGTGCTCAACGGGACCAAGTGCTGGATCACCAACGGCGGCAGGTCAACCTGGTACACCGTGATGGCGGTGACTGACCCGGACAAGGGCGGGAACGGAATCTCGGCGTTCATCGTGCACGAGGACGATCCCGGCTTCACCGTGGGTGCCGCAGAGCACAAGATGGGTATCAAGGGTTCACCAACCACCGAGCTGTACTTCGAAGAGTGCCGCGTGCCGGGAGATCGGATCATCGGCGCGCTGGGCACCGGGCTGAAGACCGCGTTCGCCAGCCTCGACCACACTCGCCCGACGATCGGCGCGCAGGCGGTGGGTGTCGCGCAAGGTGCCCTCGATGCCGCCATCGCCTACACGAAGGAGCGCAAGCAGTTTCGGCGAGCGGTCAGCGATTTCCAGGGTGTGCAATTCATGCTTGCCGACATGGCCATGAAGGTGGAGGCCGCGCGCCTGATGGTCTATACGGCCGCGGCGCGCGCCGAACGCGGCGAAAAGGGGCTGGGATTCATCTCATCGGCCGCCAAATGCTTCGCCTCCGACGTCGCCATGGAAGTCACCATCAATGCCGTGCAATTGTTCGGCGGCGCCGGCTACACCCGCGATTTCCCGGTCGAACGCATGATGCGCGACGCCAAGATCACCCAGATCTACGAAGGCACCAACCAGATTCAGCGCGTCGTCATGGCTCGCGCCTTGCTGGCGTGACGATCCATCAGCCGCACTCCCCGTGAGATTGGGGCGGCGTTTTACGCTTACGCTGCTGCCATATCGCGCATCACAGGAGGATTCGATGGGAACGTTTGTCAATTCGGCCGGCAAGGTGGTCGCCGCCGGTGTGCTGGCTTTCGGGGGGGTTGATGACCGTCGGCGCGGGCGTCAGCCACGCCGAAACGATCCAGACAGAAGGCAGCTACCCGACTCGGGAAGCCTGCCAGGACGCCGGCCCAACCGTGAAGGCCACAACGCCGGGTAACTGGAACGACTTTTGGTGCGTTCCCGATCGCACGTCGGCCGGCAACTGGGGGTTGGTCTTGAGCAACTAAGTTCGGCTGCGCCGTGCCGGCGCTTCGGGCTAATAGCTGTAGAAGCCCTCGCCGGTCTTGACGCCGAGCTTGCCGGCATCGACATAGGACTGCAACAACTCGCGCACGTGTTTCGGCAGGTGCGGGAACTCTTCGGCGTAGTGATTTTCGATGTCGAGCACGACGTCGAGGCCGACCAGGTCCATCATCTGGAACGGCCCAGCCGGCACGCCCCAGTTGACTCTGAACATCCCGTCGACGTCCTCCGGCCGGGCCACGCCCTCGGCGACCACGGCCAGCGACTCGCGTTTGACGGCCGCCCAGATCCGATTGAAGATGAAGCCGGTCGACTCCTTGCGCGCCTCGAACGGAAAGACTCCGAATTCGGGCAGCACGGAGAGCAGCGTGTCGAGCACGCCGCGGTCGGTCTCACCGTCGGACATCAGGTCGACGCCATTGACCTCCGGCGGCATGTAGAAGTGTGTGTTGCACAGGCGGGTTTTGTCCCGGACACTCCCGGCCATCAGACGCGACGGATACGACGAAGAATTGGTGCCGAAGATGGTGCCCTGCGGCGCGGCCCGGTCGATCTGGCCCCACGTCGCTCGCTTGATCTCGAGCTTTTCCGGGACGGATTCGACGACCAGCCAGGTATCTTCGAGGGCCTCCTCGAGCGATCCCGTGCCGATCGCGCCACCCACTTCGCCGAAGCCCCGGTCGGCTACCACCTTTGGCAGCATGTCCGTGACGTATTGGACTGCGGAGGCGCGTTGTTCGGCGCGGGGCGCGAAGATGCGAACGGTTCCACCCCGGGTGGCGAACATCAACGCGATGCGGCGGCCCAGTGTCCCCGCACCAATCACCGCGACCGGGCGGTTGCGAACTTCGTCGAATGTGTAGGTGTAAGAGCTAGTCACACACGCATAGTAAGTCGCGGTGGGGTCAAAAGATCCGTTGGGAATCCACAAAGATGCGCCGACAATTGTCGCACGCAGACAACGGTGCTGGGCCAATTCACTTATGTCACTTTGGTTTCACCGGCTTCTGGGCGGCGTTTTTTGTCGGGGGTCTCCGATAGTTTCGGGGTATGGCTGATGGTGTCGTTGATCGGGAGGCGATCACGGCGGCCTTTGATGCCCTCGATGCGGCGCTCGACGTGGTAGCGGGCCTGGATTGTGATGGGCTGACCACCCCGGAATGGCTGGGGTGGTTGCACGCTGCGAGCGGCTGCGCCGGCGCATACCGGCACTCGAGCATGGGCCGATCAATCGCCTGGCCCGCCAAGCCACGCCAGAAGAGTTGGGCGGCAAGCTTTCCCGCGCGCTCGCCCAGCCAGCGCCAGCACGATGGACTCAACGCCGGGCCGAGAGCGCTGCTAACCTGCGGTGAATTAGGCCAGCACAACGGATTACCCGCCTCCATCATCATCACCACCCCCGGACAGCGAATTGTCTTGTATGCCGCTGGCGGCGGGGAGCAGGAGCGTACCCAACACCGGGTCCCGCACGCCCCAGGACCCGTCAGCGCGCTCACCAAACCCTCCCTGCACCCCCCAACCGGGTAGCCCAGTGCAAAGTCCGGCAGCGCGCATCGTCGCCACTTCGTAACCCGGTCTGTTGTCTCCCCCCGACAATTTGTTTACGGGACGAATCAGCGAAAACGCGCATAGGTCAGGCGGTCATTTTGGTGAAGCCCGTTAACAGCAGATGACCTCACTCTGGCCGCGATCGCCGTGCCGACGACCCGCTGGCCTGACTCAACCGTTTTACAGTTGGTTCGTCGCCTCATCGGCCAAGCTCTGCGCCTGCTCCTCGACGCTTCCGCAGGTATCGGCGCGCCACGGCCTGCTCGATGTCTTGCGCGCTACGCCACCAGACATCCGCCCCATCTCGGGTTAGCGTGATGACCCCATCGGCCGGTGTGACTCGCGGGCGACGATCACCACAGTCCGCGCCGCATGCGCCACGGCCGTGCTCACTGAACCCAGCAGCATGCCGGCGAATCCACCGCGACCGTGACTGCCGACGACCACGAGTTGTGCGGACTCCGAGTGCTCGACAAGTTGACGAGCTGGCTGATCACGTACCACCACAGGATGCACGGTGACATCGGGGTGACGCTCCTGCCACCCGGCGAGCCAATTGGCCAGCGCCTCTTGTGCCTGCACTTCCATCGTCGCGAAATCCAGACCTGGCACTTCCGACATGGTGACGTCCGACCAGGCATGCAGTGCCACCAAGTCCACACCCCGGCGGAAGGCCTCGTCAAAGGCGATCTCCATCGCTAGTTTCGATGCGGGCGAACCATCGATTCCCACCAGCACCGGTGCCTGCGCGGGCGGCAACACCTCATCATGGACGACCGCGACCGGGCAACGCGCATGGTTCACCAGAGCGGTGCTGACCGAACCGAATGGGACCCGGTTAAACGCGCCTTCGCCTCGCGATCCTACGACCATCATGTCGGCGATTTCGGACTCATTGACGAGCGTGGAAACAATCGAGCCATGTACCACCACGCTGTGCACGGCCGGCGGGCCATGGTCGGGGGTGCTGTCGGCGACCGCACTGCGCGCGGCTTCCAGAATTCGCCTCGCTTTGTCGTCCTGCCGCTCGAAATAGTCTTGAGGTAACGGAATCTTCGGCCACGGCGCAACCGTCGGCACAGCCGGTGCAACCACGTGCATGAGTGTGAGCGGAACGTTGCGCATCGCAGCATCGCGAGCCGCCCAGTTGACCGCTGCCATCGACGACGCGGATCCGTCGACGCCGACCAAAATGCCACGATGGGTTCCGGGGCCGGACATTTCGTTCTCCTGTTTGAGTCGTATTGGCAGCTTCACGCATGACCGTAGGACGACCTTCGCAGAAGATCAGTCGGCAATGGTCACCGATTTGCCGGCCTAACGGCCTTACGCCCCGTACACACGCCGAATGGCAACCAGCAACCGCAGTCCACCGTCGCGGCTATTCCAAGACGAATGTGACCAGCATGTTGACGCGGTAAGCGACAATCCCGCCGTTTTCCACATCCACCACCTGTTCCTTGATCCAGGCCGACTTGACGCCACGCAGCGTCTGTTCGGCCCGAGCAATGCCGGTCTTCACCGCATCTTCGAAACTGGTGTCGGACCTCGCGCTGATCTCGGTGACGCGAGCGATGGTGCCTCCTGGCATGATGACCTCCCGGAGTCGATGTGGATTGGATAATCCAGGGACGATCACCATCTAATTCTGGCGCGACCAAAGCAGGTAGGGACGAAATGCCCGGTGCTGCGGGTCTTTGGGCCACAGTCTCTACAGCGCAGAACCTCTAGCCTTACGATGCATGGCCATTGAACCGATTATCAAACGGGACCCCAGCCATAAGTGCCCAATCTGCGGCGACGACAGAGCTGGACCCCATCGGTTGGACAGGCCGCGGCGGTTCGTAGGTGGAGGGCTGCTGCTGGTTATGCCGCTTGCGGTAGCGACAGGGTCTGATGGTAGACCTCGTCAGGGGTACGGCGGTTCAGGGCCTGGTGACGTCGT
>DATJQO010000193.1:0-16951 GCA_035505695.1 Mycobacterium sp.
CGCACCGCCTTGGCCAAAAGCCCCGAATCGGTCGGATAGGCCACGTTGGCCGGCACCACCGTGGTATCCACCCGGATCCGATCGGTGCGCAGCAGCTTCGCCTCAGCCGCCTTGGCCAGCAGCGCCTCGTTGAGCCCGTCCACCGCCACCGACCCGCACCGGGTGGTCAGCTTCATCAACGTGGTCGGATGCGGCACCTGCCCATCCAGCGGGATCCGGCAAAACCGCCGCCAGGTGATCGAATCGGACACCTCCCGACACAGCGACTCATAGCCCAGCCGGTAGCGAAACTTCAAGAACATCAACCGCAGATAGACCTCCATCGGCGTCGATGGCCGCCCCATCCGCAGGTCGAAGAACGGCACAAACGGCGCGAAGAACGCCGGATCATCCAACAACGCGTCCACCCGAGCCAGTTCCTCGGGCAGCCGGCGCACCTCCTCGGGCAGAATCGACTCCCACAACGAGCACTGATCGCCTACAGTACGAAACACGATGGCCTCAATCCCTTCCGCAACAAGGGCATTGAGGCCATCCTCCCAGCTCAGCCCCATCCAACCGCGGATCAACGCGCCGACCTTTTCAGGTCGAAGTAGCTAGGCGCTGGCCATGGGCTCGCGAATCAAGTCGTGCCTACAGGCACAGCCCGCGCGACGGCAGAGGAGCTGGCGCTCGAACTCGCCGCGGCGCCGCAGGCACACGCTCCGATCGGCTCTCCGTACTTCAAGAGTGGGCCTGCCTTAGGGGCCTAGCTCACTAACTTGTGGTCGTGGGCCGCCATCTGCAGGGCCAGTCGATCGTGGAAGTCGGTGACGTAGTCCCAGTTCAGTTTCCATGTGCGTCGAGCGTCCTCAGTTCCGATCAGCGCGAAGGTACCCGTTGGCTTTCCGATGTCAGCGCACGTTTCGATGACTCGGCGGTATTGCGCCCTCATCTCGTCGTGATGGCTGTCTACGCCGGGGATGCGGCCCGATCGACAACGCAAGATCGCCAGGTCCGACCATGAGGGAGTCGATGCCGTCTATTGCGGCGATCTCTTGGACGTGATCGACAGCTTCACGTGTCTCGATCTGCACGATGCACAGCGGCGAGCCGCGTGGGGCGAAGTAGGGGCCGATCGAGCGCGTCCCTGTTGGCGGGTAACGCGCTGCCGTCACCGCGGCTACGGCGTCCGCGGCGGTATTGACCATGGGCACGACGACTCCGTCAGCTCCCCCGTCGAGCGCATCCCCAATAACGGCCGGATCATTGGCGGTCACCCGGATCAACACTGGCGCGGCGCTGCGTTGCGCGACCGCGACCATCGTCATCTGTTCGGCGCGAGTCAGCGGTGAGTGTTCGGCGTCGCTGATCGCCCAGTTGAAGCCGGCACTGAGCACGCCCTCGATCGCGGGGATGAACGGAATCGACAGGACTGCGCCCGATCCCCTCGGTGTCGACGCTCGAGCCAGAGCCATATGAATCCCCTCTCGATGTGCCGTTTTCGGAACGTACCGGTCAACGGTACGTATCGCCAACTTCGCCAGATACCATGCGTGAATGCCAACTGCAGACGCGCCCACGGCCAAGGACACGGTGAAGAGCGTGCGCACGGCGATGCGTGTCATCGAAGAAATAGCCGTGCGTCAACCCATTGGTGTTGCAGAGCTGGCGCGCGCGATCGGCCTGCCGAAGAGCACCCTGCAGCGCAGCCTGGTCACCCTGAGCGACGCGGGGTGGTTGCAGCGTTCCACCGATGGTCCTACCTGGAGGCCGCATCCGCGTATCGCGGGCCTGCTGGAGCGCAGCGTCTCGCACGCAACGCTTTTGGAGGCGGCTCACACTCCCCTGCGGCGCCTGGTTGCCGAAACCGACGAGTCGGCGTTGGTGTCCGAGCCGCGCGGCGATCACATGCTGGTGGTCGATGCCCACGACTGCGGTCAGCTCATTCGCGCGTCGGCACCGATCGGGTCGATGGTTCCGATGCACGCCAGTGCGGGCGGAAAGGCCTTTCTCAGTGTTCTGGCCGAAGATCAGTTGGGCGAGTTGCTGTCTGGGCAGTTGCAGGGTTTCACGTCGCGCACTCTCACCCGCCAAGAGCTGATTGAACAGCTCGGCGTGGTTCGCGCGGGGGGTTTCGCGGTGCAAAGCGGTGAGTGGGCAGACTCGTTGTCCTCGGTGGCGGCGCCGGTGACCGCCGGTGGCCAACCGGTGGGCGCGCTGGTGGTGTACGGGCCGGCCAGCCGACTCTCGCAGAAGCGGCTGCGCACGTTGGGGCCGACCGTGGCCGGCTATGCCGCGCAGATCAGCGCTCGGGTCGGTCACCGGTAGGGGTCAGCGGTACTGGACCTGAAATGACTTGAGGCTGTTGATCAGACCCGAGCGGGTCCGTTGCGGTTCTGAAAGTTTGGTGATGTCGGGAATGATGTCGGCGATGGCCTCGAAGATCAGCCGGATTTCCATGCGGGCGAGATTGGCGCCCAGGCAGTAGTGGATCCCCGACCCACCGAATCCCAAGTGCGGGTTGGGGTCCCGGGTGATGTCGAATCGGTGCGGATCGTCGAAGACGGTTTCGTCGTAGTTGGCCGAGCTGTAGAACATGCCGACGCGTTGGCCCTTCTCGATGGTGACGCCCTCGATCTCGACGTCCCGAAGTGCCGTGCGCTGGAAGCAGTGGATCGGCGTTGTCCAGCGGACGATCTCGTCGGCGGTGGTGGCCGGACGCTTGCGCTTGAACAGCTCCCACTGATCGGGGTTGTCGAGAAACGCGTTCATGCCGTGGCCGATGGCGTTGCGCGAGGTGTCATTGCCGGCGACCGCGAGAATGATCACGAAGAACGAGAACTCGAGTTCGGTGAGGGGCTCGCCGTCGATGTCGGCGTTGACCAAACGGGTGACGATGTCGTCGGCCGGCTGCTTGCGGCGGTTTTCGGCCATGTAGGCATAGCCGACGAGGTTGGCGTTGGCCATGATCGGCGAGAGCTCGGGGTCGGGATCGGCGAAGTTGATGGACGCGTTGGCCCACCGCAGCACCTCGTCGCGGTCGGCCTACGGGACGCCGAGCAGCTCGGCGATACCGTCGAGGGGAAGCTTGCGGGCGATGTCGGCGATGAAGTCACCCGAACCCTTGTCGGCGGCTTCGGCGACGTATCTGCGGGCCGCTTCGCGCAGGGTGTCCTCTAGCGCTGCCACACCGCGCGGGGTGAACATCCGCGACAGGATCTGGCGCAGCCGCGTATGCATCGGCGGATCCTGGTGATAATCATGGCCTTGGTTTGCTCATAACCAGCCGGGTCGACGCCATCTGGGTAGCTCATGATCACGCCGTGGGCGTTGGCCGACCAGTCGTCGCTGTTGCGCGAGATGGCGCGCACGTCGCGGTGCGGCGCAACAGCGCCAATTCGGCCACGGGGACGCCCAATTGCAGGCGATCGGGGTCGATGAAATTGAACCCCTCCGGCAGGCGCGCGGCTTCAGCGTGATTTAGCTGCTTCATTTCCCACTCCCGTCCGGCGCATACCCATAGGGCAGCAGCATGCTCTTGACCTCGCAGTAGGCTTCGATACCTTCCGGGCCGCCTTCGCGCCCGAGCCCGGAGTTCTTGTAACCACCGAAGGGCGCCACGACGTCGAAGCCGTACATGTTCACCGCATAGGTGCCCACGCGGACCCGTGCGCCGATCTTCATCGCGCGGTCGTGGTCGGCGGTCCACACGCTGCCGGCCAGTCCGTAATCGGAGTCGTTGGCGATGGCAACGGCCTGATCCTCGGTGTCGTAGGGAATGACCGCCAGGACCGGCCCAAAGATTCCCTCGCGGGCGATCGTCATCGAATTATCGACGTCGGCGAAGACGGTCGGCTGTAAGAACCCGCCGCGCTGCAACCCTCTTGGCCGGTGTCCCCCGGTGACCAGGCGGGCACCTTCGGCGATGCCCGTGGCGATGTAGTCCTCCACGCGCGAGCGTTGCCTCTCACTGATCAGCGGACCGATCACGGTGGCCGGGTCCTCCGGAGGTCCGGGCCGCATCGCCGCCGCGGCCTGGGCGACCTTGGTCACGATCTCGTCGTAACGGATGCGGGGAGCGAGGATTCGGGTCTGGGCGGCGCAGCCCTGTCCGCAGTTCATCAGCCCGGAAAACAGCAGCATCGGCAGGGTCGCGTCGAGGTCGACGTCCTCGAGAAGGATGGCCGCTGACTTGCCGCCGAGCTCCAGTGTGCACGGTTTGAGGCGCTCGCCGGCGATGCGGCCGATCTCGCGGCCGACCGCGACGCTGCCGGTGAAGCTGAGTTTGTCGATATTGGGGTCCGCGGTGAGCGCGCGCCCGGTGTCCGCGCCGCCGGGCAGCACCGAGAGCACGCCATCGGGCAGGCCGGCGTCGGCGAAGGTCTGCGCCATCAGGTTCAGGGCCAGGGGTGTTTCCACGGGAGGCTTGAGCACCACGGTGCAGCCCGCCAGCAGGGCGGGACCAATCTTGTTGAGCGCCAGTTACAACGGCACGTTCCAGGGCACCAGCGTGGCCACCACTCCGACGGGTTCACGGGTCACTAGCATCTGTCCGTAGTTGCCGTCCCTGATTTCGCGCCAGCGGAAGGTCTCCGCGGCCCCCGCGCAATACCGTAGGGTCGCCAGGTCCGGAGCGAACTGGATCAGATCGACGATCGTCGGCGGCTGACCCGTTTCGAGCGTCAAAAGTGTCTTGAAGTGCTCTGCGCGCTGTTCGAGCAGGTCTGCGGCCCGCGTGAGCACCGCGGCGCGTTCGCTCGGCGCCAGGTTCGACCACCCGTCGTCGTCGAAAGCTTTGCGCGCCGTCGCACACGCTGCGGCAACGTCGTCGGCGACGGCCCGCGGCACGCGGCCGACTTGCTCGCCGGTGGCCGGCGAAGAAACCTCGATCACATAGGGCGACGACGGGGTAACCCAGCGTCCACCGATGAACAACCTGTCGTAGTCGGTGCTGACGGAAGCGGCCGCAGTCTGGTTGTCTGGCATCAGTTCTCGCTCCAGGGTCAGTGATCGTGCACGACGACACCGCGGATGTTGGATCCGGCGAGCATGTCGTCATAAGCCATATTGATGGCGGCGAGTTTGTATTCGGTGGTCACCATCTCGTCAAGCAGCAGCTTGCCCTCCCGGTACAGCCCGAGCAGGCGTGGGATGTCGGCGCGCGGACTCGCACTACCGTAAAGGCTTCCCAGCACTCGCTTCTCGAACAGGGTCACCAGCGACATCGGGAACGTGGGATTCATATCGGTCAACGGGGCCAGCGCCGTGCGCACCACAGCGCCGCCTTTGGACACAAGGGCCAGTGCCTCGCCGAGCATGTCGCCGCTGAGCAACTCCATGGTCAGGATCGCCGAATCGGCCATGACGCCGCGCGTCAGCTCGCCGACCAGCGCAGTCGCCTCGGCCATGGACGCGACAAGGTGGGTAGCCCCAAACCGAAAGGCGCTGTCCCGCGTGTCGACGGTAGGTGCCGTCGATCTGCGTTCCGGTCATGATCAAAGCGCCCATGTCGCAGAGATTCTGGCGGCCGGTCGCACACCACCGGCACCGGCCACAGGCGGGCAGAAACGACGTGACGACGTGATCGCCGACTTTGAGATTTCGCACGCCCGGGCCGACCTCTTCAACCACCCCGGCGCCTTCGTGACCGTCGACCACCGGCAGCGGAAGCCCCGGCAAGTCGCCGGCGCGAATGTGGTGATCGGAGTGGCACAATCCACTGACGGCAAAGGAGACCAACACCTCGCCCTCAGCGGGCGGATCGAGGTCGACCTCCTCGACACACCAATCGTCGCCGATCTCCCACGGGACTGCCGCGTTCATCGTCATCGTCATCGGTGAACCCAATCAGCCGGCAGCGAGCGTGACCCCGGCGCGGGGCTTGATGGGCTGCAGGTCGGGAAGCTTGAACAGCCGCTTGGCGTTTCGGTCGAGCACCTTGTCGGCGCGTTCCGGCGTGAACATCTCCGACAGGAACTCGACGCGATCGCGCAGGTCCGGATACAAACACGACGGGTGCGGAAAGTCCGTCTCGAACATCACGCGGTCGTCGCCCAAGTAATCGATCGCATCGTTCAGGCCATGGGTCTCAAACCAGAGGGAGCCGTACATCTGTCGCTTGAAATATTCCGAGGGCGGCATCGACAACGTGGTGGTCTGGTCCAGGCCACCCTCGACGTACTGCCAGTCCAGAGCTTGCAGGTAGAACGGCAAATAGCCGACACCGCTTTCCACCGAGAACATCTGCAGCCGCGAGAAACGCTCCAGCATTCCCGAGATCAGAATGTTGCCGATGGTGGTGCTATTCGACATGAACAGCTCGGCGGGCATCAGCGTCATGAACTGCGCAATGTCGAAGTTCTCCCAGCAGCAGGTCGCCGCGCGCATCCGCCCCTTGCCGGACGCGACATGAAATGACACCGGCAACTCAGCACCCTCCAGCGCCTCCCACATCGGATTCCAGTAGTCGGTGTGCAGCGGCGGGGCGTCGACACGCAAGTTTCCGGCGAGTCGCACATCACGATGCCATGCAGACCGAGGTCCTTGACTTGCTCGACAGTGCGCACCGACTCGTCCAGATCCCAGAACGGGATGATGCCCTGCGGGAACAACCGACCCTTGCCGTCGCGCTGCAGGTCCGCCATCGCCTCGTTATAGATCGAGGCGCACAGGTTGAGCAGTTCGCCGTCCTTGACACCGGCCAGCAGGTCGACCGCACCGAAACCGATCGCGTTCGGGTAGATCACCTGTCCGGACAATCCCATTTCGTCCATCTTCGCCAGGCGCGGTTCGGCGTAAGACGCAGACGGATCAGAATCGGCGAACCGTTCGATCGTCATCTTGGCGTACAGCTTGTCACCGGTCTTGTCGATGACGCTGAAGCAAAAGCCCGACATCACGGTTCCATCGACAACCCACACGTCACGCGCGCCCTCATCGACCAGTTTCGGTACCCGGTCTTTGAACTTCGCGGGGGCTCGACTGACCCACAACTCGGGCGGCTCGGCCCAGTGCGAGTCGACATCGACCACGATGCGGTCAGAAGCGTGAGACATTACGCGTCCTTTCGTCGACAACTGTGCCGTTATACGGAACGACCCGTTCTGCGGAATAGGCCCGAGCCCATACATGCTCAACCGCTCCGTCCAGACGCGATCGCCGATCGGGAGGCGCAGTCTGTGCCCGCCCGTTCCGCCGCGTTACGCCCCAAGCGGTCGATGCCGAACCGGGCTCTTCCTGCAGACGCATGCCCAGGTCCTCAAGAACGACGACCGCGGCCCCGCTGGGCAGGCCGCATCGTTCCTGCTCGGGCGCCGACAACGGCATGAAAATGGCCCCCGGAGTGTCCTCCGGAGGCCATACTCGGCACCGGCTAGCCGACGGCCGGCCAGGGGTCGGTGGCGACGAGGTGGGTGCTTTGCAGCGCGGCCGCCCGATGCACGTGCGCGCGCTCGTGATAGTCCGGGCTGGTCGCCATGGAGATGAATGCTGCGCGCGACGGGTAGCGGACCGCCACAATGGCGTCCCACCACGGCTTGCCGATTTCCCCGGCGACGACGTGGCTGGCGTCGCCGGCATACAGCACGGTCGCTCCGACGGATTCCAAGAAGGGTTGTACCTCCTTGGCGTAGCGCTGATAGCTGTCCGCGCCGTTCGGGCCGAATTGCAGCAGATTGATCATGACCACGGGCGCGTCGTCGTCGGCCGCCGCTAGTAGTGCGGCCATTTGCGTCTCATTGGGTTCGATCGCGGCCATGGCCTACGCCTCCCAACTGGTCAGGTCGCGCGGCGTGATCCCGTTGGCGGCACAGTAGGTGTTGTAGCGCTCGACGGACGTCTTGTGGTTCTCCTGCCACAGGATTTTGTTGTCCTGGTCGAGGAACAACAGCTCACCCACGAGGAAGAAGAACACCTCGGTCTCTTCCAGGCTCTCGGGGGTATGTGACGATCCGGCCACTTCGTAGACGGTGTCCCCGGCGCGGGAGATCCAGTTGTTCTCCTGGTAGCGCCACGCCCCGCTCACGGTGTGCCCGACCACGATGCCGGTGTGGTAGTGAGCCGGAAGGACCAGTCCCCCATTGAATTTCATCGAGACGATGATCTCGGCGCGCACCGGGTCGACTTTCCAGTACTTCAGGAAAACTTGGTCGGTGAGCGGGGTGAACGGGATCCAGGGATTGTCGGCGCCGTTCATGTAATTGACGTCGAGTTCTTGCAGCGTTTGCATGGCTTCTCCTCGGGTGGTGTTTGCTGCCGCGCTGCGGCCGATACGCCAAAGTAGGAGTGCGACGCGTCCCGTCGCTCGGACCAGGGTCACAACGTTGCGAGTTGGATTTGTTATCGCGCCACAGTCAGGTGCCTTGCGGGCCCGTCAGGCGAGGCAGCGCCGGCAGCAGCGCCAGCGCGACCGACAAGTCGACGGTGTCTATGTCGATGCCGCGCCCCAGGATCGTCTCGGCCTGGTTGACGCGGTAGCTGACCGTGTTGGGATGCACGACGAGCCGACGGGCGGCCCGCGTGCGGCTGCGGTTCTCCTGCAGATAGACCGCCAGCGTCGTCGCCACCCGGTAGGTGTCCTCGTCCGCGGCCGCCAGCGGCCCTAGCACCCGGCTGACGAACGCGGCGGCTTGCTCGGTATCCGCACTGGCCAGCGCCGCCACCGCGACCTCGCGATAGTGGGTGATCGGGCCAGCGTGTGGTCCGAACAGCGACGCGACCCGACAAGCGTGTGAGGCCTGCATGTGGGTGCGGCGAAACCCCCTCAACCCGCCGTCGGGATCGCCGAACGCCAGCCGGACCCCCGATTGCCCGGAAGCATTCACCGCCGCTACCTCCGCCCGAGTGAACGGCCGACGACGGCTCACCCACCCGGCCATCGCGAGTGAGCCTGCGGGATGAACCATGCTGCTGTCCGCTGCGACAGCGCGCTGCACCTCGGCAATGACCGTGCCGAGCAGGGCCTGCGCCTCGCCTTGCGCGGGAACCTCCTCGACCCAGGCCATGACCCCGAGGTGCTGGCGGTTGATGTCGTAGCGCAGCCGCGTCGACGCGCGATGAGGGTCGCGCTCCCGTTCAGCGAGGATGTCGTCGACTGCCGCCGCCCGGGCCGCGGCCGCGCCCCGCAACCAGGCCTCCCGCTCCTCCTCGTAGGCCTGCTCGGCGCGCACCAGCGCCCCGTCGACATAACCAAAGATCCAGCCGGTGGCCAGCTCGATCGCCTTGGCGAGGCCCGCCGGATCGGACACGCGGGCCGTGATCCGGCCGTGGATCCACTGCCACACCAGTTCTTGGGCCATCCGGTAGAAACGCATCAGATCAGCCAGGACGACGTGCCTCGGGATGGCCGCGCGGGCGATGGCCAGCGTCGACGGCGGCAGCTCGACCTGCCGCGGATCGGCGCCAGCCTCGATGACTTGCGCCAGTTGGCGCAGGCTGGCTTCGGTGCTGACCAAATTCTCCTTGACGGTTTGCTCGTCGGGAAACAACTGAGGCAGCTCGGACCGCATCCGCGCGACGGCCTGCTCGGCCAGGTCGGCGGCACCGGCACGCAACTCGGCGGCGATCGGGACCAGCACCTGCTGCCAGACCCGCTGGGCGTCCGGCTCCCGAGCAGGTGGCCACTCAAGCTCCATGGCCGGAATTTAGTCTGATTGTCGCGCCGTCACAACGAACCCGGCCAACGCTGGCATTCCCGTACGAGACCGCACCACCCACGGATGCGTAGTTTGCCGGCATGTTCACTTTCGGATCTGCGATCAACACCTCAGACATGTCCGGCGCCGTGGTCGCCATCACGGGAGCCGGCAGCGGCATCGGCCGCGAATTGGCGCTGCTCTGCGCACGTCGCGGAGCGAACCTGGCGCTGTGCGACATCAACGAGGCGGCGGTCGGCGAAACCGCCTCCGCCGCACGGCAACTCGGGCGAGAGGTGCTGACCCGACGGGTCGACGTCTCCGATCCCGAGCAGATGACCGCCTTCGCGGACGCCACGTTCAGCCAGTTCGGCGGCGTGGACATCGTGGTCAACAACGCCGGGGTGGGCCTCATCGGCGGCTTCCTGGACACCAGCCGTAAGGACTGGGATTGGTTGGTGTCGATCAACCTGATGGGAGTCGTCAACGGCTGCGACGCCTTCATCCCGGCCATGATCAATTCCGGCCGCGGCGGCCAGGTGGTCAATGTTTCCTCGGCGGCGGGATTGCTTGCCAATCCCCAGCTTTCGGCCTACAGCGCCACCAAGTTCGCCGTGCTGGGCCTTTCCGAGGCGCTGCGCATCGAACTCAAGCCCTACCGCATCGGCGTTACCGCCATATGCCCGGGCGTCATCAATACCGCTATCACCACGGCCAGCCCCATCCGGGGAACCGGCGACGCCGACGCGCGTCGCCGGCGCCTCGCGGCGACCTATAAGAAACGCGGCTACACCCCCGAGCGCGCGGCCCGCAACATTCTGCGTGCGGTCGACCGCAACCGCGCAGTGGCACCCATCGCCGCAGAGGCGCACGTCATGTACGTGTTGTCGCGCGTCGCTCCGCCGCTGGCCCGCCGACTCGCCGCGCGAATGGCCAAGGTTGCCGAGTGAACTGAGCCCCTGAATCACAACATCCGGCCGAAAAGGACAGCCATGCAACTCATCTCGCCGCTCGACTCAATGTTCCTGCTCGCCGAGTCCCGCGAGCACCCGCTGCACGTAGCGGGACTGCAGCTGTTCACCCCACCTGAGGGTGCCGGGCCGCGGTTCGCGCAACGAACCTACGACGCGATGCGCGCAGCCCACGGCGTCACGCCCGCATTCCGCAAGCACCCCGCGACCGCCCTCGGCGGAATCACCAACCTCGCCTGGACTTTCGACGACGACGTGGACCTGGACTATCACGTCCGGCGCTCCGGCCTGCCCACGCCGGGACGCGTTCGCGAGTTGCTGGAGCTGACATCCCGGCTACACGGCACCCTGCTGGATCGGCATCGACCCCTATGGGAGACGCACCTGATCGAGGGCCTCAACGACGGGCGCTTCGCGATCTACACGAAGATGCACCACGCCGTCGTCGACGGCGTGTCCGCGCTCAAGCTGCTGCAGGGGTCGCTGAGTAAGGACCGTGACGACCGCGTCCAGGCGCCGTGGGCGTTGCCTCCGCGGGGCCCGGCCCAACCGGCAGCGCACTCCGGCCGGTGGGAGAAGGTGACGACCACCATGCGATTGGCGGCGCGGCACGCCTCGTCCGCGGTGGCGCTGGCTCGTGCCGCGCTGGTCGAGCAGCAGCTGAACCTGCCATTCCGCGCGCCGCGCACGATGCTGAACGTGCCCATCGGCGGTGCCCGGCGATGCGCGGCCGACTCCTGGTCCCTGGACCGCATCAAGGACGTCAAGAAGGCGGCCGGAGTGACCGTCAACGACGTCGTGCTGGCCATGTGCGCCGGTGCCTTGCGCCGCTATCTGACCGAACTGGCCGCCATGCCCGACGCCCCGCTCGTCGCCATGGTCCCGGTGAACCTGCGCACCGAAAATGATGCCGACGGCGGCAACGTGGCCTCGGCGGTCTTGTGCAACCTCGCCACCCACCTCGAGGACCCCGCCGAGCGCCTGGCGACCATTCATTCGTCGATGAGCGACAACAAGGCGGTGCTCACGCAGCTGCCGCGGACGCAGGCGATGGCGCTGGGGCTGTCGACCACTTTGGCCCCGACGCTACTGGGCGGCCTTCCCGGGCTCGGCGCGTCCACCCCGCCGTCGTTCAACGTGTGCATCTCGAACGTGCCTGGAGCCCGAGACCCGTTGTACCTCAACGGTGCCCGACTCGACGGCAACTACCCGATGTCGATCGTGGTCGACGGGCAGGCGCTGAACATCACCCTGGCGACCAGCGCCGAGAGCCTGGACTTCGGTCTTGTCGGCTGCCGCCGCGCGGTGCCGCATCTACAACGCCTGCTCGAGCACCTGGAGACCTCGCTGAAAGAGCTGGAATGCGCCGTCGGGCTGTGACCGCCTCAAACACCATGAGAAGGAAGGACTTTTGATGACCTACCTCGCTGGCACGCGCTCTGCGATCGCTCGGCAGAGCCGCCGGTAAGCACAGACCCGCCGATGCCCGAACTCGACGGCGTCGAGCCCAGTTCATCGACCTCGGCGGCGGCGTCGTCATTCACGTGGCCGAGGCCGAGACGGTTCACCGGTCATGCTCGTGCACGTCTTCTCGCAGGACTGGTGGGAGTGGCGACATTTGATCGCACCGCTGGCCGCCGCCGGCTACCGCGTGCTCTGCCCGGATCTACGCGGAGCCGGCTGGAGCACCGCGCGTGGCCGCTACGGAAGACGGAGATGGCAGACGACTTGGCGGCGGTGCTCGACCGGCTCGGCGTCGGCCCGGTGACGTTGGCCGCCCACGACTGGGGCGGGTCGGTCGCCTTCATCATGATGCTGCGCCACCCCGGCCGGGTGACCGGCTATTTCGGGGTCAACACCGTCGGCTCGTGGCTACGGCCCGACCTCAAGCTGCTGCGTCACCTGTGGCGGTTCTGGTACCAGATTCCCATCGCCATTCCGTTCATCGGGCCTTGGCTCATCGCCGACCGGCAGGGCCGCTTCCTCCGGCTCCTCGCCGACTGGGCGGGTGGATCATTCGCGTTGCCGGACGACGAGTTTCGGGTCTATGTCTAGGCCATGGCGGAGCGCGCGCACGCCGTGGCGACCCTCTGTCGCCAGCCGGCCTTTCTGCCGAACCCTAGCGGGAGTTTCCGGGAGCCGCGGGCACCGCCCCGGCAGGGATCCGATGCGGTCGGGGACTTTGGCCCTCTGTTGGTCAAGCCGCAATCCGAAAAGAATGGTCAAGGGCCTGTGTGGCGGGCGTCGTGATTCGGGAAGGAAATCGTGATGGGTGAAGAGCACGCGCTGGTCGTAGTGGCTGGTTACCAGGACAACGAGGCGGCCCGACGAGACTTCGACGCGCTGGCCGACCGCGTCAAAAGGAAGCAGGTTTCGCTGCGCGGAGCGGTCCTGGTCGCCAAGGACGCTGGGGGCAATGCCACGGTGGTGGACACGGGCAACCACCTCGGCCGCAAGGGCGCCGCTTGGGGGGCCGGTGTCGGCTTGGCGGTCGGTCTGTTCTCACCGGTCCTGCTCGCGTCGGCGACGATCGGTGCCGCCGCCGGTGTGTTGGCCGGCGCCTTCGCCGAGCACAGGCTCAAGAGCGGCCTCCACGACAAGATCGGGCAGGCGCTGGCCGGGGGCACCGGGGTGATCATCGCAGTCCTGCCGGAGTCGAGCAGGCTGGCCGCCGAGCAAACGCTGGCCGGGTCGCCGCTGAAATCCGTTGTTGCTCTTGAGCATTCGACGCTACGGAGCCTCCGGGACGCGCTTGGCGAGGCGATGGCGAAGTTCAATCCCGATCGCAGGCAGCTGCCGCTTGCCGACCGTTCCTTCGGCGGCACGATGGGCCGCACGATCGCGGAGTCGGTCGGCGACTGGTCGATTGTGCCCGGGCCGAAGGCGCCCGACGGAGCACCCAACGTGCTGATCGTCTTGATCGACGACGCCGGCTTCGGCGGTCCCGACACCTTCGGAGGTGCGATCCGCACCCCGACGCTGACTCAAGTGGCCCAGAATGGCTTGACCTACAACAGGTTCCACGTTACCGCTGTCTGCTCACCCACCCGTGCGGCCTTACTGACCGGGCGCAACCACCACCGGGTTGGCTTCGGCTCTGTTGCCGAATTTCCGGGCCCGTTCCCGGGCTACTCCTCGGTCAAGCCCCGTAGCTGCGCGGCGCTGCCGCGGATCTTACGCGACAACGGCTACGTCACAGGCGGTTTCGGCAAGTGGCACCTGACTCCGGACAACGTCCAGGGGGCCGCGGGCCCGTTCGACAACTGGCCGCTGGGGTGGGGATTCGACCATTACTGGGGGTTTCTGTCCGGCGCGGCCGGACAGTACGACCCGATTGTCATCCAGGACAACGCCGTTCTCGGGGTGCCGCAAGGCAAGGACGGAAAGCCCTATTACTTCCCGGACGACCTGACCGACAAGGCCGTCGAATGGTTGCACGCGCTGCGCGCGCAAGACGCGGACAAGCCGTGGATGATGTATTACTCCACGGGGGCCACCCATGCCCCGCACCATGTGTTTAAGGAATGGGCCGACAGGTACCGCGGCCAGTTCGACGAAGGCTGGGATGTCTACCGAGAGAAAACTTTGGAACGGCAGAAGAAGCTGGGCATCGTGCCGCCCGACACAGAACTGACCGAACGGCCCGACCTTTTCCCCGCCTGGGACAGCCTGTCACCGAACCAGAAGAAGCTGTATGCCCGGCAAATGGAGGTGTTCGCCGGCTTCTCCGAAAACGCGGACTGGAACGTCGGACGCCTGCTTGACGCCGTCGACGATCTCGGTGAGTCCGACGACACCCTGGTCTTCTACATCTGGGGCGACAACGGCGCCAGCATGGAGGGCACCATCACCGGCTCCTTCAACGAGATGACCTTCCTGAATGGGGTGGTGCTCGACGCGGACCAGCAGCTGCAGCTCATCGAGCAATACGGCGGGATCGAGGCGATTGGGAACGAGTACACCGCGCCCCACTTCGCGTCGGCCTGGGCACACGCCAACAACACCCCGTTCCAGTGGGGCAAACAAATGGCGAGCCACCTCGGTGGCGACCGCGACCCGATGGTCGTCGCATGGCCCAGCCGCATCAAACCCGACAGCCAGGTACGCCGCCAGTTCACCCACTGCATCGACATCGCCCCCACCGTGCTGGAAGCGACCGGGCTGCCCGAACCCACCGCCGTCGACGGGATCGAGCAGGAACCCATGGACGGCACGAGTTTCCTGCATACCTTCGACGACGCCGCCGCCGAAGAACGCCACACCGTGCAATACTTCGAAATGTTCGGCAGCCGGGCCATCTACAAGGACGGCTGGTGGGCCTGCACCCGCCTGGATAAGGCACCCTGGGACTTTTCCCCAGAGACACTGAGCCGATTCGCGCCGACCCTCTACGACCCGGACAAGGACGTCTGGGAGTTGTACTATCTGCCCGACGACTTTTCCCAAGCCCGCAATGTGGCAGCCGAGCATCCGGGCCAAGTCGAAGAGCTCAAGCAATTGTGGTGGCAAGAAGCCGAACGCAACCGTGCACTACCGCTGCTCGGCGGGCTGGCGGTGATGTTCGGCAACCTGCCACCGCTGCCCACGACAACCCGGTTCGTCTTCAAGGGCGACGTGCAAAACGTTCAGCGTGGCATGATCCCGCGTATCTATGGCCGCACGTATGCGATCGAGGCGAAGCTGACCGTCCCTGAGGAGGGCGCCGAGGGTGTCTTGGTGGCCAACGCCGACTTCATCGGCGGGTTCGGCCTGTGGATCGATTCACAGCAGCGGCTGCACCACACCTATTCGTTCCTCGGAGTGCAGACCTACCGGCAGGTTTCCACGCGGCCGATCCCGACAGGAGACGTGACGGTGAAAATGCTCTTCGAATCCGACCAACCCACCCCCGGATCGGGCGGTCACGTCACGCTCTGGGCAAACGATGAGCTGATCGGTGAAGGCGACATGGCGCAAACGGTGCCCATCGCGTTCTCGTCGTACGCCGGAATGGACATTGGCCGCGACAACGGTCTCGTCGTTGACCGGAGCTACGAGGACAAGGCGCCCTACGCCTTCACCGGTACCGTCCACGAGGTCGTCTTCGATCTCACACCCGCTCATCTCGAAGCCGAAACGGCGCTGCACGCGCACGCCGCCGCACAGGCAGTCGGGCACGGCGCAGCGGGCTGAATGCCGGTATTGCTGCACCCAAAAGCGTTCCCAAAGGGCATGAAAATGGCCCCCAGAGAGTTCTCCGGGAGCCATTTCCGCTGGTAGCGGGGACAGGATTCGAACCTGCGACCTCTGGGTTATGAGCTAACCGGTCGCCGTCTTCCCCACTACGCTCGGTCTCATAAGTCCAGGTCAGCGACGTTCAGCCGTCCAACCTGTCTCGCCACGTCCGGCTTGTTCGCATCGGTTCCACCGTGTTCCGTGACCAAATCCGTGACCACCACACCAGGCAGGAACGCTTCCCCAGTGCACGATACGCACGCCACGGGCGTGCAAGATGCGCCCCCGAACGCTCACGCGGGTATTCGACGTGCCCGTCCACGTTCTCGTCGCCGAGCATCGCGCTCCCTGGTCGGTGCTGCTATGCGCACTCGCGTCAGACAGTTCTGGCGTCCCAGCATCGGTCGTGGTCAAGTAGGTGCGCGACGGGCGGGCGACCAAACTGGTCAACGAACTGGTCGAGGCCGCAGACGACAAGGTGCTGTCGAAAACTATCGCCCGCTACGGGCGGGTGGACCTGTTATGTATCGACGAGTTCTTGTCTCACGTTTGTCTCACGAAAGTGGCCAATCTTCAGCCGCACGCTGTGCGCGCGTTCATCGCCCCGCCACTTTCAGCAGGATCTTGCCGCCACGGAGCTGATGCGACACCGCGTCCTGGATATGCTCGAGGGGGTACACGCCCGCCACCGGGACCACAAGGGCGCCGTCGGCCACCAGCGGTGCCGCCTCCCGAATGACAGGCACCACCTTGTCGCGGTAGTCGAAGTCGCCGACAAAGAATCCGCGGACCGTGAGGTGCTTGCCGACCAGTGCCAGGGTGTCGACCCACATGGGTTCGCCACTGGCCCAGGAATAGCTAACCAACCATCCACCGTCGGACAGCAATTCGACCAGCCGCCCCACCACTGGACCACCGACGCAATCCACTGCCAGCGCCACTCGCGCGTCGCCGATCACTGCTCGAACATCGCCGACCGCATCGGGGTCATCGGCGTGGACCACGTCGGCCCCGGCTGCTGTGAGCTCGGCGAACGTTGCGTCGTCCCGAGCCAGGTTGATCGTCTTCAGTCCACGAAGTTTGGCTAGCGCGATCAATGACCGCCCCACACCGGAGTTCGCGGCGTTCTGAACTACCCAGTCACCGGGCTGC
>DATJQO010000194.1:0-15915 GCA_035505695.1 Mycobacterium sp.
CGCTGGCATCGCGCTCGGCGCCCGTGTGCCCATCATCCTGACAAGCCGGGCCGATAGCGCGCACGCCCGTCTGGCTTCGGTGGCTATCGGCGCGCTCTACGCGCACCACCTCGCGCAGGAGAACCAGAAGCTCGGAACAGCATCATGACCGTACGCCAGAGCCCAATTCGTCAGCGCTCAAAGAGTGTTGAACGTGCCGTCGCGACATCGACAGTTGGCGGTCGCCGCTGTAACGAACCGTACCCCGGTGTAAGGAGTAGCCGACGACCAGGGGCCAGATCGACACGGGGCGATCTCCGGGTCTCGCGACCGGACCGCTTACCCTTTTGGTCGGAGAGGCTTTCGGCGCCTGCGGTGCAGCGCCAGCACTTGGCTTGATATCAAACTACCCCGCCGGTGTCGGTGGTAGACTGCAGCCGCCGGCAAGCAGGTCTGACGAACCCCGTTGTTGTCCAGTGTCTTTCATGGACAAATGTGTAATGCATTCGTCCATCTTCTGTTGCGCACCTTCAGCTTTCTTGCAGATCGATTGAAACTGAGTGCTTAGATCCGCCTCGCCCTTTCAGGAGAACCTACGAGCCCATCTGGTTGAGCCGAAAGGCGCCTGAGTTGGCCATATAGCGCCATTGGACTCTAACCGAGACATATCTTCCGCACGATGCTTCTAATTCGACTTGGCCTTGTGCGCTGCTGAATGCTCTTTGGCAGCTTCGGCCGCATGGTGCAGAGCATGTGCCTCGTGGCCATGCGCTAGATGCGCCTGATGCGCGGCCGCCAGAATTTCCCCGGCCTCATGAAGCTTGGCGGCTTCGCGGTGGTGGCGGGCTGCGTGCTCATGATGTTCAGCCGCGAGTTCATGGAGTTTGCCCAACACTGACATGGAGATCCCTTCTTCGATTCAGTTCCCGAGGTTCATCACAGGTGGTTCCCGATGACGAGTCTTTTTTCAACCCAATGCAAGTCGAGGGGGGCAACTAAGCTTGTGACGGCACCCTGCAACTCACGAAGCTATCTCATCAGTTGTCGCATCGACCGTGTTCTTGAAGGTGTCGGCTCCCCGGCTATGATCGACGCCGCTTGGTCGCTGCTCCAACTCGGCACCCGCTTCTTTGAGCTCTTTGCGCGACAGCGGCCCGAACCCGTATTTCGAACTACCCAATCAAGCGGCGGCGGGGGTTATCTTTTTGATTCCTCGTTCCGCCTGCTTGGTCGCTTTGCGGGTGTCCACCGACGCGCATATCTCTGCGATCCCGACGATTACCAGCCAGATGCCGGTCACCAGTGCCAGCGCCATGATGGAATCGTAAGGCCATGCGAGCACCACGACGCCGGCGATGGCGGTGATGATCCCGAGGAAGATGTACCATCCCCGTCCGGGGAAGTCGGGGTAGCTGATCGCCGTCGCGGTCTCAGCCGTGCCCTGGAAAACGAACGAGACCCCAATCCAGATGGCCAGCAACAAAATTGCATAACCCTCACCGAAGTGGCGAAAGGCGAGCACCGCCAGCACCACCGAGAGCGCACCGCCTATGAACCACAGCAGTCGGACGCCCGCCAACGTGTCGAGGGTGAACGCGAGCACCACCTCGGCGATCCCAGATATCAACAGGTACGCCCCGAACAGTGCCGATGCGACCACGATCGACTTGCCGGGCCAGACCAGCACCACGACACCGAGGGCCACGGTTAGCAATCCCCAGACGAGCATTGCTTTCCACAGTTGCTCAAAGGTTGTGGTGGGCGTTTTCGTGGTAGTCATGTCTCAGACTCCTTTCACCAGCTGGTCGGCTTCGTCCCGGGCGAGTCTGGCCCGCACGACGGCCCATTCGGCAGCATCAACGCGATGGGCGGCCAAATTGACCGCCATAACCGCGCCCTCCTCAGCATTCTTGGCGGCGCGCTCGGCATTCTTCTCCTTCATCTCGGCTTGCCACTTCTCGAACTCGGCGCGCATCTGGGCGAACTGCCGCTCGATCGAGGACCGGGTGTCCGACCACCATGTGTGGGCCGCCCCTTTTGCCCGCATCTTGGCCTGGATCGTGGCCTCTTGGAGCTGATCTCTTGCACGATCGATGGCAGCCTCAAGCTCGTCGCGGCGTGCCTGTAGCTTCGCGCGATTCTTTTCCCGAACGGCGGCGGCTGAATCCTTGAGCCTTTCGAACCGGTTGGCCAGATCCAACAGTGACTCTGACAACGGTTGCATGGTTCGACTCCTAAGGATCGAATCCGTTAGCTACCAGGAGTGTGTGTCGTGTGCGGCAGCGCGGCCTAGGGTAAAAAGTCACCTCAACGGACTCGTTTTTGCGCGAAAGAAGCCGCTCTAAACGTCGTTCGGAGGACCAACAACCATCACCATCAAAGCAGCGGCGGAATAGGTTGTATGCCCGCTGGTGCTGCGTGCGATCTGTGGTGTGGCACGCTGTCGCGTGCCCGGCTTGGTGCGTCACCCAGACTACGACCTACTATCGCTGCGCTGGTGCCGACAACACCTGTGAAAGTGAAATATCTTCGGCCGCAAATGGTTTGGGCTACGCGGTTTGCATGCCCCTTTGACGGGTGCTGGCGAACTGGCTGAAGCGCGCGGCGCGCCGCTAGATCCTAGATGCGATATCTGCGGCCATGGGTACGGTCTGGCTCACCGAAACACCCGCATCGGCTCGCTGCAAAAGATTCGCTTCATTGCCACGACAGCGGGGGAATCCGAGTTTTCGTCCAAACGGGACGACAGTAAGGATGAGGCCGACGGCGACCACCGACAGAACCATCGCCGTCAACAACGCCGGGTCGACTGCGCAGGAACGGCACACTGTGCGGGTGCGGATCGCGAAAACAATCAAAGTCTGTGTCGCAAGGGATTCCAGGAACCACCCGGTGTAGAACTCTACCTCCCCGCCGTGCAGCACACCGAGCATCAGCCCGAAGGTCAGCAAGTCGAACAGCGAGCTGATCGGGCCGAACATGAGAAAACGGTGCCGTATCTGGTCGCGGGCCTGGCACTCGCCCCGAACCTTAGCGGCTGACCATGATCGTCCTCGGTTGCGCCACAACAACTCGGCAATGCGGGGGCATTCTGGGCCAGTGTGCTCGGGTCCGACGGCGGCGCACGTTCATGCCGTCACCATCGTCACCATGGTCGGCGAAACGCTCGCCTCGCCGGCCCCCGCGCCCGGCGGCGTTGATACCGTCGACGCGGCGATGATCGGCGGGCTCGCGGCGTTCGGCCTGCCCGTAACCGTCGGCATGCCAGCGCTGCTGTTGTACCGGTAATCACATGTAATCACATGTAGGGTGCGCATTTTGATCGGGTGGCCGCTGATGCAGTGGATGACGACGAAGCAGATAAGTTAACCCGCAGCGGCCCCGGAGCACGAGCCAAACTTCTGCGCACCGACTTTAGGGTGACGTGCGGAGCCCTCGACATGCGACGCTATGACCATGGCGCCTGCAGCGAGTGCGCAGAGAACGCCCGCCCAGCGGTGGCTGGCGTGCCTGAGCGTCGTGCTTTCAGGCCTGCCGTTCCTGGTGATCAGCGCGGGCACCAGCAATCACTTCGCCCTTGACCTCGGGCTCAAGAGGGAGGACCCGACCGCGTGCCTGGGCGCGCTAGCCGACGGTGTTAGATTGTGGGTCGACCTAGGGCTGATCAACGGGCAGACGCTCGTCAACAACGCCTCCTTCGGCGCCTACACCGAGATCGTGCAGAGCCCGGCCTACCGTGGCGACAAGGTTGGCACGACGCTGGACCTGCTCCCGGACGGGCTGCAAGGTCACAGCGGAGGCCGGCTGGCCGCACAGGTGGATGGCACGCATATCGAGGCGCTGCAGGGGCTGCTGGTCCCCGCGCCCACGCCGCCGGTGAACTGGGCCGGGCTGCGGCAATTGGCCGTTGACTGGCGGGAGCCCACTGAGGTCACGAGGTGAGAACCGTTTTCGAGCGTGCGACCGACCTTGACGATGCGGTCCGCCGGGCCGGAGAGCTGTCGGCCCGCACTGTGATCTTCGACGTAGAGCCGCTGGTGGCTCACTGGAATGGCACACAGAACGACCTGGACGAGGGAATTGCGCGGGTGCTCAGCGAGATCGCGAAGCTACCAACCGTCGAAGTCGTGTGCTTCTCCACCAACTCGCTCCGTCGCCCGTCCGTCGTGCCCAGCGCCGCGGGCGTGCGGGTGGTCTACATCACCTCGGCGGGCAAGCCGCTGCGAACCACCCCATACCAGCGTTTTCCCCGGCCCGGGGTGGTAATCGGCGATCAGGTCGCCACGGATGGGATGCTTGCGCGGCGGCTCGGCTACGCGTTCATCCGAATCGACCGGCCGGCGGCGGTTCCCCCAGGGGCTCGGCTGATGGCGGCCGCAGGTCGGCTGGTGCAGCCCCTGTTGTTCACCCATCCGCGCGCCCAGTCCAACGATTCGGGATCGTCGTCGGATTTCGCGTGTCCACGGATGATCTTGTACGTGAGCGAATCCCCTCCTCTGATTCGGCTGTGCAGACCCAGTCGCCGGCTTCGGTCATCGATGATCCCGGCGCCGTCGGGGGGCTCTACGTTCACCGGGTAGTGATTGGCATACCACCTTCGACCACCGAAATCGCTTAGGTGCGCTACCCGACGTCAGCGCGAACTCTGGGGCTCGGCTGCGGCCACATCGGCAAAACCGTCACCGTCGTCATCGAGGACACGCACGCGCATCCTGCACGGCGAGAAAGAAATCGCCTTACGACCACGACCAAACCTCAAACACCTCAATGGGTTCCACGTCACCGGCGCAGGAACAAACACAAATAACCGTCAAGCATCTCCCCACGAGAAAATAGTGTCCTGAGGACATACAGCGATAGGGCCATGCATCGCAGGTCCAAAGTCCCTATTGCAGGGGCTCCTGGGACGGAAACATAGTGCCCACGGATAAGGAGCGCGATGACTGCACCAGGGCAATCGACAGGCTGCTATCCCGGTCCGGGTGGCGCGCCGGCTCAGGCCGCAGCGCTGGCGGCGAAGGATGATCCGTTCTACTGGTACGCCGGCGGCACGCCGCTCGAGAGCATCGGGCCGGGGCGGTGAACACGCTCGACGCGCTCGCGTCCGGCAACCGGCTCGAGCCAATTCCAGAGCCCTCGCCTGCAGGGAACCCCATCGTGGCCGGGCTCAACGGCCGCCCGACCGCTTGATACTACGAGGAAGAGATTATGGGCACATCGCGCTACGTCCGGTTTTTCGAAGAGGTCGGCATCGACGACGTACCGCTCGTCGGTGGGAAGAACGCCTCGCTGGGCGAAATGTATCAAAAGCTGTCCGACCAGGGCATCCGCGTCCCGAACGGGTTTGCCACTACCGCCGAGGCCTATCGCTACATGCTGGACCAAGCCGACGCCTGGGGCCTGCTGCACCAGGAGCTCGACGACCTTGACCCCGAGGACGTCGCCGCGTTGGCCCGGAAAGGCAGGCGCGCCCGTGAGATCGTCTACGGCGCAGGTCTTCCCGACGATCTGGCCGCGGAGATTCTCGACGGCTACCGCAGGCTTCAGCAGGAGTACGGCGAGGATGTGAGTCTGGCCGTCCGTAGTTCGGCGACCGCCGAGGACCTGCCGACGGCCAGCTTCGCCGGCCAGCAGGAGACCTTCCTCAACATCAAGGGTTCCGAGAGTCTGCTGGACGCGTGCCGCCGCTGCTTCGCAAGCCTGTTCACCGACCGGGCGATCCACTACCGCATCGACCAGGGCTTCGACCATTTCAAGGTGGCGCTATCGATCGGCGTGATGAAGATGGTGCGCTCGGACCTCGCCTCGTCGGGCGTGATGTTCACCATCGACACCGAATCCGGCTTCAACGACGTCGTTTTCGTCACGGGCGCCTACGGCCTTGGCGAGAACGTGGTCCAGGGCGCCGTCGACCCCGACGAGTTCTACGTCCACAAGCCGACTTACCTCGCCGGGCATCGCGCCGTGCTGCGCCGCCTGATCGGGGACAAGGCGGTGAAGATGGTCTTCGTCGAGGGCGGGACGAAGCAGACCACCCGAAACATCCCGGCGCCCAAGGCCGACCGTGCCCGCTTCTGTATCACCGACGAGGACGTGCTCGAGCTGGCCGGCTATGCGTGCACCATCGAGCGGCACTATGGGCGGCCGATGGACATCGAGTGGGCCAAGGACGGTCTCGACGAGCGGCTCTACATCGTGCAGGCGCGGCCCGAGACGGCGGCTTCCCAGCGCAGCCTCACGACGATCGAGACCTATGTGCTCGAGGGAAAGGGTGAGGTCCTCACCGAGGGCCGTTCGGTGGGCGAGAAGATCGCGTCGGGTGTGGCGAAGCGGATAGACAACCTCGCGCACCTACCGGACTTCCGGCCGGGCCAGGTGCTGGTCGCCGACACCACCACGCCGGACTGGGAACCTGTCATGAAGATCGCGGCCGCGATCGTCACCAACCGCGGCGGGCGCACGTGCCACGCGGCGATCATCGCGCGCGAACTGGGCATCCCGGCCGTGGTCGGCGCGGGCGACGCCACCACGAGGATCCCTAATGGCGAGGCCGTCACCGTGTCGTGCGTCGAGGGCGACACCGGCCGCGTGTATCGGGGCGAGGTCGGCTTCCACGTCGATCGCGTAGAAGTGGCGGGCCTGGCGCGTCCGCGAACCGAGATCATGATCAACCTCGGAAACCCCGACCTCGCCTTCAAGACGTCGTTCCTGCCGAACGATGGTGTGGGACTGGCCAGGATGGAATTCATCGTAAGCGAATACATCAAGGTTCACCCGATGGCCCTGCTGCACCCTGAAAAGGTCGGTGACGCCGACGCTCTGCGGACGATCGAGCGGCTCACCCACGGCTACTCCGACGGGCGCGCCTTCTTCGTGGAGCGGCTGTCGGAAGGCATCGGCACGATCGCAGCAGCCTTTTGGCCCAAGCCCGTGGTGGTCCGCATGTCGGACTTCAAGACCAACGAATACGCCAGCCTCATCGGCGGAGCAGCGTTCGAACCCGACGAGAGCAACCCGATGATTGGCTTCCGCGGCGCCTCGCGATACGCCCATCCCGCCTACGCCGAGGGCTTCGCCCTGGAGTGCCAGGCGATGAAACGCGTCCGCGAACGGATGGGCCTGACCAACGTCGTGCTGATGATCCCATTCGTGCGCCGAGTGGCCGAGGCGGACCTGGTCCTCGAGGCGATGGCCCAACACGGTCTCCGGCGCGGCGACAACGGGCTCAAGGTGTACGCGATGTGCGAAATCCCCAACAACGTGATCCTCATCGACCAGTTCGCCAAACGCTTCGACGGCTTCTCGATCGGCTCCAACGACCTCACCCAGCTCACCCTCGGCGTCGATCGCGACAGCGAGATCGTCGCCTTCGACTACGACGAACGCGATGATGGCGTCAAGGAGATGATCCGCCTGGCCGTGGAAGGCTGTCGCCGCAACGGAATCCACTCCGGGTTGTGCGGCCAAGCACCCTCGGACTACCCCGACATGGCCGAGTTCCTGGTCCAGTTGGGCATCGACTCAATGAGCCTCAACCCCGACACCGTGGTCAAGACAACCGGGCGCGTCCTGCACGTGGAGCAACAAGCCGGCGCCGTTTCGGTACCAGTCGGGGGGTCGTGACGCGGACTCCGTAGAGCGTCTCTGGTCGAAGGACATCGACCCCGGTGGGAGTGAGGCCCACGGTCGGGCTTCTCCGCTGGGTGCCCGCCGCGCCCACGGCGGCACGAACTTCTCGGTGTGGTCGCGCACGGCAGCGCAAGTAGATCTGCTGCTGTTCGACGATGTCGATGACGCGCGGCCTTCTCGGGTGATCCAGCTGGAGCCATTGCAAAACCGCACGTCGTATTTCTGGCATGTCCTTGTGCCTGACGTGGAGCCGGGACAACTCTATCTTTGGCGCGTCCACGGCACCTTCGATCCGGCCGCGGGGTTGCGGCACGACGCGTCGGCGCTCCTGCTTGATCCGTACGGTGTTGCGGTGGCGGTGCCGGCCAACTACGACCGGATGGCCGGCGCGCGCCCGGGCCGGGATCCGCGCACGGCGATGAAGAGTGTGGTCGCCGACCTGTCGACCTACGACTGGGAGGGCGACATGCCTTTGGGGCGGCCCTTTGCGCGCACCGTCATCTACGAGGTTCATGTCCGGGGCTTGACCGCCCACCAGAGCAGCGGCGTCGACCGCCGCCTGGCCGGCAGCTATGCGGGACTGGTGGCCAAGATCCCATACCTTCAGTCGTTGGGTGTTACTGCGGTTGAGCTCCTGCCGGTGCAGGCATTCGATCCGCAAGACGCCCCCCCCGGCCTCGTCAACTATTGGGGCTATAGCCCCGTGTCGTTCTTTGCCCCGCACCCCTCCTACGCCTGCGCCGCTGACCCGCTCGGCGCCCTAGACGAGTTCCGCACCATGGTCAAGGAGCTGCACCGGGCCGGCATCGAGGTGATCTTGGATGTGGTGTTCAACCACACGGCCGAAGGTGGGGCCGGGGGACCCACGTTCTGCTGGCGCGGATTCGACAACCGGGCCTACTACTTGCTCGACCCGGGTGACCAGGCCACATACCTGGACTACACAGGCTGCGGCAACACCGTCAACGCCAACCATTCCGTGGTGCGGCGCATGATTGTTGACGCGCTGCACCACTGGGTGGAGCAGATGCACGTGGACGGCTTCCGGTTCGACCTGGCCTCGGCCATGGCGCGGGACGCCGTCGGCGCGCCGATGGCCGATCCCCCGGTCCTCTGGCAGGTCGAGAGCGACCCCGTGCTGGCGGGTACCAAGCTGATCGCCGAGGCCTGGGATGTCGGCCTTTACCAACTCGGGACGTTCGTCGGCGACCGCTGGCGCGAGTGGAACGGCAAATTCCGTGACGACATCCGCCGCTTTGTGCGCGGTGACTGCGGCACCGTGGGTCTGTTGCCCAACCGCCTGCTGGCCAGCCCCGACCTGTTCGGCGGCCGGCCCGCCGAGGTCGAGCACAGCATCAACTTCGTCGCCTGCCACGATGGGTTCACCCTCAACGACCTGGTCTGCTACACCCACAAGCACAACGAGGCCAACCGGTCGAACAACCGGGACGGCACCGACGACAACTACTCCACTAATTGCGGGGTGGAGGGGCCGTCCGATGACGGGGCGATCGAGGCGATACGCACCCGCCGGGTGAAAACCCTGCTCGCCGTCACCCTGATATCGATGGGGGTGCCGATGATCGGCATGGGTGACGAGGTGCGCCGCACCCAGTGCGGCAACAACAACCCCTACTGCCAGGACAACGAGATCAGCTGGTTCGACTGGTCACTGACCGAAACGTACGTCGGCATCCGCCGCTTCGTACGGGGGCTGATCGAGCTCCGGCTCGAACTGGACATGACCAGCGTCATGCATGGACTTTCACTGCCGGAGTTCTTGACCCGCTCATTGGTGGAGTTCCACGGCGTCCAACTGCACCGGCCCGACTGGTCGGCAGACTCCCACACCCTGGCAGTCACCGTCAGAAGCGTGATCAAGACGCGCATGGTGCACGTCATCCTCAACAGCTATGAGCAACCCCTCGACTTCGAGCTTCCCCCGGTCGCCAAACCCACGCTGCCATGGCGCCGCGTCGTCGACACGGCCCTCGATCCCCCCGACGACATCGCCACGCTTGACAGTGCATCACCAGTCCATGGCCCCATATACCGAGCGGACGCCCACTCGGCGGTTCTGCTATGCGCCGACCTCCACTAACAGCCCACGTGTCGTCCCCACGAGCTAAAGCCGTCCTCGCTAAGCCTGTCGGCTGTCCTTCGCGACTACGGGCGCGCGGCCGCTAGGTAGGACCAGTTCGTCGATCGGGTCAAGGAAAACCCCCGCCCCCTGGCGGTGTGCGATCGCCGAAGTTCACGCCGACCTCGCGGGCAGTGAGCATCGCGTCACAATTGAGAGGGATCTTTCGCATGCGTCGCGTCGCCTCCGCCAGCGGGACGTAGTCGACGGTCGGCGGATTAAGCGCAACCATCACCCCGTCGGTACCCGCAACTAGGGCTCGTACGGCCGCGGCCCCGAAGCGCAAGCCGAGCACCCGATCGAACGCCGTCGGTGACCCGCCGCGCAGAAGGTGACCGAGCACAACGGTGCGCGACTCCTTGCCCGTGAGCTCCTCGAGGCCGGCAGCGACGCGCGCGCCTATGCCGCCCAGGCGCTCGGGCTCACCCACTTTGCGGGTCAGCACCGACGGCTGCCCCCCGCGCGCCGCGGCCCCCTCGGCGACGACGACAATGGAGAACTTGGCGCCGCGATGCTCGCGGTCCTCGATCATCTCGGCTACCGGCTCCAGTTCAAAAGGGATCTCCGGAATGAGGATCGCATGCGCACCCGATGCGAGCCCCGCCTCCAGAGCGATCCATCCGGCGTAGCGACCCATCACCTCGACGACAATCACGCGGCCGTGCGAGGTAGCAGTCGAGAACAACCGGTCGATGCACTCGCAGGCAAAGCTGACTGCGGTGTCGAAACCGAACGTCTGCTCGGTCTTGTCGAGGTCGTTGTCGATCGTTTTGGGGACCGCGACGACGCGCAGCCCCGCTTTGGACAGGCGGTAGGCGATCGCCATCGAGCCGTCCCCTCCGACGGTCACCAGCGCGTCGATATCCCGAGCCCTGAACAACTGCACCAGCTCCTCGGTGCGGTCGACCTCGACGTGGGTGCCATCCGGCTGCACGACGGGGTACGCCGTGGGATTGCCACGGTTGGTCGTGCCGATGATGGTGCCGCCCTGGTTAAGGATGCCGCGCACAGAATCTTGGGTCAGCGGGACGACGCCGCCCTCGGGATAGCGCTCGGGAAACATTAGGCCGTTGAAGCCGTCCCGAATGCCGACGACGTCCCAATCTTGGTTGCGGCCGGCAAGCGTCACCGACCGGATGACAGCGTTGAGCCCAGGCGCATCACCGCCTCCGGTGGACACGGCGATACGCTTGATCGGACAACCGACCTCAGCCACACCGCCGAGCGTACGTCTACGCTGACCCCCGAGCGGATCAATCGCGGAACCCGGCTGAACATCCGGCTTTGGGGGGTCGGATCGAGTGCCGAGACGGGTCCTATCCCCTCGGGAGCTTACGTCGCGTCGGGCGGCAGGTTTTTCCATCGTGAGTCGGACCAATGAGATAGGCGGGTTTCAATACCGCAGGAGATCCAACAACTGCAGTCGTGTCGCATCGAGGCGCTGACCCAGACTTGAGGCGATTCGCTTCCCCAGCTGGTAGCCGAGCTCATGATCCTCTTCGCATTTGGCACGCAGGCACTTACCATCCAGCACGATCGCGAGGGTTGGCTTCGTCGCGCGTGCATCGAATCTCCAGTGGTATGGCGGTATTAACCATGACCATCCGAGGACGTCGCCTTCCCCGACGGTTTGAATCGTCGAACTGCCGCGACCGGGAACGAAGAGTTCCAGCGCGACCTGTCCCTGGCGAATCAGATAGAAGCTGTCTGCCTCTTCACCTTCGTGGAAGATGAGGTCTCCCTCATTGAAGCGCACGTTCGCCGCACACCCGGCCGCCAATTGAAGATAACGCGGATCCAAGCCGCTGAAGAATGGCTGCCTCGCCAATACGCCATCGAGCGACTTGAACGTGGCCTGATTCACGGCATCCTCCTGCAGTGTTACCCCGCCGCGACGCTATCGTCCGGCGCCGAGTTGGCACAGGGGTCGAAAGACCCTGATCGTCCGCCAATCGTCACCACTGGCCGAGCGCCGAGAAGGCTTTTCAGCCCACCCGAGATGGTCCAAAGGCCCTAGCAGAGGCGCAATTACACAACGGACAATGATCTGCGTAGGGGTGCCTTGCCAGAGGATTTCTCATGCAGATGTTCGTATCCACACCCACCGTTGGCCACGATGAGTAGCCACGAGCCGCTACAAGCCCGGCCGGCCACCCTCGACGCGGATGGGCTCCGCCAGCTGGTGGCGGTGCTGATCGATCGGGGCTACCGGGTGGTCGGGCCGACGTTGCGCAACGACGCGATCGTGCTTGACGAGTTGGCTTCTGCCGATGATCTGCCACACGGGTGGGGTGTCGATGTGGGTCCCGGTCATTACCGGGTGCGCCGCCGCGACGACGCGGCCGCCTTCGGCCATTCTGCCGGGCCACAGTCCTTCAAGCGGTTTCTTCACCCTCCGCGGCAGAAGTTGTGGTCCGGTAGCCGAGATGGCGACGACGGTTCTGCCGCAGAAGAGGCTCCGCGATATGCCTTCTTGGGGGTGCGCGGCTGCGACCTTGCAGCGATCGCGACGCTGGACGGGGTGCTAGCACGCTCCGCCCACCCGGACAGCGTGTATGTCGGCCGACGCCAACGGATATTCGTCGTTGCGGTCAACTGCACCGAGCCGGGCGGCCTTTGTTTCTGCGCTTCGATGGGCACGGGGCCCAAGGCTGGGCCTGGCTACGACCTAGCGCTTACCGAGCGGATTGACGGCAACGGGTGCCGCTACCTGGTGGATGTCGGCACAGAGAACGGCGCCAACGTGCTGGCCGCAGTGCCGCATCGCGACGCGGCCGTCGACGAAATCGCCAGTGCCAGAGATGAGGTTGCCGCTGCTGCAGGCAAGATGGGCCGCCAAATGCCGACTGGTGACCTGCGGGACCTCTTGGTGCACTCCCGGGAGTCGCCGCACTGGGAAGAAGTGGCCAGCCGTTGCCTGACGTGCGGCAATTGCACGATGGTGTGTCCCACGTGCTTCTGCACCACCACCGAAGACGTCACCGACCTCGCCGGTGAGCACGCCGAACGGTGGCAGCACTGGGCGTCCTGCTTCGAGTTCGACTTCACGTACGTGCATGGGGGAAGCGTGCGGCAATCCGGTGAGTCGCGCTACCGGCACTGGATCACCCACAAACTGGGCACCTGGCACGACCAGTTCGGCAGGTCCGGCTGCGTCGGCTGCGGACGCTGCATCGCCTGGTGCCCAACCGGCATCGACATCACCGAAGAAATGACCACCCTGGCCCGGCTCGCGGACGGCACAGATGACTGACACCCAGACAATCACTGACAGCCGCACGTCGGCGATGGCACCGGTCGCCTACCGAGTGCGCAGCCGCGTCGCGGAGAATCGGGACTCGGCGACCCTGTGCCTGGAGCCGGTCGCCGAGGTGCTTGCGACTCCGCTGCCGGGCGAGTTCATGATGCTGTACGCGTTCGGCGTCGGCGAGGTGGCGATCTCGGTCAGCGGCGACCCGAGCATCACCGACGGAACGATCACGCACACGATCCGCGCGGTCGGAGCCGTCAGCCAGGCCCTTCACGACGCGCAACCGGGCAGGGTGATCGGAGTTCGCGGGCCTTTCGGCACCAGCTGGGGCTTGGCCGAGGCCGCCGCACGCGACCTGGTGATCGTTGCCGGCGGGGTGGGGCTGGCCCCGCTGCGCCCGGTGCTGCTCGGTGCGCTGGCCGACCGGGCCGGCTTCGGCAAGGTGACGTTGATCGCGGGGGCCCGCCAGCCGAGCGACTTTCTGTTCACCGACGACCTCGACAGGTGGTCACGGGACCCGTCAATCGGGGTACACCTCACCGTCGACGTCCCGGGGCAGGGCTGGCGTGGTGAGGTCGGGCTTGTCACTGAGCCGCTGCGCCGGCTGAGCCTTGACCCCGACCGCACGACGGCATTTCTGTGCGGACCCGAACCGATGATGCGATTCAGCGCGCAGGCGTTGGCGGACAAGGGCATGGCCGATTGCGATATCCGGGTCTCGCTGGAACGCAACATGCAGTGCGGGATCGGCTGGTGTGGGCACTGCCAGCTCGGTCCGTTGCTGGTGTGCCGCGACGGGCCCGTCGTGGGCTATGACGTCGCGCGGCCCCTATTGAAGGTCAAGGAGTTGTAGATGCCCCCCACATTGGCCGTCTGGAAGTTCGCGTCGTGCGACGGCTGTCAGCTGACGCTGCTGGACTGCGAGGACGAACTGCTCACCCTCGCCGAGGAGGTCAAGATCGCTGTCTTCGCGGAGGCCTCCAGTGAAATGGTGGGCGGGCCCTATGACGTGTCGCTGGTGGAGGGCTCCATCACCACCAAGCACGACGAGCAGCGCATCCGCGAGATCCGGGGCCAATCGAGGGTTCTCGTGTCGATCGGTGCGTGCGCCACCGCCGGGGGCGTCCAGGCCCTGCGCAATTTTGCCGACGTTGCCGAATTCGCCTCGGTGGTCTATGCAAAACCCGAATACATCGATACGTTGGCGACGTCCACGCCGGCGTCGGCACACGTGACCGTTGACTACCAGCTGCCGGGATGCCCGATCGACCGTGGCCAACTGCTCGATACGCTGGCTGCGCTACTGATCGGGCGTAAGCCGCGGGTGCCGGCCAAGACCGTGTGTACCGAGTGCAAGAACCGCGGCGTGACCTGCGTATTGGTCGCCGACGGAATCCCGTGTCTGGGCCCGGTGACACATGCCGGCTGCGGGGCACTGTGTCCGGCCCACCACCGCGGCTGCTACGGCTGTTTCGGCCCGGCCGCCACCCCGAACACGGCCGCGCTCATTCCGGTGCTGCGCCGCGACGGGATGTCCGAAGATGGCATGGAGCGCCTCTTTTCGACTTTCAACGTCACCGCCTTCACCGCCGAACGGAACGACCGATGACCACCGACACCTCCACCAGGACCCGCACGCTTTCCGTCGGTACCCTTACCCGAGTCGAGGGCGAAGGCGCCCTGCACGTCGTGATGAAAGACGGTGTGCTGGAAAGCGTCGAGCTGAACATCTATGAGCCGCCGCGGTTTTTCGAGGCGTTTCTGCGCGGCCGTTCATACACCGAGCCGCCCGATCTGACCGCCCGGGTGTGCGGGATCTGTCCGGTCGCCTATCAGGTCAGCGCCTGCAACGCGATCGAAGACGCGTGTGGGGTCGAGGTGGATCCGGCCCTGGTGGAGCTGAGGCGCCTGCTGTATTGCGGGGAGTGGATCCACAGCCACGTGTTGCACATCTATCTGTTGCATGCACCGGATTTCCTCGGCTATCCCGACGCCTTTGCGTTGGCCCAAAGCGAGCGCGCGGTGGTCGAGCGCGGACTGGCGCTGAAGAAGGCGGGGAACCGGTTGATGGAGTTCATCGGCGGGCGCGCCATTCATCCGATCAATGTGCGCCTGGGAGGTTTCTATTCCGTGCCCAGTGGCGCGGACATGAAGGCGCACACCGAGGAGTTACGGCGCGCGCTCGACGACGCACTCGCTACCGTCGCCTGGGTCGGCGGATTCGACTTTCCAGACCTCGAAGTCGACCACGAGATGCTCGCGCTGACGCAGCCCGGGCGATATGCGATCGAGAACGGCACGGTCGCGCGCAGTGTCGGGCCGTCCTTTGCGGTTGCCGACTTCACCGATCACGTCGTCGAGTCGCAGCTGCCGCACTCCACCGCGCTGCACGCAACGCTGGACGGCGGGCGCTACATAACCGGCCCGCCGGCCCGCTTCACGCTGAACTCGTCAGCGCTCTCACCCATCGCGCGGCAGGCGGCTTCGGAAGCCGGCCTTACCGGCGAATGCCGAAACCCTTTCCGCAGCATCGTCGTTCGTGCGGTCGAGGTCGTGTATGCGATCGAGGAAGCGCTGCGCATCATGGATTCCTACGAGCCGCCCCCGCGGCCGTTCGTCGAGGTTCCGGCCCGCCCCGGGGTCGGCCACGGTGTCAGCGAGGCGCCGAGGGGGCTGCTGTACCACCGCTATCGGATCGACGAAGACGGCTCAGTGGCCGCCGCGACGATCATCCCGCCCACCTCGCAGAACCAGGGCGCGATCGAAGCGGACCTGGCCGGCGCCGTGTCGGGCAACCTTTCGATGGATGATGCCGAGCTGACCACATTGTGCGAGAAGATAATACGGACCTACGACCCCTGCATTTCATGCTCGGCGCACTTCCTCAAGCTGAGCGTGAATCGGCGCTGAACACCCC
>DATJQO010000195.1:0-8446 GCA_035505695.1 Mycobacterium sp.
TTGGCTCAGCGTTGTAAGCGGCTGGGCCGGTACGTGGTGGGCATCGGGGTGGCCGGAGCGTCCAGCCGCGCGCTGGCGGCGGCATGTGACGAGTTCGTCGTCTATGACGCGCTGCCGGGGGTTCCGGCGCTCGAGCCGGAGCCCGCGCCGCCCGAAGCCGACCCGGCCGCGGCCGCGGCGAAGCGACGCACCAAGCCCGGCAAGGTGGCCGACACCTCGGAACCGGAGGAGCCGGACCCGCAGGCCGCCGCGACCGCGCTGCTGACGCGCGCGCTGCAGATCGGGCTGGAGAAAGACGACGTCGACTGGCTGCACAACTCCGCCGTGAAGGCGCAGATGAAGCGGATGGACCCCTCCTTCAGCGAAAAATCGTTGGGATTTCGCTCTTTCAGCGATTTCTTGCGTTCCCGGTCGGACGTCGTCGAACTGGACGAGACGTCGACAACGCGGTTGGTACGGCTGCGCGCGCAGAAGTGAACGGCCCACGCCGTGTGACGAATGCCGCTATGCACAAGTCGCGGTCCGCCGAGGCCCCCTTTACGCTGCTTGGTTACACGAAGTTAACGGGGGTTTTCCTATGAGTGCGTTCCGGGTGCAAACTGTGCCCAAACACGGGCTTGCTCTGGTCGCATCGGCTGCTTGTGTGATGATCGCATCGTGTTCGGCGACCGTATCGCCGCCCCGGGCCGCCCCAACCACCACGAATTCCCCCTCGAAAACCGCCACCAGCACAGCGCCGCCGCCCGCGCCGATCACCGGTCCGCTGGAGAAAGATTGGAAAAGCTACGGCGGAACAGCGTACTTCGGTTGTCCCGAGCGGTTCTCGGCCAGCAAATCTGCACTCGACGACATTCGGCCGAAAATATTCGACCCGAGGACCGGGCAATACGTCGCGCCGGCCAGCCCCGCGGTTCCGGCCGGAGAGAACCTCACCGGCGCCATCTGCGCGCTGACCGGCACCGCGGACGATATGAAGGTCGTATACCTGGTCACCACCGCCAAACCGGGGCAAGCCTCAGCGCCCGAAGCCACCAAGACCACCGCCTATGCCTACGATTGCAAGTCCGGTCAGCCGCTGGCTACCAAAGAGCTGCAACCGCCGACCCCCGACCTGAGAATCAGCGCGACGAAGGACTGGGGGCTTGCATCGACGGCATCGGGGGTGGCGTGGGTGAACGCCTTCACCGACGGGCACGCGCTCACGGCGCCGCCTCGCACCGTAATCCTTTCCGGCACCAACCTTTCGATGATGTGGAATGATCCCCAGCCGGGCCGCGCCTGGCAAGACGTGCTTTCTTTTCAGCGCAACACAGATCCCGGCAAAACGTCGGGAGCAGAGCTGCGCCGACCAAGCGGGGAAGCAATATATCAAGACAACGATATCTGGACGGTGGATGCCGAATTATCCGACGGCCCAAATAAACTGGTGAAAATCACGCATTGGGATTCCTACAGCCCGCCGGTCGCGTCGACCATGTTTTTCGATCTGAACGCAAAGGCGATCATCAAGATCGGCGATTCCGACCGCATTCCCGGCAGCGGCCTGGCGGCGACGTTGTCCGACGGGAAGTTATTCGTTGACGGCCATAATTCCGAAAATTCGCAGTTCGGCTTCGGGGTGTGGAACCTGCGCGCTCAGCAGTGGGATTTGGTGAAGGACCGAGACGACGTCAAAAAGCTTTCGATCTCCAAGCTGGCGTTTTTTGCCGACCATCTCTACATCACAAATGGCGGGGGCACGTTTTCGGTGATCGCCTTGCCGGCTACCGACCCCATCGCCTCGAACTGGTCGGTGCGGCCCTTCGCCCGGATTTCCGGGTGGACGCTGGTGTGCCGCGGCGAGACGGCTCCGTCCTCGAACGGGGAGTGCAAGGAAATCGTCATGGTGCAAGATCAGGACGGCCACTATCCCGGCCCGTGGTTCTAAGATTCGACCCCTGCGCGGCTACTTGACGTCGATACCCCACCGGGGTATCATGCACGGTCGTGAAAGCGTCGCGATGCTCCGCGTCTTGATCGGCGACCTCACGCTGCGCTGGGTCGTCAGCATTCTGTTCGGCGTCAGCATGGCGGAGTACCTGTATATGGTCGCCGGGCAAGCTAACCCGATGGAAAGGCACTGTCAACCATCTGCTGCCTCTGACGATGCTGGCGGTGATGATCTTGATGGCCTGGCGCGTCGGGACGGACCTCCCCACATTCGGGCCGATGATCTTTTTCCTCGCGGCGGCCGCCTGGTTTTTGTGGGTCGCCGGTCGGGGCTTGGCTGACCCAATGGCCAACCACTACTACGCCGCGATGATGGCGGCCATGGCATGGATGTACGCGGTGATGAACGGCAGCATGCACCCCCCGGGGCCGAACATGAGCACCTCCGCAATGGACATGTCGGCACACTCGATGCCCTTGGCTGCAGCCGGACCCTGGTGGATGACCACGGTGAACTGGGTTGCGGCCGTTGGGTTCGCCGCCGTGGCGCTGTATTGGCCATACCGTTACTTCGCCGAACGCCGAATCGCCTTGGCGCCGCGCGCGGCGGGGCCCGGGCGCTTCGAAGTGCTCTACCAGGCGTTCACTGCGGGTGGCACCGCCCCGATGTTCGGCGCGCTGCTGTAGGCGACGGCTGGTCAGGTCCAGCCGAGGGCCTGGGGGACCATGTAGAGCCCGAAGCCGATGACCAGCAGGCAGAGCGCCCGGGTGATGTACTTGTGCAGGCCGCGCATACGCCATTGCTCCGGCAGCGCTCGGGCTTCCAGCGCCAGCAGCAGACCCAGCACGATCGGCAGCAGCAAGGCGTTCATCACCTCGACGTCCACCGCCAGGTTGACCAGGTCGACGCTGCTCAAGACGAGCACCGCGCCGCCGACGTGGGCGAGCGCATAGGTGACGTAGAACTTGGCCGTGGCGCGGTTGGGCCGCTCGTTGAGCGTATGCCGCCAGCCGAAGACCTCGGCGAATCCCCACGCTCCCGCCAGGGAAGCGACGATGGCGGCGACGAGCGCCGCTCCCAGCATGCCCAGCCCGAAAAGGACCGTTCCGCCCGTGTGGCCGAGGTAGGGGGTGAGCGCGTCGGAGATCTCGCCGACGGTCTGCAAGGCCGCCTCGCCGTTGTGTGACCCCACCGTCGATGCCATGGTGATGACCACCGCGATCATGATCAGCTGGGTCAGTACCGCGCCGGTGGCCGTGTCGTAGCGGGCCTGCCGAATGGTGGCCTCCGACAGGTGCTTGTCCACCACGGCACCCTGCTGATAGAAGATCATCCACGGCATGATGACTGCGCCGACATTGGCCGCGACCAACAGCAGGTACGACGAGTTGCCCAGCGGCATCGACGACATCCCGTTCAGCAGGTCGTCCAGGCGCGGCCGCGCCATCACCATGGCGACCAGGAAAGCCAGTTCGGCGGCGCCGACGATGAGGCCGACGCGTTCGACGCGCCGGTAGCTGCCGGTGAACGCGAGTGCCAGTAGCGCGGCGGTCGCGATCGGAATGCTGACCCACCGCGAGACGCCGAAGAGTTCGCCCACCCCGGCGACGCCGGCGAACTCCGTCAGCAACGCGCCGATCGCCGAGGCGAACAAGGTGAACGCCGACAGCCAGGCCCAGCCGCGGCCGAATCGCTCTCTGATCAACGCGCCATGCCCGCGCTTGGTGACGATGCCCAGCCGCACGGTCATTTCCTGAACGACATAGAGGATCGGCATCAAGATCAGCTGCGGCAGCACCATCCGGTAGCCCCACTGGGCGCCGGACTGTGACGCGGTGATGAGTGAGCCCGCGTCGGTATCGGCCAGCATCACCACCAGACCGGGGCCCCACACCGCCAGCAGTCCCCAGCGCAGCCATCGGCCGCGAGTTCGGAAGGACACCGGCGGGCGACTGTCGAATCCGTCCGCCACCGGTGTGGTTGTATCGGTCACCCTTGACCAGCTCCTTCGTGCGACGGCGGGGCGGCGCTAATGCCACCCTGACGTGCACCATAACTTAGCCTGCCCTAACCGTGGGCGCTTTTGCGGGTGCAGGCGACCTGCACCCGGGGTGACGGTCGCGATTAGGCGTCGATCACCAAGCGATCGCTTTTCGCCCGCGAGACGCAGACCAGCATTTCGTCGTCGCCCTCGGCGGTGCGCCCCCGGCGGTCGACCTCGCCGGCCAGCACCTTGACCTTGCAGGTCCCGCAGAACCCTTGCTGGCACGAATACGCCGTCGTCGGGTTGCCGTCGAGCATGACGTCCAGCGCCGACCGGTTCGCCGGAACGCTGAGCAGCCGTTGCGAGCGGGCGAGTTCGAGTTCGAATGCCACCCCGTCGATGACCGGCGGCGGGCCGAACCGTTCGTAGTGCAGTGGCGCGTCGGCGTGCGCGTCGCGTGCGGCGCGAACCGACTCCAGCATGGCGGTCGGGCCGCACACATACACCGCGGTGCTCGGCCCGGCGCCGGCGAGCAACTCCTCGGGTGTGGCGATGCGGCCGCGTTCGTCATCGGCCCACACGGTGACCCGGTCCGGTGCCACCGCCAGCATCTCGTCGAGCAGCGGCATGTAGTCGCGGCTGCGCCCGGCATACACTGCGCGCCAGTTGATTCCGCGCTGGTGAGCCACCTGGATCATGGGCAGGATCGGTGTGATCCCGACTCCGCCGATCACGAACAACACGTCACGTTCGTCGGTGACGAGATAGAACGCGTTGCGCGGGCCTTCGAACACCAGGTTGTCGCCGACGTCGAAGGTGTCGTGCATTTCTATCGAGCCGCCGCCGCCGTCGGCGATGCGGCGTATGGCGATGCGGTAGTCGGTGCGCCGCCCGGGCGAACCGCACAGCGAGTATTGCCGACGCCGGCCCGAGGGCAGCCTGACATCGATGTGCGCACCGGGCGTCCAGGACGGCAGCAATCCGCCATCGGGGTCGGCCAGCGTCAGAGCGATCACGTCGGGGCTGAGCAGCTCCCGCTTGGTCACCACCGCGGTATTCGTCCGCCGCACCGCCAATACTCGCGACGGGTCCCACCGTGATACCGACGCCAAGGCGCCGAAGAGAACACCCGCGCCCCACAAGGCGGTGTAGAAGCGGTCGCGCTTGCGGCAACCGTACAGGTCGGCCGGCCTGGTATTCCAAATGGTTTGTGCCACAGCCCCGCTCCTAGGTCTGTTGAGCGTCGATGGTCAGGTCGACCCACTCTCCGGTGAGCCGGGCGACCATGTCGGGATGCGAGGCCACCACCCAGTGGCCGCCGTCGATCGGGACGACCCTGCCGTCGGCCGGTATCGAGCCGGTGAACCGCTGCAGGGCGGGCGTCACGAAATAATCTTTGCCCGCCACCAGCACCTGCACCGGGACTTTCGTCTGCGGCAGCTGCTTTCCGGGGGCCAGGAACGGCCGCGGCATGTTGGCGCGGTACAGGTTGAGCCCGTTGAGATAGTCGCGGATCGAGCGGGTGGTCGCCGCGCGCCGATGATCGGTGCCACGCGGCCGGCCGATGAGTTCAACCGCCGCAAAGACCATCCCGGTGGCCCGCAACCAGATCGCCAGCTCCGGCACCCCCGGGCACAAGAAGAACCAGATGTAGGAGGAGGCCAAAGCCTGTCTGAGAACATCGAATACGCCCCGGGGCGTGCGCGGGGACCGCAGGAACTTGCCCGCATAGTTCAGATGCGGGCCGGAGATCGACGTGAACGAGGCGATCTTGCCCATCACCGCGTCGTCGGTGACCGCCGCCCAGCACTGGATTGAGCCCCAGTCGTGGCCCGCCAGGTGAACCCGGTCCACCCCCAGGCTGTCGATCACCGCGCCGATATCCGAAACCAATTGCGATAGGCGGTATCCCGAGCGCTTCACCGGCTTCGACGATTCGCCTACGCCGCGTACGTCGTAAGCCACGACGTTGAAGCGCCCGCTGAGTTCCTCGGCGACGCCGCCCCACACGTGGTGGTTGTCCGGGTAGCCGTGCACCGCCACGATGGTCGGGCGCCGCTTGTCGATGTCAGTGTAGGCGTGCACCGCGAGGGACACGCCGTCAGATGCGGTGACCGTGCTGGACTGGGTCATGTTGAGTGCTCCGGAAGCTCAGTGGGCTGCCCGGGCGGCGGGTGAGCGGGCCAGATAGTCAACCGCGCGTCCTACCCCGCCGAGTTGAGACGGATGGAAACCGGGCGTGTAGTAGGCGCCGATCACGCCGATGAATTCGGACGGCCCGGGCACCAAACCCCGGCGCGCCGCGTCGAAGTAGTCGCGCCACCGCGGATTGGTACCCGGCGGCAGGTGCGGATCCACGGAGTACATGAACCGGACGCCGCGGATGAACAGCCACAGCAACGCGGGCGTCACCAGCAGCTGGGTGCGCACCTGCCGCCAGTAGCCGGCGCGCAGGTGCTTCATGGTGTCGAAGGCGACCGCCTTGTGCTCGACTTCTTCGGCTCCGTGCCAGCGCAGCAAGTCCAGCATCACCGGGTCCGTGCCGAGGGCGTCGTGCTGCGGGGTGTCCAGAATCCACTGCCCCAGGATGGCGGTGTAGTGCTCGAGGGCGGCCACCATCGATATCCGCTCGAGCAACCAACTCTGCCTCCGCCGCCCGCTCCACCGTGGCCGGTCCCCGATGAGCTTGCCGAACAGCCAGGCCACCTGGTCGGTAAACGGCGTCACGTCGATGCCCTTGGCCGCGAAGTGCTCGAGCACCCCGGAGTGCGCTTGCGAGTGCATGGCCTCCTGGCTGATGAATCCCTGCACATCTCGCCGCAGCTGGTCGTCCTTGATCAGCGGCAGCGAGTTCTTGAACGCGTCGACGATGAACTCTTCGCCCGCGGGCAGCAGCAGGTGCAGCACATTGCAGAAGTGGGTGGTGAAGGGTTCGTTGGGCACGTAGTAGAACGGCAGCTTTGCCCAGTCGAACTCGACGTCACGCGCCTGCAGGACGATCCGCTCGTGGTCGAGTGACGCGTCATGCGGACCCGCTGCCCGGTCATCGACTGTGAACATCGTCAAACCCCTTGTCTGGCTAAGCAATCCGTCGCTTCTCGGACCGACTTTCGGTGATCAGACCCTGGCTGCGCAGGAACCTGATCAGATTGTCCACTGTCTCGGTCAGGGCCGGCTCACGCAGGTGCACCTTGGCCAGTCCACGGGCGTGCCGGTATTGCGTGTTGCCGTAGCGCTTGTCCCGCATCGCCGCGATCTTGTCCGCCGACCGGGTCAGGAAATCGACCAGCGGATAAATCGGGTCCTGCGGCGTGCACCGGCGGTTCATCTGCTCGGCGAAGGACGGGATGTCGTGGTAATCGAAGCGGTAGCCGTAGCGTTCGGACAACACCCGGGTGATGTCCATCAGGTTGTAGTAATGGTCCGCGGTCATGTTATAGATGTGCCCGCCGCCGGTGTCATCCGTCGGCAGCTCCATCAGCGCAACGATGTGATCGGCGATCAGGTCCGCCGGCAGCAGGCTGAGCTGGTTGAGCGCGTTGGCGGCGATGCCATGCTCGATCATGAACGTCATGGTGCGCACCAGGATGTCGTCCTGACTGCCAAAACCCGCGCTTGTCGGTGAGATCAGCGAGGGTCGGTAGATGCGCACGTCGAGTCCTTGGCGCTGGGCGGCGAAGGCCAGCTGCTCGGCGACCCACTTGGTCTGCGAGTAACCGAAGTCCAGCGCGGTCATCTCCGTGTTCGCATCGGACTCGCCGACCACCGGCTTGACGCTCCACCCGTAGATGAAGGTGCTGGAGACCAGGTGGAAGGCCTTCCGGTGCCCGGTCATCGCCAGGCGCAACAGGTCGTGCGTGCCGGCGACGTTGGCGGCCCGCAGCGCGTCGTAGGTGCGGACGTAGTTGACTAGCGCGCCATTGTGGACGACGGCGTCGACGGTCTCCGTCAGTTGCCGGAAGCCTGCCTCGCCGATGCCCAGCCGCGGCTCGGCAAGGTCCCCGCACACCACTCGGACCCGCGCCCGGACCTCGGCCTCCAGCGCCGCTGACCAAAGCCGGGCGCGGCGCAGCGAGGCGACGATCCGGTCCAGGCCGTGCGCCGCGTCGGTGGCCCGCACCAGCGCGTGCAGCGTGTAGGAAGTCCGCTCGAGCAGGCTGCTCAGCAGGAAGGGGCCCAAGAATCCGGTCGCGCCGGTCAGCAGGATGTCGCTGGGCGCTTGCGCCCGCGCCGGTGCGAGCGCGGGCAGGGGTAGCCGCGCGTCGGCGCGCATCTGGCTGATCTCCCGTGCTTCGTACTCGGCGGAGATCTGGTCCAGCGCTTGGCGCAGCGCCTCCCGCGGCTTGTCGGATCCCTCGCCGAACTGCCGCATTAGCCCGAAGAACTCGCACACCGTGAGGCGCTGCAGCAGGCGGGTGTTGACGTCCTCGGCCAATTCACCGGCGCCGTGTTCTTCGAGCAAGGCCCGCAGGTCCGCGCGCAGCTCCGCCAAAGTCAGCGAATCGATACCCAGATCGGCGAACGAGCAATCC
>DATJQO010000196.1:0-70079 GCA_035505695.1 Mycobacterium sp.
ACCTTGATCAGCTCGGCGCCGTGCTTGATCTGGTAGCGCACCGCCTTACGGACCTCATCGATGCCGTTGGCGATGCCTTCCTCGACGGTCAGGTCGAGCACGTGCGGAGCGAAGGCGGCGAACATCGTCGGGTCCAGATGCCCACCGGTCGGAGTGATGGCATGCCCGGCCGGCACCACCCGCGGCCCGTCGATCCAGCCCGCGTCGATGGCCTTGCTCAGCGCGACGTCGAGCAGGTACCCGCCGGTCTTGACGAACAAGCCGAGGTTGCGCACCGTGGTGAACCCCGCGCGCAACGTGCGGCGCGCGTTGCCGACCGCGCGCAACACCCGCGTCGGGGGGTCGTCCTGCACCTGGGACAGACCGGGTTTCTCGCCGCGCCCGCCCATCAGGAGGTTGACCTCCATGTCCATCAGCCCGGGCAGCAGGACCCGGCCGCCGAGATCGATCAGGTCGCCCTCGGCCTCACCGCCGACCCCGACGATGCGGTCGCCCTCGACGCGGACCACGCCGGGCCGCCGGATCTCACCGGCGTCGACGTCCAGCAGCCCGGCGGCCTTGAGCGTCAACACCGTTCAGATCACCGGTTCCCGGATCAGCTCCACCCAGGCCGCACCGCTGTCCGGCACGCGTGGCTGCTTCCACGCCTCGATGGGAAACGACACCATGATCAGCGACTGCATGATGTGCATCAGCGTCCTGGCGTCCTCCGGCAGATCGTCGAGCGGGTACTGGTCACAGTAGGCGATCACGTCGTTCATGCGGGGGAACGCGGCATCGTAGAACTGCTGCATCTCGGCCATGGTCGAGGCCAGCCGCTTGGCGTAGCGCTCCGGTTCGGTGGCGAGGTCCCAATCCAGGTAGGGCTCCAGGTCGGCGAATTCAGCGGGCAGCGACGGCGCCATTGTTGGCGTACTCCTTCACGTAGTCCCCAGTCACCTTGTGCAGGTGGCGGAGAAGGATTTCCTGATCGCAGAGCGGAAAGTCTCTGACGACCTTGGTGCCGATCATGGTTTGCGTCGCTTCCAGCGTGTTGGCGTCTTGCAGCGCGTACTCCTTGAACGTGACCGCGGCCAACTCGTGGGCCAGCCGTTCGCGTGCGTTTCGCGGGGGCGCGAAATACAGGGTGCACTCGAAGATGTGCTTGTCGACGGCGGTGGGCCAGTAGTGGTAGGTCAAAAACCAGCCGGGCTCCCAGATCAGCAGCATGAAGTTCGGGTAGAAATGCCAGGAGTCGATGCCCCATTGTTTGACTTTCTTCGGGTTGACGCCCGGGGGCAGCTGATCCAGCTTCTCGATGACCTCTGGCTTGTCCCAGGGGCCGAACAACCCGCTGCGCAGTACCTGGTCCATGGGCTTGACCATGTTCAGCTCCGCGGGCGGTGCCTGACCGCCCCACGTCGAGATCATCCCGTGCGGGCTGGCCAACTCATAGTGCAGCGCCTCGAAGCCGTACTTCATGATCTTGGCGGCTTCTTCCTTGGTGTACTGGCCCTGGTGCAGCACTGGCGCGTGATAGAACTCGGAGAACGCGTCGATGAACAACTTCCAGTTGCTGCCCACCTCGGCCCGATACGAGTAGGTCTCGGTCATCTCATGAAACGGGTAGCCCTCGATGCCTTTGGCCAGCGGTCCGAGGTAATCAACCAGTGGCTGGGCGGCTTGGTCGAGATTGATGAAGATGAACCCTTCCCACACCTCGCAGCGCACGGGCACAAGGCCGTAGTCGCTCTTGTCGACGTCGAAAAATTCCTCTTCTTGTTGGATGAAGGTCAAGTCGCCGTCGAGGCTGTAGCGCCAGGCGTGGTACTTGCAGGTGAACTGCCGGCACGTGCCCGACGTCTCCTCGTGCGGATAGTCGTTCCACACCAACTTGTTTCCACGGTGGCGGCAGACGTTGTGAAACGCCTTGATGGGCCCATCTTTGGTCTTCACCACGATCACCGACATACCCGGGCCCGCCGACGGCAGCTCCTTGGTGAAGTAGCTGCCGGTGCGCGGTAGCCGCCCAACCCGGCCGACGTTGAGCCAGGTGCGTTTGAAGATGGCTTCGCGCTCGGCTTCGAAGAACGCCGGGTCGATCGAGTCGCTGTAGTCGACTGGCGTGGTGCCCAGTTCGGGGTAATTCTCTGTCCAGCTGCCGGCGGCTGGCTTGGGAAAGTGGGGCACGGGTGCTAACCTCTTCCGTTCTCGAGCTGAACGCCAAAAGTGTTGATGGCCATTGCCAGGGCGATGTAGCCACCGATGGTGAAGACCAAGTCCATTTGCTGACGCTCGTCGAGCCGTTCGGACAGATCGGCCCAGGTGCGGTCCGAGACGACGGACTTTCCGTCGAGTTCGTCGACCGCGTTCAACACGGCGCGGTCGAATTCGTCTCTCGTCTCCCCGGTTTGGGTGGCGGCGATCTCGTCATCGGACAGACCCGTTTCCTTCGCCATGTTCACGTGGTGAAACCACTCATAAGTGCAGCCGCGGCGATGGGCGACGCGCAGGATTGCTTGCTCGCGGATGCGCGCCGGCAGGGTGGAACCGAACAGCAGATAGCCGCTGAACCCCAGAAATGCCCGGGCCAGTTTCGGGTGACGTACCAGCGTCGACATGAGCGTGCCGGCGTCCTGCGGGTTGCGCCGTTCCGGCGGCAACATACCGGACAGTGATTGCTCGACAGCCTCGTCCCACTGGTCCGCGGGCAGTGGCGGCAGTCGCATCCGGGCGCCTCCTCTCGGCAGCCTCGCCATGACTCTCGTCCAAAGAGAATCAGATTCTCATTTCCAACCAATAGACTTGCACGATTCGGTCGGCTGGTCAATGGTGGCAATGGTCGCGTGGCGCCCCGCCGGGCAGGAGCGATGCGCCAGCACCACCCGGCAACGAGCCCTGAATGTTGATTCTCACTGAGCGAGAAGCTAGTTTTCAAATCAGTGATCTCGGCCCGGGACAGCGTTGATTCGATGGAGAGGCAACGGCCATGAACAAAGAAGACATGATCTTGATCAGCGTCGACGATCACACCGTCGAGCCGCCGGGCATGTTCAAGGACCACCTGCCGACGAAATACCTGGACGACGCGCCTCGGCTGGTGCACAACCCCGACGGTTCGGACATGTGGAAGTTCCGCGACACGGTGATCCCGAACGTGGCACTCAATGCGGTCGCCGGCCGACCCAAGGAGGAGTACGGGATCGAGCCAACGGGGCTCGACGAGATCCGGCCGGGTTGCTACAACGTCGACGAACGCATCAAAGACATGAACGCCGGCGGCATCCTGGCGTCGATCTGCTTTCCCTCCTTCCCCGGTTTTGCGGGGCGTCTGTTCGCCACCGAGGACCCGGAATTCTCGGTGGCGCTGGTACAGGCCTACAACGACTGGCACATCGACGAGTGGTGCGGAGCGTACCCGGCCCGCTTCATCCCGATGGCTATCCCGGTGATCTGGGATGCCGAGGCGTGCGCCGCGGAGGTGCGGCGGGTGTCCAAGAAGGGCGTGCACGCACTCACCTTCACCGAGAACCCGGCGGCGATGGGCTACCCCAGCTTCCACGACGCATACTGGAACCCGCTGTGGAAAGCGTTGTGCGACACCAACACCGTGATGAACATCCACATCGGGTCTTCGGGCCGGCTCGCCATCACGGCGCCCGACGCGCCGATGGACGTGATGATCACCCTTCAGCCGATGAACATTGTGCAGGCCGCCGCCGATCTGCTGTGGTCCAAGCCGATCAAGGAGTACCCAGACCTCAAGATCGCGCTCTCGGAGGGCGGCACCGGATGGATCCCGTACTTCCTGGAGCGAGCGGACCGCACCTACGAGATGCATTCGACGTGGACGCACCAGAACTTCGGCGGCAAGCTGCCCAGCGACGTGTTCCGCAAGCACTTCCTGACCTGCTTCATCAGCGACAAGGTTGGCGTGGCCCTGCGCAACATGATCGGCATCGACAACATCTGTTGGGAAGCCGACTACCCGCACAGTGACTCGATGTGGCCGGGTGCACCCGAAGAGCTGTGGGATGTGCTGTCGGCCAACAACGTGCCCGACGACGAGATCAAGAAGATCACCTACCAGAACGCGATGCGCTGGTACTCGTTCGACCCGTTCACCCACATCACGCCCGAGCAGGCAACGGTCGGCGCGCTGCGCAGGGCGGCCGAGGGGCACGACGTCTCCATACGAGCGCTCAGCCAACACAAAGACACCAGGGCGGGTTCGTCGTTCGCCGACTTCGCGGCCAACGCAAAAGAACTCACCGGCAACAAAGACTGAAAAGCACGCCGCCGGAATGCATGTGCGCCGGTGCATTTCGATTAGAGGAGACTAAGCAGTGCCCGGCGCCGGAATGAACTTCGAGCTGACGGACGACCAGGAACTGATTCGCCGGTCGGTCGCCGAGTTGGCGCGTAAGTTCGACGACCACTACTGGATGGAAAAGGACCAGGCGCACGAATTTCCGGCCGAGTTCTACCGGGCGATCGCCGATGGCGGCTGGCTGGGAATGACCATCCCCACCGAATATGGTGGCCACGGCCTAGGAATCACCGAAGCCACGATCTTGCTCGAAGAAGTCGCCAAATCGGGCGGCGGCATGAACGCGGCAAGCTCGATTCACCTGTCGATCTTCGGCATGCAACCGGTGGTGGTGCACGGCTCCGAAGAACTCAAGGCGCGCACGCTGCCCCGGGTCGCCACCGGTGAAGTGCACGTCTGCTTTGGGGTGACCGAACCCGGCGCCGGGCTCGACACGTCGCGCATCACCACCTTCGCCAAACGCGACGGCGATCGTTACATCGTCAACGGCCGCAAGGTTTGGATCTCCAAGGCGATGGAATCCGACAAGATCCTGCTGCTGACCCGCACCCAGGCGTATGACGAAGTCGCCAAGAAAACCGACGGGATGACGCTTTTTCTCACCGATCTCGACCGCGGCCGGGTCGACATCCGCCCCATCCGCAAGATGGGCCGCAACGCCGTTAGCTCCAACGAATTGTTCATCGACAACCTGGAAGTACCGGCTGCGGATCGGATTGGCGAGGAGGGCAAAGGCTTTCAGTACATCTTGGACGGGCTGAACCCGGAGCGAATGCTGATCGCCGCCGAAGCGCTGGGTATCGGCCGCGTGGCGCTGGACAAGGCGGTGAAATACGCCAAGGACCGCGAGGTCTTCGGCCGCCCGATCGGCATGAACCAGGGCATCCAGTTCCCGCTCGCGGATTCCCTGGCCCGCCTCGACGCTGCCGAGCTGATGCTGCGCAAGGCCACCTGGCTCTATGACAACGGCAAACCTTGTGGACGCGAAGCGAATACGGCGAAATACCTTTGCGCGGATGCCGGCTTCACTGCCGCGGACCGCGCGCTGCAGACCCACGGCGGCATGGGATATGCGGAGGAGTACCACGTCGCACGTTATTTCCGCGAGGCCCGGCTGATGAAGATCGCACCGATCAGCCAGGAGATGATCCTGAACTTTCTGGGGGCACACGCCTTGAAATTGCCGAGGAGCTACTGATGGGCTTTTCGTTGTCCGTCCTCAGCGGCATCGTGAAGTGATGTACGTTCGTCGCTGATGACGTCGATGTCTGGGACCGAGGCCCCGGTGCTGCTGACAGCGGATTGCGACGGGTTGCGCACGCTGACCCTCAACCGTCCGCGCCGCAAGAATGCCATCAATCCGGAGCTATGGATCGCTTTGCGTGACGCGCTTAACGATGCGGGCCACGACCGCAGCGTGCGCGCGCTTGTGATCGCAGGCGCGGGCGGCAGCTTTTGCTCCGGCGCCGACATCTCGGTCCCCGATGATGTCCATCCGAATTACAAGCTGCAGCGATTGACGGACGTGGCACTGGCATTGCACGAACTTTCCATGCCGACCATCGCCAAGGCAACCGGAGTAGCCGTCGGGGTCGGATGGAACCTCGCGCTGGGATGCGACTTCGTCGTCGCGACCCCGGAATCGTCATTCTGCCAAATCTTTTCCAAGCGTGGCCTGTCGATCGACCTCGGCGGTTCCTGGCTTCTGCCGAAATTGGTTGGGCTGCAGCAAGCCAAACGGCTCGCGCTGCTCGCCGAGACGATCGACGCCGAGGAGGCGCGCGCCCTGAACTTGGTTACCTGGGTGGTGCCGGGCGCGGAAATCGACGCCTTCATCCGGGATCTGGCCCTGCGACTGGCGGCCGGGCCGCCGATCGCACTGGCCCACACCAAGGCGCTGCTGAACGAGGGCGCCGATCGTACCTTGCGCGACGCGCTGGCCAACGAGGCCCGCGCCCAGGCAGTCAATTTCGCAACCGCGGACGCACGGGCCGCCTATGCCGCTTTCGCCGAGCGGCGGGAGCCGCCGTTTACTGGTCGCTGGGCGCTATCAGTGTCTGATGAACAGCAATCGGAGTAGAGACATGCGTGAAACAGTCATCGTCGAGGCCGTGCGTACGGCAGTCGGAAAGCGAAACGGTGGCCTGGCCGGGATGCACGCCGCCGACCTGTCCGCGGTTGTCCTCAACGAAGTACTGGAACGGGCCGGGGTCGGCCCGGAGGTCGTCGACGACGTGATCTGGGGCTGTGTCTCCCAGGTTGGCGACCAGTCGAGCAACATAGGCCGGTACGCGGTCCTGGCCGCGGGCTGGCCGGAGAGCATCCCCGGCACCACCGTCAATCGCGCATGCGGTTCCAGTCAGCAGGCGCTCGACTTTGCCGTGCAGGCGGTGATGTCGGGCCAGCAAGATGTCGTGGTGGCTGGCGGCGTGGAGGTCATGAGCCGTGTTCCGCTCGGTGCGGCCAGGGCCACCGGCATGCCCTATGGGCCCAAAGTGCTTGCCCGCTACGACGATTTCTCCTTCAATCAGGGGCTGTCGGCGGAAATGATCGCCAAGAAGTGGGGATTTTCCCGGACCCAGCTTGATGAATATTCCGTGCAGTCCCACGAGCGGGCCGCTGCCGCCCAGGATCGGGGGGCCTTCACCGACCAGATCGTTCCGGTGTTCGTCGATGAGGAAACGACCGTGGTCGCCGACGAGGGTGTGCGCCGCGGTACTAGCGTCGAGAAATTGAGCGCGCTCAAACCGGTGTTCATCGACGACGGCGTCATCCACGCGGGCAACTCCTCGCAGATCTCCGACGGCGCGGCCGCGCTGCTGGTCACCACCTCAGAGATGGCGGTTGAGTTGGGATTGACCCCGATAGTGCGCTACTTGGCGGGTGCGGTGACCGGGGCGGATCCAGTGCTCATGCTGACCGGCCCCATCCCGGCGACCGAGAAGGTGCTCAAGAAGGCCGGTGTCGCGTTGCCGGAGGTCGGCGTGTTCGAAGTGAACGAGGCCTTCGCGCCGGTGCCGCTGGCATGGCTGGCCGAGACGGGAGCCGACCCGGAGCGTCTGAATCCGCTGGGCGGCGCCATTGCGCTGGGGCACCCGCTGGGCGCTTCCGGCGCGGTGCTGATGACGCGCATGGCATACCACATGCGCGACAACGGGATTCGTTACGGGTTGCAGACGATGTGTGAAGGCGGGGGCACCGCCAACGCCACCCTGGTCGAACTGGTGAGCTAGCGCCGGTCGCACAGCCGGATCCACAGCGCCAGGCCAATCCGGACCACAGTCCCAAGCAGTCCCTAACCGGCCCAGCGGCGGGCGGCGGGGCAGCGGCGCATGTTCACTTGTCGACCAACCGTTCCAGCATTTCCGCGATGCGCGTCAGGTTGCGGTGATCGACCTCAGCCTTGGCGTCCTGGTTGGCTTGGATGGTGTTTTGGCTGCGCTGCAGGGCGGGCAGCGCCCACAGCTGTATCCAGTTGGACGAGACAATGATCACGATCCGCTGGAACCACTCGAGGCCGGGCAGCAACGACAGCAGCGGGACGGTGAGTGCCAGGATGAACAGCCACCGGGATGCCAGCACGCTGTTGGTGACCCAGGCCAGCAGCGTGTCGATGGCTTTCAGGACCGCCCGGTGCTCCCGTTCCTGGCTGCGCAGGAACTCGTCGCGATGAAGCAGCCTGACGTGTTCCATTAGCGATCGGGTTGGCCATGCGGGGGTGCGGGCGGTGGCATACCTTTGCCGGCAGCACGTTCTCCGTGCTTACCTGCGGCCAGGCCCGCACCACGCCTCATGGCCGTGATCATGCCAGGCACCGTATTTGCCGTTACCGCGACACGCCGCTCAGATTGGTAGTGGTTGTTCAAAATCTGCCATCTGCAACGGGAATCGGTGCGCCCAAATCGGCCGAGCCACAGCATATCTCACGTACATCATGGCCCAAGCGATTGGTACCGGGCCGGCGGCGGGCGGGGCATGGCGCGGCGCGGGGTCGCCGGGGCCACTCGCGTTCGGGCGGCGGCCCCGCGGCAGCGCGCAAAATCGCGGCACGGCGCATGAGCCGCGAGGGAGACGTATCCGTTCTGTCCAAACTTTTTCCGGTCTGGCGCAAGGTCGTGTAAAGACCTACTGTATGTTCACTAGGTTGTTGAGGTCACTAGGAACAAAGGAGTTCGGTGCCCGTCGCGCGGCGATACGACACGCTTCTCGCCAAAGGCGAGGACCGCAAGCAGCGGATCCTCGAGGTCGCACAACGCCTACTCACGCACAACGGCTGGCGCAAAACCACACTCGCCCAGATCGCCGGCGAAGCCGGCGTCACCCCCGCGGGGCTGCTGCATCACTTCGAATCGAAGGAGCAGCTGCTGCACGCCGTGCTCGACGCGCGCGACTTCGATGACGACACCCACGCCGACCGAACCGGCGACCTGCTCGCCCAGATCGCTCAGGTCGCCGAACGGTTCAACCGAGCACCCGAACTGGTGGGCTCGTTCACGGTGCTGCTGGTTGAAAACATCATGCCGGACGCTCCGCTGCACGACCGCATGCTGGCCAGGCACCGGGCGGCCACCGACATCGTCGCCGATCTCATCCGCCGTGGTCAGGCGGATGGTCGCTACCGGACCGACATAGACCCCGCAGTCAAGGCCGTAGAAATTCTCGCCTTCGTCCACGGAATGGAAACCACATGGTTGCTCGATCCTTCGATACCGCTGACCGAGGTGTTCAAGCAGTACGCCGAGACACTGGCACGGGACTTCGCGCCGCCGGCGAGACCGGAGACGACATGAGATACCGGCTCGACGTCGTCGCCGCCACGATCTCGGACGTGGTGCGGTTCGCCGGCGGCTGGCTCTTCGACCGGGCCATGGCGGGATGGGACGTCACGGTGCTGGTTGCCGACCACCCAGACGATCGGCCACTGCAGATCCTCGGCGCCCGAGTGCTCGATCTCGAAGACGCTCTCGCGTCGGTGCATTCCCGTGGCCGCCCGCAGGCACTGGCGGCCGCGGCCGACTTGTTCGGGTGCGACTCGCGGGTGCGGCAGGGCGTGCTGCGGGCGCTCGATCATGGCGTCACCGAGGTCACGCTTTGGGGCGAGAACTGGCCGGCCGAGCTTGACGAAAACGTCGGCCTGGTGCAACACCGGCTGAGCATGGCCGCGCAGATCTTCAAGGCTCAAGCGCTGGCCGCCGCCGCGGTTGCGCAGGGCCCGGTCGATCACACCGAGACCTTCCGCAGCGGGCTCCTGGCGTGGCCATCGGTCGCTGCTGATCTCGTACCCGCCAGCTAGCGGCGCGATACCGGTCTGTTGCGTCGCACGCTTCGCCTCCGGCGACGCCGACCCTCGTTGACGACCACCACGCCTTATGGAAATGTAATACTCATCTGCGAGAGGCGCGTTCTCACAAGCCGAGATTCGAGGAGCGGTAGATGGTGAACGAATTCACCGAGATGGACTTTTTCCGTGATCAACGGCTGGTGGAAAACCCCTACCCCTACTACGAGGCCTTGCGCCAGCAATGCCCCGTCACCCGGGAAGACCACCACGGCGTCACCATGGTCACCGGCTGGGACGAGGCATGCGCCGTGCTGAACGACGCCGAAACCTTCTCTTCCTGCATCTCGGTGACCGGCCCGTTTCCCGGCTTTCCGGTCCCGCTCGACGGCGACGACATCACCGAGTTGATCGAACAGCACCGCGATGAGCTGCCGTTCAGCGATCAGCTGCCGACGCTCGACCCGCCGACGCACACCAACCACCGCGCGTTGCTGATGCGGCTGATCACCCCCAAACGCCTCAAAGAGAACGAGGACGCCATGTGGGTGCTCGCCGATCGGGTGCTCGACGGGTTTCTGGCCACGGGCGAGGGCGAATTCATCAAGGGCTTCGCGGGGCCCTTCACCCTGTTGGTGATCGCCGACCTGCTGGGTGTGCCCGAGGAAGATCGCGACCACTTCGTCAAAGGCATCCGGCAGAACGCGGGTGGCGGAGTCGGTGGCACCGGCGAGAAGTCGTTGGCGCATAGTCCGCTGGAATTCCTGTACGGCACCTTCTCCGACTACATCCGAGACCGCCGTCGCGCGCCCCGCGACGACGTGTTGACCGGTCTGGCGACCGCAACATTTCCCGACGGCTCGACTCCTGAAGTTGAAGATGTGGCCCGCGTGGCCAGCAACGTTTTCTCGGCCGGTCAGGAGACCACCGTGCGGCTGCTGGGGGCGGCGTTGCAGACCATGGGCGAGCGTCCCGACATCCAGCAACAGTTGCGTAAGGACCGCAGCCTGATTCCGAATTTCATCGAAGAGGCGCTGCGCATCGAGAGTCCGGTCAAGGGCGACTTTCGCTTGAACCGGGTGCCTGTCAACGTCGGCGGAGTCGACCTGCCCGCCGGCACCACGGTGATGGTTGTGCAGGCGGCCGCCAACCGCGATCCGCGCCGGTTCGACGACCCGGCCACGTTCGATTTGACCCGCAAGAATGCTCGTCAGCACATCTCCTTCGGGCGGGGCATTCACAGTTGCCCCGGTGCCCCGCTGGCGCGTGCCGAAACCCGGGTGGCGATCGAGCGGCTGCTTGACCGGACGTCCGACATCAAGCTCAACGAGCGCAGGCACGGCCCGGCGAATGAGCGCTGTTACCAATATGTTCCGACTTACATCCTGCGTGGCCTGACAGAGCTGCATCTGGAGTTCACGCCGGCATGAAAGTCTGGGTAGACGATCAGCGTTGTCGCGGTCACGGCGTGTGCATCACGCTCTGTCCGGAAGTCTTCAGCCTCACCGATGACGGCTACGCGGTGGCGACAAGTTCCGAAGTCCCAATCCAATTGGAGGCCGCAACCCGAGAGGCCATCGACTGCTGCCCCGAGCAGGCCATCAGCGAGACGTGACAGATATCAACGCGGATAAGGAGATTCGAGTGCCCAAAGGATACGTGATCCTCACGGAGGCCATCAGGGATCCGGAGGGCATGAAGGCCTATGCGCAGGCAGCCGGCTCAACGATGGCCGGCGCCACCATTCTGGCAGTCGATACCGCTCCCAAGGTCATCGAAGGCACTTGGCACGGCGACCAGACCGTGGTGTTGGAATTTGAATCGGTGGACGCGGCTCGCGCGTGGTACGAGTCCGAGGGGTACCAGAAGGCGGCCAAGCTGCGGCAAGCGGCGGCCGATTGCAACGCCGTCATCGTTGCCGGCTTCTGAACGCCTCAGGCGCTACTGCACGATGGAGATCGCCTGCCGGGGGCATTGACGAACAGCCTCGCGCACGTCTGCCTCGTTCTCCGGGGTGACCTCGGGCTGCAAGACGGTCAGCATGTCGTCGTCGCCGAGGTGGAATATCTCCGGGTTGATGCCCATGCAGACGCCGTTGCTTTCGCAGAGTCCCCAATCGACTTCGATCCTCATCTTTTGGCCCCCTTAACGAAGCACCTTGACCGGTACGTTCTGCCACCCCGCGACGTTTTGCATGTGGACGCGCTGCAGGCCATCCCAGTTCATCTCGTAGCGGGGCATGAAGTCCAGCAGCTTCTCTAGCGCAATTCGGCTTTCCAGCCGAGCCAGCGCCGCACCGAGGCAACTGTGGATCCCGTAACCAAGGCCGAGGTGCTGGGCCTCGGTCTGGTCGCGCTCGATGTCGAAGGTGTCGGCGTCGGTGAAGGCGTCCGGGTCGCGGTTGGCCGCGGCACCGCACAGGAACACGGGCTTGTGCGCCGGGATCACGCCGCCACTGACGGGCGCCTCTTTGAGTGTCCAGCGGACGTTGTATTGCACTGGGCCCTCGTAGCGCAACAGCTCTTCCACCGCGCCCGGGATCTTGTCGCGGTCCTCCTGCAACATCTGCCACTGCTCGGGGTGGCGGGCGAAAAGGACGGCGGCGTTGCCCATCAGTTTGGTGACGGTCTCGGCTCCGGCTCCACCCAAAAGCGTGGCGAAACCGCAGATCTCGATGTCGTCGAGCTTGCGTAGCCGGCCATCCTCGCCGGGGATTTCGGCCGCGATCAGTCGACTGATCATGTCGTCCTGCGGGTTCTCGCGCCGCTCCTGCACCAGGGTGAAGTAGTACATCGCGGTATCGATATTGGCCTGTATCCCGGCTTCGCTGACCTCGATCTGCCCGGGTTCCCGGTGCAGGCTAGTGTCGATCCAGTGCCGCACCTGCTGGCGGTATTCCTCCGGCACTCCAGCCATCCGGGTGATGACTTCCACCGGGAACGGCCCGGAGAAATCCTGCACGACATCGAAGTTGTCGGGGTCGGCCGCGCCCAAATACTTGTCGATCACCTCGATGATCGTTTCGCGCTGCGATTGGATGGCCCGCGGGGTGAACGCCTTGTTGAGCAGGCTGCGCATATGGCGGTGCTCCGGCGGATCCATGAAGATGATCGATTTCTGCTCGGCGGGCAAACCCTTGCGCACCATCGCCAGGTCGCAGCCCCGTGCCGACGAGTACGTCTCGAAATCCTTGAAGGCCGCAGACACATCCTCATGGCGGGTCAGCGCGTAGAAGTCCTCTTTCTCGTCGTAATACAGCGGTGCGTCCTCCCGCATCCGTCGATAGATGTCGAATGGGTTGTTGAAGAACTCTTCTGAAAACGGATCGAAGACGACTTTCGGCTTTGTCACTGAATCCTCCTCAGCGGCGGGCTGAAATCTTTACAGCGGAGTGCCTGACTGTAACGGTAACGGTAGCTCTTTCGTGACGAAGCGGAAAGAACCAAAACGCAGCCATATCAAAGTCTCTTGGCGACGTCGATGGCGTTGATGACGTCATTCAACGCGCCGAGGTTGACGCCGAGCTCCTCGGTGATGGAGCGGACGACGGCGACGTCTTTACTGACGAATTCACCGGCGACCTCGATGAACGATGCCAGGCAACCGCCCGCCGTGACCAAGCTCAGGACTCGGCTTGCCGCGCTGCCATGCGGTAGTGCCGCCAGCAGGGTCGATTGCGGCACACCGAGCCGCTCACCCAGCCGGATCGCATCCGCGAGCAGCCCGATATGACCGGCGAACACGGCGTTATTGACCAACTTCACCTTTTGCCCGGCACCGCGGGGACCCACATGCAGGATTGGGTCGCCGTAGCAGCCCAGCAGCGGTCGCACTCGTGTTACCGCTGCCCCGGCGCCGCCCACGAAGAGCGTGACTGCGCCGGCCGCGATGTCGTGCGGGCCTCCGCTCAGCGCGGCATCGATCACCTGGATGTCATTGGCACGTGCCGCGATCGTGTCGATCGTGGTCGGGCTGGTCGTCGTGTGCACCACCAACGCCGCACCGGACGGCATCGTCGGTACTAGTGCGCTGTCCAGGCAAATCTCCCGCACCTGTTCGTCGGTGAATACGCAGAGCACCCAACATCGGTGTGCGCCCCGGCCTCGGCGACGTCGCTGACCACTTCGGCACCCAGCGCCTGAAGCGCACGCCGGTTTTCGGGACTTCGCCCCAACGTTCGGACTTGGTGCCCGGCGTCTACCAGCCGGGCCACCATGGGGCGGCCCATGCGGCCCGCGCCGATAAATCCGACTCTCATCGCGGGTGGTCCATCAGTGCCAGTGTGGCATCGGCCGCGTCCAGCACGGCACCGCAGCTTGCTCCGGCTTGGTCGGCCAAATCGACGATCAGCCGGACGTCCTTTTGCAGCAGCGGTCCGGCGATGCCGGCGAGCCTTTCGAGGCCGCCGACACCGCCAAGGGCGTTGAGCGCAAAGCTATTGCCACTGCTGCGGGAGATGACTTCGGTGAGACGGTCCGGCGCGACGCCGAGGGCGCTGGCCAGGGACAGGACGGCGGCCGCGGTACCCAGGTTGGCGGTGAACAACAAGTTGTTGAGCAGTTTGGTGGTTTGTCCGGAGCCGAGTTCACCGAGGTGGACGACGGGATCGGCATACGTTTCGAAGACCGGACGGCAGCGCTGCACAACGTCTGCGCCGCCGCCGGCCATCACCAGCAGCCGGCCTTCTGCGGCCGCAGGACCACCGCCGCTCACCGGCGCATCGATGACCGAAACGCCTTGGTTTCCAGCCTGTTTGGCGAGCTCGCGACAAGTGTTGGGATGCACCGTGCTGTGCACCGCGATGACGCTGCCCGGGGTCATCGCGGCCAGCAATCCGCCGCCGGCGATTTCCTCGACGTCGGTGTCGCCGACGACGCACAGGCACACCAGATCACTGGCCTCAGCGAGTTCGGCCGGCGACGCGGCGATCTTCGCCGGGGTGTCGGCGAACGGCTCGAGGGTTTCGGGTCTGCGCGCCCACAGGGTCGTCGGATAGCCGGCATCGACGATCCGCCGCGCCATTGGTCCGCCTTGACTGCCCAATCCGATGAATCCGACTTTCAACGGGCCTCCAGATCGGCTTCGTTGTCCGCCGAGCGTGACGCCACAGTCACATTCGGGTCCGACAGTGACTGTGGTGTCACGCTCGAGGGGCGAGCGGTCGCGCATTCGTTCGCGAACGCGAGAACCTTCGCGTGGTATTCCGCCGCGGTATGACCAAGGCTCATATTGTGTCCCGCGTCGGGCTGTCGATGAACAGTGAACCGCGGCGAGCCGGAGAACATGGCAGCGATCTCCGTGATCGCCGAATCATCGGTCTGCCAGACTTTTTCGTATTCGGCGATGCTGAAATGCACCGGGACGCGCACGGCCGGGGCGAGCGCGGAAAACGTTTGACGGGCCCAATCCGACACCATCTGGTCCTCGTAGGGCGGGGCCGTCGGGGAAACCGTGACCCTGGTGAGGATCTCGGGCGGATAGAGCCGCTCCGGGTGCCACAGCAACTCACGTAGACCCGCCGGCCGACGTTCTCGGGTCGCCGTTTTCAGGATCTCTCGGGCGGCGGGGTGATGGTGCCGGCCGGTGCCCGCCAGTTCGATGCCCAGCAGCTGCGCGCCGCGCTCATCGGCTGCCATTCGCATCACGAGTTCGCACCCGCCCGAATGGCTCATCAGGAATAGCCCTGCGCCGCTTGGGCGTTGCGCGAGGACGCGATCCACCGCCCGGTAGGCAAGGTTGACCCGCTGCTCCGGCTGGGCCATCGCCTCGGGATAGGGCGCGGAGCTGCCGTAGCCAGGCCGGTCGAGGGCGATCACGGTGAACCCCGCTGCGGCGCCGGTCCGCAGCAACGACAACGACGGGTGGCCGGGACAGTCGAAATAGACCGCAGCGGTGCCTCCCCCGTGAATGGCCACGATCACGGCCTTGGGGTCGGGCGCCTCGGCGACCAGCGCCGACATCGGTACGCCATTGACGATTACCAGTCTGGGCGGCACGGCCGGCGTGGAACTCATGCGCCGCTCCGCAACAGGAGGACGCCGCTGGGGGTGAGGCCGCCGCTGCTGACCACGCCGACGCGGGCGCCGGCGACCTGCCGGTCGCCGGCCTCCCCGCGCAACTGGCTGACCGCTTCGTGAATCAAACCCATGCCGTGGGTGCGGCCGTGCGATAGCTGCCCGCCGTGGGTGTTGAGCGGCAGCTGGCCGTCGCGGGCGATGTTCTTGCCGCCGTCCAGAAATTCTTTGGCCTCACCGATTCCGCAGAATCCCAGTGCCTCGATCCATGACAGGCAATTCATGGTGAATCCGTCATACAGTTCGGCGACGTCAACGTCGGCGGGTCGCAGCGACGTGCGGGTCCACAGATGCGCGGCTTGGCCCAGCACCTGCGGCTCATGGGTGAGAGTGCTTTGGTCCCAGTCGATCCGCTCGATGATCTGCGTCCCGACCGCCTCGACCAGCACCGGCGGCTTGGCCAGATCGTGGGCGGCGTCGGCCGCGGAGACGATGACGGCGATCGCGCCGTCGCACGGCACGTCGCAGTCGTATAGACCAAACGGTGTGGTGATGAGCCGCGCGTTCAGGTAGTCGTCCATCTTCATCGGGGACCGGTAGACCGCGGTCGGGTTGAGTTCGGCGTTGGCCCGCTGGTTCAGCGCGATCCAGCCCAGCGTCTCTTTGGTCGTGCCATACCGGTTAAAATGGCGCTGCGCGTTCATCGCCAGGGTATGGGCCGCCGAGGTGGCTCCGAACGGCATAAGCCAACCGGCGGTCCGACCTATCGACGGGGTGATCTTGCCCTGCTTCATCAGCTCGTTGAAGGTGGCTTCCCACAGCGTCCGGAAGCACAGCACGTGGCGGGCCAGGCCGCCGGCGACCGCGAGCATCGCGGCGATCACGGATCCGCCCGGGCCGAACGTTTCGATGCCGCCGTTGTGCCAAGTCGGCCGGATGCCCAGGGCCGCCTCCAGCGCGGTAATCCCGCCCTCGCCGAACCCGCCCAGGTTACCCCCACCGGGGTAGGTCGAGAGGCCGTCGATATCGGCGAACGCCAGCCCGGCATCGGCGATCGCCGCCTCGCACGCTTGCACCGTCAGCGACAGCGGCGGCTGCATCAACCGGCGCCCGATGGGTGACATGCCGATCCCGGTGATCGCGACCTTGTCTTCGAACTTCTCGGTCGTCAGCATTGGCCGGACGTGTTCGGCAAAGCGCTCCGGCGCGATTTCGTCCTTTGGTAGGGGAGCGGGGTGCGCGCCGGCGACTGGCCGAAACAGCGGCAGCCAGACATCTTGGACGTGCTCGAAGACCACTTCCACCTGCTGACCAAGCTGGAGCTGATCGGGATCGCACTGCACGATATTGGTGGTCAGCCGGACCCGGGGATCCTCCGAAATCGCCACTTGCGCAACGACATACGAGGCCGGCAACCCGGGCACGCTGAACCGATGGTTCACGGTGAATCCGGCCAGCGTCGCCTTGCCGGAGACGGCCCGCACCCCCATATCGCGGGATCGGCAGTACCGGCACACCGGCGCGGGCGGATGGATCAGGGATTCGCACGCCTTGCATTCCTGCAGCCGCAGCGTGGCGTCAGCCCCTGAGGTCCAGAAAAACTCGTTCTCGGCCGTGATCAGGGGCAGCGGGCGTCCCGGGGTTGCGGACACGTCACCTCCGGGAGTCGGATGTCGGCGGTAGGCCCATTATGCGAATAGGAGAATTACGTTATCAAACGTCCGTGTCTCGCCGGTCGCCGGAGTCGCTCCATCTGACAACTGATCGCGAAGGCGTCTCAGACGCTGGACGGGCGGGTGCGACGGGTCGGCCGGTCCCGCATATCCATGCCTAGCCGGACCGGTTAAATTCCTCGAAGCGGGCCAATGCTAAGTCGCGCTGGTCGAGGTCGAATGCCTCCACGTGTGTGACGCGGCGGTCCGCGAAGAGTGCCAAGTGAATAAGCGGAATCTCGATTGTGACGCCGTCGGTCGATGTGCCTTTCAGGATTTCTTGTTCCACAAGGCCCTTCGCCGAGTAGGCGAGAACCTCGGCAGGTTCGATCCAATAGTCGGGTACGAGCGACTCCATCATCTGGCCGGATGCCATGTGGTCGGCCACTGTGTGGACGCCCGGGGGACGATTCAATGCTTGGTAAAGAACGAGTAAAGCTCAATGCTTGGTAAAGAACGAGTAAAGCCGCCCCGCGCGGCTAACTGGCTAACTTGTGGAGCAGATGCCGGCTTAACGCGTGAAACCCCATTCGGCTTCGTTGGCCTCGGTCTTGAGGTGCGCAGCGGGGTCTTCGTCGCCGCTCGGATGCGGGGGGACGTCGTCCGGTCGCCGCTCATCGAGCTCCATGATGGCGTGCACCGGGCAATCCATCAGCGCACGCATCACCGCGTCGCGGTCCGCTTCGGCCACGGTGCCGTCCCCGATCACGCACGCATATCCCCAGTCGTCGAGCGAGAAGTACGCGGGCGCGTGCTTGGCACAGATGCCGAAGCCGTTACACAGGGTGCGGTCGAGGTGGATCTTCATCTCGTCGGTCACGCCGGGATCACCGCCTCCACCTCGTAGGGCCGTTCGGCATGGAAGGCGTTGACGCGGCAAGGTTCACAGATGTTGTCCAAGTGGCGCGCCACCTCGGTCGGGAATTGGTCGAGGAGACTGCCTGCGGCATTGGTCGCGGCGTCCAGCGTGGCGCACGCGCCCCGGCCGCGCAGCATCACCGACCAGCGCCGCAGCCGGCTGAGGTCCTCCGCGGTGGCGACACCGTCACGCATCGCACCGGCCACGGCGGCCATCGCCGCGGTGCCGTTGAAACACGATCCGCACTGCCCGGCGTTTTCCCTGTCGAAGTAGGCCAGCACCGATGCAGCGACGGCGACGGGACACTCGTCGGTGATCACCGAAATCGCCCCACATCCCAGGCCGCTGCCAAGGCCGCGTAGCGTCTCGTGGTCCAATGTGACATCCAGCACAGCTCGGTTGAGCAGGCCGGCGAAATAGCCGCCCAGCAGCGCACCTCGCACCTGCTCAGGCGAAACCCCGTGCAATGAAAGCAATTCGGTGAACGGCATGCCGTGCGGAATCTCGTACAGGCCCGGTGCTCGGCCGGCGCCGGTGAGGGTTGCCAGGAAGGTGCCGGGGGACAGCGACGTGCCCAGTGAGCGGAACGCCACGGCGCCGTGCTGCTGCAGGTAGGGCAGATTGGCCAACGTCTCGACATTGCTCACCAGCGTGGGGAGTCCGCCGACTCCTTTCTGAAAAGGCCTCGGCGGCTTGTCCGTCGGCTTGGCTGGACCGCCGTTGATGAAGCGGGTGACAGCGGTCTCCTCGCCGACAATGTATCCCGGATCGACGTGCCACAGCTCGATCGTGATGTCGCCAAAAGGCTGCTCGGTTAATGCGGTCTGGACGCTGCACGCCGCGTCCGCGTCGGACACATAGACGTAGGCGCGGTCGGCGGCAACCATCGCCGCAGCAAGCCGCAGTCCGTCGAGAACCAGGTGCGGGCGGTGCCGCAACAACCACCGATCCTTGATCGAAGCCGGTTCTCCCTCTTCGCCGTTCGCGACAACGACGGTGCCGCCGAAAAGCCGTCCGTTGTCGCGAACAGCCCGCACCTTGACCGCGAGCGGAAATCCGGCACCGCCACGACCGAGGAGCCCACTGGATTCAACCTCGCCGAGCAGGTCGTCCGCTCCGCTGAGTGGCTGGTAACCGCCACGTGTCCGGTACACGTCGATGTCTTCACGGGCCTGGTCGCTCAGCAGCCGGGGCGTGAACCCCGGCGATGCGGCGACCCTGATAGCCGACGCGGCGCTGGTCTCCATCAACTCGCTCCCAACGTGGCAGTTAGGCTTGCGCACATGCGAACTGCAGTGGTGCGTGTCAATGTCGACCCGCAAAGGGCGATGCTGCCTGCGCAGTTAGCAGAGGGCATGGCGGTGCTCCTCGGGCTTATCGGCGAGATCGGAGCCGACATAGTCGATAAAGACCTCGCAGTCATGCCGGCCGGCCGCCGTGAGGTCGAGTTGCTGATCACCTGTGACGATGTCGACGCGGCCAAGCAAACCGCGACCGACTTGTGCGCAAGGGCATTCGGTAGCACCCCCGTGCCCGGCGTAGTCACCTTCGTCAGCAGGGGAACCGACGACGACGCGCACGGCGTGCTGTCGGCCTTCGGGCTCGCCGGCGAAATTGCCCGCACACCCGGGGATGACGGTTTCGACATCGTTTACGTGACGCTGCAAGAAGCCGACCTGGAACGGATTCCGGAAAGCCGGATCCATACGGCCCTCGAGGCGTCGCTCAACTGTGAGGTTCACATCCGCACCGTGTAAACGCATTACCAGCCCAGGAATTCGAGAATCGGTGGCGCCGCCTGCACCCAGGTGTCAAACATGTTGAAGTGCTGGACCCGTCCGGCCGCACGGTCTTCGGACGCGTGCTCCCACGCATCCTCCGGCCAGGGCGGATCGATCAGCTTGGATCCCTTGATCAGGCAGCTGACCTCCAGCGACGTCCGCTTGGGGTGATCCCAGTCGTTCGCGCCGCCGCGGATGATCAAGGTGGGAACCTTGATGCGGTCGAACATTTCGTCGTCGACACCCGGAATGGTCTGTCCGGGCTTCGACACGAACGCATTGAGCCAGCGGAGCATCACCTTGAGGAACTCGTCCTTGTCGAAGTCCAGGAAACGCTGCTTGTTGTTCGGGTTCTCCTCGATACGCTCCCGCCACTCGGGCACCTTGATGACGCCTTCCATTCCGGTGCCGCGCGCCGCGAGAATGCTCGGAATCACGTAGTAAGAGCCCAGCACAAAGGTGCCGTAGATGCCGCCGACGATGTTCCACACCACCAGCTTTTGCACGAGTTCGGGGTACAGCATCGTCGTGAGCATGGAATCCCTTGCCCCGCCCGACCCTCCGGCCAGGATGCACCGCTTCGCACCGAGCTCTCCCAGCAAGCCGTGCAACGTTTCCGCGCGCATGTGCGATTCGCTTTGCCCGTAGAACTGCACATCGGAGGCACCGCAATTGGGCCGGTCCCACAACAGCACGCGGTAGCCGCCGGCGGCGAGTGCCTCGGCCAGTGGCCGCAGACCCGGAATTTCCTTGCTGAACCGGCCGCCTGGTGTCAGGGCGATGAGATCGCCTGAATCACCGAGGATCTCGTAGACGACGTTTCCACCGTTTACCTCGATCGAAGACACGGGACTCTCCGTTTTCACGCCATCACGAGGACGTCGTTGCCGACGACTCTTACCGGGTACGTGCGTATGCTCCACTCCGGCTTGACCGCGGTGGTGCCGGTTGCCAGCTCGAAACCCCATTGATGCCAAGGACAGTAGATGTACTCCAGGTCCCGCACCATGACCGCGTCACCGGCGACCGTTTCGTCCACAATTGTGCGTCCCCGGGGACGCCCCGAGCACAGCGGGCCGCCCTGGTGCGGACAATAGTTCGCGATTGCGTAAAAATGGCCGTTGACGTTGTAGACGCCGACGCCGTGCCGACCGATGGGCACGAGTTTGTGGCTGCCCGAGGGAATCTCGTCCACCGTCGCGACGACATGCTCGCGGCCCTGCGCGAGGCGGGGCTGGGGCCGCCCGGTGGTTGCCCCTTCAATTTCAGACGTCAACTTCAGAACACCCGCGTCTGGCCCTCGAGGACCGGTACGGTCTCCGGAAGGCGGTAGGTCGCAATGCCGTTTTGGTACATCACCGCGTTGCGGGCTGCTTTTGGCAGGTGCTTCACCAACCAGCGCGGGTCGTCGAACGTCCAGTGCGGGTAATCCGAGGAGAAGAGCAAAATCTTCTCGCACTCCATCCATTCCAGCGCGCGAGTCAACTCGGTCTTGTCTTCCGGATAGTCCAGCGGCTGGGTGGTGAACTTGATGTGGTCCTTGACGTATTCCGACGGCTTGCGCTTGATGTCCAGCCACGACTTGCGGGCCTCGTAAATCGCGTCCATGCGCCACATGAGCGGCAGGATCCAGCTGAAAGCGTGCTCTACGAAGACGACCCGCAGAGTCGGGAACCGGTCGAATACGCCGTCGAAGATCAGGCTCATTACCTGGTTGTTGGCCAGCAGCGAGTACGTCACCATGAAGTCGTGGTTGTAGCTGGGTAGGCCCACCGGCGGCGTCGGCAGCATCTCGTAATTGCTGCGGGATAGGTGACAGCTCACGGTGATGTCGTGCTTGGTGGCGGCCGCCCAGATCGGGTCGTACTTGGGATGCCCCCAGGACGGCCGGGGCTCGGCCTTGATCAAAATCTGCGCCATGTAGGGGTGGCCGGCCCACTTCTCGATCTGTTCGACCGCTCCCTCGGGGTCCTCGATTGCCGCGCAAATCGAACCGCGCCAACGCTGGTGCCAGTTGTTGTGGCTGTCCAGCCAGTGATTGTGTTGCCAATCGTTGAGCGCACTCGAGAAGGCCTGATGGGCTTCGGGCAGCCGCGGTGTTCGCCCACCCGGCTCCAGGATCGCAATGTCGGAACCGGCTTCCATGATCAGCTGCCGGAAGGCCATATCCGGATCACTGCAAGCGAATTCACCGTCCGGCGGGAAGGTGTCCACGCGCATCGCGAACGTGTGCGCGTAGTCGGGAGCGTCGTAGTAGATCAATTCACCCACCTTGTGCTGCAAGAAGAACTTGCTGCGCCATGGCTCGGGGATGTACTGGACGAGCTCGCCGCGTCTGGGCACCGGGTGGATATCGGAGTCGACGCACCGGACGGCTATGCGCTCGGCGGCGGGAACCCGTTCCTGCGTATGAGTCAGCGTCATCTCGAAGCTCCTCGGTCTCCCTTGTGTATTCCTCTACTGTGCGCCCGAGGCCACGGCGATGTCTATGCCGTACAGCTCGGCCGCATTGCGCCAGCACAGCTTGTCGCGCTGTTCGGCGGACAGCGCTCTCGGCAGTTTGCGGATGTCGCCGCACTGCCAGTGGGGATAACTGGACCCGAACATCACCATGTTCTCCTTGCCGGTGAACCCGAACCATTCGCCGGCGAAGTCCGCGTCCGGGGGGCCATCCAAGCTGCCCTGCACGAAATAGACATGGCCGGGCAGGTAGTCGCTCGGAATCCGCGGCGCCCAGGGTGTTTGTTCCAGATGCGGCCGGCCGAATGTGTCCATCCGCCAGATGAACGGCGTCACGAAGTCAGCGGCACCATCGGCCCAGACGAACTTCAGTCCGGAGAAGCGCTCGAACACACCCTCGGCGATCATGTTCATCAGGTGATAGAGGTAGTTGAGCGCCATAAAGCCGACGTATTGCTCATAGGTCAGCGTGTGGCCGGAAGGGGTCGGCGGAAACCCGATTCCTTCGCCGGTCTCGATATGCACCGCCACCGGGAGGTTGGCGTCGGCAGCGGCTTCCCACAGCGGCCAGAACTGTGGCTTGCCGTACAACTCGCGGGACTGCAGCGGGACGCCGACCTGGACGACGCGTGGGTGCGCGCGCCATTTGTCGATCTCGCGGACCGCGCCCGCGATGTCGTCGGGGTTGACCCGGATGGTGCCACGGAACCGGGCGCCGAACTCCGCGGAATCCAGCCAGCACGACACCATCATCTCGTTGTGCGCGGCGTGCAGTGCGCTGCCCAAGTGCCGGTCGGGCATGATGCCACGGCCCATCGGGTGCAGGATCGCCACATCGACCCCGCGCTTGGAAAACAGCTCCTTGGCAACGAATTCCGGATCGGAACCCGGATATTGGCCGTCGAGCCCCTCGGTGTTCGGCGCGTACTCGCCGCCCGGCGCGCCGTACCAATCCATCTCGTAATCGGGGAAACCGCGGCTTTTGAACGGCTCGCGCAAGACGGCACGCAAATCTTTATTGGACGGAAAAAAGATGTGCACGCTGGCGTCAATCACTGGCGTGCGGGTCCCGTCAGCGTGTTCGATCACGAAAGCCACCCTTCGGCTCCGGTGGCCGACGTCAGCCGTGCCGGGTCACATGATAGGCAATCTAACATTTTCATCGGTGCTCAATCAACGGGCTTCCGGTAAGCGGTTCGGTTAACATCTGCCCAGGTAATAAAGGGTATTAAGAGCTTATTCGCCAGTATGGTTCTTGCTTTGCGATAATACCATTCTCGCCGGCGACCTCTTTTGGCGATGACGTAGCATCCGCCTCCAGGGCCGCAAGGCTCTCAAGGACCGCGCTGCGCGTGTCGACGGCGATGACGTGGTGGTCGTGTTGAATGAGGCGGCGAGCCATGGGAAAACCCATGTTGCCCAGTCCGACGAACCCGATCTCCATCGCCGGCCCCTAACCTTGGTCCACGTCGGCGAACGCCTCCCGCGCGATGCGGAAGCTGTCGACCGCGGCGGGGACGCCTGCGTAGATGGCGACTCGCAGAAAGATCTCCCGGATTTCATCGCGGGTGACGTCATTAGTGAGTGCCGCCTTGACGTGTGTCCGCAATTCGTTGGGGTGGTTGAGGACCGAAATCATCGCCAAGTTGAGCATGCTGCGGGTTTTTCGCGGCAGCTGCTCGCGGCCCCACACCGCGCCCCAGCAGTACTCGGGTCAACAGGTCTTGCAGGGACGCGGTGAAGTCATCCGCGTCTGCCAACGCTCGGTTGACGTACGCCTCGCCCAGCACGGCGGAGCGGATTTCCAGCCCCCGCTGATAGGTCTCGCGATCCAAGGCTGTTCTCCTTCATTCCGGCGCGGCAATCCAAGTGCCCTCAGCGCAGTCTTACACCGCGACCGATCCGGGAGGTCTACAGTCGAGACTCGAATGTAACCGCCCGCTCACGGCTGGCGCTCCAATCCTCGCCGAATCGCGCTGTGAGGAGCGGCAATTGCGTTGCAGCAACCAGTAAACGGGAAGCAATGACCGGAGCGAGCAGCGACGTCTGGGAAGTGATGTCGACCGCCCGGACGATCCGTCGGTTCACCGACGAGCCGCTCGATGACGCGACGCTGGCGCGGTGCCTGGAGGCGGCCAGGTGGGCGCCGTCGGGCGCTAACGCGCAGGGATGGCGGTTCGTCGTGCTGCGATCGCCCGAGCAGCGGGCGGTCGTGGGCAAGGCGGCGGCGCACGCGTTGGAAGTAATCGAGCCGGTGTACGGAATGAGCCGGCCCGCCGCCGATGACAACAGCCGCCGCGCCCGCACCTACCGCGCGACCTACGAGCTGCACGACCGGGCAGCCGAATTCACGTCGGTGTTGTTCGCCCAGCAGCACTATCCGACCGCGTCCGAATTGTTGCTCGTCGGGTCGATCTTCCCGGCGATGCAGAACTTCCTGCTGGCGCGCGGGCGCAGGGTCTGGGCGCCTGCATGACCAGCTGGGTCTCGTACGGGGGAGAACGGCTGCTGCGCGAAGCCGTCGGCGTACCCGACGACTGGATGATCGCCGGCCACATCGTGGTCGGATGGCCCAAGGGCAGGCACGGGCCGCTGCGCCGCCGTCCGTTGGCCGAGTTCGCCAACCTTGACCAATGGGATCAGCCGGCCGACGAGCTGGTCGCCGGCATTTAGCCCGGCGCTTACCGCCGCAGTGCACCTCGTAGCCGCTTTCTGAGATTATTACTTCCGCGAAGGAGAATGGTATTCTCGCCACGACGGTGATGACGGGAGGTGGCGCGCATGCTGTTGGAGTTCGATGCGGATCAGCGGCTTTGGCAGAGCACCGTGCGCGACGTCGTCACCAAGCAGTGTCCGCCCTCGCTGGTCCGCAGCGTGGCCGAGGAGGGCGTCGATCCCAGCCCACTGTGGAAGTCCTATGTGGACCAGGGTTGGACAGAGCTAAACGATCCAGCCAGCACGGTGGAGCTCGCGATCGTGCTCGAAGAGCTCGGGCATGCGACCGATCCCACGCCGTTCCTGGCCACCATGAGCCAGTTCGCCCCGTTGGCAGCGGATCAGTTCGACCCGCACGAGTCAGGTACCGCCGTGTATAGCGGGATATCGGCGCATCGGGACGCCGAGGGCTGGGTGTTGGACGGGACGGCACGTTATGTCCTCGACGGCGATCGTGTTGACCGGTTAGCGGTGGCGACCGACGCGGGGGTGTTCCTCGTGGGTTCCAATCAGGTGTCGGCCCGGCGCGCCGCGGTGTTCGATCCCGTTCTGCATGTGGCCGACCTGTCGTTCAGTGAAGTTCGAGTGCCCGACGGCGCTCGGCTCACCGTTGACCGCGAACGCGCGCACCATATTGCGCTGACGGGCATGGCGATCACCATGGTCGGGGCCTGTCAACGGATCCTGGATTTAGTGCTCGAACATGTCCGCAGCCGTCAGCAATTCGGGGTTGCGATCGGGTCATTCCAAGCCGTGCAGCACAAGGCCGCTGATATGCACGTCGCGGTGCAACGGGCGCGAGCGTTGGCCTACTTCGCCGCGCTGACGATCGCCGCCGACGATCCCAGGCGCCGGCTGGCGGCCGCGATGGCCAAGGCGTCGGCGGGGGAGTGCCAGTCGCTGGTATTCCGGCACGGCCTGCAACTGCACGGGGCGATGGGCTTCACCTGGGAGAACGACCTGCAGTTCGCTCTCAAGCGCGCTAAAGCCGGTGAGCACATGCTCGGCGGAGCGGCCGAGCATCGGGCTCGGATCGCAGAGGAATATCGTGCAGCTGACTTTTGATGCGGAAGTCGAGGCGTTTCGCGCGGAGTTCGCGGCCTTCCTCGACGAAAATCTTCCTGCCGCAAGCGAAACGCTAGAGCGACCCCGCTCGGTCTCTCACATGCCGCAGTGGGCGCGTCGCTGGCAACGGTTGCTGTTCGACAACGGCTGGTTATTGCCCGGACAACCCCCGGAATTCGGTGGGCGCAACGCGACGGTCATTCAGCAGTTCGTTTACCTTGAGGAGCTCAGCCGCCGTCGGATCTACCACAGCTTCAACCCGCAGGGCGTCAATATCGTTGCGGCGTCGCTGTTGTCGTTCGGCAGCGACGAACAGAAACGGCGTTGGGCGGTACCTATCCTGCGGGCCGAGATCACCGCTTCGCTTGGGATGAGCGAACCCAGCGCGGGCTCCGACTTGGCGTCATTACGCACCCGCGCGGTGCTGGACGGCGATCACTTTGTGGTCAACGGGCAGAAGGTGTGGACCTCGGGAGCCCACGATGCTGACGTCTTACTGACATTTGTGCGTACCAATCCAGATGTGCCGAAGCACAAGGGAATCAGCGCGTTAATCATCCCCACCGACACGCCAGGGATCGTGCGTCGGCCCTTCCCATCGATATGCGGCGCCGACGACTTGGATTTCAATGAGGTCTTTTTCACCGATGCGCGGGTGCCGGCCGAGAATCTGCTCGGTGAGCTCGACCAGGGGTGGCGGGTGGCCAACGGATCGCTAGGGCACGAACGCACGATGATGTGGCTGGGCTTCGCGGATCGGTTGGACAACATGATCGCCGATTTCTATCCCAGCAACGAGGTCGAGCGCGACCAGTACGCCAGCACGATCATGGACAAGCAGGCGCTGCGCTTGTTGGGTTCGGTGGCCTTGGCCCGTGCCTCGCGCGGCGAAGACGACGTCGCGGCAATCTCGGTGCTCAAGCTGCTCGGGTCCGAGGCCGAGTTGCGTGGCATGGAGCTTGCGCTGACTTCAGCCGGATCCGACGGGCTCACTCACCCGCGCCTGACTGGACCGTATGCGCACATGAACCTGGACCACTATTTCGCCAGCTGGTTCGAGCGTTATGCGCGAAGCTTTTCCGGCACAATCGCCGGCGGCACGTCGGAAATCCAGCGCAACATCATCGCTCAACGAGTGCTCGGCCTCCCGCGCGGTTAACGCCGAGCAGACACAAAAGCCCCTCGACGCCCGGCGTGTCGGGGACATTTGTGTCTGCTCGCGAGAAAAGGCGTCAGTCGATGACGGCAGCTTCCTTGCGTTCGGTGATCGGTCGGGCGAGTTCTTGCTCGTCGCAAATGCGTTGCAGTTTCACCAGGGTCTCCTCCAGGCCGGCTCCAACCCGTGCACCAGGTGTGAATGTGGCCGGCAGCTTCCGCATGCCCTGGATGACCCCAATGGTCTCGTAATGAACGGTTCCTTGCGGATCGCACTGGTAGTCCGGCATCCGGTCGAGCACCGCGGTCAGCATAGACTTGAACACGGTACGCGCCACGTTCGACCCGGCGCATCGATGGACGCCGAGTCCAAAGCTGAAGTGCCGGTTACCTTTACGGTCGAGGATGATTTCGTCCGGGTCGTGGAACACCGAAGGGTCGCGGTTGGCCATGGCCCATGAAATCCACAGTCGCTCACCTTCTTTGAAATGGATACCGTCGAGCTCGATGTCATCGGCGAAGGTTCTGCCGTCGCCGGGTGCCGGCGTGAAGTAGCGCAGAAACTCCTCGGTGGCGGGGTCGAGTAGCGTGTCGCGTTGCTTGCTGAGCAGCTCACGCTGACCGGGATGCTGGGAAAGCCATTCCAGCGAATGAGCGGTCAGCGCCGTGGTGGTGTCGAAGCCACCACCGATGATCAGCCCCAGGTTCCCGATGATCTCCAGCTCGGGAGCGGGCACGCCGTCGATCCGCATCTCCAGCAGGGCGTTGACCAGGCCGGGCCGCGGATTGTTGCGGATCTCGATCATGTTGTTGATCAGGTCAAGCCCCATCTGGCGGTGCATCTCGGTGATCCGCCGGATGTCCGGGGAATGTTCCGGGGTGTACACCGCGGCGTGGGTTGGCTCGCTGTACATTTGCCAGTTCTTCAGCGGGATACCCATCATCGCCAGTGTCAGCACGGCGGGCACGATATTGGCCAGGTCGTCGACGAAATCGATGCGGCCCTCCTCGATCTTCTCGTCGAGGCAGGCACGCGTCACATCGTCGATGAACAGCTCCCAGCGCTTGACCGCGGCCGGGGACAGATAGGGGTTGAGCACCGAGCGGTAGATCTGGTGTTCGGGGTTGTCCATCTCCAGAATGCCGCCCCGCACGCCGTTGATGCGGCTGGCCGTCGGGATCGAAATGCCTTTGTAGCCACGGCGTTCGTTGTTGACATCGTGGTCGTTGGAGACGGCCGGGCAGCGGGCGAGCTCGAATACCTCGTGGCTGCCGGCCGCCACCCAATGGCCACCGTAGGTGTCGCTCCAGGCCATCGGGCACTGGGCATGCATTTCCTCGGTTATCGCCTTGAACCGCGAGCGGTACTCAGGGGAGTGCCGGTCGAAGTGATACGTGATCCTCTCACGGTCGCTCTCGCTGACGACGTCGTCGACACTCAAAGTACTTTCTCCCTTGGTGTTTCACTCGGTAATGATGATGGCTTGCTCTGGACAGGATTGCGCGGCTTCGCGAACCTGGTCCTCGCGATCGGCTGGCACCACTTCGTCGACAGCCGATGAGCTACCGTCGATATCGTTGAGCTGAAACGACTCTGGCGCGATCATCGAGCACAGGGTGTGGCCCTGGCAGCGTTCCGGATCAACCCAGACCTTCACGGCGTCTCCTTGCGAGGGTTCGTTGGGGCGGTTTCAATTGTGGTAGTCGTACCACTTGAGATAGCCGCCGGCGTCGACGCGCAACTGCATGCCGGTTACGCACCTGGCTTCCTCGGAGGCCAGCCACAGGACCGCATTGCTGATGTCTTCCGGTTCGACGTAGGGAATATTCATCGCCTGTTGCACGCCGAAAACCGGCTCGGCGTCTGCTCGTGTCGGGTGTTCCAGATCCGGTCGGAACGAGCGGTACATCGGCTCGCTCTGCAGCATCGGGGTGTTGGTGTTCGTCGGGTGGATGGCATTGGCTCGGATTCCCAACGGAGCCAGCTCCGTTGCCAGGTCGTGCACGTAATGGGCAATCCCCCGCTTGGAGTAGATGTAAGCCATTCCTCCCGGGTCATTGCCGGGGAGGTCTTTCTTGGCGGTATCCATCAGCGCCGCGGTGGACCCAGTCGCGATGATCGACGCGCCGTGGTTCAAGTGCGGCAATGCGACCTGGATGGCATTGATCGTGCCGATCAGGTTGGTATTGATCACGTCGCACCACGCCTGCAGCGGCGGCCGGCCTTTCATCCCGGCGACAACAGCCTGAGCGACCACGATGTCGAGCTTGCCGAACTCGGCGATTCCCATGTCCAGGGCAGCGCGCAGTTGCATGACGTCCCGCACGTCGACCTGCCCGATCACCACAGTCTGGCCGGTTTTTCGATGAGCCGGGCCGTTTCGTCGAGATCCTCCGGCCCGGCCGTCGGGTAACCGATGCTGTCGATGTCTTGACACAGGTCGACGGCGATGATGTCGGCGCCTTCCTCAGCCAACCGCACCGCGTGACTGCGGCCCTGGCCGCGCGCTGCACCGGTGACGAAGGCAACCTTGCCTTCAACGCGCCCGCGTGCGCCGTCGCCCACCACTTTTCCTTCCAGTTGGTTGCCGGGCCCGCATCTCAGGTGTTGCGTCCGCCGTTGACGCCCAAAATCTGCCCGGTGATGTAGCCGGCGTCCTCCGAGACGAGAAATCCGCATGCCGCCGCGATGTCTTCCGGTTTGCCCATCCGGCGCACCGGAGTCCGCGCGATGGTTTCGTCGATATCACCGAGGAACCCGTTCTTCTCGGCGGCGCGCAGCATCGGCGTATCGATGAAACCCGGCGGCACGGCGTTGACCGTGATGCCGCTGGGGCCGTACTCAAGTGCCAGCGACTTGGTGAGGCCGTTGACCGCCGACTTGGCCGCCACATAGTGACTCATGTACGGAGCCCCGGAATGCGTGCTGGACGACGAGATGTTCACGATGCGTCCCCAGCCCGCCTCGATCATGTCGGGTAGCACCGCCTGAATGGTGTGGAAGACGCCATTGAGGTTGACGTCGATCACCCGCTGCCAGTCCCCGAACGTGATGTTGGTGAAACGCTTGAACCCATCGAGGCCCGCGGCGTTGACCAGAACGCTCACCGGCCCCAGCTGGGCGCGGATCGCCGACAAGGCGGCGTCCACCTGCAACCGGTCGGTGACGTCGGCAGTGAAAGCGAAATCGGCTTCCGACGGCCTGAGATCGATGGTGGCCACCTCGAGACCATCGGCGCGCAGGCGATGCGCGACGGCTAGACCGATGCCGGATCCACCACCGGTTACCACCGCGGTCTTCACGTTGAGGCCTCTGCTCCGAAGGTGGCCGTCTCAGTCACAAAGAATCCCCCTTACAATTCTGAGAACCTTACTCTCACGCCGGAACGGCGTGCAACACACCTGCGAAACTGCGCACGGCCTGCATCGAGAGGTCCACGGGAGCACCCTCTGGGCGTCTGCGCCGCTGGTCAGCATGTCGATCGCATTCCTGAGAGTTTCTTGAATTATCGAGACTCGAATGTAAGATTCGCCGGGGAAGAGAATGAAATTATCGTGACCGTCACCACATTAGGGGGTACGGATGTCTGCGCAGGACACGGCGGAGATCGTCGCGGATGCCGCGCCTGAGCCACACGCCAACCGCCTACTTCTGATCGACGGTGGCCTGGTCAACGCGGACAAGACGTTCCCGTCAGTCAACCCCGCCACCGGCGCTCTCATCGGGCATGCTCCAGACGCCGGTGTCCGGGAAGCCGACGCGGCGATCGCCGCGGCCCGGCGCGCGTTCGACACCACCAGTTGGCCCACCGACGTCGAGTTGAGAATCCGCTGCCTCGATCAGTTGCATCGGGCGCTGATTGAGCATGCCGACGAGTTGCGCGAGCTCACCATCGCCGAGGTCGGCGCCACTCGCGCGCTGACCCAGGGGGCACAGCTCGACGAGCCGATCGGCATTGTCCGCTTCTACGCGGATCTACTTCGCCGCTATCGGTTCTCTGAAGACCTCGGCGAGAAAGAGTCGCGAGGCATGCTGCATCACCGCTGGGTGGAGAAGGAAGCCGCCGGGGTGGTCGCCGCAATCATCGCCTACAACTATCCCAACCAACTCGCGTTGGCCAAGCTGGCCCCGGCGCTGGCCGCTGGATGCACGGTGGTGCTCAAGGGTGCTCCGGACACACCGCTGGTCACGCTGGCACTGGGCGAGTTGATCGCCCGTCACACCGATATCCCGAACGGCGTGGTGAACGTACTCAGTTCGTCGGGAGCCGCGGTGGGGGAGGCGCTGACCGCCAGTCCGGACGTCGATGTGGTCACCTTCACCGGCTCCACCGGTGTTGGCCGACGGATCATGGCCGCCGCGAGCGAGACCGTCAAGCGCGTCTTTTTGGAACTGGGCGGCAAGTCGGCGGTGATCGTGCTCGACGACGCGGACTTCGCAAGCGCGGCAATGTTCGCGGCATTCAGCATGGTGACTCATGCGGGCCAGGGGTGCGCGCTGACGTCACGGCTACTGGTGCCCAAGTCACACCATGACGAGATCGTCGAGCTGATCGCACAGAACTTCGCCAAGGTGCGACATGGCGATCCGGCCGACCCCAAAACGCTGATGGGTCCCCTGATCAACGAGCGTCAGCGGGACAAGGTCGACGCCATGGTGCAGCGGGCCGTCGCCGCCGGGGCGACGCTGGTCACCGGCGGCATGCGGCTGGACCCGGGGTACTTCTATGCGCCAACCCTGCTCACCAACGTCGACCCGGACAGCGAGATCGCTCAAGAAGAAATCTTCGGGCCGGTGTTGGTCGTCATCGCCTTCGACGATGACGACGACGCGGTGCGGATCGCCAACAACTCGATCTATGGATTGGCGGGCGCGGTCTTCAGCCGCGACCAGGACCGGGCGCTTGCGGTGGCGCGCCGGATCAGAGCCGGATCGTTTTCTGTCAACGGCGGCAACTACTTCGGTGCGGACAGTCCGTTTGGTGGCCTCAAGCAGTCGGGCGTCGGCCGCGAGATGGGTGTTGCCGGCCTGGAAGAGTTCCTGGAAAGCAAGACATTTGCCACCCCGGTCGTCCCGGCTTCGGCGGGTGGTCGCGCATGAGGCCGCTCGAAGGCATTCGCGTTTTGGAAGTCGCGATGTACGGGTTCGTCCCGTCGGCGGGCGCCGTGCTCGCCGAGTGGGGCGCCGATGTGGTGAAAGTCGAGCACGCGGTAACGGGCGACCCCCAGCGTGGACTCCGGCAGACCGGCATGCTTCGCGTGGAAGGCGACCCCAATCCCAACGTCGAGCATGCCAACCGCGGCAAGCGCAGCATTGGGCTGGACATGTCGGTGCCCGAGGGCAAGGAAGTGCTCTATGAGCTGGCGCGCCGGGCCGACGTTTTTCTTACCAGCTTCCTTCCCGCTCATCGGAAGAAGTTCGGCATCGACGTCGACGACATTCGCGCGGTGAACCCGAACATCGTTTACGCCCGCGGCAGCGCACTCGGCCCGCGCGGCGCCGAGTCGGAAAAGGGTGGCTACGACATGACCGCCTTTTGGTGCCGGGCCGGAACCGCCGCGACCATCACCCCGGCCGGCGCACCCGGCATGATCGGTCCGCCCGGACCCGCGTACGGCGACACCATCTCCGGCACCAACCTCGCCGGCGGCATCACGGCAGCTCTGCTCAAGCGTGAGCGCACCGGTGAACCGTCCGTCGTCGATGTGTCGCTGTTGGGCAGCGGGCTGTGGTCGATGGGACACACGGTGGCGTTGACGAAGCATTTGGGCCAGCGAATGGAGGCACCACCGCCCGGGGTGCACGGCGCCCCGAACAACCCGTTGGTGGGCCTCTACACCACATCCGACGGCCGCTACATCTCTTTGGTGATGATGCAGCCCACCAAGTTCTGGGCCGACGTGTGCCGGCACGTGGACCTCCCAGAGTTGGCCGATGACCCGCGCTTTGCCACCGTGGAAACGATCGCTGCCAACACTTCGGAGGCGGTGGAGATTCTGTCCAAGGTGATCGCGACCCGCACGCTGGCCGAGTGGAGCGAACGTTTCGCCACGCTGGCAGGGCCATGGGCACCGGTTCAGGACACTTTGCAGGCTGCCGACGACGCGCAGGTCCGGGCGAACGAGTACATGCTGCGGGCGGGCGAGCTTGAATTGGTTGCCAACCCGGTCCAGTTCGACGTCTCGGCGCCGCAGACGGGGCCCGCGCCCGGGTTCGCCGAACAGACGGACGAGATCCTGATGGAACTCGGACTGGACTGGGACCGCATCATCGAGCTCAAGACGGCCGGCGCCGTCACCTAGAGGCGGGGGTGCCCTGTAGCTATGCGCTCGGATAACGGTTATGCCTTTTTTACTCCGCCTGGACGCAGCATGAGTCATAATCGCCGGACGCTTCAAGACATGCGGCCGGTCGCTTTGGAGCGCCAACTCACGCAGCAGAACGGAGGACTGGCGTGAGGATGGTAGCGGTTGTCACGCCAGAGGTCGATGCCGGAATGTGGCTGTCTGCTACGCATTTCGCCGCCGGAAGCACGCGTACGTGGCCGTCGGTTCAGCCGAATTCCCAGCGGTCGGTGCCGAGCAACGAGACTGCCGGTCTGAAAAGTGCTGGAAGGACCTGAGACCGATGACGATTAGGCGAGCCGGCCCCGAGCGCTGGACAGGTGGCATCACGTTGGGCCGCGGGTCCAAGCCCATGGAGGCGATCGGCGGATTATTCGCGATGTCGGCCGACGCCATCAAGTTCGTGTTCCGCCGGCCCTTCCAATGGCGTGAGTTTCTAGAACAGTCGTGGTTTGTCGCGCGCGTGGCCATGGCGCCAACGTTGTTGGTAGCTATCCCGTTCACCGTCTTGGTCAGCTTCACCCTCAACATCTTGCTGCGCGAATTGGGCGCCGCGGACCTGTCCGGCGCGGGTGCCGCGTTCGGCGCGGTCACCCAGCTCGGTCCGCTGGTGACCGTGTTGATCGTGGCCGGCGCCGGCGCCACGGCGATGTGCGCCGACCTCGGTTCGCGAACGATCCGTGAAGAGATCGACGCCATGGAGGTGTTGGGCATCAATCCGGTTCAGCGCCTGGTGACTCCCCGCATGCTGGCCTCGGGCCTGGTGGCACTCTTGCTGAACAGCCTGGTCGTCACCATCGGCATTTTGGGCGGCTACGTCTTCTCGGTGTTCGTCCAAGACGTCAATCCCGGCGCATTCGCCGCGGGCATCACCCTGCTGACCGGCGTGCCCGAGGTGATCATTTCGTGTGTCAAGGCAGCGCTTTTCGGACTGATCGCGGGACTGGTGGCGTGCTATCGCGGGCTGACGATATCCGGCGGCGGCGCGAAGGCCGTCGGCAACGCCGTCAACGAAACCGTGGTGTATGCGTTCATGTCGCTGTTCGTGGTCAACGTGGTGGTCACCGCCATCGGAATTCGAATGTCGACCAAGGGCCACTGAGGAGGTGTAGGGACACACTGTGATGACGCTGCGCGCCACCTATCCGCGTCTGACGGCACAACTGGAGAAGCCGGTCGGCACCCTCAGCCGGATCGGCGATCACATGATCTTCTACGGGAGGGCGATCGCCGGGATGCCGTTCGCGGCCACCCACTACCGGCGGGAAGTGGTCCGTCTCATCGCGGAAATCAGCATGGGAGCGGGAACTTTGGCGATGATCGGTGGCACGCTGGTGATCGTCGGGTTCCTGACGCTGGCGGCGGGCGGAACGCTTGCAGTCCAGGGGTACAGCTCGCTGGGCAATATCGGCATCGAGGCGTTAACCGGCTTCCTGGCGGCCTTCATCAACGTCCGGATCGCGGCGCCGATCGTCGCCGGAATCGGTTTGGCGGCCACGTTCGGAGCCGGCGTCACCGCGCAGCTGGGCGCGATGCGGATCAACGAGGAAATTGACGCGCTGGAATCCATGGCGATCCGGCCGGTTTCGTATCTGGTCAGCACCCGGATTGCAGCCGGGATGATGGCGATCACCCCGTTGTATTCCATCGCCGTCATCTTGTCGTTCCTCGCCAGCCAGTTCACGACGGTCGTGCTGTTCGGTCAATCAGGCGGCCTGTATCAGCACTACTTTTCGACGTTCCTCAACCCGATCGACTTGCTGTGGTCGTTCTTGCAAGCCGTGTTGATGGCGTTGACGATCTTGTTGATCCACACCTATTACGGCTACTTTGCTTCGGGCGGACCTGCCGGTGTCGGCGTCGCGACCGGTAACGCGGTACGCACCTCGCTGATCGTGGTCGTGTCGGTGACGCTACTGGTTTCGCTGTCCATCTACGGCACCAACGGCAACTTCAACCTGTCGGGCTAGCGGAGGGTGGTGAATGGATAGCACGCGCAACCTCGGGCCCGGCCCGATTCACCGTTCTGAAACCACTAGTGCCGCACGCCCGGTCGCGGCCTCGCCCGGCCGCCACTTCGGAGCCCAGTCTTACGTACGGCCGCTGGCGGGTCTGGTGACCATCGTTCTGATCGTTCTCATTTTCGCCGTCGCGGTGGGCCTGTTCGAGGGCGACTTCACGACGAGTGTGCCCGTGACAGTGGTGTCACCGCGGGCCGGCCTGGTGATGAACAAAGACGCCAAAGTGAAGATGCGTGGCGTTGAGGTCGGTAGGGTCGACACGATCGATGTGGAGAACGGTCAAGCAGTTCTGCACCTCGCGATGCAACCGTCGCAAATGCATTTCATTCCGGCCAACGTGCACGTCGACATCGCCTCAACGACAGCGTTTGGCGCCAAGTTCGTTGAGTTGATACCGCAAGATCCTCCCCAGGGACAACTGAAGCCCAATGCCAAGCTCACCGCCGACCACGTCACAGTCGAAATCAACACGGTTTTCCAGCAACTCACGGCGTTGCTGGCGAAAATCGACCCCGCCAAACTGAACGAGACTCTTGGTGCAATCGCGTCGGCGGTCAATGGCCGCGGCCACAAGATCGGTCAGATGATCTCGGACCTGGATTCCTTTCTGGCCAAGCAAGATCCCAGTCTTCCAGCACTGAGCCACGACCTCCAGGCCCTGCCCGTGGTGAGCAACGCCTATGCGGACGCGGCACCGAACCTGCTCGCGACGGCCGACAACTCGATCAAGATCAGCAAGTCGATCGTCGACGAGCAACGGAATCTCGATGCGTTTCTGATCAGCTCGATTGGCCTGGCGGACATGGGTAATGACGTTGTGGGCGGCAACCGTGAAACGCTGACAGATGTGCTGCATCTGCTGGTACCGACCACCGATCTGCTCAACGAATATCACGAAGCGCTGTGGTGCGGTATATCCGGCTCGCTGGTCAACCTGCACGCCCCGCCGCTGCCCGAGCCGATGATCAAAGTCACCGTCTACCTGGGCTTGGGCGCCGAACGTTACCGCTACCCGACCAACCTGCCCAAGGTGGCTGCCACCGGCGGTCCGCAGTGCGAGAACCTTCCGGTGGTGCCGTTCGATGTTGCGCCCAAGTTCGTGATAGCCGACGTCGGCGCCAACCCTCAGGAGTACGGCAACCCGCAATTGATGTGGAACTCCGACGCGCTCAAGCAACTTTTGTACGGGCCGATCGCGGGACCGCCACGCAACTCCTTCCAGGTTGGACAACCCGGATGACCGGGTCACGAGCGACGATCATCAAGTTCGGGGCTTTCGCCACCGTGATGATTCTGTTGACGGTGTTCTTGTTCTTCATCTTCGGGCAATACACGACTGGCGCGACCAACGGTTATTCGGCACTCTTCACCGATGTGTCGCGGCTGAAACCCGGACAGACGGTGCGCGTCGCCGGCATCCGCGTGGGCACCGTCAACAGTGTCTCGTTGCTTCCGGACAAGAAGGTCTTGGTGAAGTTCGACGCCGAGCGCAGCGTGGTGCTCACCACCGGAACCCGCGCCATGGTGCGCTATCTCAACCTCGTCGGTGATCGTTATCTCGAACTTGTCGACGGTCCCGGTTCCACGAAGGTGCTGCCGCCCGGGTCTGAGATCCCGCTCGATCGCACGGAGCCTGCCCTCGATCTCGATCTGCTGCTCGGTGGGCTGAAACCGGTTACCCAGGGCCTTAACCCGCAAGACGTCAATGCGCTCAGTGCGTCACTGATTGAGGTTTTCCAGGGGCAAGGCGGAACCCTGCAGTCCCTGCTGGCCAAGACATCGTCGTTTTCAAATACGTTGGCCGACAACAACCAAATGGTGCAGGAGCTGATCGACAACCTCAACACCGTGGTGGCCACGGTCGACAAGGAGGGCAACAAGTTTTCCGGCGCCATCGACCGCCTTGAGAAGCTGATCAGCGGACTGTCGCAGGACCGCGACACCATCGGCGCTGCGATCACCGCCCTAGACAATGGAACCGCGTCGATCGCGGACCTGCTCGGCCGCGCACGCGCACCGCTGGCCGGCACCGTGGATCAAGTGAGTCGGATCGCGCCGCTGCTGGACAAGGACAAGAACCTCCTTGACGTGTCGCTGAAGAAATTGCCGAACAACTACCGCAAACTCACCAGGCTGGGTGCGTACGGCGCCTGGTTCCCCTACTACCTGTGCGGACTGGCGCTGCGTGTCTCGGACTTGCAGTACCGGACGGTGGAAGTAGGCGTCACCCACCAGGTCACCGGTCGGTGCGCGGAACCGAACGGCCCCGATGAATAAGTATCGCGGAGCACGCCTGATTCGGGCCGGGTTTATCGGCGCCGTGCTGATAATGCTGGTCATCGCCGTTGGACTGAACCCCGACCAGCTGATCCAGCGCGCGACCACGGTCCGCTACCAAGCGCTGTTCTCCGACGCCGGAGGCCTCGCGCTCGGCAATGACGTGACGGTATCGGGAATCAAAGTCGGCAGCGTGTCCGGCATGTCGCTGCAGCGCGGCGACGTTCTGGTGACTTTCACCGTCAAAGGAAACGTTCAGCTCGGGTCGACCAGTACCGCACACATCAGGACGGGGTCGCTGTTGGGCCAGCGAATGCTCACCCTTGAATCCGCGGGCAGCGACACTTTACGTCCGATGTCGGTCATCCCGGCGTCGCGCACCTCCTCGCCGTACTCACTGTCCGACGCCATCGGCGACCTGACCACCGACATCGCCGGAACCAACACCGAAACGCTCAACCAGTCGCTCGACACGCTCTCGACGACCCTGAATCAGATTGCGCCGCAATTGGGTCCGGCATTCGACGGTATCACGCGGCTGTCGCAAACCCTCAACGGCCGCAACCAGACACTGGGTCAGCTGCTCAAGGGCGCCGCCGATGTCACCGGCATCCTCTCGCAACACAGTCAGCAACTCAACACGCTGATTCTCAACGCCGACGATTTGTTGTCCATGCTGGTCGAGCGGCGGCAGGCCATCGTGCGGTTGCTGGCCAGCACGTCCGCGGTGGCCAAGGAGCTCTCCGGCGTGGTGCACGACAACGAGTCGAAGCTGGCGCCGTCCCTAGAAAAGCTGAATTCCGTGACGGCGATGCTGGAAAAGAACCGCGACAGCCTGTCCAAAGCGCTACCCGGCCTGGCGAAATATGAACTGACGCAAGGCGAGACAGTGTCCAGCGGGTTCTACTACAACCCGTTAATCCCGAACGTGTTCACGCTGCAGTTCTTCCAGTGGTTGTTTGACTACACCTGGGGATTCCGCGCCTTCGGCGCCCCTGGTGTCCCACCGGACACCGCCGGGCCGCGTGCGGTGTTCCCGTGGCCGTTCAACCAAATCCCGGGAGGGTCGCAATGATGCGGCTCGAAGCGGTTCCGCGCAACAAGGTCAAAGCCGGACTGGCGATCCTGTTGGCGGGGCTCATCGTGGTGGGCGCGGCGGTCGCCATCCGCAACACCTTCTTTCGCCCCACCACGATCACCGCATACTTCCCGACCGCCACCGCGATTTACCCGGGCGACGACGTGCGGGTGTCCGGCATGAAGGTCGGTACCATCGCGTCCATCAAACCGGTGGGCACCCAGGCGAAGATGGTGATGCACGTCGATCGCAACGTGCCCATTCCGGCGGATGCGAAAGCGGTGATCGTCGCCCAGAACCTGGTGGCGGCCCGCTACGTGCAGCTCACCCCGGCCTACCGGTCGAGTGGCCCCACCATGCATGACGGTACCGAGATACCGATGAGCCGGACGGCGGTGCCCGTTGAATGGGACCAAGTGAAAGACCAGTTAATGCGTCTGGCAACGGAGTTGGGTCCCAACAGCAAGGTGTCGACGCCGTCGGTCGCGCGGTTCATCGACAGCGCCGCCGACGCGCTGGGCGACGGCAACGGTGAGAAGCTGCGGCAGACGCTGGCTCAGCTCTCCGGGGTGGGGCGAATCCTGGCCAACGGCAGCGGCAACATCGTCGACATCATCAAGAATCTGCAGACATTCATCGGGGCCTTACGGGACAGCAACGTCCAGATCGTGCAATTCGACAACCGGCTGGCCACACTGACCAGCGTGCTCGACGACAACAAATCCGATTTGGACGCGGCATTGACCGACCTGTCCAGCGCGGTCGGCGAGGTGCAGCGGTTCATCGCGGGCAGCCGTGATGCAACCTCGGAACAGATTGCGCGGCTGGCCGACCTGACGCAGATTCTCGTCGACAACAAGATGGCGTTGAAAAACGTTCTGCACGTTACGCCGAACGCGCTTGCCAACGCCTACAACGACTATGACCCTGATGTCGGCAATATCCGTGGCGGCGTTGGAGTCCAAAACCTCACCAACCCGGTGTGGTCATTGTGCGCACAAATCGGGGCGCTGGAGAATGCCACCGCGAACGAGTCGGGCAAGCTGTGCGGCCTGTATCTGAGCCCGGCGTTGCGGATTTTCAACCCGTTGACGTTCTTCAACTTCAATTACTTTCCGCTTCCGGTCAACCCGTTTCTCGCGCCGGCGTTCGATCCGAAAAACATCATCTACACCGAGGACCGGCTGAAGCCCGGCGGGGAGGGACCCAAACCGATACCGCCCGATCTGCCGCCGGCGGTGTCCGCCTATACCGGGCTGCCCGGTGACACTCCGCCGGCGCCCCCGCCGCCCCCGCCGCCTCCGCGGATACCCGGAGCGGCGATGCCGGAACCACCACCACCGAGCACTCCGGCCGAGCCGCCGCCGGCGCCGGCGAACGTGTCGGACATGCTGCTCCCCGGCCAAGGGACGCAACCGTGACCGCCCGCATCGGACTCGCCACCCGGCGGGTGCTCGGCATCGGCTGCTGCGTCATGCTCGCGGTGAGCGGATGCGCGTTCAGCGGACTGAACTCGCTGCCGCTACCGGGCGCGGTGGGACGCGGGCCGGGTGCCAGCGTCTACCACGTCGAAATCGCCAATGTGGTGACGATGGAAGCGAATTCGCCGGTGATGGTCGACGACGTCATCGTCGGCAGCATCAGCAAGATGAGGGTCCAGAACTGGCACGCCGTTTTGGACATTTCGGTGAAGCCCGAAACGGTGATCCCTGCCAATGCAGAAGCCAGTGTCGGTCAGACCAGCCTGCTGGGATCCATGCACCTTGAACTGAACCCGCCGCTCGGCCAACCCGCGAGGGGACGGCTGCAGCCTGGCGCCACCATCCCGTTGAGTAGGTCGTCGACCTATCCGTCGACCGAGCAGACGCTGTCGTCACTGTCGGTGATCCTCAACACCGGCGGGCTGGGGCAATTCGGGGACATCATCCACAACTTCAACGCCGCCCTCTCCGGGCACGCGGGTGATTTTCGCGATCTGCTTGTCCGCCTTGACCGATTCGTCGGCACACTCGACCAGCAGCGCAACAACCTGGTCGCGTCGCTGCAGGCACTGAACCGGCTCTCCGGCAGGTTCGCCGCGCAACGCGATGTGATCACCCAGGCTCTGTACAAGATTCCGCCCGCACTGGACGTGCTGATCAAGGAGCGGCCGCGGCTGACCGCCGCGCTCAACAAGCTCGGGACGTTCAGTGATACCGCGACAAGACTGGTCAACGACTCGGGATCCGACTTGGTCAAGAACCTGCAAAACCTGGGGCCGACCATCAAGGCGCTCGCCGACATCGGGCCGGATCTCGACGCCGCCCTGGCCTACGCGCCGACCTTCCCGTTCACCCAGGGCTTCATCGACCGGTACATCCGAGGTGACTTCACTAACGGCTATTTCATCATTGACCTGACGAACGCCGGGCTTCGCAGGTCCATCCTGTTGGGCACTCACTGGGGACGCCTTGGCGCGGAGCCTGTGCCGGCGGTTGGGGATCCGGAGTACCTGCAATTCAGGTACGGCGCACCACCCGGAGCGCCCGGGGGATTGTCGGTGCCCGGGCCGGTCGGGGAACCGGCGCGGATCGGGTTGTGGCCGCCACCCTGGCAACCTGGAGTGCCGCCGCCAAACGCGCCACCGGTGGGGCCAGGGCCGGCACCCGGCCCGCAGAACCCACAGGCGACCGACACACCGTCACCGCCACCGCTGGTATCGCCTTTGGTTGCGGGCCTGACGATGCTCGGGCCAGATGCACAGAACGCACCGCCACCCACGGCGCCTACGCTGCCCGGTCCGCCGCTGTCCGCGGCACCGGCTCCCGCTGAGGCACCGCCGGCGAACCAGGGTGCCCCGCTGCCGGGCACGACCGCGGTCACAGGCCAGCCGACGGACGGGAGCCGGTAGATGCTGACCCGTTTCGTCCGTATCCAATTGGCGGTCTTCACGATCGTGGGGATCATCGGTGTGATCGTGATGGCTTTGTGGTACATCCAGGCGCCGACACTGCTTGGCATCGGCAAGATGACGGTCACGCTGAAGCTGCCCGCCACCGGCGGGCTGTACCGCTTCAGCAACGTGACCTATCGCGGGGTCCAGATCGGCAAGGTGATCGGGGTGGGGCTGACCCAGACGGGCGCGGAAGCTAAACTCTCCCTTGATACTTCGCCGAAAATTCCGGCCAACCTGGAAGCGGACGTGCGCAGCATCTCCGCGGTGGGTGAGTATTACGTAGACCTGCGGCCACGCACCGACTCGCCGCCCTACCTGCACGACGGGTCGGAGATCAAGGTGAAAGACGCGTCGATCCCGCAGCCGATCGGTCCGGTGCTGGACCAGACGAGCGCCTTGATCGACAGCATTCCCAAAGGCAAGCTCGGCACATTACTCGACGAGTCCTTCCAGGCATTCAATGGCGCCGGTTACGATTTCGGCTCTCTGTTCGACTCTTCGGCGCAAGTGTCGGGTGACCTTAACGGCGTTTCGGACCGCGCCCGGAATCTGACCGAAGACACCGGACCAGTCCTCGATGCGCAAGCTCAGACCGCCGACTCGATCCGAACGTGGGCCCGCAGCTTGGCCGGGGTCACCGGGACGTTGGCCAAAGACGACCCAGAGATCCGCACTCTGCTGAAAAACGGGCCTGGGGCCTTCGACGAGGCGTCCCGGCTGCTCGACCAAATCAAACCGACACTGCCGGTGCTGCTCGCCAATCTCACCACCATCGGCCAGATCGGTGTCACCTACCACGCTTCCATTGAGCAGGTCTTGGTATTACTGCCGCCGTTCACCGCCGCGGTTCAGTCCTTCGTCGGCACCAAGTGGCCGACCGGGTTGGCCACGGGCGCCTTCAATCTCATCATCAGCGATCCGCCCGCATGCACGGTCGGCTTTCTGCCGCCGAGTCAATGGCGTTCTCCGGCCGACACCCGCATCGTTGACACCCCGGACGGGCTGTATTGCAAACTGCCGCAAGATTCTCCGATCGGAGTGCGCGGCGCCCGCAACTACCCCTGTCAGGGGCAGCCCGGCAAACGTGCGCCGACCGTCGAAATCTGCGAGAGCGATAAGCCATTCATGCCGCTAGCAATGAGACAGCACGTGTTCGGAACCTATCCGCTGGACCCGAATCTCATCGCTCAGGGCATTCCACCCGACGACCGGGTCAACTGGAATCGCGAGAGAATTTTCGGGCCGGTGGAGGGAACGCCGTTGCCGCCCGGAGCCGTTCCACGCGGAACGCCGCCGTCATCGGGACCGCCCTTACCGGCGCCACTTAACCCGGCGGCGACGATGGGAGAGGTGTCGCCGATAGCGCCCCTGGACGTTCCTTCCCCGCAGAGCGGGCCCGCGAATGGTGCGCCACCCGCCGCGCCGTCAGCGAAGCCAAGTGCGTTCGGAGGCAACACCTTGCCGGCCGGTCCGTCGCTGGCGGTCGCCCAATACGACCCGCACACTGGTAACTACGTCGGTCCGGACGGCCAGGTTTACCAGCAATCCGATCTGGTAAAGACGAAGGCGCCCAAAACTTGGCAGGAGATGTTCCCCACCTAAAGCCCGGGTGCAACGGATGGGGTTAGCCCCTAAGCGGGCCAAGGCTTTTGGTTACCGCGACGGTCACCCTATTTTGTCCAGCCGGAACGGCTGGTCGATGTACAGCGGGGCGTTGGTACCGCAAACGCCGGCTGGGGCGGTCGTATGATTTCTACCTGCCAAGACGGGCGAAGCAGACACGTATTCGCCGGTTTCGGGGTTCGCCGGCATGAACCAGACGAAGTCGTGGCCAGGGAATGAGCTTCCGTCCGGACAGGTTTCCCAGTTCGGGATGTCGCGTCTTACGGTCCACATCTGTCCGTCGTGCATGTGCAGCGGCGCGCTCCACCCTTGGTCGCTGGTCACCTGGCCGGTGCACTCCTGGGCGGTGGAGCACGACGAGGTGATCGTCCAGGTGCTTCGCACCACCGACTCTTGGTGGTACACGCCGTTCGTTTGGGCCCAGTCGCCGACCACGGTGGCGGTGTATGTCCCGTTGATGGCGGCGTCGAAGGCCCACGCCGGCGGGGCTACGGTCACGCCCCCCATGCAGGACGCCGCCAGCGTCGCGCATGCTGCCACATTTATTGAACGCATCACATGCTCCTTGACGCGCAAATAACGCCATTCTCAGGCGGACTGAATTTCACAGACTAACACCGCCTCCGCATAGCGCGGGTCCGGTTTAGATAAAGCCCGCAGCGGGCCCTCACGCGGCATCGAATTTGTCGATAAGCCACGAACCTTTGACCTTTGTCAGCGCTACCCGAAGACTGCTGGATGTCACCACCGGTTCCGGCTTGTCCTTGCTTGTGGTCTTCTGCTTGACGAAAACGAGCACTACCGCGGAATCCGGGTGCAATTCGGACACGGCAGCCTTGACCACGGTGGCACTCGTGGTGACTTGGGCGCGCTGCGCCGACGGCCCGACGATCTGATCCGCGAACCGCTGGTAATAGGACAAATAATCCTCGGTGAGCCTGGATTTGGCGTTGGCGAAATCGCGGTCAAGAGTGGCGGGCGAATAGGACAGCAACGCCACAGCGCCATCGCTAGCCGTTTTGATGACCTGGTGTGCCGCAGCGTTGTCGGTCTGCAAATCAGGGCGGTACACAAAGTAGTAATAGCCGCCCGCGAACGCCACCGTGGCAACGAGCAGCACAGTCAACAGGATTGGACGCCACCGTGCCAGACAACGGCGCATCCAGCGCCCGATCACGCTGGCCCGGCGGTGCGGCGCCGGCTTCGGTGGCGCTTCATGGTCGGTTGTCACGGGACGAACTCGATTCTGGACACCTTGAGTTGTCCGGCGTCGCGTTGGACGCTGACGACGAGTCGCAACGACCGTGAATCAGGCTTGGGCTGACCGGGTTTGGTGAGCTCGGCTTTCGCGGCGACCAGCACGATCGCTGAATCGTCGGTCATGGACTGAACGGCGACTGCTTGCACGGAGCCGTTGGAGCTGACCTTCGACTGCTCGACCGCCTTGACGGCGTCCTCACCGCCCATCAAGATGCCCGCCTTGAACAACCCCATGGTGTCGTCGGTGAAACGCTGCATGTCGTCCCTCGCCCTATTGGGATCGATCGACATCATGGCCACCACGGCGTTGCGGGCCGTCGCGGCGAAGTCGGCCGTGCGCTGTCTTTGCTTTTCAACCTGGTGGTGCTGCCACACCAGATACCCGCTGCCCGCTACCGAGGCGCAACTGACCACGATCGCGGCAGCGCCCGACAGGGCTTTGCGTCCCGGACGATGCAGCCATCGTCGGCGCGCTGGTGCCGAGTCGGGATCGTCTGGTTCAGAGCGGTCGCCTTGATCTGAGGCCTCCGCCTGTTCGCGCAGCCGTCTTGCGCGGGCACGAGCGGCCTCGGCACGGGCCTGCGCCTGGGCGAGTTCGTCGTCTTCGGCGACCGTGCCAGACGTTTGCGCGGACAAGACGCCAGCCCGCGAGCTCTCGGTGTCGAGCGCCTCGGCTGGAAGCTCGCGCGGCGGCATGAATCACCTCCCCGTCCGCACCTCTTGGAGAGAGTCACATTATCACTGCCAGGCGGGTATGCCGCCGCTGGCAGCGACGATATTCGATCGTCGGCCTCTCCGAATTGGAGAATTCTATTCCGCGTCATGGGTGGCTGTGGCAAAGTTATCTCGTGCGATTCATCGTGGCATCGGTCGCCGTGTTGCTGGGCCTTAGTGGTTTGGTGGCGCCGCCGGCTACGGCCGGACCGACTATTTGCGATTACCCGGACTGCACGCCGGGTATCAGGCCGCACGTCATCCTCGGTACCTATTGTGACAACACCACCTACTACGTATTCGGGACCGCCGACTATTACGTGTCCGGCACCACTCAGACCGGCCGGCTGATGTTCTGCGGCTCGCCGAGGAGATACGAACCGCGGTGGTTCCGGTCGCCGCCCATGGCCGGAGTCAAAGAAGAGAACTCGTCCTGCATTGACTACCAGCCCTACTACGTCGCACAGGCGCCGGACGGCTTATTCCTGGTGTGCAATGCGCATGGCGGGACCCAGATCTGGGAGCGCGGCGACACCTGACCGAGGGCCGAGGTCATGGCCGAATCAGGGGTATGGATTTGGCAATTCGGGCCACGTTTGGAAGGGGCTTGGTCCCCAGTAATCGCCGTTATGAATTGTGCCGTCTCGGTCGCGATGGTGGGCATCGTGGCAGGTGGTCGGATCCCATTGGGGCCCCCAATTGGGATCAAAGGGCTGGCCCGGACACCAGTGGTATCCCACGAACGGCCACGGAGGATTGTCGGCGCGAGCGCTGGTCGCGCTGCCCACACTGGCCGCGGTGAAGCCAATGGTCGCCATGATGGCTGCGGCAGCCAAACGCACGCCTGTGTCCATGGGAAGACCGTACCTGAATGGCTTTGCCGTGGAACCTAAATCAAGAGACTGCACGGCCGACATCACCGCCGAGTACTGCTGACTTTGGGCTTGCCGCCGGCCTCTTGATGCAGACCCAGCAGGCGCCGGCTCAGGTCGGTGAGCCGGGCGACCAAGGTGTCGTCATCGATGTCAGCAACCAGTGGGTGCATGACGGCGCTGCTGATCGCGCCGGAGAACATGGCGGCTTCGATGCGTCCGTCCATTCCGGCGTCGCTCAGCAGCACTTGGTACAGGCGGTCCATAAACCGCTGGAACGGTTCGTGTTCGGCAAGCAAGCGAACCACGATGGGATCGAATTGCAAGGTCCGCACCAGCCGGCGGTCGCGAACCGCCATCTCAACCACCCGTACCAGCAGCGCATCGCGGGCTAGCGTGCCGTCGCCGTGCGCCTCAGCTTCTTCGAGCGCGGGCGCCAGCCGACCCAGTTCACGCTCGGTGACCGCGAGCACGATCTGCTCTTTGGTGCGGAATTGGTGGTACACAGCGGCTTTGGTGATCCCGATAGCGTCGGCGATCATCTGCAGCGAAGTGCCGCTGACGCCGTGCACGGCGAACAGGTCCAGCGCGGCATCGAGTACCCGCGTCCGGGCAGCGCTGTGCTCGACGACCCGTAGCTGCCTATCGGCAACCGGCTGTCGTGCTGCTCCCACACCATGAGAGTAGACGAGCTATTGACCGAAGGCTAGCCGATCGGCTAGCTTCGCTGACAAGCCGGTCGCAACGGGGAGCTCTCGCCGGTCGGAAGGAGTCAATCAGTGTCCGACGTCGGCGAGAACGAGGCAGCGGGTCGCAGAGCTCCACGAGTTGCGTTGCGGCGCATCGATGGTGAGCTGATCCTGCTGTGGACGTTGCCGGCGGCGGCAACGATATGGGTCGCCAGCTTCTTCCTGTTCCCCGGCTTCAATCCACCGATGTCACCGGCCATGACGCCGGAACAGGTTGCCGCGTTCTATCGCGATCCGGCCCACCTGCCCGAGATCCGGTACAGCATGATCGTGTTCAACTGGTTCGGTGTTTGCCTCGTGCCGATCCTGGCTTTGATCGTGCTGCAGATCCGCCGAATGGCGCATCGGACGCCGATCTTCTCGTACGCGATGCTGGGCTGTGTGGCCGGTGGTCCCACTGTGTTTCTGATCGCCAACTTCTGCTGGTTGCTGGCGGCCTTCCGTCCGGAACGGAGCCCGGAGCTGACCCAGCTGCTCAACGACTTCGGGTGGATTACTTTCACCATCCTGGTTCCCTTCCTGATCGGGCAGAGCGTGATCCTTGCGCTGGCAATTTATTTCGACGATCAACCGCGTCCGGTGTTCAACCGCTGGGTGGCCCACTTCAACCTACTGGTGGCGGCGTCGCTGGTGCCCGCGGCGTTCGTCGGCATGTCTTTGACGGGTCCGCTGGCGTGGGATGGCTTGTTGTCCTTCTGGGTGAAGAACATCGCCATTGCCGTCTGGATCGTCGTGATGGGCGTTGTATTGGGCCGGGCCGTCTACCGCGAGCGGGCCGAACGTCCAAGCCGCGGCGAGGAACTGGTCGGCGCATGAGCGCGGTGCTGGCACCGTCAGTCGCTGCGGGTAGGCCTCCGTCGGGCCCGTTGCGTCACCGCATCGCATGGCACTTGCGGCACAACCCCAAGCGCGAGTTGTGGTTGGCGTGGTGGACGCTGGTTGTGTTCTACAACCTCTTCTTCCCGATGTTCTTCATAGTGGCGCAAGTCCAGCCGCCGCCGCAGCCCACCTGGGACCTTGCGACGCAGGCCCACTGGTTCCATGAACGCCACCTCGGGATACCTGTGGGCTTCGGCGTCATCTTTGCCATCAGCGGCATGATCGCAATCAACAACGCCCTCATCGCGTATTCGATGCGACGCATGTCGGTCAGTCGTGCGTTCGGCTATTCGTATCTAATCATTTACTCGCTCAGCTCGGTTCCCGGCATGTTGCTTCTCAACATCGCGCTGATCGTAGGGACGCTGCGCCCCGAGCGAAATCCCGAAGCGATTGGTTGGCTCTACGACTTCGCCTTCCTGTCTTTCGACGGAACCATGGGGGTGTTCCTGATCGGCTCGCTGATTTGGATGCTCGCGATTCTGCTTGACAAGAATCGGGTGTTCCCCAAGTGGTTCGGCTATCTGAACCTGTGCAACGCCCTTACCGAGGTCGTCGTGGCGCCTTGCTGGCTCTTCCGGCGTGGCGTGTTGGCGTGGAACGGCCAAATCGCTTGGTGGCTCGACATGGTCGTGTTCGGCGTCTACCAAGTCACTTTCATTGTCATGCTCTTTCGGATGATCCGGCGCGAAGACTTCGGTACCGGGCTGCTGCCCGATGTCGGTGGGAACCAGGCGGTTGTGCAATGAGCGACCTAGCCGACAACAGTCAACGCGCCAGGTTCGTGCCCGGCCAACCGGACATGTGGGCCTTCGTGTTGTTCGAGACCCTGGTCTTCACTGGGTATTTCGGCTTCTACCTGTTCTACCGCGCCCAAAGCCCAGAGCTCTTCTTGCGGTCCCAAACGCAGCTGGACCTGCGCATCGGGGTCTTCAACACTCTGGTCTTGCTGCTGAGTTCCTGGTCGATGGCGCGATGCGTCCAGGCGTCCCGCGCGGGAGCGTACCTTCCGGCGCGCAAAGACGCCTATGTCACCGCATTCTTCGGCGTCGTGTTCCTTGTTTCCAAAGTGTTCGAGTGGTTCCGACAGATCCGGGCGGGCAACGGCTTCGCGAGCAACGAATTCTTTACCTATTACTTCTTTCTCACCGGCATCCACTTTGTCCATCTGCTGATCGGATTCGTCGTTCTCGGTGTTGTCGTGTACCAACTGAGGAGTCCGGAGCGGAGGTCGCAGGAGCTTGTCGAAACCTGCGCGACCTACTGGCACACGGTCGATTTCTTGTGGGTGCTCATTTTTGCGCTGCTGTATGTGGTGAGGTGAGTGGTGGTGAAATTCAATAAGAGGCTGTTGCTTGTTTGGGTCGTGCTGGCCTCATTGACGTTGGCTTACCTGGTGATAGACCACTCGGCGCATGGTTCGCTGAAAGCCAGCGCGGTGGTTACCTCGAGCGTGATCGTGATCGCACTGATCAAGGTGCGCATCATCTTTCGGGAGTTTATGGAAGTCAGGCAGGCCCCGGCGTTGCTTTGCCGATTGACCGATGCCTGGGTCATACTCATGGGCGCAAGCCTGCTCGGCACCTACTTCATCGGTATGGCCGTTTGAGTCAGCCCACCGATGCGACGCTATCGGCAGTCGTGAACCGCAGATGCAGTTCGCTCAAGCCGCGCAAGATGTACGTCGGCTCGTAGGTGTAGCGGCGGGCCGCGCTCGGCCCGTGGTGGGCCGCGTCGATCTCGATGTGCGACATCCGGTCCAAGAGGCGCTCGATCGAGACGCGGCCCTCCACTCGGGCGAGCGGTCCGCCGGGGCAGGAGTGGACGCCTCGGGCAAACGCCATGTGCTCGCGGACGTTTTTGCGGTGCAGGTTGAACTCGTGCGGGTTGTCGAACCGGCATGGATCGCGGTTGGCGGCACCTGGTAACAACATCACAACAGTGCCGGCGGGTATGTCGACGCCGCCGATTCTGGTGGCCTTGCGCGCCAGGCGCGAGTCGCTCTTCACCGGGCTCTCCATGCGCAGCGATTCCTCGATGAATGCGGGGATCAGGCTGCGGTCGTCGCGCACCTGTTGCTGGATGTCCGGCCGATCGCCGAGCACCTGCAGCGAGGCGCTGAGCAGCTTGGCGGTGGTTTCCTGACCGGCGGCGAAAAGAAATGTCGCCGAGCGGACCACTTCGATGACCTCGGGTGTCGATCCGTCCGGATACTTCGCCCTCGCGAGGGCGGTCAGCACGTCGTTGCGCGGTTCACGGCGCCGGTCCTCGATGTAGCCGCAGAACTTGTCGTCTAGCCATTCGAGCGCATTGATGCCGACCGACTCGTGGTCCAAGGCGCCCACCCGCGCCTGGGGACGGTCGGCACCCAGGACGACGCGAAACTCCTTGTGGTCTTCTTCGGGAACGCCGAGCAGGTCGGCGATCACCAACGTGGCGAAGGGCTTCGAGTATTCGGCGATGAACTCGCACTCGCCATTGTCGAGGAACTCGTCGAGCTGACGGTCGGCGAGGCGCCACATGAATTCTTCGTTCTGCTTGAGCCGGCTCGGTGTCAGCAACTTGCTCAGCACCGACCGGGCACGAGTGTGGTCCGGTGGATCCATGGTGACCATGTGCCCGTTCATCGGGAAGTAACTGCGGTGCTGGTCGATTTGCGCGCTGATGTCGTCGCCTTCGGGTTGGAAGGGCAGCGGGGGAAAGGGCCCGCCGAGCGCGACGATGTTCGAGAAGGTGTCGGTGTCCTTATAAACCTCGCTAGCTTCTTCGTAACCGGTGACGGCGACCACCCCGTAGTGGGGCAGCCGCAGCACCGGGTTCTCACTGCGCAGGTAGTCAAAATAGGGGTGCGGATCGGGCACCAGAGACGGATCGGTGAAGAAGTCGATCGAGTCGTAGTTGTTCATCGGATTGCATCCCCCTGGCTGGGTGTAGCGGTGTTCGGCGGCCAGCGCTACGCCGCCGGATTAAGGAATCGAGAATATGCTGAGCACCTGCTTAGCATGGCGGTAATGTCAGGGTCAAGGTCGCCGCGCCGCGCCGCGATACGATCCGTATGGTCGGCACGCAAGCACAGAAGAGTACGGAGCAGGGGCATGACATCGGCCCGCAGGATAGGTGCGCCGCACGCGAAGAATCGCAGCCTGCTGCTCGACGCGGCCGAGCGGCTGATGCTGGAAGAAGGCTATGCCGCAGTGACCTCCCGCCGTCTCGCCGGCAAGGCAGGGCTGAAGCCCCAGTTGGTGCACTACTACTTCCGCACCATGGATGAGCTGTTCGTCGCGGTGTTCCGCCGCCGCGCCGAAGAAGGCCTGCGTGCGCAGGCGCGGGCGCTGCAGTCGGCGCAGCCGTTGTGGGCGCTGTGGAGATTCGGCAGCGATCCCGGGTTCGCCCGCATTTCCATGGAATTCATGGCTTTGGCCAATCACCGCAAGGAGATGCGAGCCGAAATAGCTTATTACGCAGAACGTTTCCGCGAGGAACAACGCCAAGCGGTGACCGCTGCGCTGCAGCGCTACGGTGTTGACAGCCAGGACGTGCCGCCAGTGGTGTGGACGGTGCTGATGACCAGCTTGTCCCGGTTTCTGGTGCTCGAGCACGCGATCGGGATGTCTGGCGGGCACGCGGAAACCGTTGAGGTAGTTGAGAGTTACCTACGCCGCCTGGAAGGCGAGCCACAGCCGATCGCGGGTGTACCGGAGGCCTGGGTGGTTCACCAGCTGCGCAGCGAACAGAGCGCGCCCTTGGGGCCGATCTTGGAGACCACGACCTTCCCGTCCACTGACAGGTCGCACTGAATACCGCCCGGTGCCGCCGGCTCCCGGCCGGTCGTGACGGTGACCATCGCCCACTGATCGGGGTTCAACAGGTTCACTGGTTGCACCCACGGCTTGCCGGGCGCGACATCGGCATGCACCTGCGGGGTGAAGCTGTAGGGGTTGTGGCTGTAGTCGGAGAAGAGCGTCGGATCCTGGTCTTGGTAAAAGATGTCGACGTATGCCGGGCTGGTGGACGAGACGATGTACACGACCTGGTGCCAGACCGGGTCCGCCTGTGCCCGGCCGGTGCCCACCAACATCAATGAAGAAGCGGCCAACATCGCCGAGCCGACGCCCAACAAGTTCTTCGTCGTGCTCATGTCGCTCCTCCCGTTGCCGGGCGCGGCTTGGCGGGGCGGTTCATCACCCGCTCTGCGGCCCGCCAATGTGCGTCCGCAACCCATAGCCGTGAAAAAGATGCTATCGCCTCGTCAGGAGAAACTCCGAGGATTACGCGCTTTATCTCGGTGGCCGGGTGGCGAGCCAGCCTCGTTGCGACCGCTCGCCATCCCTGGTCAAAAGAGGCGCGGGGCAATACCAAGTCCACCAAGCCAATTCGTTCGGCCTCGGCGGCCTCGAGGGCGATTCCGGTGCCCGCCAAGAGCAATGCCTTGCTCTTTCCGACAAGCGTGGCCAGTCGCTCGGCGCCGCCCCAGGCCGGCATGATCTCCAGTTCCACCTGATTGAAGGCAATCTTGATGTCGTCGGCCGCAATCCGGATATCCGCGGCGACCGCGACCTCGGCGCCGCCGCCGAAGGCGTGGCCGTTCAGCGCGGCGATCACCGGAGCCGGAAAGGACGCGAGCTCATCGCAGATCGACCGCATCCGTTTTGCCATCGCCGCGGCGTCCTCTTCGGTTCGAAGCGTGCTCAGCTCCTTGAGGTCACCGCCGGATACGAAGGCACGGTCGCCCGCGCCCTTGATCACCAGGGCTCTGGCACCTGTTGCCGCGTCGAGCGCCTTCTCCAGCTGCTGCATGGTGTCGAGCGCGATGGCGTTTCGCGCATGGGGGCGGTCGATGGTGAGTACCGCCAACCCGTCGTCGATCTCCAGGTCCACCATGCGTAATTGCTCCTCGGGCCAGATCGGCCGATATTGGCATTCTCTGTACCGGAGAATAACATCGCTGCAGGCCCTGGACTTTCGTCAGCGAGGATGGAGGTGGCCCGGTGCGGAGTCGAATCGCGGCGGTGCTCGCTGCGACGCTCACGGTCGTCATGCTCGGCGCGTGCACCTCGCGTCCGCAAGCCCAAGTCTCCAACACGGCGTCGGTGACGGTGAACGGAAACGACGCGACTATCCACGTCGTGCGGTGCAGTCAACTCGAGCAGTACCGGACCATCTATATCGGCAGCGATTTCGCCGGGGCGACGGTTGTCATCGATCAACGAGCACAACCGCTCACCGCCGAGTCGGTGCGCATCCAGAATCTAGGTGGCTTCACCGGCCTGTATTCGCACGGCGACGGCGGCGACGCCGACATGAGACTCAACGGCGACAAGTTCACGATCACCGGCACCGCGAACGGCTATAAGACCGACAAGCCGAATGAACCGGCTACCGCGGCTTTCAAGATCGTCACGACCTGCTGACGTTGTCTGCCTGAACTCCGCCGCTGGGGGCACGTTGCGGTTTGGCGCTTGTAGAGAATAGTATTCTCGTAAATTGCGAAGGAGGATTTCATGGGGCAGCTGTCGCATCGGGAAGACGTCCCCTTCCCGCTCTTTGACGCGGATAATCACCTCTACGAGCCGCCCGAGGCGCTGACCAAGTACCTGCCGAAGGAATACAAGGACTTCGTCCAGTACGTGCAGATCAACGGTCGCACCAAGATCGCGCTCCGCGGCGTGATCAGCAACTACATTCCCAACCCGACCTTCGAGGTCGTCGCCCGGCCGGGCGCCTGGGAGGAGTACTTCAAGTACGGCAACCCGGAAGGCAAGAGCAAGCGCGAGCTTTTCGGCGAGCCGATGCGCGCGATCCCGGCGTTCTTCGAGCCCGGCCCGCGCCTGGAGAAGATGGACGAGCTGGGCCTGGACCGCACCCTGATGTTCCCGACGCTGGCCAGCCTGATCGAGGAGCGGTTGCGCGACGACCCGGTCGCCATCCACGTCCTGATCCATGCGCTGAACCAGTGGCTCGACGAGGTCTGGGGCTTCAACTATCAGAACCGCATCTTCACCACTCCGGTCATCACCCTGCCGATCGTCGAAAAGGCGATCGAGGAGCTGGAGTGGGTGGTCAAGCGCGGCGCGCGGTGCATCCTGATCCGCCCGGCTCCAGTCCCCGGATTTCGCGGCCCGCGGTCGTTCGCGCTGCCCGAGTTCGACCCGTTCTGGGAGCGGGTCGTCGAGCACGACCTGCTGGTCGGCATGCACTCCAGCGACAGCGGTTATTCCCGGTACACCTCTGAGTGGGACGGTGCCGACCAGGAGATGCTGCCGTTCCAAACCAATGCGATGGGCATCCTCAACGAGTGGCGGCCGATCCAGGATGCGGTGGGCTCGTGGGTGATCCACGGCGCGCTCTACCGGCACCCGAAGCTGAAGGTGGCCATCGTCGAGGCCGGATCGAAGTGGATGACCCCGCTGCTGGACGGCCTGGCCGAGGTCTTCCGCAAGGCCCCGGAGGCTTTCCCGAGCGATCCCGTCGAGATGGTCAAGAACCGGGTCCACGTCAGCCCGTTCTTCGAGGAGGGCATCGACGATCTGATCAACCTTGTCGGTGTGGACCAGGTGCTGTACGGCTCGGACTGGCCGCACCCGGAGGGGCTCGCGGAGCCGACCTATTACATCAACGCGCTGCAGCACCTTCCCGTCGAAGACCAAGCAAAGATCATGGGCGGCAACCTGGCTCGTCTCGTTTCCGTGTGACAGCCAGTGCGGAGTGGCAGACCATCCCACAGATGGTCTTGAGCACGGCGGACCGCTTCGGCGATGCGGAAGCGATCGTCGACGGTCCGCTGCGCTTCACCTTCTCCCAAGTTGTCGAGCGAATACGTTGCGCCGCAGGAGCTTTCGTTGACCTCCGGGTCGGCAAGGGTGATCGCGTCGCCATCTGGGCCCCCAACTGTGCAGAGTGGATCATCGCGGCGTTCGGGTTGCTCACCGCGGGTGGCGTGCTGGTGCCGGTCAACACCCGGTTCAAGACCGAGGAAGCCGGCGACATCATCGTCCGCAGCGGAGTCAAGGCCGTCCTGGTACAGAAGGGATTCCTGGGCCAGGACTACACCGCGCCGGCGGGGATACCGGTCATCGACTTGAAGTCCGACTTTCTCTGCAGCGGTTCGCCGTTCGAGCGGGCGGTGACCGGCAGCGACACTTCGGACATCATCTTCACCTCGGGCACGACCGGCCGCCCCAAGGGCGCAATGATGAATCATCAGCAGACGCTGCGAATGTATGAGGAGTGGGCGACGCTTGCAGATCTGCGCGAGGGTGACCGCTACTTGCAAATCAACCCCTACTTTCACACGTTCGGCTTGAAGGCGGGGCTCGTCACGTCCTTCCTTCGCGGCGCGACGATGCTGCCCGTCGCGGTATTCGAGGTGGATTCGGTGGTGGATCTCATTGCCCGCGAAGGTGTCACCATGCTCCCCGGACCGCCGACGCTGTACCACTCACTGCTGACGGTTCGGCACAAATCCAAGCTGTCGACCTTGCGGGCGGGCGTGACCGGCGCCGCCGACATCCCTGTCGAACTGGTTCGTCGCATCCACGAGGAGCTGCCGTTCCAGACGTTGATGACCGGTTACGGGCTCACCGAGGCCGGGAACGTAACCTTGTCCCGGCCTGGCGATTCCTTCGAGGACGTGGCCACCACGGCGGGGTTGCCATGCGACGGGGTGGACGTGCGCATCGGGGACGACGGCGAGATCCTGGTCCGTGGATACAACGTCATGAAGGGTTATCTCGACGATCCCGCCGCGACCGCCGACGCGATCGATCGGGACGGCTGGCTGCACACGGGTGATCTGGGCAACCTAGACGACGCGGGCCGGCTGCGCGTTGTCGGCCGCAAGAAGGACATGTTCATCGTGGGCGGGTTCAATGCTTATCCCGCTGAGATCGAGGGTTTCCTGCTCAACCACCCGGCCGTCGCGCAGGTGGCGGTCATCGGCATCCCTGACGAGCGGCTCGGACAAGTGGGCAAGGCGTTTGTGGTCCGCGAGGACGATGTCAGCGTCGAAGAACTGCTCAGCTGGTGCCGTGACCGCATGGCGGGCTTCAAGGTGCCGCGCTCGGTGCAGTTTCTCGACTCACTGCCGCTCAACGCCACCGGCAAGGTGGTCAAAGATCTGCTGCGCTGATTTGCCAACCCAAAATATGCTCAATAGGAGAACCATATTCCCGCAGCTGCCACGTACATTCGACGGTGTGATGGCGATGCCTTCGGCCAAATGCGGGGCAAAGAGTGATAACTTGATTCTCGGAGCGTGTCGCAGCGGAACGTCGAATGCCGCGCCATGGCCGACTGATCGGCCGGTGGGCATGACGACCTACGGGGTGCGACGACCGACAAAAGAATGGCGGCGAATGTGCCTGCGCTTCCGCGTACGCCGAGTAGGGTTGCCCAACGGCGTCGCCTCCGCCGGGGATAACGTGGCGGGCCGTTGGCGGCCAATGCCAAGCGCGGCACCGACGGGTAAGCGGTAGAGGAGTACGACATTGAGTGACGAGCGGTCTTGTTTTCGGTCCGGTGAGCGGTGACTGGCGGCCTCCGCCAGGATGCTGCTGACACGGAATCGCTTCCGGTGAATAAGGACGAAATCCCGACCACCGCCGCGGACATCCGAGCGTTGGCCGAACAAGCCGAGGCAGAGGCCGCAGAAGCGGAAGCACTCGCTGCCGCCGCCCGCGCCCGCGCCCGCGCCGTTCAGCTGCGCCGCCAGGCCGAGCTCATCGAGGCCCAAAAAGAAGCGGCAAAAGAAGAGGCCGCAACGGAAGCCCCGAAAGACGAGAAATCAGCAGAAGTCGTCGCCGAAGACGCGGACGCAGCGGACTCTGGTCAGACCGCGGTATCAGAGACCCCCGCGATCGAGTCCGAGAATGTCGAGACCGCCGAGAGTCCGGCCGAGGCCGTCGCGGCTGATACGTCCGTGGCCGACGCCACGGAGCCGGCGCCGCGTTGGCACCGTCGCTTCCGCCGTCCCAAGTGGTCGACGATGGCCGCAAGCGCGGCCGTCGTCATCATTCTCGGAGCGCTGGCGGGCAGCGGTTACATGGTCAAGGAGCACCGCGATACGGTGCGGCAGCATCAGCGTGCGGCTGAGTTCGCCGCCGCCGCACGTCAGGGCGTCGTGACATTGACGTCGCTGGACTTCAACAACGCCAAGCAAGGGGTGCAGCGCATCCTGGAAAACTCCACCGGTTCGTTCAAGGACGATTTCCTCAAAATGGCTGACGATTTCACCAAGGTGGTCGAACAGTCGAAGGTGATCTCGCAAGGCACCGTCCAGGCAACCGCAGTGGACTTGGACACCATGACGAAGGACTCGGCGGTGGTGCTGGTTGCCTCCACCTCCGAGGTCACCAATGCGGCTGGCGCCAAGCAGGATCCACGTAACTACCGGCTCATCGTTAGCGTCGCACGTGATGGTGCCCAGCTCAAGATTGCGAAAGTCGAGTTTGTGCCGTGACCGCCGACGAAGCATCGGTCCAAGAGACTGCGGAAAGTGCCGAGATGGCAGACGTTGACGAGACGGTCTCCAACGGCCAGTCGGAGGACATCGATTCCGCCGAGAGCAGCACAAACCAGGGCGTAAAGCCTAATCGGCTGAGGCGGTTCGCCGGGCGGGCGAAACAGTGCGCGTCCGGCAAGTTCCTCGCGGCCCTGTTGGCTTTGCTGGTCGTCGCCTCACTGGCGCTACTGGGTAGCGTGTTCTATTTCATGTACCTACCGGATCGGGACACCGACGCCGCGGCCGCGAAAGCGGCGATTTCGGCTGCCAGTGACGGAACGGTGGCGGTGCTATCGTATTCTCCCGATACCCTCGATCGCGACTTCTCTTCCGCGAAATCGCATTTGACCGGCGACTTCTTGTCATATTACGAACAGTTCACTCAGCAGATCGTCGCGCCGGCCGCCAAACAGAAGTCGGTGAAGACTACTGCGGTGGTGCTTCGCGCGGCGGTGTCGGACTTGCGTCCCTCCTCGGCCACCGTGCTGTTGTTCGTCAACCAAAGCACGCAGAGCAAAGATCGACCGCAGCCGACGTTCAGCTCCAGCAGCGTGTCGGTCACGCTGACGAAAGCTGATGGAACGTGGCTCATCTCGTCGTTGAATCCGGTATAGGGCCTTGTGACAAACAGCGTGACGACGAACGGCATCCATTCAATGGTGATCGCGTCGGACTACCGCGTGCCCGACCCAACGCGGGTATGGCCGCTGCTGAAACGTAAGAAATCGGCTCTCGGGGAAATCGGCGCCCACCACGTTCTGGTCTACACCTCAACGCACGACTACGGCCGGGTCCTGGTGATGATTGGAGTTCGCAGCCGGGAACCCATTGTCGAGTTGCTGCGCTCGCGGGTCTTTTTCGATTGGTTCGATGCCGCCGGGGTGGATGATATTCCTGCGGTCTTCGCCGGCGAGATCGTCGACAGGTTCATCGCGGAGCCGCCGGCGGATCAGGCGGCGCCTGGAGTCGTGGTGGCCGCAATCGCGTCCGTCGACGACGTTTCGACGCTGACCGCCGGAGTGCGCTCGGCGATGGATAGGTTCACCACCGCCGGGATCCGAAAGACATGGGTTTTCCAAGCTTTCGATGACGAGCATGAAGTTTTGATCCTGCAAGAGCTTGCCGATGAGGGGACCGCTCGCGACTGGATCGACCACCCCGACGCTGCAGCCGAATGGATATCCGGGGCGGGCATCGAACCGTACCCGCCGTTGTTCGTGGGCCGCTTCGTCGACATGATGCGCATCGAGGCGGACTGAGCGAGCTCGGCGGATGTTTGTGTGCTTGTGTAACGGTGTCACCAGCCACAACGTGGCCGAAGCCGTTGCAGCCGGGGCGTGTACGACCAACGACGTTGCAACGGCTTGCGGAGCAGGCGCCGATTGCGGGCGTTGTCGGCGCACCTTCCAGGCGATCCTGCGATCGTCAGGGACGCAGCGGCAACCTATTCGGTCTAAGCCGCGCTGATGCGGCGGCGATTCTCAGCGGCGCGGACTGCCATCCGGCGACATCGGTTGGACGAGATCGACAAGCAGCGGCGGGATCTCGAGGCGCGGCAAAACCACTTCGACTAACACCATGCGGTCTCGGTGTTGGGCCGCGGCGGTCAATGCGTCGTCGAGCTCGCCGTAGGTCTGCACCCGGAATGCCAGATGATTGCCGACCCCCAGCGCGCTGGGTATGTCCGTCCACTTCCAGCTGACAATGTCGTTGTACGGTGCGGTCTCTCCGTGGATGGCCCGTTCGACGGTGTAGCCGTCGTTGTTGACCACCACGATCACCGGGGACAGCCCTTCGCGCGAGAAGTTGCCGAGCTCCTGGACAGTCAGTTGTGCGGCACCGTCCCCGATCAGCAACACCGTCCGGCGGTCCGGATGTGCTACCCCGGCGCCCAGCGCGGCGGGCAGCGTGTAACCGATTGAGCCCCATAGTGGTTGGCCGATGAAGGTGACGCCCTGCGGCAACCGGTGATCGGCCATGCCGTAGAAGGAGGTGCCTTGATCGGCCAGCACCACGTTGCCCGGGGTGAGTGCCACGCAAAGGCGGTCCCACAGCATCTGTTGGGTCAGCGGTTGATCGCGCGGCGGGGGCGGCGGCAACGGTTCGGCGGGGGGCGAGGCCACCCGCGGCGAGGTGATCCCGCGCCGAACCAGGATGGAGGCCAACGCCTCCAAGGCGGCGCTCATCTCCAGCGGCGCGAAGACTTGCCCTGCAACGCTGCTTTGATACTGCTCGACATCGATGGTGCGGGCCGGATCGATGCGCTGACTGAAGAAGCCGCTGACCATGTCGGTGAACACCACCCCTGCGGTCACCAGAACTGGTGCGTCTTCAATCGCGGTGCGTACCGCTGGGGCGCTGGCCGAGCCGGCGTAGATACCAAGGTAGTGCGGCGAGCTTTCGTCAAGCAGGCTCTTTCCCCACATCAACGTCGCATAGGGCACCACGTCGGCGGCCAGCAGCGACTCCAGCTCTTTGATCACCTGCAACCGATGAACGAGTAAGTCGGCAAGCACGGTGACCTGGTTGTCGGCGATGAGCTCGGTGGCCGCATCGATGAACAAGGCCAAGGCGCGGGGGCTGGTCCCGCCGGTGTAGCGAGGCAACAGGTCTGCGGGCGGTTCGGTGGGTAAGCGGGCCACGTCGGTGGACAGCAGGATGTATCCGGGCCGCTTTTGCTCGCGCACCTCGGACAGTACCCGATCAATCTCGCGACGCGCCGTAGCCGGCATGAGATTTGCTTGGGCGCAGGTGATTTCGCGGCTCACCCGAAAGAAGTGCTCGAAGTCCCCGTCGCCCAGTGAATGGTGCAATGCGCGCCTGGTGCCTTGTGCGTCTTTGGAGGGGCCGCCGACGATATGCACGACGGGCACCTGCTCGGCGTAACTTCCCGCGATCGCATTAGCTGCCGAGAGCTCTCCCACCCCGAAAGTCGTTACCAAGGCTGACATTCCGCGCAGCCGTCCGTACCCGTCGGCGGCGTAGCCGGCGTTCAGCTCGTTGGCGTTGCCTACCCAGCGAATGGTGGGATGGTCGACGATGTGGTCGAGGAATTCCAGGTTGTAGTCGCCGGGAACGCCGAAGATCTCGGTCACGCCGAGCTCTGCGAGGCGGTCTAACAGGTAGTCACCGACGGTGTAGACGGGATCGGTTCCGGCATCAGTCACAAGCACGACGGTACGCTCGGTCGAATCCATTCCGGGCGCGACGCGGTTTAAGTATCGTGCGGGCCATGGCAATCAAAGAGTCCCGCGACGTCGTCATCGAAGCCGGCCCCGAGGAGATTCTGGACGTCATTGCCGATTTCGAGGCGATGCCCGAATGGTCGGAGCCGCATCAGAGTGCGGAGATCCTCGAAACGGGGGCCGACGGGCGGCCCAGCCAAGTGAGGATGAAAAGGTGAAGGTCGCCGGGATCACCGACGAACAGGTGGTGGCATACACCTGGACGGACAACTCGGTGAGCTGGACGGTCAGCTCCTCACAGCAGAAGGCTCAGGACGGGAAGTACACCCTGGTGCTGCGGGGAGACGCGACACTGGTCAAGTTCGAGCTTCTTGCGGAACCCGAATGTGCCATTACCGGGCTTCGTGCTCAAACGCGCCGTGCAGGGGACGATCGATTCCGCGACCAAGGCGTTGCGCGAGCGGGTGCTGGAAGTGCAGAAGGGTAAATAATCGCGGTGGGCGATGGCGGGCCCCTGGCTGGGGTGAAGGTGATCGAGCTCGGTGGAATCGGACCGGGGCCGCATGCGGGGATGATGCTCGCCGATCTGGGGGCGGACGTGGTGCGGGTGCGACGGCCCGGCGTGGCGATCGCAAGCGCGGCGCAGCCGGGCGAAGCGGGTCGCCACCAAGAGCCCGTGGCGATCGCAAGCGCGGCGCAGCCGGGCGAAGCGGGTCGCCACCAAGAGCCCGTGGCGATCGCAAGCGCGGCGCAGCCGGGCGAAGCGGGTCGCCACAACCAAGGTGGCCTCACTATGCCAGCCGAGGACCGCGACCTGCTGCATCGTGGGAAGCGGATCGTCGATCTGGACGTCAAGACCCGGCCGCAGGCGCTGCTGGACCTGGCCGCCAAGGCCGACGTGTTGCTGGACTGTTTCCGGCCCGGCACCTGCGAGCGACTGGGCATCGGTCCTGAGGAGTGCGCGGCGGTCAATCCGCGGCTGATCTTCGCGCGGATTACCGGCTGGGGACAGGGCGGCCCCGTTGGCACAGACAGCTGGCCATGACATCAACTACCTGTCGCGGACCGGCGCGCTATCGGCACTCGGGTACGCCGACCGGCCCCCGATGCCGCCGCTGAACCTGGTCGCCGACTTCGGCGGCGGATCGATGCTGGTGCTGTTTGGCATCGCCGTCGCGCTGTACGAGCGGGAACGTTCGGGCCAGGGTCAAGTCATTGACGCGGCGATGGTGGACGGCGTAAGCCTGCTCGCCCAAATGATGTGGACCATGAAATCGACCGGATCGCTGCGCAACCGGCGCGAATCGTTTCTGCTCGACGGCGGCGCGCCGTTCTACCGGTGCTATGAGACATCCGACGGCAAGTACGTCGCGGTCGGTGCTATCGAGCCGCAATTTTTTGCGGCCTTGCTCAGCGGGCTCGGCCTATCGCCCGACGAGGTGCCCGGCCAGCTCGACATTGTTCCTACCCGCAGATGTTCGACCTGTTCGCGAAACGATTCGCCAGCCGGACTCGCGACGAGTGGACACAGATTTTCGCCGGCACCGATGCGTGCGTCACTCCGGTCTTGGCGTGGAGCGAAGCAGCCGCCGACGACCACTTGAGGGTGCGGTCCACGGTGATCAACGCGCACGGCGTCGACCAGGCTGCGCCTGCTCCGCGGTTTTCGCGCACACCGGCCGGATCGGTCCGGCGACCGCCCGAGCGGACCACATCCCTTGACGAAATCGACTGGTAAACAACATGTTTCGTAGAACCGGTCCGCCCGACAGGCGGCATTGCTAGGTTGATCGCAGTGGCCGTAAAAGCATCACGAGAATTTATCGTCGACGCGCCGCCGGAACGGGTTATGGAGGCGCTCGCAGACGTTGGCGTGCTGTCATCGTGGTCGCCGCTGCACAAACAGATGGAAGTGATCGATCGCTATCCCGATGGTCGGCCGCACCATGTCAGGGCCACCGTCCGGATTTTCGGGCTCGTCGACAAAGAAATTTTGGAATATCACTGGGGCCCCGGCTGGATGGTCTGGGACGCCAAAGGGACCTCCCAACAGCACGGCCAGCATGTCGAATACACCCTCAAAGCCGAGGGTGTCGACAAAACCCGAGTGCGTTTTGACCTCACCGTCGAACCGGGGCGGCCCATGCCTGGGTTCATCGTCAAACGGGCGAGCGAACACGTCCTGGACGCCGCGGTGAAGGGGTTGCGGGAGTTGGTGATGGGCGGCGGAGATTCGGTCAAGGAGACGTAGCAATTGGCCAGGTCCATGGGGCCGCAATTGCTAGTTTTGTGAGCAGTGGCCGTTCAAGCATCGTCCGAAATCGTCATTGACGCGCCCCTGGAAGCAATCATGGAGGCGCTGGCCGACATGGACACTGTGGCGTCCTGGTCCGCGGTGCACAAGAAGGTCGAAGTCGTCGACAGCCATCCCGACGGACGACCGCACCACGTGAAGGTAACCATCAAGGTGATGGGCATCAGCGACACACAGTTTCTCGAGTACCACTGGGGGCCGGACTGGATGGTGTGGGACGCCGAAAAGACCATCCACCAACACGGCCAGCACGGCGAGTACAACTTGACCCGGCTGGGAGACGACAGGAGCCGTGTGCGGTTCGACATCACCGTCGAACCGTCGGCACCTTTGCCTGAGTTTCTGATCAACCGGGCCCGCAAGAAGATCTTGTACGCCGCACTGGAGGGACTGCGCAAGCGGGTGATGTACCCGGAGGGCTTCGGCGGGGCTACCTAGCCGGTCGGTCACGCAGCACAGCCAGCCGCTTGATCGCCTCGTCCAGCGTGTCCTCGCGTTTGCAGAAGGTGAAGCGCACCAGGTGATTCCACACTTTGGCTTGCTGTGAGGCATGCGCGGCCCCCGTATCGCAGAAGGGCGAGAGCGGGATGGCTGCCACTCCGGCCTTTTCCGGGAGTGCTGCGCAGAACGCGGCGCTGTCGTCATAGCCCAGCGGGCGTGGGTCGGCGCATACGAAATAGCTGCCGGCGCTGTCATGCACCTCGAACCCGACCTGAGCCAGCCCCGCGGTTAGCCGATCGCGTCGGGCCTGCAAAGAGGCCCGCAGCTCGGCCACCCATCCGTCCTCGGTGTCCAGTGCCAGCGCGACCGCCGGTTGAAACGGCGCTCCGCCGACGTAGCTCAGATATTGCTTTGCCGCACGCACGCCGGCGATGAGTTGCGCTGGGCCACATGCCCATCCGATCTTCCAGCCGGTGCAGTTGAACATCTTGGCCGCGCTGGAGATGGTGACAGTGCGCTCGGCCATGCCGTCGAAACCGGCCAATGGCAGGTGGCGGTGGTGGTCGAACACCAGGTGCTCGTACACCTCGTCGGTGATCACCAGGAGGTCGGCTGAGATCGCGACTCGAGCGATGGCCGCCAGATCGTCGGCGTTCAGCACCGTGCCGGTCGGGTTGTGCGGTGAGTTCGCGATCAGCGCACGCGTGCGTGGTGTGACCGCCCGGCGCAATGCATCGACGTCCAACCGAAAGCCGCGTCCATCGGGCACCAGCGGCACGGCGACCCGATGTGCACCGGCCATCGCCACCACCGGCGGGTAGGAGTCATAGAACGGTTCGATCAGCAGCACCTCCGAGCCGGGTTCGACCAGGCCGAGCACCGCTGCCGCGATGGCTTCGGTGGCCCCGACCGTCACCAGCACTTCGGTGTCGGGGTCGTACTCGATGCCGAAATGCCGCTGGCGCTGTGCTGCGATGGCGTGCCGCAGCGACGCGACACCTATCCCAGGCGGGTACTGGTTGACGCCCTCGGCGATGGCATCTTGGGCGGCCTTCAACATCGCGGGCGGCCCGTCCTCGTCGGGGAAACCCTGGCCGAGGTTCACCGCCCCGACCCGTGCGGCCAGCGCCGACATCTCAGCGAACACCGTGGTCGCATATGGACGCAGTCGCGACACCGTCATGGTGGTCGAGCTTAAGGCCGCGTGGCTGCTCGAGCGTCACGCCAGTGTGGTGCGCGCGTGACCCCCACGCCCGCATGACGCTCGGCGCGGTCACCAGCGGGGTTCTGCCCAACCAACAGGTTGGATGGCGCCCTGTTAGGGTGGCCGGTACTGGACCTAGTGTTTAGGACGGACCCGAACCGCACCTTCGAAGAGGAAGTCGACATGTCCGAAGAAGCCTTCATCTATGAGGCCATCCGCACGCCCCGCGGCAAGCAGAAAAACGGGGCGCTATATGAAGTCAAGCCACTCAACCTGGTCGTCGGGCTGATCGAGGAGTTGCGCAAGCGTTTCCCCGACCTGGACGAGAACCTGATCAGCGACGTCATCCTGGGGTGCGTCTCACCCGTCGGTGACCAGGGCGGCGACATCGCGCGCGCCGCCGTGCTGGCCTCCGGCATGCCGGTCACCTCCGGCGGCGTGCAGCTCAACCGGTTCTGCGCGTCGGGCCTGGAGGCCGTGAACACCGCTGCGCAGAAGGTGCGCTCCGGCTGGGACGACCTGGTCCTGGCCGGCGGCGTGGAGTCGATGAGCCGGGTGCCGATGGGATCCGACGGGGGCGCCATGGGCCTGGACCCGGCGACCAACTACGACGTTATGTTCGTTCCGCAGGGCATCGGCGCCGACCTGATCGCCACCATCGAGGGCTTCTCCCGCGAGGACGTCGACGCCTACGCGTTGCGCAGCCAGGAGAAGGCCGCCGAGGCGTGGTCGGGCGGCTACTTCGCCAAGTCCGTCGTGCCCGTCCGGGATCAGAACAGCCTGCTGATCCTCGACCATGACGAGCACATGCGGCCCGACACCACCATGGAAGGGCTGGCCAAGCTGAAGCCTGCGTTCGAGGGCCTGGCGGCAATGGGCGGGTTCGACGATGTGGCGCTGCAGAAGTACCACTGGGTCGAGAAGATCAACCACGTGCACACCGGCGGCAACAGCTCCGGGATCGTGGACGGCGCCGCGCTGGTCATGATCGGCTCCGAGGCCGCCGGCAAGTCGCAGGGGCTGACGCCGCGGGCACGCATCGTCGCCACCGCCACCAGCGGAGCCGACCCGGTCATCATGCTGACTGGGCCGACCCCTGCCACGCGCAAGGTGCTCGACCGCGCCGGCCTGACCGTCGACGACATCGACCTGTTCGAGCTCAACGAGGCCTTCGCGTCCGTGGTGCTGAAGTTCCAGAAGGACTTGAACATTCCGGACGAGAAGCTCAACGTCAACGGCGGCGCCATCGCGATGGGCCACCCGCTCGGCGCCACCGGCGCGATGATTCTCGGAACCATGGTCGACGAGCTGGAGCGCCGCAACGCGCGCCGGGCGCTGGTCACGCTGTGCATCGGCGGCGGCATGGGTGTCGCCACGATCATTGAGAGGGTTTAACCGCATGGCCGAGAACACGATTCAGTGGGGTAAGGATGCCGACGGCATTGTCACGCTCACCATGGACGACCCATCCGGGTCCGCCAACGTGATGAACGAGGCGTACATCGAGTCGATGGGCAAGGCGGTGGATCGCCTTGTCGCCGAAAAGGATTCGATCAGCGGCGTGGTGATCACCAGCGCGAAGAAGACCTTCTTCGCCGGCGGCGACGTCAAGAGCATGATCAAGATCGGGCCCGAGAATGTCGCCGAGGCTTTTGATTTGGTCGAGACGGTCAAGAAGCAGCTCCGCACTCTCGAGACTTTGGGCAAGCCGGTGGTCGCCGCGATCAACGGCGCCGCGCTCGGTGGTGGACTGGAGATCGCGCTGGCCTGTCACCACCGGATCGCCGCCGACGTGAAGGGACTCGTGGTCGGGTTCCCCGAGGTGACGCTGGGATTGCTGCCGGGCGCGGGCGGTGTGACCCGCACCGTCCGGATGCTCGGTATCCAGAACGCGTTCGTCAGCGTGCTGTCGCAGGGCACCCGGTTCAAGCCGGCCCAGGCCAAGGAACTCGGGCTGATCGACGAGGTGCTGCCGACGGTCGAGGAGCTGGTGCCCGCGGCCAAGGCGTGGATCAAGGCCAACCCCGACGCGCACGAACAGCCCTGGGACAAAAAGGGCTACAAGATGCCCGGCGGCACCCCGTCGTCGCCCGGGCTGGCGGCCATCCTGCCGTCGTTCCCGGCGCTGCTGCGCAAGCAGCTCAAAGGTGCGCCGATGCCGGCGCCGAAGGCGATCCTGGCGACCGCGGTCGAGGGCGCGCAGGTGGACTTCGACACCGCATGCCGCATCGAGAGCCGCTACTTCGCGCAGCTGATTACCGGCCAGGTCGCCAAGAACATGATCCAGGCGTTCTTCTTCGACCTGCAGACCATCAACGGCGGTGGCTCCCGTCCCGAGGGCATCGGCAAAACCCCGATCAAGAAGGTCGGCGTCCTGGGCGCGGGCATGATGGGCGCGGGCATCGCCTACGTCTCGGCCAAGGCCGGCTTCGGCGTCGTGCTCAAGGACGTCAGCCTCGAGGCCGCTCAGAAGGGCAAGGGCTACTCCGAGAAGCTGGAAGCCAAGGCGCTGGAGCGCGGCAAGACAAGCAAGGAGAAGTCCGACGCGCTGTTGGCCCGCATCACTCCCACGGCCGATGCATCCGATTTCGCCGGCGTCGACTTCGTGATCGAGGCGGTCTTCGAGAACCAGGACCTCAAGCAAAAGGTGTTTCAGGAGATCGAGGACGTCGTCGAGCCGAACGCGGTGCTCGGATCCAACACCTCGACCCTGCCGATCACGGGTCTGGCCAGCGGTGTCAAGCGGCAGGAGGATTTCATCGGGATCCACTTCTTCTCTCCGGTGGACAAGATGCCGCTCGTCGAAATCATCAAGGGCGAGAAGACATCCGACGAGACCCTGGCCCGAGTGTTCGACTACACCCTGGCGATCGGCAAGACGCCGATCGTGGTCAACGACAGCCGTGGCTTCTTCACCTCCCGGGTGATCGGCACCTTCGTCAACGAGGCTCTGGCGATGCTGGGCGAGGGCGTCGAACCGGCGAGCATCGAGCACGCGGGTTCGCAGGCCGGGTACCCGGCGCCGCCGCTGCAGCTGTCCGACGAGCTCAACCTGGAGCTGATGCACAAGATCGCCGTCGCCACCCGCAAGGGGGTCGAGGACGCCGGCGGCACCTACGAGCCGCACCCGGCCGAGGCCGTCGTTGAGAAGATGATCGAGCTCGGCCGCTCCGGGCGGCTCAAGGGCGCGGGCTTTTATGAGTACGTCGACGGCAAGCGCACCCAGCTGTGGCCGGGCCTGCGAGAAACGTTCAAGTCCGGTTCGTCGCAGCCGCCGTTGCAGGACATGATCGACCGGATGCTGTTCGCCGAGGCGCTGGAAACCCAGAAGTGCCTCGACGAGGGTGTGTTGACGTCGACGGCCGACGCGAACATCGGCTCCATCATGGGCATCGGATTCCCGCCGTGGACCGGTGGTAGTGCGCAGTACATCGTCGGCTACTTCGGTCCGGCCGGTACAGGCAAGGAAGCTTTCGTGGCCCGGGCCCGTGAGCTGGCCGCCAAGTACGGCGACCGGTTCCTGCCGCCGAAATCGCTGACGTAGTTCTGCCACGAGCAGACGCAAAAGCCCCCGAAACATAAAGTTTTCGGGGACTGGTACGTGGATCAAGGTGACCACGGCAGACGTTACCACCCCGGGACTGTAGAGGAGCCGGGTTTGTTTGTGGCAGTGTGTATTTGGGGTGTTAGGCGGCGGGTTCGAGGGTGACCTTGAATCCTTGGGCTTCGAGCTTGGCGATCAGGCGGTGTCGCTCCTTATCGGGGTCGATGCGCGTGGTGTAGTAGTCGGTGCCGAGGTCTTGGTAGGGCCGGCCGGTGGCCAGCACGTGCCAGATGATGACGATCAGTTTGTGCGCGACCGCGATGATCGCCTTCTTCTTGGCAGCGGGGCTTCGAAACCCACCGAATTTACGGACCTGGCGGCGGTAGAACTCGCGCAGGTAGCCGTCGGTACGCACTGCGGCCCATGCGCACTCGACCAAGACCGGCTGTAGGTGCTGGTTGCCCTGGCGGCGGGCACCGTGATGCCGTTTACCGGCCGATTCATGATTGCCCGGACACAGCCCTACCCACGAGGCCAGATGCTCAGCAGACGGGAACCAGGCCGCCGGGTCGGCACCGATTTCGGAGATGACCGTCGCCGAGGCACCCGCCCCGATCCCCGGGATCGATGCGATCAGCTCGCGTCGGGCACAAAAGGGCTGCATCATCTGCTCGATCTGCTCATCGAGGGCGCCGATCATCTCATCGAGCTGGTCCAGATGAGTCAGGTGCAATCGGCACATCAGGGCGTGATGGTCATCAAAGCGCCCCTCCAGCGCCCGCTGCAGATCGGGGATCTTCGAGCGCATGCTGCCTCGCGCCAGATCGGCCAGCACCGCCGGGCGGCGTTCGCCGTCGATGAGCGCCTCCACCATCGCCCGCACCGACTTGGTGGTGACCGAAGACGCCACACTGTCGGCCTTGATCCCGGCGTCTTGCAGCACGTTGCCCAGGCGCTGAAGCTCCGAGGTGCGATGCTCGACGAGCTTGCGGCGATAACGGATCACATCGCGGGCGGCCTTGATCTGCTCGGGCGGCATGAACGAGCCCCGCAGCAGCCCGCATTCGAGCAGATGGGCCAGCCACTCCGCATCTGACAAATCCGTTTTGCGGCCCGGCACGTTCTTGACGTGCCCGGCGTTGCACACCAACACCTCGAAGTCACCATGGGCCAACAGTGCGTGATAGACCGGCATCGAGTAGATCCCGGTCGCCTCCATCGCCACATGCGTTACGCCGTGGCTGGTCAGCCACCGCGCGCATTCCCGCAGCACCCCGTAGAACGTCTTGAAGGTGCGCTTGATCGTCTTGCGCCCGTCAGGACCCTCACCTGGCGTGCGCACCGCCACCGCGATGATGTCCTTGCCAATATCAACAGCGGCACAGCGCTCGTACAAAATCTGCATCCCACCAGCCCCTTCCCGGCTCAGCGTCGCAACCAACAACGTGCGCTACGGTGGGAGCCCCCAAACATCAACTAAGAGACTGGTACTCGCGCTCGCAGCAGCAACCGGGGGACACCCGCAGGTAGAGGGCTCCAGCATCATTCTTTTGCACGGCCAGGCACGGCCAAGCCCCTTCGACGTCGACACCGCAGCGCACGCGCCGATTCTCATCCACCGCGAGCAGGCGCGCCAGCTCCCATCACCTTCTTTTGCGTCTGGTGGGTGCACGCACAGTTACCCGTTCGTCCCCAAAGCGCCCGCCTAGGGCTACTTTTCGCGCCGACCACGCTGCATGGTCGCTGCCATGGATATCGAAAAAAGCGCGCTGCAAGCCAGGGAAGGGCTGG
>DATJQO010000197.1:0-44698 GCA_035505695.1 Mycobacterium sp.
CACCGCCGGCGTCTGCACCCGCATCGCCCAACGTATCCTCGCCCTCACCGCCGCGATCTGGCACAACGACACCCTCGGGTTGACCATCCGCCGCTCACTAACCGCCTACGACCACTGACCCCTTGGAATCAGTCATCTAGCGGGCGTGCTCAGTGACGGCGGTGATAGCCGTCGGCGTCAGACGTCGCTTCGTTGAGCGAGGCGTCGGCGTACCCGCGGCAGTAATCCCAGGTGACGTAGGCGTCGGGTTCCGGGTCGTAAGCGGGCTCGTGCGGGCGGACGGTGCCGTCGATCAGCAGCTGCAACAGGTTGGCCCGCAACATGTCCCAGTCGTGGTAATGATCTTGCTGACACTCGTCGCAACACACCACAAGTCCGCGAATACCCTTGTGCGCCAACAGCGCCTCGTAAACGGCCAGATCGGCGAGGTCGGCCTCAACCGCCATCCGCTCTTGGGCATCCAGGGGCTGGCCTGGCTCGACGGCTTCCAGCGCAGCCGACGGGTCGCAGGGATCGTCGGCGAAAGGGTCGGGTGGCAAACCCGGTGGGAGGTGGTCGCGCACGCCTCTAGCCTACGCAGCCAGCCCGGGATAACGCCAGCAGCGTGATAGTCGCCGCCTGGCGTATCGTTCCGCATCCGCGGCGCGCCCACGCAAGCGAGTCGAGCGGGCAACCGAGCCGATAGGATGGGAGTCTCACTCCGCGTCGTATGGAGGGCCCACCGATGACCCGCGGCATGTCTCACCTAGAAGACCGCTCCGACCTCGTCGTCAGCCCTTACGTGCGGGTCGGTGGGCTCGCCGACGACCCGGTGCCGACCGGGGGTGACAACCCGCACAAGATAGCGATGCTCGGACTGGCCTTCGACGATGTCTTGCTGCTGCCCGCGGCTTCCGATGTGGTTCCCGCCACCGCCGACACCTCCAGCCAGCTCACCAAGAAAATCCGGCTGAAAGTGCCGCTGGTCAGCTCGGCGATGGACACGGTCACCGAGTCGCGGATGGCCATCGCGATGGCCCGCGCGGGCGGGATGGGAGTGCTGCACCGCAACCTGCCGGTCGCCGAACAAGCCGGCCAGGTGGAGATGGTGAAGCGCTCCGAGGCCGGCATGGTCACCGATCCGGTCACCTGCCGCCCGGACAACACACTGGCTCAGGTCGACGCGCTGTGCGCGCGGTTCCGGATTTCGGGCCTGCCGGTGGTCGACGAGTCGGGTGCGCTGGTCGGCATCATCACCAACCGCGATATGCGCTTCGAGGTCGACCAGACCAAAACTGTCGCCGAGGTGATGACCAAGGCCCCGCTGATCACCGCCCAGGAGGGGGTGAGCGCCGACGCCGCGCTGGGCCTTTTACGTCGCAACAAGATCGAGAAATTGCCCGTCGTCGACGGCCACGGACGGCTGACCGGGCTGATCACCGTCAAAGACTTCGTCAAGACCGAACAGCACCCGCTGGCCACCAAGGACAGCGACGGCCGGCTGCTGGTCGGCGCGGCCGTCGGTGTCGGCGGCGACGCGTGGGTGCGCGCGATGATGCTGGTCGACGCCGGGGTCGACGTGCTGATCGTGGACACCGCGCACGCGCACAACCGCCTGGTGCTCGACATGGTCGGCAAACTCAAAGCCGAGGTGGGCGAGAAGGTCGAGGTGATCGGCGGCAACGTCGCTACCCGGTCGGCCGCCGCAGCCCTGGTCGAGGCCGGTGCCGACGCGGTGAAGGTCGGGGTGGGACCGGGGTCGATCTGCACCACCCGGGTGGTGGCCGGGGTCGGCGCGCCGCAAATCACCGCGATCCTGGAGGCCGTCGCGGCGTGCGGGCCGGCCGGTGTCCCGGCCATCGCCGACGGGGGACTGCAGTACTCCGGCGATATCGCCAAGGCCCTGGCCGCCGGCGCGTCGACGGCCATGCTGGGCTCGCTGCTGGCCGGCACCGCCGAGGCCCCCGGCGAGTTGATCTTCGTCAACGGCAAGCAGTTCAAGAGCTACCGCGGCATGGGGTCCTTAGGCGCCATGCAGGGGCGCGGCGGCGGCAAGTCCTATTCGAAGGACCGCTACTTCGCCGACGACGCCCTGAGCGAGGACAAGCTGGTGCCCGAGGGGATCGAGGGCAGGGTGCCGTTCCGCGGCCCGCTGTCCTCGGTGATCCACCAGCTGACCGGCGGCCTGCGGGCCGCGATGGGCTACACCGGCGCGCCCACCATCGAGGCGCTGCAGCAGGCCCAGTTCGTCCGGATCACGTCGGCCGGGCTGCGGGAGAGCCACCCCCACGACGTCGCGATGACCGCCGAACCGCCCAACTACTTCGCGCGCTGAGGCGACGATGGTCGAGATCGGGATGGGCCGCGTCGCCCGTCGCACCTACGAACTGAGCGAAGTCAGCATCGTCCCGTCGCGGCGTACCCGTTCGTCGCAGGACGTGTCGACGACCTGGCAGCTGGACGCCTACCGGTTCGACATCCCGGTCGTGGCCCATCCGACCGACGCGTTGGTGTCGCCGGAGTTCGCCATCGAGCTCGGACGGCTCGGCGGCCTCGGCGTGCTCAACGGCGAGGGGCTGATCGGCCGGCACGCCGACGTCGAAGCCAAGATCGCGCAACTGGTCGAGGCCGCCAGCAAGGAGCCGGTGGAGCCCGGCGTCAGCTCGGGACCGTCGGCGGCGATCCGGCTGCTGCAGGAGCTGCACGCGGCACCGCTGAACCCCGACCTGCTGGGCTCCGCGATCGCCCGCATCCGGGAGGCCGGGGTGATCACCGCGGTGCGAGTCAGCCCGCAGAATGCGCAGGCGCTCACGCCGGTGTTGCTGCAGGCCGGCATCGACTTGCTGGTCATCCAGGGCACCATCGTCTCCGCCGAGCGCGTGGCCAGCGACGGGGAACCGCTGAACCTGAAGACCTTCATCTCCGAGCTCGATGTCCCGGTGGTCGCCGGCGGGGTACTGGATCACCGCACCGCGCTGCATCTGATGCGTACCGGTGCCGCCGGCGTGATCGTCGGCTACGGTTCCACCCGGGGCGTGACCACCAGCGACGAGGTGTTGGGCATCAGCGTGCCGATGGCCACCGCCATCGCCGACGCCGCCGCGGCGCGCCGCGAGTATCTCGACGAGACGGGCGGCCGGTACGTGCACGTGCTGGCCGACGGCGACATCCACACGTCGGGAGAGCTGGCCAAGGCGATCGCCTGCGGGGCCGACGCGGTGGTGCTCGGCACGCCGCTGGCCGAGGCCGCCGAGGCGCTCGGCGAGGGCTGGTTCTGGCCGGCCGCGGCGGCGCACCCGTCGCTGCCGCGCGGGGCGTTGCTGCAGATCGCCGTCGGCGAGCGTCCGCCGCTGCAGCAGGTGCTCAACGGGCCGTCGGACGATCCGTTCGGCAGCCTGAACCTGGTGGGTGGCCTGCGCCGATCGATGGCCAAGGCCGGTTATTGCGACCTCAAGGAGTTCCAGAAGGTCGGCCTGACCGTCGGTAGCTGAGGGTCGCCGGGCGAGTGTGACGCTGGCCGCACGCTCGGCACCGAACGTGAAGCCGGTCGCACGCTCGGCAGAGTCGACAGGCCGCTGGTTTATTACCGGCTGGTAAGGCCATACTGGTGCGATGAAGCCGGATTACGACGTACTGATCATCGGTTCGGGTTTCGGGGGCAGCGTCAGCGCATTGCGGTTGACCGAAAAGGGCTACCGCGTCGGGGTATTGGAGGCGGGGCGGCGCTTCGCCGACGAGGACTTCGCCGAGACGTCCTGGGACCTGCGCAAGTTCTTGTGGGCGCCGAGGCTGGGCTGCTACGGCATCCAACGCATCCACCCGCTGCGCAACGTGATGATCCTGGCCGGCGCCGGGGTGGGCGGCGGCTCGCTGAACTACGCCAACACGCTGTACGTGCCGCCGGAGCCGTTTTTCCAAGACCAGCAGTGGTCGCACATCACCGACTGGCGCAGCGAACTGATGCCGCACTACCAGCAGGCGCAGCGGATGCTGGGCGTGGTGAAGAACCCGACATTCACCGACGCCGACCGCATCGTAAAGGAGGTCGCCGACGAGATGGGCTGCGGTGACACCTTCGTGGCCACGCCGGTTGGCGTGTTCTTCGGTCCCGACGGCACCAAGACTCCAGGCAAGACCGTGCCGGACCCCTATTTCGGTGGGGCCGGCCCCGAGCGCACCGGCTGCCTGGAGTGCGGGTGCTGCATGACGGGCTGCCGCTACGGCGCCAAGAACACTCTGTTGAAGAACTACTTGGGCCTCGCCGAATCGGCTGGGGCGCAGGTCATTCCTATGACGACGGTGAAGGGGTTCCAGCAGCGCCCCGACGGCTTGTGGGAGGTCCGCACCGTGCGCACCGGAAGCTGGCTGCGCCGGGACCGGCGCACCTACACGGCCACTCATCTGATCCTGGCCGCGGGTACTTGGGGCACCCAGCACCTGCTGTTCAAGATGCGCGACAAGGGGAGGCTGCCCCGGCTTTCCCAGCGGCTGGGTGTGCTTACCCGCACCAATTCCGAGTCCATCGTCGGCGCCGGCAAGCTCGAGGTCGACCCGAACCTCGACCTCACGCACGGGGTGGCCATCACCTCGTCGATCCACCCAACGCCGGACACGCACATCGAACCGGTCCGCTACGGCAAGGGTTCCAACGCGATGGGGCTGCTACAGACCCTGATGACCGACGGGTCCGGTCTGGAGGGCACCGACGTCCCCCGGTGGAAGCAGTTGCTGCAGCAAGCCGGCGAGGATCCGCGCCGCATGATCCGGATGCTCAACGTCCACCAGTGGAGCGAGCGCACGCTGATCGCGCTGGTGATGCAGCACCTGGACAACTCGATTACCACGTTCACCAAACGAGGGAAACTGGGCATCCGCTGGTACACCAGCAAGCAGGGGCACGGCCAGCCCAACCCGACCTGGATTCCGGTCGGCAATGAGGTCACCCGCCGGATCGCCGAAAAGGTCGACGGCGTGGCCGGCGGCACCTGGGGTGAGCTGTTCAACATCCCGCTGACCGCGCACTTCCTCGGCGGTGCGGTGATCGGCGACAGTCCCGAGCACGGGGTCATCGACCCCTATCACCGGGTTTACGGCTATCCGACGCTGTTTGTGGTGGACGGCGCGGCGATCTCGGCGAACCTGGGTGTCAACCCGTCGCTGTCCATCACCGCCCAGGCCGAGCGGGCCGCCTCGCTGTGGCCGAACAAGGGCGAGAACGATCAACGCCCGGCGCAGGGCCAGGCCTACCGCCAGGTGGATCCGATCGCGCCCGCGCACCCGGTGGTACCCCCCGACGCACCGGGTGCGCTGCGCTGGCTACCAATCAGCCCGGTCAGCTCGGCCTCGTGACGATCGCGAGCGCGGCGTCGCCGGGCGCTGCGGGTCGTCACCATCGGCCTCGTGACGATCGCGAGCGCGGCGTCGCCGGGCGCTGCGGGTCGTCACTATCGGCCTCGTGACGATCGCGAGCTGAACCCTCGACTCAGGCTCAGCTGGCGATCGCCTCGAGCGGTGCGCCGCTGACCACCCGGCTGGGCTCGCCGTGCACGTTGACCGGCACATCACCCATCAACGTGACGCGGTGCATCAGCCGGGGCTGGTCGTCGTAGTCGTCGATGGCCCGGTGCTGGGTGGCCCGGTTGTCCCAGATGGCTACATCTCCGGGGGCCCAGTTCCACCGAATCGTGTTCTCCGGCATGGTGATTCGCCGTTGCAGCATTTCCAGTAAGACACTGGACTCGTAGCTGTCCAGGCCGACGAAGCCGCGCACGAAGTCACCGGCCAGCAAGGTGCGTTCGCCGGTCTCCGAGTGCACCCGGACCACCGGGTGCTCGGTCTGGAAGTCCGGCTTCTCGAAGGCCTGGCGGAATGCGCGCTGCGCTTCGGTCATCGACATGGATTCGGCGTTCACGTAATCGTGGCGGTTGGTGTGCAGCGCCCACAGGTTGTCGGCGAGGCGTTGCAGCGGCTCGGGCAGGTGCTGGTAGGCCGCCACGGTGTTGGTCCACAGTGTCGAGCCGCCATACCTCGGCAAGGTGACCGCACGCAGGATCGAGGCCGCCGGGTAGTTCGCGACGAAGGTGACGTCGGTGTGCCAGCGCGTCGCCTTGCCGTACTCGGAGTTGATCGGGGTGATGACCGGCGCGTTCTTGGCGGCGAGCACCGCGGCGGCCGGGTGGCCGATCGGGGTGCCCAGCAGTCCGGCGAACGCGAGCTGCTGCTCGTCGTCGAGGTGATGCTGATGACGGAAAAAGATCACCTTGTGGGTCAGCAGGCTCTGGCGGATCTTTTCGACCGCGGCCGGGTCGAGGTCGCCGCCGAGGCGCACGCCATCGACCCGGGCGCCGATACGGCTCCCCAGCTTGGTGACGGTTATCTGGTCGGTCATTTTCGTCTTCCTAGAGTGTAAGCACTGTAGTCAACTGACTACCTACTGTAGCGTAGTCACATGACTACGACTTCCGCAAGCCGCCGCGGTAAAGTGCCCACCGGACGGGACGAGGTGGTCGCGGCGATCTTGGAGGCGGCCACCGACCTCTTCGCCGAGCGCGGCCCGGCAGCGACATCGATCCGCGACATTGCCGCCCGGTCCAACGTCAACCACGGGCTGGTGTTTCGTCACTTCGGCACCAAGCAGCAACTCGTCGGTGCCGTGCTGGATCACCTGGGTGCCAATCTGACGGCCCTGCTCGGCGCCGAGACACCTCCCGATGTCCTGGACCGGGCCCTCGACCGTCAGATGCGCGTCATGGCGCGCACCGTGCTGGACGGGTATCCGGCCGGACAGCTGCAGAAGCGTTTTCCCAACATCGCCGCCTTGCTGGATGGGGTACTGCCGCTTCACGACAACGAGAAGGACGCGCGGCTGGCCGTCGCGAATGCCCTTGCCCTGCAGTTCGGTTGGCGGCTATTCGCACCGATCCTGCGTTCCGCGACCGGAATCGACGAACTGCCGGAGGCAGAAACACGGCAGGCGGCGGGCGACGAGGTGGCGCGGATTCTCGGAGCTCACGGATCCTCACCTCTTGCGGGATAGCACCCGGCGATGCAGCGGCTGGCGGCCCGGCGGTTGCGGTGGTGGCGGAAGCAGTGCCTTACGGGCACGCACCGCAATGGTCTTCGGCGTATCGCAGGTCAGTGTCAGCTCCTCACCGGCATGCCGGATGGTCAGCTCCGCACCTGGCCCATCCCGCACCGTGTAGGTGACGTCGGAGTGCTTGACGTCAACGGTCAGCCGGAAATCGCGCCACCGAAGCCGAAACCGCAGTCGCGAAATGCCGTCGGGCAATTGGGGATCCAGGGACAGGATGCCCTCGTCGTCGCGCAGGCCGCCAAAGCCTGCCACCAATGCCGTCCAGGCGCCGGCGAGCGAGGCCATGTGCAGGCCGTCGCGGGTGTTGTAGTGCAGATCGCGCAGGTCGATCAGGGCGGCTTCATAGGCGTAGTCATGGGCCAGTTCCATATGGCCGACCTCGGCGCACATCACCGCCTGCGTGCAGGCCGACAGCGACGAGTCGCGCACCGTGCGCCGCTCGTAGTAGTCGACGTTGCGCGCCTTCTGTTCGGGCGTGAATGCGTGGCTTTGCCAATGCATGGCCAGCACCAGGTCGGCCTGCTTGATCACCTGCGCGGGGTAGAGCCGCACGTAGGGTGTGTGCAACAGCAGGGGGTAGGTGGTGTTGGCCTCGAAGTCCCACTCGGCAAGGGTGGTGAACCCTTCACACTGCTGGTGGACGCCCAGCTCGGCGTCGTAGGGAATCTTGGCGGCCTCAGCCGCATCGCGCCACGCGGCCGTCTCCTCGGTCGTGACACCCAGCGCCTCGGCCGCCTCGGGGTGGCGGTTGCAGGCATCGGCGGCGATACGCAGATTGTGGGTGGCCATCAAATTGGTGAAGACGTTGTCGCGGACGATCGCGGTGTACTCGTCGGGTCCGGTGACGCCGTCCAGGTGCCACACACCGTGCCGGTCATGGTGGCCCAGTGAGCGCCATAGCCGCGCGGTCTCGACCAGCACCTTGAGGCCGCAATGCTTCTCCAGCTCGTTGTCGCCGGTGACGACGCGGTACCGCTCGAAGGCCATGGCGACGTCGGCGTTGATGTGCCAGGCCGCGGTGCCGGCCGGCCAGTAGGCCGAGCACTCCTGACCGCGGATGGTTCGCCAGGGGAACGCGGCGCCATGCAGGCCCAGTTCGGCCGCCCGCTCCTTGGCGAGGTCCAGCGTGGACGCCCGCCATCGCAGCGCGTCGGCCACCGCACGCGGCGCGGTGTAGGTGAGCACCGGCAACACATAGCCCTCGGTGTCCCAGAAGGCGTGGCCGTCGTAGCCGGTTCCGGTGAGGCCCTTGGCCGAAATCGCGCGGCGCTCGGCGCGCACGCTCGCCTGCAGCAGGTGAAAAAGCCCGAACCGCACCGCTTGCTGGGATTCGGGGTCACCCTCGACCTCGACGTCCGCGCTGTCCCAGAAGTCGTCGAGATAGGCCCGTTGCGCGTCCACCAGCCCCTGCCACCCGCTGTAGCGCGCGCTGTGGATGGCGGCGGTGGCCTGGTCGCGCAGTGCCGGGCGCGAGCGCATGCTGGACCAGCCATACGCCAGGTACTTGACGATGCGTAGCTTCTGCCCCGCGCGCAGCCCACAGATGACAGTGGTCCGGGCCAAATCGTCGCGCGCGTCGGTGCTGAACTCGACGCGGCCGGGGACGTCGATCTCATGATCCATCGCGCTAGCCATCATCAACGCGCTGCTGCGGGTCCGGTGCATGAGAAGGGCTCCGGTGTCGGTACTTTCGTGGTCGACGGCCACCAGGGGAGTCTCCAGGATGGCCGACACCCGCGGATCGCCCGAGGTCTCTGGTTGGTCCTCGTTGGTGACCAGTTCGGACTGCACCGTCACGCGAATGAATTCCTCGACCGCTTCCACCACATACTCGATGGCTGCGACGCCGCGCTGAGCCAGCGACACCAGTCGGGTGGATACCAACCTGATCTGCTTGCCCGCGGGTGAACACCAGTGCGCGCGGCGGGTCATCGTCCCGGCGCGCAGGTCGAGAATCCGCTCGTGCGAGAGCAATTCGCCGTAGCGGACGTCGAACGGCTCGTCCCCGACCAAGAGACGGATGATCTTGCCGTTGGTGACGTCGACGACCGTTTGACCGGCCTCCGGGTAGCCGTACCCCGCCTCGGCGTAGGGCAGCGGCCGAATCTCGTAGAAGGAGTTCAGGTACGTGCCCGGCAGGCCGTACGGCTCACCTTCGTCGAGGTTGCCGCGCAGCCCGATGTGCCCGTTGGACAGGGTGAACAGCGATTCGGACTGTGCCAGCAGGTTCAGGTCCAGTCGTATCTCGCACACGTGCCATGGGTCGACGGGGAAAGCTTCGTCGGTGATCATGACTGCAGTAGTTCGGCGAGGTCGTTGACCACCACGTCGGCGCCGTTGCGGCGCAAATCCTCGGCCTGCCCCACCCGGTCCACGCCTACCACGAAGCCGAAGTTGCCGGCCCGACCGGCCGCCACCCCGGACAAGGCATCTTCGAACACCGCCGCCGCGTCGGGGGCGACGTCGAGCAACTGTGCTCCGCGCAGGAATGAGTCCGGCGCCGGCTTGCCGGCGAGGTGTTCCTCACGCAGCGTGACGCCGTCCACTCGTTTCTGGACGTACCTGTCCAGACCGGTGATCTCGAGTATGTCGCGGGTGTTGGCGCTCGAGGACACCACCGCGATACCCAGACCCGCGGCCGAGACTGCCTCGAGATAGCGCCGTGAGCCGTCGAACACCTCGACACCGTCCTTGTGCAGGACCTGCTGGAACATCTCGTTCTTGCGGTTGCCCAGGCCGTATACCGTCTCGGCGTCGTCCGGGTCGTCGGGATTGCCGTCGGGCAGAGTGATCCCCCGGCTCTCCAGAAAGGACCGCACCCCGTCCTCGCGTTTCTTGCCGTCCACGTATTTCCGGTAGTCCGTTGCGGCATCGAAGGGCACGAACGGCTCTCCGGTACGTTTTGCCCGCTCGGATAGGTAGTCGTCAAACATGGCCTTCCAGGCCTTGTTGTGCACGCTGGCGGTGTCGGTGAGCACACCGTCGAGGTCGAACAGACAGGCACGCACCTTCTCCGGCAGACCCAGCACGGTGGACCTCGCTCTCTGGTCTAGGTCGACTGATTAACCGATACCCACTCCACCATGCCGATGTGTGTGTCGCCAAACGTTCATCCGCTCACCGCGGAAGGGACGCCCTGGATGGCGCGCAGGCGACCGTCTGCCAGCGCTTGGGTAAGGTTTTCGACTTTACGATCGAAGTCGGTGACGAAGGCGTGCAGACCCAGTGGGTTGGGCGGCTGGGCCAGCAACGCCTGCATCAGTGCGGCGGCCTGCTCGGTGAGGTCGTTCCAACGCTCGACCGCGAATCCCGCGGAACTGACGAGCGCGCGCAACTCATCGGGGGTGACCAGATGGCTGTGTACGGGTTGGTCGGCCCAGGGTAGGGGATAATCAAGTGCACGGCCATCACCAATCATGATGTCCCACAGGGCAAGTCGGCCCCCGGGGCGCAGTACCCGGCGAAGCTCGGCGTACAGGCGCGTCTTGTCGGCGACGTTCATCTGAACGTGCTGGCTGAAGGCGACGTCGAAACTGCCGTCGGTGAAGGGCAGTGCGGTGACGTCGGCCTGGCGGACCGATATCCGGTCGTCCAGGCCGACCAGGCGATTGAGCCAGCGGCTGGTTTCGCAGTATTCCTCGGTGAGATCCACGGCCGTCACTGCGCAGCCGCAGCGGTCGGCGACGTAGCGGGCGGTTCCGCCGACGCCACTGCCGGCGTCGAGCACTTCACTGTCCAGGGTGATTCCGGCCAGTTCCACCAGTTGGCTGGTGGCGATGCGGCCCATGGTGTGGAAGTCCTCCAGCAGACCCAGGTCGCCGGGTTCAAGGTGGTCGAGGTCTTTCCCGGCGGAGATCAAAGCCTGCTCGATGTTGCTCCGCGACAGCCCGGTGGAGTACTGGTCTTCAATCGTGTTCATTGATGAATCCTTTCGCTGTGTTCGCTGTGTTCGCTGTGTTCGCTGTGTTCGCTGTGTTCGCTGCGCCAGAGCGCGGATTGCCCGGAGAGCCGGGGATGTGCGGGCTGCGGGTGCTGTTGGATACGGTCAAACTTGTCGAGTCGGTGCATCGGGACCAGCCCGGTCAACATGAAGTCCCAGACGGCGCGGACGAAATTGCCTGCGGTGCGCCGGGATTCCGGTCTGGTGACGTAGCGGCGGGCAATGGTCAGGAAGTCTTCGGGTTCCACCCCGGTTACGTCACGCACATGGGTGGTCGGCCCGCCCACTTCCCACGTTCCCAGCGGGTACTCGGGCAGGTAGTGACGCAGGCTGGACTGAAAGAACAGGTCCACGCCGAGTCGCTTGGCGTTGACGCGCACGGCGCGCATGAACATCCACGGCGGAATGTCGATGTGGCGTACCCGCCGCCCCAACGCCTTGCCGACCGCGTCGGCGATCTCGCCCCCGGACAGCAGGGTCGGTCCGGTCGGCCGGTAGGCCCGACCGTCGTGACGGTGCGGTTCCAGTAGCGCGCCGACGGCGACCCGGGCGATGTCTTCGTTGGAGGGCGGTGCGTTTCGGCCCCCGCCGGTGGGCGTCGGCAACACCCCCAGCGCGGCGGCCATCGGGACCAGCTGCAGATAGTTGTCCGCGAAGTAGCCGGGATCGACCGCCACATGGGCGGTGTCCGGCAGCAGCTCGAACAGCTTGTCGGTGAGCCAGGCCTGCCGGGTCATCAACGACGGATGCTCGGGGCTGGCCAGCCACTGTCCGAGCGCGACCACCGCTTGCACGCCGGTACGCCGAGCGGCCACGGCAAAAGTGACCGCGCTGTCCAGTGCATGGGGATGGTAGGGCGGGTTGAAGTACAGCCGGTCCACCCCGTCCAGCGCGGCCGTAACCTGTTGGATGTCGAACATATCGGCAACGACGATCTCGGCGCCCAAGTCCCGCAGCCTGGCACTGCGCGCGTCGTCACGATGCACCAAGGCCCGGGTCGAGGCGCCTTTCTCCAGCAACTGGGCGGTGACCGCGTTGCCGATCCTGCCCGTGGCTCCCGTTACCAACACGCGAGTACTCATGGATTTCCCTTTCCCTTTGGTGTTGCCGTGCCGGCAATAACCAGCCGACGACGATCGCTGCGCCCAGCGCGATTCCCGCGCACACCAGCGAACTGACCTGCAGGCCGTGCAGGAAGGCGTGATTGACGGCGGCACGTACATCGCCGGCGCGTTGCGCGGGAAGTTGCTGGATAACCCTGTGCGCCAAAGCCATTGAGTGCTTCATGGCCTCGGCGGGCAGCCCGCTCAACGCGGTCCCCCCGAGATGCCCGGAGTACACCGATGCAAAGATGCTGCCCGCGATGGCGACCCCGAGGGTTCCGCCGAGTTCCCGCGTGGTGTCGTTGACGGCCGAGCCGACCCCGGCCTTGTCGGCGGACAGCGATCCCATGATCGCCTCGGTGGCCGGCGAAACGGTCAGGCCGAGACCACCGCCCAGCAACAGCATTTGCGCCGCGATCTGCCCGTAGGGCGTGGTGGCGTTCGCCGTGGAGGCCCACGCGAGCCCGGCGGCGAACACGGTGAGGCCGGCGGCGACGACGGCGGTGGTGCCCACCCGTTCGACCAGCCGGGGGCCGGCGACGCTGGCCAGTGCGATCGATACGGCAACCGGCAATAAGCGCACGCCACTCTGAAAAGCGGTGTAGTCCTTGATGAATTGGAAGTACTGGGTGATGACGAAGACGAAGCCGAACAACGTCAGAAAGCCTGCGGTCACCGCCAGGCTGCCGCCGGAGAACCGGCGGTTGAAGAACACCGAAACGTCCAGCATGGGATGGGTGCTGCGGCGCTCCCAGAATGCAAACCCGGCGAGAACGATTGCCGCAATGGCGAATCCGGCCGCGGTCCGAGAGTTGGTCCATCCCCAGGTGGGCGCTTCGATGACCGTGTAGACCAGCGTCGTGATCCCGGTAGCGGACAGGATCAAGCCGGGAATGTCGACGCGGGGTGCCGCCGGGTCGCGTGAAGTCGGAACGAACAAGATCCCGCCGATAATTGCCAGCGCCGCGATCGGGATGTTCACCATGAAGATCGAGCCCCACCAAAAGTGCTCGAGCAACCAGCCGCCGCTGATCGGCCCGACGGCCACCCCGACACCCACCATGGCCGCCCATAATCCGATCGCTTTGGCCCGCGATGCCGGGTCGGTGAAGATGTTGGTGATCAGTCCCAGCGTGGTCGGGAAGATCACCGCGGCGCCGACACCCATGGCGGCCCGCGCGGCGATTAACGACTCTGCCGAATTCGCCTGCGCCGCAACGGCGGATGTCACCGCGAACAGTGCCAGCCCGGAATTCAGCCAGCCCCGCCTGCCGTAGCGGTCGGATAGGCTGCCGGCCGACAACAGCAGGCCGGACATCACCAGGGTGTAGGCGTCGACGATCCATTGCAGTTGCGCGGTGTCGGCGCCGAGGTCACGCGACAGCGTGGGCAGCGCCACGTTGACGATGGTGGCGTCGACGCTGATGACGAAGACCCCGAGGCAGATGACGGCGAGCGCGGGGCCGGGGTGATTACGGAAGACGGGCTCGATACGCATAACAAGACCGTAAATCAATAAGACAAATAAATCAACTACAGGATTGAGCAAAGTGTCTAGCGCGGTGCTCGATGTGCGCGTTGAGCGCGTCCTACCAGGACACCGGCAGTTCGCAAAGTCCGCCGGCGAGCACGTCGCTGCGGGTGGGCAGTGTCGTCGGATCGACCGCCAGCCGCAGAGCCGGAAATCGCGGAATCAGTTGTGCGAAGACCGCGTTCAGTTCGATTCGGGCCAAGGGTGCGCCGATGCAATAGCGCGCGCCGTGTCCGAAGGCCAGATGGGCGCCGTCCCTGCGGGTGACGTCGACACGCTGCGGGTCGGCGAACACCGCCGGGTCGTGGTTGGCCGCTGCGATGTCCAGCAGCACCAGGTCTCCCGCGCGGATGGTCACCCCGTCGAAATCGAAGTCGGTGCGCGCGTAGCGTGGCACGCCGCCGACTCCCCCTCCGCTGGTCGCCGCGCGCAACAGCTCCTCGACAGCGCCGGGGATCAGCGTGGGGTCATTTGAAAGTGCTTGCCACTGATCGGGATTGGTCAGCAACAACAACGTGCCGAGCCCGATCTGGACCACCGTGGTCTCGTGCCCGGCGAACAACAAAGACATCGATAGCGTCGCGGCTTCGTCGTCGCAGACCCCGACGGTGGCACACAGCCGCGATATCACGTCGTCGCCGGGGTGGGCGCGCTTGCGTTCGACAAGCCTGGTGCCGTAAGCGAACAGCTCTGTCAGCCCCCGCTCGGAACGGGCGCGGTCACACACATTGCCGGCGTCGGACGCCCAGGCGCCGAACCGATCACGGTCACCGTAGGGCACTCCGAGAAGTTCACAAATCACCAGAATCGGCAGCGGCACCGCCAGTTGGGCGTGCAGGTCGGCCGGTGGGCCCTGCTCGGCCAGCTCGTCGAGCAGCCGGGCGGTGAGCGCTTCGACTCTCGGTGCCAGCCCCCGCAGATGTTTGGGAGAGAAATGGGGCTGCAGCAGCGCCCGTAACCGGGCATGGTCGGCCGCCTCGGTGTCGAAGTTGCCCAGCGGCCCACCGAACAAGGCGGAGTCCCCGGTGCGCGCCGCCGTGTCGGGTTCACGATGGGAGCGACCCAGGCGATCGTCGTCGAGCAGGCGTCGCACCTGGGCATAGTCGGTGACGAGCCAGGCCTGGTGGCCCACCGTTGTGCAGACTCTGGATAACATCGCGCCACCAATAAGTAGAACCAGGCTTATACAAGATAATATGTACACTCGCTATTAGACAAGAGGAGGCGAGTTGACCGTCGTCCGATCCGAGTCGACCCGGCGGATGCCGCGCGCCCAGCGGCGCGAACAGATCCTGGCGGCCGCCAGCCGTGCCTTCGCCCGCGGCGGCTTTGCCAACACCGGGCTTGACGCCATCGCCGCGGAAGCCGGCGTCACCCCGGTGATCCTGTACCGGCACTTCGCGTCGAAGGCCGACCTGTATCGGGAAGTGATCGAGAGCGGTCACCGGCGACTCCGCGAAGCCACCGGCGGCCAGGAATTCGGTGACGCTAGCATTCCCGCGCTCGTGCGCGCGGCCGCGGCCGACCCGGATGCGTTCCGGCTGCTGTACCGTTACGCCGCTCGCGAACCGGAATTCCGCGACATGATCGACACGCTCGTTGAGAGCTCCACCGAGATCACCCGCCGCCACCTCGCGGGCATCGCCGACGACCGGTGGCGCAACTGGGCGGCACGGCTACTGCCGAGCATGACGATCGACGCCGTCATCGCCTGGCTCGACGCCGGGCAGCCCGATCCCGACCAGGCCGCCGGCCGAATCCGCCGCGTTGTCGACGCCGTCATGCAGGCCGCCACGGAGTCGTAAAGGACCGGGCGCCGACGGCCACTAGACTTCCTGCCGTGGATTCACCCTCGGCGCGCCCGGTATTGGTCGTCGACTTCGGCGCCCAGTATGCGCAGTTGATCGCCCGACGGGTCCGGGAGGCACGGGTTTTTTCCGAGGTCATTCCGCACACCGCCTCGGTCGAGGAGATCAAGGACCGGCACCCGTCGGCGGTCGTGCTCTCCGGCGGACCGGCCAGTGTCTACACCGAGGGCGCCCCGCAGCTCGATCCGGCGCTGTTCGACCTCGGCGTTCCTGTGTTCGGCATCTGCTACGGGTTTCAGGCCATGGCGCAGGCGCTGGGCGGGACCGTCGCCCACACCGGAACCAGCGAATACGGCCGGACCGAGCTGAAAGTCCTTGGTGGGGAGCTTCATTCGGGTCTGCCGAGTGTGCAGCCGGTCTGGATGAGCCACGGCGACGCCGTCACGGCCGCACCCGATGGATTCGACGTGGTGGCCAGCAGCCCGGGTGCTTCGGTGGCCGCTTTCGAGAGCCGGGACCGGCGTCTGGCCGGGGTGCAGTACCACCCCGAGGTCATGCACAGCCCGCACGGGCAACAAGTGCTCAGCCGATTCCTGCACGACTTCGCCGGGCTGGGCGCCGACTGGACGCCGGCCAATATCGCCGGTGCCCTCGTCGAGCAGGTGCGCGCCCAGATCGGCGAGGGCCACGCCATCTGCGGACTGTCCGGCGGCGTGGATTCCGCGGTGGCCGCCGCCCTGGTACAGCGCGCCATCGGTGACCGACTGACCTGTGTTTTCGTCGACCACGGACTGCTTCGCGCCGGCGAACGTGACCAGGTGCAGCGCGATTTCGTCGCCGCCACCGGTGCCAACCTGGTCACCGTGGACGCGGCGGACACCTTCCTGCAGGCGTTGTCGGGTGTGCACAACCCCGAAGGCAAACGCAAGATCATCGGCCGCCAGTTCATCCGTGCCTTCGAAGGGGCGGTACGGGATATTTTGGGGGACAAGCCAATTGAGTACCTGGTTCAGGGCACGCTGTATCCGGACGTGGTGGAGTCCGGCGGGGGCAGCGGCACCGCGAACATCAAGAGCCACCACAACGTGGGCGGGCTGCCCGGAGACCTGAAGTTCAAACTCGTCGAGCCGCTGCGGCTGCTGTTCAAAGACGAGGTGCGCGCTGTCGGGCGCGAACTCGGGCTGCCGGAGGAAATCGTTGCGCGTCAACCTTTTCCGGGGCCCGGCCTGGGCATCCGAATCGTCGGCGAGGTCACCGCAGCGCGGCTGGACACCCTACGCCGCGCGGACTCGATCGCACGCGAGGAGCTCACCGCGGCCGGCCTGGACAACCTGATCTGGCAGTGCCCGGTGGTGTTGCTGGCCGACGTCCGCTCGGTCGGGGTGCAAGGAGACAACCGCACCTACGGACACCCCATCGTGCTGCGGCCGGTCACCAGCGAGGACGCCATGACCGCCGACTGGACCCGGGTGCCCTACGACGTGCTGGAGCGCATCTCGACCCGCATCACCAACGAGGTGGCCGAGGTCAACCGCGTGGTGCTGGACATCACCAGCAAACCGCCCGGCACCATCGAGTGGGAGTAGTTGCGCCCCGTTTTGTGACGGCATGATTTGGCGACACTTAACCAGTTGCGAAGACACGCCGACGGGGGTCGCACTGGCTTAAGTCTGGCGAAAGTGACGGCAATTCCGACGCATCAGCCACACCGGTACCGGTTGCATAAAGCTGCCCCTTGCGTTGCTTGACGGTTGTCGGAGGGCGGGTGTTTACTCGCAAATGACTCGAACATACTTTCGAAAATAGTCGGACAGAGCGCGGCAGGAGGCTGGTCATGACTGCGGCTTTCGCCTCCGACCACCGCGCTGAGCAGCTGGAATCGCTGCGCCGGCGAATGGCTCAGATCTCCGGGCGGACGTCCGGGACAGCCCCCGACGATGACCTGCTGCCGGAATCGGAGTCTCGGTTGGCGCTCCCGCAGTGGCTTGCCGATTCGCTGCAAGTCCAATTACCCCGGGGAACGGTGGCGGTGCTGTCGGGTGCCCGGTCGCTGCTGTTGAGCGTGGTGGCCGCGGTGACGGCGGCGGGTGGCAACGCGGCCGTCGTCGGCCAGCCGGATATCGGACTGCTGGCCGCTGCGGAGATGGGGGCGGATCTGAGCCGGGTCGCGGTGATCCCGGATCCCGGAACCGATCCGGTGGAGGTGGCCGCGGTGCTCGTCGACGGCATGGATCTGGTGGTGCTCGGTCTGGGTGGGCGCCGGGTACCGCAGACCCGGGCGCGGGCAGTCCTGGCACGGGCGCGCAGCAAAGGATGCACCCTGTTGGTCACCGACGGTGACTGGCAGGGGGCGCCGACGCGGCTTGCGGCCCGGGTCTGTGGCTATGAGCTCACGGCCGGTGGCCGGCCCGGATTCGGACGAATCAGCAGGGTGCGGTTGCACGTCAGCGGGTGTGTGCGGGACGGACGGTTGGCCGGGCGCGGGCCGGGTGAGTTCGGGTGTCTTCCCGGGTTTTAGCGATCTGGTGCATGGACTGGCCCGCGGTCGCGGCGGCGGCGGCCGCGGGTCTGTCCGCGACCGCGCCGGTCGCGGTGACTTTGGCGAACCGGGTGATTGCCTGCTCGTCGGCCGCCCGTGCGGCGGGGGTGCGGCGGGGCCTGCGACGTCGTGAGGCGGCGGCTCGCTGCCCGCAACTGCACGTCACAACCGCCGACGCGGACCGCGACGCCCGTTTCTTCGAGGCGGTCATCGCCGCGGTGGATGATCTGGTGCCCCGCGCCGAGGTGCTGCGGCCCGGGCTCTTGGTGTTGCCGGTGCGCGGGGCGGCCCGCTATTTCGGGTCCGAACACCAGGCCGCCGAGCGGCTGATCGACGCGGTGGCAGCCGCCGGCGCCGAGTGTCAGGTCGGGATCGCCGACCAGTTGTCCACCGCGGTCTTCGCCGCGCGGGCGGCCCGCATCGTGGAACAGGGTGGCGACGCGAGGTTTTTGTCGGTGCTGTCGATCCGCCAGCTCGCCACCGAGCCGAGCCTGTGCGGTCCCGGGCGAGAGGAATTGACAGACCTGTTGTGGCGGATGGGGATTCGCACCATCGGGCAATTCGCCGCACTGTCGCGCAGCGACGTGGCGTCCAGGTTCGGTAGCGAGGGGGTGGCCGCACACCGGTTGGCCCGCGGCGAACCCGAGCGGGGGCCGTCCGGGCGGGAACCGCCGCCGGAACTCGAGGCCGTGCTGGACTGCGATCCGCCGATCGACCGGGTCGATGCCGCGGCATTCGCCGGGCGCTCACTGGCCGGCTCGCTGCATCAGACGCTGATGGCCGCCGGGGTGGGATGCACCCGGCTGGCCATCCACGCCGTCACCGCCAATGGCGAAGAACGCAGCCGGGTGTGGCGATGCGCCGAGCCGTTGACCGAGGAAGCCACCGCTGACCGGGTGCGCTGGCAACTGGACGGGTGGTTGAGCAATCGGATCACCAAGGACCGGCCTACCGCCCCGATGACGCGATTGCGTCTGCAGGCGGTGGAGGTGGTGTCCGCCGAGGCGCTGCAGTTGCCGCTATGGGGTGGCCTCGGTGAGGAAGACAGGTTGCGGGCCCGCCGGGCGCTGGTGCGGGTGCAGGGCTTGCTCGGCCCGGAGGCGGTGCAGGTGCCGGTGCTGTCTGGCGGTCGCGGGCCGGCCGAACGCATCACGCTGACCCCGCTGGGCGACGAGCCGCTGCCGCGGGCCGACCCCGCTCTGCCGTGGCCCGGGCAACTGCCCGAGCCCGCACCGGCGGTGTTGCTGGATGATCCGGTGGAGTTGCTTGATGCCCAAGGCAATCCGGTGCGCGTGACCAATCGGGGAATGTTTTCCGCCGACCCGGTGCGAATGATCGTCCACGGTCGAGACGAGGGGCTGCGCTGGTGGACCGGCCCTTGGTCGGTCGACGAGCGATGGTGGGAGCTGGATGCCATGGGGGTACCACCCGCTCGCGGGGGAAGGCGCACCGCCCGCGCCCAGGTGTTGCTGCAGAGCGAGCGAGCATTGCTGCTGTGCTATCGCCAGCGACGCTGGTACCTCGAGGGGAGCTACGAGTGAGAATGCGCCTCAAGCCTGCCCGGCGCGTACCGCCTCGGCTTGAGCCATCAGCCCCTGGCCGCCGGGCAACGCCCCAATGACGTTGCGGGCCAACCTGTCACGGCCGCGGAAACCGTCGGTCCTGGCCTTTCCGGTGCACAGGTGGCGCCAGCCCAGGCCCACCCACGACGCCGCGACGGCGGCGTCGGTCACCCCGCCGCGAGCCCGGCGCCGGTCGAGCACGGCCAGACCGAACGCGGTCACCGAGTGCACGGTATCGACCCACACGCCGGCCGCTAGCACTTCCGGGCCGGGGTTGATTCCCGACAACATCGCTTGGGCAAGATGACGCGCACCCAGGATCCGGGTACGACGAGCGCCTTGCGATCGACTTGCATCCGTGGATGTGGTCGAGCACACCGGCAGGGGCGGCCAGCAGCACCGCACCCCATCCCGCGCGCATGAGCTCGATGAGGCGAACCTTCATGTGCTAGAGGGTAACCGGCGCGCCCAGGTCCCAACCCTTTCGATGAACCGGTCGAAGAATGCCACCGCGTCCACGTCAATCCCGATCAGCGCGTTGAGGTCTCGGCGCCCCGACCAATCGGGCAGCGTCATGGCACGGGTCAGGGTTTCCGTCAGCTCGATGTCCACGGTCGCCGGGCGGGTGGTGATGAGTCCGGGATCCAGCGCGACGGCGGCGGCCAGCGGATCATGCAGATGCGCCTGATATCCGTGCCCGATGTCGTGGTAGGCCTCCAAGTAGAACCGCATCGCGTCCTCGATCACCCGGATCAACGGATTGGACGCCGTCGAGCGGGTACCGCGTTCATCGCTCGCGCTCATGGTCGTGGTCGTCGACCCCGTGGCGGCCGCCAATCTGGCGAGGTGCTCCGGCGTCATCGCGACCTTGCGAGTCAGGTCCAAGCCGCACAGCACCGGAAGGCGCTGGAATCCAACCGCTTCGGCTGTCCAGGCCGCCAAGACCTCGGCCGCCGCCTCGGGGTCCACGCTCATGTTCCATTCCGCCACTGCGGTGGTGTTGCCCGGGTGGTCATAGGCGCCGCCCATGATCACCAGCCGGCTTAGCAGGGTCGGGAGCGCCGGTTCGGCCCGCAGCGCCAGCGCCAGATTGGTCAACGGGCCGGTCGCCACCCCAATGAGCTCGCCTGGAAAGGCGTGCGCCGCGCGCACCCAGGCGCTTGCAGAGTCATGGCTGGTGAGCGGGCGATCGCTGGGCGGCAGGTCGGCATACCCCAATCCCCTGGGGCCGTGGACCTTCGACGGCAGGCTCATCGGCCCGGTCAGGGTCTCCTCGGATCCCTTGGAGACCGGTATGCCGGTGATGCCGCACAGCTGCAGCAAGCCCAAGTTGTTCTCGCAAACTTGCTGTACCGCAACGTTTCCCCCGGTGGAGGCAATGCCCACCACATCTGCGTCGCCGCTGGCCAGCAGGTACATCAGCGCCAACGCGTCGTCGACGCCGGTGTCGACGTCCACGAAAACGGGGGTCACCGCGGCAACGATACGCCGCGCTTAGGGCCAAGCCGAGGCGAACGTGATCACCAGGACGTCGCGCTGTGCCGGGCCCGAGCCGTCGATCGGCCGGATCGGTGAAACGCCGTGCAAGGTGCGGCGGTCGTCGCCCAGCATCAACGTGCCGGGCTCGGCCAGCGTCGTCTTCAGCAACAACCGCCGGCCGTCTGAGTCGTACACCGAACTCTCGCCGCCGATGGCGTTGCGCCGTCCGACCAGCAGCGAGGTGACCAGGGTGACACCGTCGCGGTGCAGGCCCTCGGACGTCGGATGGCCCCCCTCGTCCGTCACCGACCGGATCCGGAAGGGATGCACCTTGACGTTCCAGTCCGCCACGTCGTCCAGGCCCGCCGCCACCCGGGCCAGCAGCTCGATCAGCTTATGCAGCAGGGGATCCGCGGCGAACGCGTCGGTCAGCGGCTCGCAGTCGCGGTCCTTACCGACGTAGAGGGGGTTGGAGTCCTCCGGTTGCACGAACGTGCTTCTGGGCATCGGGCGCAGCACGCGATCACGGAACGAGTACTGGCCGTACCGGCGCAGCCGCTGCACCCCGAGTTCCGCCGCGTAGGGGTCTGGCGCCAGATGCCGCCAGTGCCGGGCGAACCGCGTCCATTCCTCGCGGCCCACCCCGAGGCTTCGCGTGACCTCGAACGAGGACAGCACCGCCGCGCCGGTCGTGGCAACCTGCTGGGCCGCGGCGGCCACGGGGTCGGCCTCCGTCCGCTTGTCGGAAACAATCCGGGTCATCGCGCCGGGATACCGCAGTCCGGTGCGACCGAAACCTCGTCACGCGCTTTTACCAGTGCACCCCGGGCACCAGCCGCACCAACCGTTTGACCGGGCGCGGGGTCCGGATGCCGGCGGTGACCGCACGCACCACCGGTCGCCGCGGCTTGCGTGTCGACGGCGTAGCCGCAGCCGGTTCGGGGGCCAGCCCGCGCGCCGCGGCCGAGTCCGGGTAGCCCAGGTAGAGCTGATGCAGTATGCGCCGGGATGTGCGGGGGGCGAAGTAGTTGCCGGCTTCGGCGAGCGTGCCCAGCGGGGTGTCGATGCGCGGCGGCTTCTCGACGAGGCCGCGCACCACCATGGCCGCCGCCCGCTCGGGGCTGATCGCCGGCACCGCGTTGAGCCGGTGTGACGGCGCGATCATCGGCGTTTTGACCAACGGCATGTGGATGTTGGTGAAGGTGATGTGGTCGGACAACGTCTCGGAGGAGACGACGTCGGCGAACGCGTCCAGGGCCGCCTTGCTGGGCAGATACGAGCTGTACTTGGGGTTGCGGGCCTGCACACCGGCGCTGGACACGTTGACCACGTGACCGAACCGGCGCTCACGCCAGTGCGGCAGCAGTGCCAGCACCATCCGCACCGCGCCGAAGTAGTTGACCGCCATCACCCGCTCGTAGTCGTGCAGCCGGTCGGTCGAATTGACCACCGAGCGCCGGATCGACCGGCCGGCGTTGTTGACCAGGTAATCGACGTGGTCGAAGCGGCCCAGGATGTCTTTGACGGTGTGCTCCACCGACACCGAATCGGTGACATCGCAGGTGAAGGCGTACGCCTCGCCGCCGTTCGCGCGGATCTCGGCGACCAACGCGTCCAGCGCCTCGGCGTTGCGGGCCAGCGCGAAAACGCATCCGCCCTTTTCGGCGATGGCGATGGCCGACGCCCGGCCGATGCCGCTGGACGCGCCGGTGACGATGACGTGCCGGCCGTGCAGCGGGTGGGCGCGGCGCGCACGGTCGGGGTCGAGGTGCTCGGCCCAGTGCCGCCACAGCTTCGGTGCGTAGCCGGCGAACTCGGGCACGCCAATGTTGTTGCCTTCCAGAGCTTTGCGGGTCTGATCGCTGACGAAGGTGGTCTTGGAATCGATGAGGTCGAAAACCTCGGCGGGAATCCCCAGCTGCGCCGCCGCGATGTTGCGCAGCACCTTGGCGCGCCCACGCACCTTCAGCACCGAGGCGGCCACCGAGCGCGGCAGTGACCCGCGCAGCGGCGGCAGCCCGGCCGCCTCCGCGACACCACGGTAGATGTCACGCAGCCCAATGGTCTTCGGGGCGGTGAGGTGGAAGGTGCGGCCGTCGGGTCCCTCGGCATGTATCAGAGCCACCAGCGCGTCGACGACGTAGTCGACGGGGACGATGTTGGTGCGCCCGGTGTCGGGCAGCAGTATCGGGGTCAGCGACGGCAACACCGCCAATTTGGCCAGCACCCCGAAGAAGTAGTAGGGGCCGTCGATCTTGTCCATCTCGCCGGTGCGTGAATCGCCGACCACCACCGCCGGGCGGTAGATGCGATACCGCAGTCCGGGCGCCGACCGCACCAGTCGCTCGGTTTCGAACTTCGTCCGGTGGTACGGCGTCGGCAGCCGCTGGCCGACATCGAAGTCGTCCTCGGTGTACTCGCCGGGAAAGTCGCCCGCCACGGCGATCGAGGACACGTGGTGCAGCGTCGCGCCCAGCCGCTGCGCCAGCTCGACGACGGCCCGGGTGCCCTCGACAGCTGTGGCGGCGCAATGCACGACATGGTCGACGTCGCCCAGCTCGGCGACGATCTCGTCGGTCAGCGCCAGTTCCGGCAGCTCGGCCACCAGGGGCGTGGCCCGCTCACCCCACTCGGCCGCCAGCCGTTCGAAGCGGCCCAGCGACCGGCGTCGGACCAGCACCCATACCTGCGCGTCGGGCCGGGTTTCCAGCAGCAGGGAGACGACGCGGCGACCAATAAACCCGGTACCGCCGGTAACGACATACCGCATGCAGCCATCGTGGCGGCTCGCCGCCGCACACGTCAACCGTGCCGATCAATTGCTGAAGTCGCGGATTCCGTCCCAGTCCACCAGCGTCCAGCCGTTCATCAGGTTGCCGGTGATGACGACGCGACCGACGTTGGGCAGTGGATGAGTGGTCAGCAGGCTTTCCTTGCCATTTCTGGCGTTCATCAGCGTCCAGTACTCGATGGCGTATTTGTGCGAGAACACCACCGGGTTGCGATTGCCGCTGTTGTAGATCTTCTGAATGGCGGCGGTGAACTGCTCGTTGAACTCGGTACCGCTGATCGAGCCGGGGATGCTGTTCTGCCGGTCGCCCCTGATCCAGTCCGTCGGCGCCAACAGGTAGGTCGAGCTGGCCATGGTCATGGGTTTGCCGTCGAACCAGCCGGCGTTGATCTCGTGGATACCGGTCAGAACTTGCACTTGCTTGCCCAGTTCGGCGGCCAACGGCGCGGCGGTTTGCTGCGCGCGCGTCATGGTCGAGGCGTACACGGCGTCGTAATCCTTGTGGCCGAGTTGGTGGGCGACCTGTTCGGCCTGCGTTTTGCCCTCCGGGGTCAGGCCCGGACCGGGCACCGTGGTGTCGATGATCCCGCTGGCGTTGGCCTCTGACTCCCCGTGCCGCACGAACGTCACCGTGATGCTGCGCGCCTGCGGCGAGCCGCCGCCACAGGCGCCGACCATCACCGCCGCGGTGAACACGGCGACTGCCATGAAGGCCTTCCGGATCATGCTGCGCTTGGGCATGGAAGATAGCGTGCCCTCCCGAAGGCATTGGTGGGAAGGGTTTGCGATGGTTAAGTGCAGAAAATCCTCGAAAGGAGACTCCCATGGCGATTGACCCGAGTGCCGTCGGCGCGGTGACCGAACCCATGCTGTTCGAATGGACCGACCGCGACACGCTGCTGTATGCGCTCGGTGTCGGCGCCGGCACCAACGACCTGTCGTTCACCACCGAGAACAGCCACGGCATTGCCCAGCAGGTGCTGCCCACCTATGCGGTCATCTGCTGTCCCGCCTTCGGGGCGGCGGGCAAGGTCGGAAAGTTCAACTGGGCCATGCTGTTACATGGATCGCAGGCCATCCGGCTGCACGCGCCGCTGCCGGCTGCGGGAAAGCTGTCGGTGGTCTCCGAAGTGGCCGACATCCAGGACAAGGGTGAAGGCAAGAACGCGATCATCGTGCTGCGCGGCCGCGGCACCGACCCCGACTCGGAGAAACTCATCGCCGAGACGCTCACCACCCTGGTGATCCGGGGCGAGGGCGGGTTCGGGGGAGTGCCGGGCCAGCGGCCGGTCGCCCCGGAATTCCCCGACCGCGAGCCCGACGTGCGGATCCCGTTGCCCACCCGCGAGGATCAGGCCCTGATCTACCGGCTCTCCGGTGACCGCAACCCGTTGCACAGCGACCCGTGGTTCGCCCGGGAGATGGCCGGGTTCCCCAAGCCGATCCTGCACGGGCTGTGCAGCTACGGCGTGGCGGGCCGGGCGTTGGTCGCGGAGCTGGGCGACGGCGTCGCGGCGAACATCACCTCCATCGCGTCGCGGTTCACCTCGCCGGTCTTTCCCGGCGAGACGCTGACCACGCTGATCTGGCGCACCGAGCCCGGCCACGCGGTGTTTCGCACCGAAGCGTCGGGACCCGACGGCGCCGACACCCGGGTGGTGCTGGACGACGGCGCGGTGGAATACGCCCAGGCGTAGCGTCAGCGGGTCTCGCCGAGCCGGCGCGCCAGCCGAGCGGTGAACTCACTGACCCGTGCCGGGCTGTCCAGTGCAAACAGCGCGGCGGTGGCACGGTCGCCGTCCTCGTTGTGCCGCACCAGGATTGGCACCCCCTGAACAGCTCCCGCGCGCACCGCGTCGAAGGCGTCTTCATCGGTGATGTCATCACCGAGATAGACCGGCGTCAGGGCACCCGAATCCGGTAGGTGATCGATCACCCAGCGCAGCGTTTTCCCCTTGTCCCAGTCCATGTCCGGGCGCAGCTCGATGACTTCGCGGCCGGTGGTCACCCGTAGCCCGTCGCGCCGGCCCGCCGTGTGCACCGCGGCCGCCACTTCGCCGACCCGGTCGCGGGCGGCGTTGCGGTAGTGCACGGCCACCCCGAATCGCTTGTGCTCCACCACGACACCCGGGATGGACCCGAGTTGCTCGCGCAGTTGGCCGGCCGCCTGCGCGAGCACCGGTATGGCGGCCGCCGCATCGTCGTTTTGATGGTGCGTTCCATCCGGTGCGGTCAGTTCGAAACCGTGACTGCCCGCATACCAGATGCCGGGCACCCCCACCCGCTTCGTCACGTCGGCGAGATCTCGCCCGGACAGCACCGCGACCGGGCACCGCGCGGCCAACTGCCCCAGCGCCTCGGTCGCGCCCGCGACGGGCCGGGCGGCGTCCGGGTCGTTGACGATGTCCGAGAGGGTGCCGTCGAAATCGAAGAACACGGCCGGTCGCCGGGTGGCCAGCCCGTCGGGGCCGTCCAGTGCCTCCGAGGCGTCGGGAAGCTGCGACATCCGCCGATCCCCGGTCCGCACGGTGACCTCACCGAGGTCGGCGACCACCGCGTCGGCGTCCAAGCCGCGCCGGCCCGCCGCGTCGACGCCGATGACCAGAGCGAATCCACCGGCGCGCGCGGCCTGTATGATCGCCGGCTCGTCGGCGACGACGACGCACCGGCCGGGCCGCACACCCAGGCCATTGGCCGCCTCCAACAGGCCCGCGTGCGACGAGTACGTCGCGATGCCGACCCCGATCTCGCGCAGTTGCCGAACGAGCGTGGCGTCCGAGGCGCCGCTCGCGAACAACACCGCGTCATGGCGGCGCGGGTCGATGGTGACCGACCCCGGCGTGGGCATGACCAACCCTCTCACGGTGGCCGGTTCGGCGCAGCGGGGGGTCAGTGCCGCGCTTGTCCCGGCGCCGACGGGTGTTACCTCGGCGCGCCGCCGGACGCACGCGACGAACGCCTGCGCCGGTGATCGGAAAACAGCAGCACGGAATCGTCGCTGAGCGCCACCAGTCGCGCCATGCCCAGTTCGATGCCGGCGGCCAGCTGCTTGACGTCGAGCGCGGCGTCGTGTGCGGTGGTGATGCCGAATACCAGGTCGTCGCCGTAGCTCAGTACCGCGACCCCGGTGCTCAGCTGCACGGCGGTCGGCGGGATCGGCAGCAAGCGCTCCATCGTCTGACCCATCAGCCGCAGCTGGTGGCGCGGCCCGGGCGCGTGCGTTCCCAGCGTCACGAGGCCGGTGTGCGGCAGCCGGGCCAGCAGTTGTAGTACGTTGGTACGCAGCATCGTTGGCAGGCAATTGATCGCCGCCTCCACGAAGCTGGCCTGACGCTTGTGCTGGACCTTCCATCGGTTGTGCACGGTCCGTAGCTGCAGGACGGGGTCGTCATGTTCGACCGGCAGGTACGGCAGCACGGGCGAACGCACCGCCGTCGGCACCAGGGTGCGCAGTGAGTCAGCCCGCGGTTCTTCGCCGCGGGACAGCAGCACCCGCCGGAAGCCCTCGGTGATCGCCGCCAGCGCCACGTCGTTGACCGCCACACCGAATTTGCGGCACACGCGGTCGACGTCGGCGATGGGGACTCGCACCGTCGCGTACCGGCGCATCACCCGGTCGGCCGAAAGATGTTCCGCCGGCCACATCGACCCGACCATCGTGCCGGCCATCGCATAAGCCCGTCTCAGCGTGTGGGCCCAGCCGGGCATTTGTGCCGACGCTCGCGAAATCTGCGGGGCGCCAGGGAGGTTGGCGAAGACGTCGTTGCCCGCGTCGTCACACAGCCGGGCCAGCAGGTGGGCCGCCGAGTTGCCGTCGGCCACGTCGTGATGGGTCTTCACCAGGATCGCCCACCGGTTGCCTTTCAGGCCCTCGATGACCCAGCACTCCCACAGCGGACGGCTCAAGTCGAGGGGACGCTCCAAGGCGTAGGCGATGGCCTGCGACAGCTGGGCGTCGTCACCCGGGCGCGGAACCACCAGCCGGCGCACATGGTTGGCGACCTCGAACTCCGGATCGTCGATCCACTCGAAGGTCGGCGTCCGCATCAACTGAGTGCATCGCGGTACCGACTGAACCCGTTCCGCCAGAAGCCTTTTGAACGTTTCGCGATCGGGTACGGTGCCGTCGACGACGGCGACCGCGCCGATCGTCAGGGCGGCGTGCTGCTCTGGATCCTGGGCTTTGAGGAAAGCCTTATCCAGTGTGTGCGCCATGCTTGTGCCCCCCGGCCATCGGTTTTTGCACTTGTACCAGTATCTCCGCAGCGCCTGCGGGCCGGTAGACCAAGAGCGTTAAGAACGTGTTTAGACCCGTTTAACAACCCCGGCTGAGTCGAACATATTTTCGATTAGACTGTGCACATGGGCTGGTTCAACGGACCGCCGAGCTGGGCGGAGATGGAGCGGGTGCTCGACGGGAAGCCGCGCCATGCCGGCGCGCCGGAGCGGCTCGGAGAAGACGCCCCTTTGTCGCGCAAGCGCGAAACGTACCGGCCGCCGGATGACACCCGGCTGGCACCATCGTCCGTTGCATATGCCGAGCTGCACGCGCATTCGGCATTAAGCTTTCTCGATGGGGCCAGCACCCCGGAGGAGCTGGTCGAGGAGGCCGCCCGGCTGAATCTGCGAGCCCTCGCGCTCACCGACCACGATGGCCTGTACGGGGCGGTGCGGTTCGCCGAAGCAGCCGCCGAGCTGGACATGAGTACCGTGTTCGGCGCCGAGCTGTCCTTGGGGCCGGGTGCGCGCACCGATACGCCGGATCCGCCCGGCCCGCACCTACTGGCGCTGGCCCGCGGCCCGGAAGGCTATCGGCGGCTATCGCGGCAGCTGGCCGCGGCGCATCTGGCCGGCGGCGAGAAGGGCAAGCCGCGCTACGACTTCGACGCGCTGACCGAGGCCGCCGGCGGACACTGGCACATCCTGACCGGCTGCCGCAAAGGACATGTCCGCCAAGCACTGTCGAGCGGCGGTCCGGACGCGGCGCAGCGGGCGCTGGCCGACCTGGTGGACCGGTTCGGCTCGCACCGGGTCAGCATCGAGTTGACCCATCACGGTCAACCGCTCGACGACGAACGCAACGCGGAGCTGGCCGCCCTCGCGCCACGCTTCGGTGTGAGCGTCGTCGCCAGCACCGGGGCGCATTTCGCCCACCCGTCGCGGCGCCGGCTGGCCATGGCGATGGGTGCGATCCGGGCCCGGCAGTCGCTGGACTCCGCCGTCGGGTGGCTGGCCCCACTGGGTGGCTCGCACCTGCGATCCGGTGAGGAGATGGCCCGGGTGTTCGCTTGGTGTCCGCACGCGGTGACCGCCGCCGCCGAGCTCGGCGAGCAGTGCGCGTTCGGGCTGGCGTTGATCGCGCCACAGCTCCCGCCGTTCGACGTGCCCGCCGGGCACACCGAGGACAGCTGGCTGCGGCAATTGGTCATGGCCGGGGCGCGGGACCGCTACGGGCCGGCCGATGCCGCGCCGCGCGCGTACGCCCAGATCGAACATGAGCTGAAAGTCATTGCCCAGCTGAGCTTTCCGGGGTACTTCCTGGTGGTGCACGATATCGCCCGGTTCTGCCGGGACAACAACATCCTGTGTCAGGGCAGAGGGTCGGCGGCCAACTCCGCGGTCTGTTACGCCCTGGGCGTCACCGCCGTCGACCCGGTGGCCAATGAGCTGCTGTTCGAGCGGTTCTTGTCACCCGCCCGCGACGGGCCGCCCGACATCGACATGGACATCGAGTCCGACCAGCGCGAGAAAGTCATCCAGTACGTCTACGACAAGTACGGCCGCGACTATGCTGCCCAGGTCGCCAACGTCATCACCTACCGGGGCCGGATCGCGGTGCGCGACATGGCCCGTGCTTTGGGCTTCTCGCAGGGCCAGCAGGACGCCTGGAGCAAGCAGATCAGCCACTGGAACGGGCTCGCCGATTCCCCGGATGTCGAGGGCATTCCGCCGCAGGTGGTCGATTTGGCCAACCAGATCCGGAACCTGCCGCGGCACCTGGGAATCCACTCCGGGGGCATGGTGATCTGCGACCGACCGATCGCCGACGTGTGCCCGGTTGAATGGGCGCGCATGGAGAACCGCAGCGTGTTGCAGTGGGACAAAGACGACTGCGCGGCAATAGGTTTGGTGAAGTTCGACCTGCTGGGGCTGGGCATGCTCTCCGCACTGCACTATGCCATCGACCTGGTGGCCGAACACAAGGGCATCGAGGTGGACCTGGCCCGCCTCGACCTGTCCGAGCCGACGGTATATGAGATGCTGGCCCGCGCCGATTCGGTCGGCGTGTTCCAGGTGGAGTCGCGCGCACAGATGGCCACCCTGCCTCGGCTGAAACCGCGGATCTTCTACGACCTGGTGGTGGAGGTCGCGCTGATCCGTCCCGGACCCATCCAGGGCGGGTCGGTGCACCCCTACATCCGGCGGCGCAACGGCGTCGACCCGGTTGTCTACGATCACCCGTCGATGGAGCCGGCGCTGCGAAAAACGCTGGGAGTTCCGCTCTTTCAGGAGCAGCTTATGCAGCTCGCGGTCGACTGCGCCGGATTCTCCGCCGCCGAAGCCGACCAACTGCGCCGCGCCATGGGTTCCAAGCGATCCACCGAGCGCATGCGACGGATGCGGGGGCGGTTCTATGAAGGCATGCGCGCGCTGCACGGCGCCGCCGACGAGGTGATCGACCGCACCTACGAAAAGCTGGAGGCATTCGCCAATTTCGGCTTCCCGGAAAGCCACGCGCTGTCCTTTGCGTCGCTGGTGTTCTACTCGTCATGGTTCAAGCTGCACCACCCGGCGGCGTTCTGCGCGGCGCTGCTGCGCGCCCAGCCGATGGGTTTCTACTCGCCGCAGTCGCTGGTGGCCGATGCGCGCCGGCACGGCGTGACGGTGCACGGCCCGGACGTCAACGCCAGCCTGGCGCATACCACTTTGGAGAACGCCGGAACCCAGGTCCGCCTGGGATTGGGCGCCGTCCGTCACATTGGTGACGACCTCGCCGAGCGGCTGGTCGTGGAACGAAAAGCCAACGGCCCCTTCACTTGCATGCTGGACTTGACCACCCGGGTGCAGTTGACCGTGCCCCAGACCGAGGCGCTGGCGACGGCTGGGGCTTTTGCCTGCTTCGGCATGTCCCGGCGGGAGGCGTTGTGGGCGGCCGGGGCCGCCGCCACCCAACGACCGGACCGGTTGCCCGGTGTGGGGTCATCGTCGCACGTGCCGTCGTTGCCCGGGATGAGCGAGCTGGAGTTGGCCGCCGCCGACGTGTGGGCCACCGGCATCTCTCCGGACAGCTACCCGACGCAGTTCCTGCGCGAAGACCTGGCCGCGTTGGGGGTGGTGCCCGCCGACAAGCTGCTCTCCGTGCCCGACGGCGACCGGGTGCTGATCGCCGGCGCAGTCACCCATCGGCAGCGGCCCGGAACGGCCCAGGGGGTGACGTTTCTCAACCTCGAGGACGAGACCGGGATGGTCAACGTGCTCTGCACACCGGCGGTGTGGGCCCGGCACCGCAAGCTGGCCAACACCGCGCCGGCGCTGCTGGTCCGCGGGCAGGTCCAAAACGCCAGCGGCGCAGTCACCGTCGTCGCCGAGCGGTTGAGCCGCATCACCCTGGCGGTCGGATCGAAGTCCCGCGACTTCCGCTAGGCCTTCGCTCGAACGTGCTTTCACGACGCCGTTACGGCGTCGTGGATTGCACGTTCGGCGAGGGTTGGCCACTTGAGTAGTCTCCGAACATGACCCTCAACCTGTCCGTCGACGAAGTCCTCACCACCACCCGCTCGGTCCGCAAGCGCCTCGACTTCGACAAGCCGGTGCCCCGTGAGGTGTTAATGGAATGCCTCGAGCTGGCGCTGCAGGCGCCCACCGGTTCCAATGCGCAGGGCTGGCAATGGGTGTTCGTCGAGGACGCCGACAAGAAGAAGGCGATCGCCGACATCTACCTGACCAACGCCCGCGGCTACCTCAGCCTGCCCTCGCCGGAATACGGCGAGGGGGACAAGCGTGGGGAGCGGATGGGCAAGGTCCGCGACTCGGCCACCTATCTCGCCGAGCACATGCACGAAGCACCGGTCCTGCTGATTCCCTGCCTGAAGGGCAGGGTGGAGCAGGCGCCGCTGGGGCTCAGTGCGTCGTTCTGGGCGTCGCTGTTCCCGGCGGCCTGGAGCTTCTGCCTGGCGCTGCGCTCCCGCGGACTGGGCACCTGCTGGACGACGCTGCACTTGCTCAACGATGGGGAGCAGCGGGCGGCCGAGGTGCTCGGCATCCCGCATGAGAAGTACAGCCAGGGCGGGCTGTTCCCGATCGCCTACACCAAGGGGACCGACTTCCGCCCGGCCAAGCGGCTGCCCGCCGATCAGGTCACGCACTGGAACAGCTGGTGACCGTCGCGCTCAAACAGCGCCGGGGTACCCGTGCTGGCGCCAGGCCTCGTAGACCGCGATCGCCGCGGCATTCGACAGGTTCAGTGAGCGGCGGCCCGCCAGCATCGGAATGCGCACCTGGCGGGTGATGTGCGCGTCGGCGAGCGTCGCCGCGTCCAGGCCGGTGGGTTCGGGGCCGAACATCAACACGTCACCGCCCCGGTATTCGACCTCGGCAAACGACGTCGGCGCGTGCGACGTGAACGCGATCACCCGCGCCGGCGACAGCGCATCCCACGCGGCCTGAAGCGACGCGTGGACCGTCACCGACGCCAGGTCGTGATAGTCCAGCCCAGCCCGCCGCAGCTTGGGTTCGGACAGGTCGAACCCCATCGGCTCGACGAGATGCAATTCGCAGCCCGTCGCCGCCGCCGTGCGGATGGCGTTGCCGGTGTTGGGGGCGATGCGCGGGGAGTGGAACAGCAGCTTGAACACAACGCGATAATGGTCGCATGGTCGAGCAGAGCCGCTGGATGCAGAAAGTGGCCGCCAACCCCGGACATTCGCACTGGTATGTCGAGCGCTTCCGTGCCATGGCCCGCGCCGGTGACGATCTGGCCGGCGAAGCCCGCTTCGTGGATGCGATGGCACCCCGCCGCGCCCACATCCTCGACGCCGGCTGCGGCCCCGGCCGGTTGGGCGGGTATCTGGCCGTGGCCGGTCACCGCGTCGTCGGTATCGACGTCGACCCGGCACTTATCGAGGCGGCCGAGCAGGACCATCCGGGGCCGCGCTGGCTGGTCGGCGACCTGGCCGAGCTCGACCTGCCCGCGCGCGGCATCGTCGAACCGTTCGACGTGATCGTGTCCGCCGGCAATGTCATGACGTTCCTCGCCCCCAGCACCCGGGTCAGGGTACTGGGCCGGCTGCGCGCCCACCTCAACGACGAGGGTCGAGCGGCTATCGGCTTCAGTGCCGGCCGCGATTATCACTTCGCGGAGTTCCTCGACGACGCGGCGGCCGCCGGGTTCGCGCCCGATCTGCTGCTCTCCAGCTGGGACCTGCGGCCGTTCACCGACGAGTCCGACTTCCTCGTCGCGCTCCTTCGGCCGGCCTAGCGCTTGCGGGGCCGTGTTTGCCAGAATCGCGTGCCCGCACACCGGTCAACCTGAAAGAGCCCTGTCTGCTCAGTGACGATTGTGGTGACCTGGGCCGCGGGCTGTCATACTCGTCGGATTGCCACGTTTATACGCTCACGCCCATCTGCGCGGGGCGGGTGGAATAAAGCAGGAAGTTGCATGAGCCTCTGGTTTCTTTCAGCGCTGAGTGTCAGTGCAGCGGCCGCTCGCGCGGCCGCGACAACGTGACTATGTTCGCCCGCCCGGCCCACCTGGCCGAGGCGGTCAAGTCCGACTCCCCACAGCAGCGCGCCGCCGGCACGGCGCCGGCCAAACGCCCACCGTCATGGTCGCTGAGCAACTGGCCGGTCCGGTGGAAGGTGCTGGCGATTGTGCTGGTACCGCTGGTATTGGCGACGATCTTCGGTGCGCTGCGCATCCAGGCCGCGATGGCCAACGCGGCCGGTCTGCGGCTGGCCGCCGCCCGCGCCGACGTGGTCCCGGTGATCACCAAATACATGTCCGCGTTGGATGTGGCGTTACTGGCCAGCTCCACCGGCCACGACGTCGAGGGGGCCAAGAAGAACTACGAGGCGCGCAAGTACGAGCTGCAGACCCGGCTGGCCGACACCGACGTAACCTCCGACGTCCGATCGGGTGTGAACACTCTGCTGGGCGGCGGGCAGTCCCTGGTGGACAAGGCGGCAGACAACACCATGGGTTTGCGGGACAGGGTGACCACCTATGCTCCGCTGCTGTTGACGGCCGAGAACGTCATCAACGCCTCGGTGCGTGTCGACGACGAGCAGATCCGCGCCCAGACGCAGGGGTTGAGCCGGGCGGTCGGGGCCCGCGGGCAGATGACGATGCAGAAAATCCTCGTCACTCGCGGAGGCGAGCTTCCCGAGCCGCAATTGCGGACCTCGATGATTACTTTGGCCGGCACCGAACCGTCGACGCTGTTCGGGATGAGCGAGATGCTCGGCGCCGGTTCGTCGGCGGTCAAGACGCTGCAGCAGCAACTGGTGACCCGGATGGCGATCATGTCCGATCCGGCCAGCGTGCTCGTCGACAACCCCGAGCTGCTGAACTCGATACAGGCCACCGACGAGATTGCCGAACAGGTCATCACCGACGCCACCGCGTCGGTGACCAAGGCGGTGCATGCCCAGGCCGATGATCGGCGCAATTCGGCCGTCATCGACACCGTGGTGGTGCTGGCCGCCATCGTGGTGGCACTGCTCATCGTGCTGCTGGTGGCACGTGCACTGGTTCGCCCGCTGCGCATGCTGCGTGACGGCGCGCTCAAGGTCGCCCACACCGACCTGGAGGAGGAGATCGCCCGGGTCAAAGCCGGTGGCGCCGAGCCGGTCCCGCAACCGCTGCCGGTGTACACCACCGAGGAAATCGGCCAGGTTGCGCATGCGGTCGACGAACTGCACACCCAAGCCCTGCTGCTGGCCGGCGACGAGGCACGGTTGCGGTTGCTGGTCAACGACATGTTCGAGACCATGTCGCGGCGCAGCCGGTCGCTGGTCGATCAGCAGCTGTCGCTGATCGATCGGCTGGAGCGCAACGAAGACGACCCCGAACGCCTGGACAGCCTCTTCCGGCTGGACCACCTCGCGGCCCGGCTCCGCCGCAACAGCGCCAACCTGCTGGTTTTGGCCGGCGCACAGCTTGCCGGCGACCAGCGCGACCCGGTGCCGCTGTCGACGGTCATCAACGCCGCGGTGTCCGAGGTTGAGGACTACCGCCGCGTCGAAGTCGCCGGCCTGCCGGACTGCGCGGTGATCGGCGCGGCCGCGGGCGGTGCGATCCACCTGTTCGCCGAGCTGATCGACAATGCCCTGAGCTACTCACCGCCGACGACGGTTGTCCGGGTTTCGGCGTCAGCCGGCAGCAATGGGCTCAGTGGCGGCGTCATGGTGCGGATCGCCGACTCCGGCTTGGGCATGAACGACGCCGACCGGCGCATCGCCAACATGCGGCTACAGGCCGGCGGCGACGCCAGCCCGGACCCGGCTCCCGACAACGCCCGGCACATGGGTCTTTTCGTGGTGGGCCGGCTCGCCGCCCGGCACGGCATCCGGGTGGGGCTGCGCGGCCCGGCGCCGCACGAAGCGGGCTCGGGTACCACGGCCGAGATCTACTTGCCGCCAACAATGCTCGAGGGCGCGGCCCCGGCCCCGGGGCCGGGCGGGCAGGTGCGGGCGGTCTCATCGTCCAGCACGCAACGCGCCGCCGCGAGCGTCACGCCGGATGCTGCCGACGAGGCCGCCGCCGCGCCGGAGCCGGCAACCCGGCACGCGCCCGCCGGGTCCGGACCGTCGGTCACGTTGTTGCCCCGTCGCAATCCCGGTTCCAGCGGCATCACCGACGTCCCCGCCCCGCCCGCCGACCCACAGCCCCGGCGGCAGCGGCGTGAGCTCCCCACGCCTTGGTGGGAGCAGGGGACCGCTGCCGCGCCGGAGCCAAAGCCAGCGCCCGTCCAGCCGACGCGTGCGGTATCGGACACCTCGTCCTTCTTCGCCGCGCGGTCCTGGGAAGCCGAGAAGCCCGCCAGCCCGCCACCCCGAAAAGCGACCGGCCCGGCCGCCGCCGACGTGATCTACCGGAGGATGCTCTCGGAGATGCTGGGCGATCCGCACGACCTGGTGAACAGCCCCGACCTGGATTGGCAGACGGTGTGGGACCGCGGCTGGACGCTGGCCGCCGAAGCCGAGCAGAAGCCCGTCGAGTCCCGCACCGCCGACCACGGCTTGCCGGTCCGCACACCCGGCGCCCGGCTGGTGCCCGGCGCGGCCGACGGAACGACCTTCGCCGAGCAGAACCCGCCCGCCGAGGCCCGCGAGTCGCAGCACGCCGAAGTGGTACGTGATCCCGAAGCCGTCCGCGCCTCGTTCAGTAGCCATTTCGGTGGCGTGCGCACCGGAAGGTCGCATGCCCGGGAGACCAATCAGGATCCGCAATGACCTCGGCCGGCAACTCACTGGACTGGCTGGTGACCCGGTTCGCCCGCGAGGTCCCCGGTGTGGCGCATGCCTTGCTGGTGTCCGTCGACGGGTTGCCCATCGCAGCCAGCGAGCACCTGCCGCGGGAGCGCGCCGATCAGCTGGCGGCGGTGGCTTCCGGGCTGGCCAGCCTGGCGACCGGCGCCGCGCAGCTGTTCGAAGGTGGCCAGGTGCTGCAGTCGGTGGTGGAGATGCAGAACGGGTACCTGTTGTTGATGCGGGTCGGCGACGGCTCGCATCTGGCGACGCTGGCCGAGGCATCGTGCGACATCGGTCAGATCGGCTATGAGATGGCCATCCTCGTCGAACGGGTGGGCAGCGTGGTGCAGTCCACCCGCCGGTCTTCTGTCTCGTGAGTCGCGATGGACGAACGCGAGCCCCGGCAACTTGGCGAGCCGACCTCCCGTGAGGCGAACCTGGTCCGTCCGTACACGCTGACGGCCGGCCGGACCGACACCGCCGTCGACCTTCCCCTGGAAGCGCCGATTCAGACGTTGCAGGCCGGTCTGGCTCATCAGTGGCCACCCAATGACGAAAGAGGCAAGATCATCCAACTGTGCGTCGCCAGCCCGTCGGTCGCGGAAATCGCAGCCGGGCTGGATCTGCCGCTGGGTGTCACGCGCGTCCTGGTCGGTGATCTGGTGTTGTCCGGTTACCTTCGGGTGCATAGGACGTTGTCCGAGCGGTCGACCCGCGACGAGCGCCACGAACTCATAGGAAGGACGCTGCGTGGCTTACGCGCACTCTGACGCGCAACCCGATGCAAGGACGCACACCTCGACGAAAATCGTTATCGCGGGCGGGTTCGGCGCCGGCAAGACCACGTTCGTCGGCGCGGTTTCGGAAATCATGCCGTTGCGCACCGAGGCGATGCTCACCGACGCTTCCACCGGCGTCGACATGCTCGAGGCCACCCCGGACAAGCGGACCACCACCGTCGCGATGGACTTCGGCCGGATCACTTTGGACGAGGACCTGGTGCTCTACCTGTTCGGTACCCCCGGGCAGCGCCGGTTCTGGTTCATGTGGGACGACCTGGTCCGCGGCGCCATCGGCGCGATCGTGCTGGTGGACTGCCGGCGCCTGCAGGACAGCTTCGCCGCCGTCGACTTCTTCGAGCACCGCAACCTGCCATTTCTCATCGCGGTCAACGAGTTCGACGGTGCGCCGCGCTACCCCGTGGCCGAAGTGCGCGAAGCGCTCACGTTGCCGCCGCACATCCCGGTGATCACCGTCGACGCCCGGGACCGCCGGTCGGCGACCGACGCGCTGATCGCGGTCAGCGAATACGCGCTGGCCAGCCTGACGGCCAACTGACCGCGTTGGAGCCCTGGGTCGATCGCGAAGTTGTCGGCCATGACTTCACCGACGAGGACCTCAGCCGGTTGGAACCGAACGGGTCGTGTTCGACGAATGCGATTTCAGCGGCGTCACCTGGCCGAGTCGGCGCACCGCGGATCGGCGTTCCGCAACTGCACCTTCCGCCGGGCGTCGCTGTGGCACAGCACGTTTAGCCAGTGCAGCATGCTGGGCTCGGTCTTTGTGCAGTGCCGGCTGCGCCCGATCGCCTTCGACGAGGTGGATTTCGTCGCGTCCGGCCGCGAAGCTGCCCTTTGATCGGTCGGACCGCACCGTCAGCACGGGTTGCGCAGATCGAGTCATTCAGACCAGGGCCTTTAGTGACCGCAAGTTCAGCGTTTCAACCGGATATGCCAGCGGACGAACCCCCCGTAGGCGACCGAAAGGAAAATCAGCATGGCCATGTCGAACAGGTAGATGTGCTTGGAGTGCTGCCACAGCGGATCGTTGGTCGGGATCTGCTTGACCTTCACCAGCGCCGGAAAGTCGATCGACGACGCGGCCGCCGCGTAGCCCCAGCGCCCGGGTGTCAGCCAGGCGAGCTGTTCCAGGCCCAAGCGCTGATACACCGGGATCATCCCGCCGGAGAGCACCAGCTGCGACATGATCGCCACCACCAACATGGGCGTGATCTGCTCGTTGGACTGCGCCAAGGCCGACAGCAACAGACCCAGGACGGCCGAGGCAATGCAGGTCATCGCGACGGTGACGAACAGCGCGAAGGTGGCATTGCCGAAGAAAAGGGCGGGCTGGGTGGGTGCGCCCTTGCCGAGCCGCACGATGATCACCGCGATCCCCGCCTGAGCGGTCGCAAAGACGCAGAAGACGGCGATCTTCGCCAGCAGGTAGGCGGTGGTGGACAGGCCGACCGCTTGTTCCCGGCGGAAGATGGCGCGCTCGCCGATGAGGTCGCGGATGGTAAGTGCGGTGCCCATGAAAACGGCGCCGATGTTAAGCAGCACCATGATGTACTGCGGCTGTGTAGGGGCGACGCCGAGCGGGTCGGCGGGGCCGAGGCCGGGCTTGGGGCCCTTCACGGTCAGCGACAGTGCGCCGATGAGAAAAGGCAACACGGCCAGGAAGATCGTGTAACCCCGGTCGGAGACGACAAGGCGCACCTGGCGGCGGGCGATCGTGGACAGCTGCCGCCATACGTCCGTTTGTGGCGGCTCGCCCAGGTCGGCCGGGCTTTGCGGAGACGGTGGCCGCGAAAAACGCTGCTCACGTTCCTTGAAGCGGCGGTTGGCCTCGTCGGGGTCGGCTCCCACCATCGCGAAGATGTCGGCCCAGTTGCGTGTTCCCAGTGCGGCTTCGACCTGGTCGGGCGGGCCGTTGAACGCGGTCTTGCCGCCGGGTGCGACCAGCAGGATCTGGTCGCACACGTCCAGGTAGGAGATCGAGTGGGTCACTACCAGCACCACGCGGCCCGCGTCGGCGAGCTGGCGCAGCATGAGCATGACCTGACGGTCCAGCGCCGGGTCCAGCCCGGAGGTCGGCTCGTCGAGGATCAGCAGCGACGGTCCGGTGAGCAGCTCGAGCGCCACCGAGGCCCGTTTGCGCTGGCCGCCGGACAGCTTGTCGACGCGGGTGTCGGCGTGCTTGGTCAGCTCCAGCTCCTCGAGGACCTGGGCGACGACCTGCTCTCGGTCGGCTTTGCTGGTATCGGGCGGCAACCGCAGCTCGGCCGCGTAGCCGAGGGCCTGGTTGACCGTGAGCTGGCGGTGCACGACGTCGTCCTGGGGAACCATTCCGATCCGGCTGCGCATCGTCGCGTACTCGGTGTGGATGTTGTGGCCCTCGAAGGTGACCGACCCGGAGGTCGGATTGGTGTACCCGGCGATCAGCCGAGACAGCGTCGTCTTTCCGGCGCCCGATCCGCCGATGATGGCGGTCAGCGTGCCGGGGCGGGCGGTCAGCGAGATGTGGTCGAGCAGTTGCTTTCCGTCGATGCTGAAGCACACCGAGTTGACCTCCAGGCCGCCGGTGCGCGTCGCCGCCTCGGTACGCCGAATCAGCGTGTCGCGGGTGAATACCAGGTCGACGTTGCCGATGGTGACCACGTCGCCCTCGGTCAGCACCGCGGACCCGACCCGGACCCCGTTGACGAACGTCCCGTTGACGCTGTGCGCGTCGCGGATCTCGGTGCCCAGCGGCGTCTGGATCAAGAAAGCATGATGGCGTGACGCCAGGACGTCCTGGATGACGATGTCGTTGTCGGTGGACCGGCCGATCGTCTGTGCGCCGGCCGGTTTCTGGATCGCTCCGGAACGCGACGGCCTCAACGCCTGGAACATCTTCGTCGCCAGGTTGCCCACCTCGGGCGCCTTGGCGGGGCCGGGCGACATCTGGGTCTGCGCGGGCGCGTAGGAACCCACGCTCGACATCTGCGGGTGGAAGTTGGCCGGCGGTGGCGCCGCGCCGCCCGGAGGCGCCGCTGGTCGCCCACCGCCGCCCGCGTACATGGGTGGTCCCGGCCGCTGCCCCGGCGGCCCGGGATGCGACCGCCGCGGCGGCGACGCCCAGTTGGGCGGGGGTCCCGACGGCCCAGGGGGAGGGCCGGGCGGTGCGGCGACCGGACCGCCCGGGTGACCCGGTGCGGGTGCGGCCGACCAGGCCGCTGCGCCCGGGTGAGCCGCGACCGGGATGCCCATCGACTCCGTTTGGGGCGGGCGCCCGGCCATTCCCTGGTGGCGGCCGACCTCGAACATCAGCCGCGGCCCGTCAGGGTTCCCGACGTTGACGCACTGGCCGTCGTGGATCTCGACCACCGGCACGCGGCGGCCGTTGACGAAGGTGCCGTTGAGGGATCCGTTGTCGATCGCCAGCCACCTGCCCTGGTCGAAGCGCAGCAGCAGGTGGGCCCGCGAGATCAGCGGGTGCGTGACGCGCATGTCGGCCCGCAGGTCGCGCCCGACCACAACGTCATGGCCCGCGGCGAAGGTGCGTTCTGAGCCGTCGTAACGAACGGTCAACACGGGCGGGGCTGGAGCACTCATTGCCACAACTGTAGCTGTTGAATTCGCTGCTCCCGGGCGCCTAATTGCTGACGTCGGGCGCTCCGGTGACGACGCAGCGGGTGCGGCTGTAGATCGTGGGCATGCACAGATTGCAGTGCGTACAGGCCGAATGCACGCTGTGCCGGGCGCCGTCGGCGGCGATCCGGTTGGGCAGATCGGGCTCGGCCAGCAGCGCCCGTGCCATCGCGACGAACCGGAATCCCTCCGCCATCGCCAGGTCCATGGTCTCCCGGTTGGTGATGCCGCCGAGCAGGATCAGCGGCATGGTCAGCTCCGCGCGGAACAGCTTGGCATCGCGCAATAGATAGGCCTCGCGGTAGGGGTACTCGCGCAGGAATTTATTGCCCGTCATGAGCATGCCCCAGCTCAGCGGCGGTTTGAAGGCACCGGCGAACTCCTTGATCGGGGCATCGCCGCGGAGCAAGTACATCGGGTTGACCAGCGAGCTGCCCGCGGTGAGTTCGATGGCGTCCAGGCCGCCGTCGTCCTGCAGCCATCTGGCCGTGGTCAGCGACTCTTCGGTGCTGATGCCGCCACGCACGCCGTCGGCCATATTGAGCTTGGCGGTGACCGCGACTCGTCCGGCTCCCTGCATGTCCACGGCGCGGCGAACGGCCATCACCAGGCCGCGCGCCACCTTGGCCCGGTTCTCCAGCGACCCGCCGAACTCGTCGTTGCGTCGGTTGATCAGCGGGGACAGAAAAGCGCTGGCGAAGTAGTTGTGGCCTAGATGGATTTCGACCGCATCGAAGCCGGCGTCGATGGCGATCAGAGCGGCGTTGGCGTGCGCCGCGATCACGTCGTCGATGTCGTCGCGGGTCGCCTTCTTGGCGAACCGCATGCCGATCGGATTGAAAAATCGCACCGGCGCCAACGCGGTGGCCTTGTTCGACTTGGCGTTGGCCACCGGGCCGGCGTGACCGATCTGCGCGCTGATCGCGGCGCCTTCGGCGTGGATCGCGTCGGTGAGCCGCCGCAGCCCGGGTACCGCTTGGGGGCGCATCCACAGTCCGCTGCCGTCGGTGCGGCCGCCCGGGGAGACGGCGCAATAGGCGACGGTCGTCATGCCGACCCCACCCGCGGCCGGCAGCCGGTGGTACTCGATCAGGTCATCGGTCACCAGCGCGTCAGGTGTGCGTGCTTCGAAGGTGGCGGCCTTGATGATGCGGTTGCGCAGCGTGACCGGACCAAGCTTGGCGGGCGCGAACACGTCCGGAGGACTAGACATATCGGGAGCCTAACCTTGAGGCGTGCCAGACTGTCAGGCGTGGGCGCAATCACGCTGGACGGCAAGGCCACCCGAGACGAGATCTTCGTGGATTTGAAGCAACGGGTGGCCGCCTTGACCGCATCGGGCCGCATCCCCGGTTTGGGCACCATCCTGGTCGGGGAGGACCCGGGCTCGCAGGCCTACGTCCGCGGTAAGCACGCGGACTGCGCCAAAGTGGGCATCACGTCGATCCGTCGCGACCTGCCCGCCGACATCAGCACCGAGACCCTGCACGACACCATCGACGAACTCAACGCGAACCCCGAGTGCACCGGTTACATCGTGCAGTTGCCACTGCCCATGCACCTGGATGAGAACGCGGCATTGGAGTGGGTGGACCCGGACAAGGACGCCGACGGGCTGCACCCGACGAACCTGGGCCGGCTGGTGCTCAGCGTTGCGGCTCCGCTGCCGTGTACCGCGCGCGGCATCGTGCACCTGTTGCGCCGCTACGACGTCGAGATCGCCGGGGCGCACGTGGTCATCATCGGCCGTGGTGTGACGGTCGGTCGACCGCTGGGGCTATTGCTGACCCGACGTTCCGAGAACGCGACGGTGACGTTGTGCCACACCGGAACTCGCGACCTGCCCGCGTTCACCAGGCAGGCCGACATCGTCGTGGCCGCCGTAGGTGTGCCACACATGCTGACCGCCGACATGGTCCGTCCTGGTGCGGCGGTCGTCGACGTGGGCGTCAGCCGCACCGAGAACGGACTGGTCGGCGACGTGCACCCGGATGTGTGGGAGGTGGCCGGCCACGTGTCACCGAATCCGGGTGGTGTCGGCCCGTTGACGCGTGCGTTCCTGCTGACCAATGTGGTCGAGTTGGCCGAGCGGGAATGACCGCGCAGTCCGTGGTCCGCGCCCAATGGCCGATTCTGTTGGTGGGCCTGATCTTCGTGACCGCATTCGTGCTGGTCGGTGCAAACTTCTGGCGGCGCGGTTCGCTGCTGATCGGTATCGGCGTCGGCGTGGCGGCGGTGCTGCGCTTGGTCTTACCCGAGGAGCGGGCCGGGGTTTTGGTGGTGCGCAGCAAGGGGATTGACTTCATCACCACCGCGACGGTCGCCGCGGCGATGGTCTACATCGCGTCGACGATCGACCCGCTGGGCACCGGTTAGGTACCCGGCGCCCTCGGGATTTGGCCAGCAATGCCCGGGATTTGGTTTGGCATGCCCGGCATTTGGCCAGCCATGCTCGGCACTTGGCCTGCCATACCCGGGATTTGGCGTGGCATGCCAGGTATTTGTGGCACCGCGCCGGGCAGATTGCCGCTGGCCAGGTTTGCCATCTGCTCGGGGCAGTAGGTCTGTATCGCGATGGTGGTGAACATCCGCGCCATCATGGGTGACATGCCCCGGCCGGAGACACTGGAGGCGGCCGCGGCGAAGTTTCCGCCCGGCTGGACCAGCATCGGGCAGATCGACTGGCCCACCGACATCGCGTTTCCAGGTTCGCCGAAGTCGATGCCGGCGTGGTTGAGCGCGTCGATGAAGTTGTCATCGGGGTTGTCCGCCCCGGCCGGCGCGGCGAACGCCGATGCCGCGGTGAGCAGGCTGGCGGCCACCGCCAGCAAGCGAATGGTCAGAGGCTGATGCCGAAACAGCCAGATCCAGCGGTGAGTCCGTGCCAGTGCCTTCACGCCAGCTCCCCCTCGTCTTGCTGTGCACGCCAGCGCACTCGAATCACGTTAGGAACTCTGAGCCATGACGGTCACGTTTACGACACGGTGAGATAAAGGTTCGCACAATAAGCGTTTCGTGAGGGAGCCGCGCGCGGGCCATGGATTATTGGGCCTGGCGGACCGTGGACAGATCGAAGCCACACTGTGATCTGACACGGGCGATGACCCCGGCATTCTGGGTGCGACATGGTCGAAAATCTGGGCACTTGGCGACGAATCGCAGCCGTCCGCCAGATCTTTTGCTCCACAAAACCATTTCGCGCCAGGCGTTTCTTTGCGGCGCCGCCGGAATGTTGGCGAGCGGAGGGGTGTTTGGCACCGCGCGGGCGGCCGCGGACCCCGCCGCCGGGTGGGACGGTCTCGCATCTTCCATCGGCGGCATTGTGCTGGTGCCCGCCAACGGTTCTGCATTCACCAGCGGCAAGCAGGTCTTCAACCCGTTCTTCAGTGATTCGAATCTAGCTGCGGCGGTGCGGGTTTCATCGCAGGCTGACGTGCAGAAGGCTATCGCCTTCGCGACCGCCAACAACCTCAAGGTCGCGCCGCGCGGCGGTGGGCATTCGTATGTCGGCGCCTCCAGCGCGAACGGCAGCATGGTGCTTGACTTGCGCGGCCTTCCGGGCGGTGCGAACTTCGAACGCGGGCAGCGGCAACGTCACGGTCAGCCCGGCAACCAATATCTATGCGCTGCAACAGGCCTTGGCCGGCGCGGGACTCGCCGTGCCCACCGGGAGCTGCCCGACCGTCGGTATCGCCGGGAATGGCGCTCGGTGGCGGCGTGGGGGCCGATACCCGACGCGCCGGATTGACCTGCGATGCATTACGGTCGGCCACCGTGGTTCCGGCAGAAGTACGACCCGAATCGGGTGATGTATTCGGGGCTAAAAGTCTAGCGAAATCACTTGCGCCACTTTGGCTTCAGCCGTCTCAAGTGGCCGTTGTTTGTCGGTGGTCTTGGTTAGTTTCGGGGTATGGCTGATGGTGTCGTTGATCGGGAGGCGATCACGGCGGCCTTTGATGCCCTCGATGCGGCGCTCGACGTGGTGGCGGG
>DATJQO010000198.1:0-57342 GCA_035505695.1 Mycobacterium sp.
CTCCGGCTCGAGCGCCGGAACCCCCGGCAGCGCGTCATAGACGACGAACTCGTCACATGCCGCCGCCAGCGCGCGGCTGGACGCTCCGGCCACCCCGATGCCCACCACGTACCGGCCCAGCCGCTTACAACGCTGAGCCAACGGAATGTAATCGGAGTCTCCGGCGACGATCACCACATGGGTCAGGTCGGGCAGCCGAAACATATCCTCGACCGTGTCGACGGCCAGCCGGATGTCGGCACCGTTCTTGCCGTAGGCCGCCGCGGGGAACAGCTGCACCAAATCGACCGCTCGGGCTACCAGCTGCCCCCGGTATCCGGCGTTGACCTCTGCGGACCAGTCCGCATAGGCGCGGGTGAGCACCAGCGTCCCGAACGACGACGCGAAGTCCAGGATCGCGCCGACGTCGACCGTGGCCCGGGCCTGCCGCTCCGCACTGTGTTCGAACCCCTTGGCCTTGTCCCGTTGGAACGAGTTGCGCCCGTTGACCTGGTCATATCGCGAGATCACGATGTTGTCGAAGTCGAGATAGACTGCCACCCGCGCGGCAACTGGTTCGGTCATGGCTCAATCATCATCGAGACGCACGCCACTGGGGAGTCCGAGCCAACGGTGGGCGCCTGACCACCACCGATGGCGGCGGCCAGCGCGTCGATGTTGCGCCGGGTCTGGGTTGCGGCCGCGGTAAAGGCATCGGCCAGATCGGAAGCCATCGGCTCGCACCCGACTGGCGGTGGCGACCCACTCGATGGCCAGTTCGGCATCCAGTAGCCAGGGCGCCAGTTGTTCGGCGGTGACGCCCGGCCACAGGATGGCCGGGTCGGCTTTGTCTTCGATCTGGCTTTGCACCGTCAGCGCGGTCTGGTTGAGCCGGATGGTGCGTGCCCGCATGCGACGCCGACGCGTTCATCGAGGCGGCCCGTCGTAAGGTTTCGGCAGTGGTGTCAACGACGATCGCCATCCGTGCCCGCAATGCCCGTATGGTGGCGCGCAGCACGCCGGCGGGTCGATCCGGCAGCACGCAGGTGCTCGTCAGGTACGTGCACACCGTTCCCACCGCGACCGCGCCGATCATCCAGGGCAGCTCGGCGAGGCGCGCACGCAGGTACAACGTGAAGAAATACGCCATGAAGGCAACCATGCCCAGCGCCCGCCCCTGCGGCCCGAACCGGCGAATTTAAATCGCGGCGAACACGATCAGCACGAAGGCGACGTCGCTGCCCACCGGGTACGGCGCGAGCAGCGCGGCGGCGGTGAGGGACAAAGTGGCGGGCACCGGCAGCAGCGCCATGGTGACCCGCTGCTGGCGAGGGTCGGGCTCGTTGACCGATCGTGAGGCCACCATGGTGATGACGACACCGAGCAGAGCAACGGTCAGCGGCTGTCCGGCGGCCCTGGTCACCAGGGCGAGAACGAACAGCGAACAGCCGAGCGCGACGGTCGTGCGAGTCGCCATCCGCAACCGAAGCAGCCCAGGGTCGGACCCCGATCGCCCAGTTGCGGGCTCTTTGGTAAAGATCGGTGATCGGATGGCCCCCTTTGTTCTGCCGGACATGACATGGTTACCCGAACTGCGGGGGAGCGGCCAAGCTAGTCTTCGACATCGTGACGGCGCCGACCCGGGCGAAGCTGGCCGATGGCCGTGACCTGCTGTTCTTCGCATTGCCCGGGCACCGTCCCGCGCCGGTCGAAGACCGCCGGCCGTTGCCCGGACGCGACGCCGCGCACACACGGCTGCGATTCGATCGGACAACCGGACAGTGGGTGATCGTCGCGGCGTTGCGCCAAGACCGCACCTACAAGCCGCCGGCCGACCAGTGCCCGCTGTGTCCGGGGCCGACCGGCCTGACCAGTGAGGTGCCCGCCTCGGACTACGACGTGGTGGTCTTCGAGAACCGATTCCCCAGTCTCTCTGGTGCCGGCGCACCGGCGCCCGCCGGCGATTTGTTCCTCTCCGCGCCCGGGCATGGCCGCTGTGAGGTGATCTGCTTTTCCAGCAACCACACCGGATCCTTCGCGCAGCTGGAGCAGGCCCATGCCCGGCTGGTCGTCGACGCGTGGCGGCATCGCACCAGCGACTTGATGGCCACACCCGGTATCGAGCAGGTCTTCTGCTTCGAGAACCGTGGCGAGGAAATCGGGGTGACGTTGACCCATCCACACGGTCAGATCTACGGCTACCCGTATCTGACTCCGCGCACTGCCGCCATGCTGCGGCAGGCACGCGAACATCGAAAGGGTCACGGGAGCAACCTGTTTGCGGACTTGCTGCGGGCCGAGCTCGACGACGGCAGCCGCATCGTCTCCCGCAGCGACTCCGTCACCGCATTCGTGCCCTTCGCGGCCCGCTGGCCGGTCGAGGTACACATTTACCCGAACCGGTTCGTACGCAATCTTCTTGAGCTCGACGAGAGCGAGTTGGACGGATTCGTCCGGCTCTACCTCGACGTGCTGGGACGGTTCGACCGGATGTACTCGACTGCGCTGCCGTATATTTCGGCGCTGCATCAATACTCCGACACCGACTCGCAGGCCGACGGTTACTTCCACGTCGAGCTGATGTCGATCCGGCGCAGCGCCACCAAACTCAAGTACCTGGCCGCCTCGGAATCGGCGATGGATGCGTTCATTAGTGACGTCACGCCCGAAAGTGTGGCCCAGCGGCTCCGGGAGTTCGGATGACCGTCCGGTACTCGGCGCCGGGCCGGATCAACCTGATCGGAGAGCACACCGACTACAACCTCGGGCTCGCGCTACCCATCGCGCTGCCGCAGCGCACGCTGGTGACGTTCGCGCCCGACGGCGGCGCGGCGATCACCGTCGCCAGCGACCGCGCGGACGGCTCGGTGCGCATCCCGCTCGGCACCGCGCCCGGCGAGGTGACCGGTTGGGCGGGCTATGTGGCCGGCGTGGTGTGGGCGCTGCGCCAAGCAGGCCACCCGGTGCCCGGCGGCGCGATGTCGATCACCAGCGACGTGGCGATGGGATCGGGCCTGGCTTCCTCGGCGGCGCTGGAGTGTGCGGTGCTGGGCGCTATCGCATCGGCGGCCAGGGCCCACATCGACGCGACAGAACAGGCGCGGCTCGCCCAGCGCGCCGAAAACGAATATGTCGGCGCGCCAACGGGTTTGCTAGACCAGCTGGCCTCGCTGTTCGGGCAGCCTTCGGCCGCGCTGCTGATCGACTTCCGCGACCTCAGCGTGGCGCCGGTCCCGTTCGACCCGGACCCCGCCGGTGTCGCGCTGCTGTTGATCGACTCCCGGGCCCGGCATTCTCACGCCGGCGGCGACTATGCGGCCCGGCGCGCGTCGTGCGAACGGGCGGCCGCCGAGTTGGGGGCATCGTCCTTGCGTGAGATCCAGGAGCGCGGACCGTCGGTGCTGGCTGCGGTGCCTCACCCCGTCGACGCGCGCCGCGCCCGGCACGTGTTGACCGAGAACCAGAGAGTATTGGATTTCGTTGCAGCGCTTCGTGATCGCGATTTCGCTGCAGCCGGGCGGATTTTCACCGCCTCGCACGCGTCCATGCGTGACGATTTCGAAATTACCACCGCGCACATCGACCTGATCGCCGACGCCGCGGTGCGAGCCGGGGCCCTGGGCGCCCGGATGACCGGCGGCGGCTTCGGGGGCTGTGTGATCGCGTTGGTGCCGGCCGAGCGGGCGGAGGCGGTCGGTGCGGCGGTCCAACGAGCGGTGAGCGACGCCGGGTTTGAGCTGCCGGTCATCACTCGGACCTTCGCGGCCGCGGGCGCGGGGCCGTGTGCGTGAGCGAGCCTGAAGTCGGCTATGTCGAGGTTCGGGCATACGCCGAACTGAACGACTTCCTGGCACCCGGGGCGCGCGGCGTGACGGTGCGCCGCCCGTATCGGCCGCATCAGACGGTCAAGGACGTGTTGGAGGCGATGGGCATTCCACACACCGAGATCGACCTCATCCTGGTGAACGGTTCTCCGCGAGGCCTTGGCGATCGCCCGCACAGCGGCGATCATGTCGCCGCCTACCCCGGGCTGCGGCCGGTGCCTTGCCCGCGGTTTGTCGTCGACGTCAACCTCGGCCGGCTGGCGCGGCTGCTTCGGCTGCTCGGGTTGGATGCGTGGTGGGGCAATGACGTCAACGACCAGACGCTGGCCGACATCAGCGTGCAGCAGCAGCGGATCCTGCTGACCCGCGACCGCGGCCTGTTGAAGCGCCGCGCTATCACGCATGGTCTGTTCGTTCGCTCCGATGCGCCCGAGGACCAGGTGCTCGAAGTGATACGGCGGCTGGACTTGCGGCAGCGGCTGGCGCCGCTCACCAGGTGCGTGCGGTGCAACGGCATGTTGACACCGGTTGCCAAGGAGCAGGTGATCGACCAGCTGGAGCCGCTGACCCGCCGGTATTACGACGACTTCAGCCGCTGCCCGGAATGCGGGCGGATCTACTGGCCCGGATCCCACTACCAAAAGCTGGTCCGGCTCGTCGAAAGACTCCGCGACCAGCTGGCCTGAGAATGCAACGCGCGGAGCGATAGCTGTAACGTAACGGATATGGGTGCGATTTCGTGCGCGCTGTCTGGCACCACCTTCGCCTTACGCTCGGATGCCGTCTACTGCTCGTTCGCGTGTCGGCAAAAGGCCCATCGCGTCCCGACGGCGCGCCGGACGGCCGAGTTGCGTGAGCGTGTGAGGAGAAGTCCCGCACCGGCACTGGCGAGCTCCGACGCACTTGACTCACTGCGGCGCTCCGTCGCGAGCTCCATGCAACGGGCGCGAGAGCACGTCGGTCGATCCCGTGAGCTGTGCCGGCTGTCGCCGCGGCGCGTGCAACAAAGCACCGCGCTCCAGCGACAATTCCTGGAAAGTCAGCCCGTTCGCGCTTGGACGTCGTCTGTGGAGCTTGCCCGATGGCGTGGGAACTAGACGGCCAAACGGCAGCGGTCGAGCAGGCCCTCGCCGGCGGGACGCCACAGCGCGTGGGGTGGTTCCGCTTCTACTTCGAAGACCAGCGGTGGGAATGGTCCGAGCAGGTGCAGCGCATGCACGGCTACCAGCCCGGAACCGTCACCCCGACCACCGAGCTGGTGCTCGCGCACAAACACCCGGCATCGACGAGGCGGCGGCGTTCAACCTGCTCAAATCGCTGTCCCAAGTGCACAACATGAAACTTGGGTTGCTCGCCCAGCAGATCGCCAAAGACTTCTCCGCGTTGGGTAAAGAGGTGATCGCCTCGCGGTCGCGATTCGACCAACGCTTGCTCACCGCACACCTGCGGGCGTCCGCCTCTGAACAGCCCTCGGACCGGGGCATTACCTGAGCGGACGCGCTCGCTACGTGGCCGGGGTGAACCGGACCGCTGCCAGGTGGAGCCGGTCGACCGCCTCGGCAAACTCCTCGCGCGTCGGTATGCCCTGGTCGCGGAATTTCAGCCCCATCATGCGTTGCGCGCGCTGCGCTCCATACGACTGGGCGCAGCGGAAAAAGAGGTCCGAGACCGCGGCGCGGTCGCGGATGAGCTCGCCATGCATCGCGGTTGTCTTGCCGTCATAGAGCACTTGGGCGTCGGCGCCATCGCGGAAGTTCTGCTTCCATCGGGCATCGGTCAGCGCATAAAGCTGATTGTCGATCATGTGTGCGCTCACCGGAATTGAGTACGGGCGCCCCGTCTTTCGGCCGGTGAAGCTCAACACCATCAGCTGCTTGCGGGCGGGGCGGCAAGCGGAGTTCGTAGCAGCAATCCCAGCATTGGGTTGACGAAACGCAGTACCGCCGACGGTGGGTGCCCGACGTCTACCGGATACGACTGTTCAGCCATGACAACACCGTAAGGCCAATCGGACTGTGCCGCATAGGGAATTCACGCCGGGGCGGCGCGCCGCGGAGCGTGTGAGGTCTCCGCGGGCGCCCTCCGGCTCGTCGAGTCAGGCGCTGATGGTCGTCTGCTCGTCGATGACGTTGGTGGCGTCCATCAACACGCCTTGATCGCTTTCCAGGGAGTTCGCATTGAGCTGGAGCACGAACACTCCATCCTGGCTGGGAATCACGACCGTCTTCTGCGCGACACTGCGGGCCTGGCCGTCCTTTTGGTACGTGCCGCCGAGCTGCCATGCCTGGAAGCCGCTCAGTGTGGACGCGGACCCGTCTCCGCTCCCTTGATATCCGGGAAGGTTCTGCAACTCGCCGGGAGCGTATTGAAGGATCTTCGCCGGGTCGACGTTACCGGTGAGCTTGGCGACCATCGCCGAGATGACCGGTGGATCGGCGGGGTTCGCGGGCTGAGACAATGCGATGCCACCGTACGACGTGTTGACATTGTCGCTGACCTGCCAGCCCGCGGGCACCGGCAGGTTAATGGTGGGGGAGCCGGGGTCGCCTCGGTGCACGGGGGTCTCGGTGATGTGGTTGTCCTTGACGTAATCGGCGATGGTGTACTTGGCACCCGCGGCCGGTGCCGCACTGGTTGCCGACGAGGTCGTCGATTTCGATGTGGATGTCGACGTCGACGTGGGTGTCGATGTTTGGTTGCTGGATTTGTGGTTGGAGCCGCAACCAACGAGCGCCACACTCAGCGCAACGGTAATGGTTGCTAGTGTCAAATGTTTCATCAATCCAATCTCCCGACAATTCGGGCCGGCACCTGCGCCGGTCACGCCGGAATGAGAGTAGTCGAAATGGCGTGCAACTATGCGGCTACTGTTCGGACTTTTGTTGGCGGCATCGCGGCCAGTCCGCTAATCGTTATCGAATTCGTCCGGCAATCACCCACGCAAATCCACCGTTATCCAGTAAGAGACAGGTATGCGGTCGCGATGGGCCATGATTGCGCTTATTGCGGCGACGGCTGTCTTCCTGACTTTTGTTGCGGCGGCTCCGCCGATCGCGTACGACGGTGAGCCCGCCTTCGTGGCGAATCCGGTGGACCATGTCGCAACGCTGATCGGCACCGGGACGGGTGGCGAGACGGTGGGGGAGATCAACAACTTCCCGGGCGCCGCGGTGCCGTTCGGAATGGTGCAGTACTCGCCGGACACCGTCGGCAACTACGGCGGCTACAACTACGACAACCCACGCGCCACCGGCTTCAGCATGACCCATGCGTCGGTGGGATGTGCGGCCTTCGGCGACATTTCGATGCTGCCGACCACCCGCGGAATCGGGTCACAGCCCTGGAACGCTTGGGAGCAGATCGCCCATGACCACACCGAGCAGGGTGTGCCCGGCTATTACACGGTGCGGTTTCCCGGTACCGGCGTGAAGGCGGAACTCACCGCCACCACGCGCACGGGTATCGGCCGATTCAGCTACCCGCACAACGGCCGCCCCGCCCTGTTCCACGTGCGTTCCGGCGCGTCGCTGGCGGGCAACTCCCGCGCCGCCATTCAGATCGGGGAAGACAACACCACCATCACCGGCTGGGCCAGCAGCGGCGGGTTCTGCGGCAAGCACAACACCTACACGGTGTACTTCGCGATGAAGTTCAGCCAGCCTTTCGCCTCCTACGGTGCCTGGGACGGGTATCGGGTTTATCCCGGCGCCCGAAGTGCGAATTCGCCGTTCAGCGGCGGGTACGTGCAGTTCCCTGCCGGCTCGGTGATCGAAGTGCGCACTGCCATCTCCTACGTCGGTATCGAGGGTGCGCGGGCGAACTTGGCCGCTGAGGGCGCCACGAGCTTCGATGACGTTCGCGCCGCGGCGTCGAAAGAGTGGAACGCCACGCTGTCCCGGATCGCGGTGGCCGGCCGCAATGCCGATGATGTGGAAACCTTCTACACCTCCCTGTACCGATCGCTCCTGCACCCCAACACATTCAACGACGCGGACGGTCGCTACATCGGGTTCGACGGCTTCGTGCACACCGTGACCGCCGGGCACACGCAGTACGCCAACTTCTCCGACTGGGACACCTACCGGTGCCTTGCCGCCTTGCAGGCGCTGCTTTTCCCGGATCGCGCCGGCGACATGGCGCAATCGTTGGTGAACGACGCCGAGCAGAGTGGAGCGTTTCCGCGCTGGGCGTTCGCCAATGCCGCGACCGCCGAGATGACCGGAGACAGCGTGGTGCCGCTGATCGTGAATCTCTATGCCTTCGGCGCCAAGGAGTTCGACGTCAACACCGCGTTGCGCTACATGGTGAATGCGGCGACCAAAGGCGGCACGGGGCTGGGCGGCTACGTGGAGCGGCCCGGTATCGCCACCTACCTGCAACTCGGGTATGCGCCGTTCACGTATGAGTTCCGCACCGACGGCTGGATCGCCGACGCGTCGATCACACTCGAATGGTCGATCGACGATTTCGCCATCGCCCGATTCGCCGACGCGCTCGGCGATTCCGCCACCGCCGCGGAATTCCAGAACAGGTCGCAGTACTGGCAGAACCTGTTCAACGCGAGCACCCGGTATGTCTCGCCACGCGGCTCGACCGGATTCTTCCGCGCCGGGCCGGGTTTCGTGGAGCCGACGTCGGATTTCGGCCAAATCGGATACGACGAGGGCAACGCCGAGCAGTACGTGTGGTTGGTGCCGCACAATGTGGCCGGGCTGGTGACCGCGCTGGGTGGCCGCCAGGCCGCGGCCGGGCGGCTCGATCACTTCACCAAGAAGCTCAACGTCGGCCCCAATGAGCCCTATCTGTGGGCCGGCAACGAGCCGGGTTTCGGAGTGCCGTGGCTGTACAACTACATCGGTCAACCGTGGAAAACTCAGCACACGGTGGACCGGGTGCGCGGGCTTTTCGGCCCGACTTCCGACGGTGAGCCGGGCAACGACGATCTGGGCGCGATGGCCAGCTGGTACGTCTGGGCCGCTCTCGGCCTTTACCCGAGCACCCCGGGAACATCGATCCTCACTGTCAGCGCACCGATCTTCGATCGCGCCGTAATCGCGCTTCCCGCAGGCCAATCCATCCGGATTTCGGCACCGGGCGCATCCGCTCCGCGCCACCTGAGATTCATCAGCGGCCTGAGCTTCGACGGCCAGGCCACCGATCACACCTTTTTGCCGGACTCGGCCGTCCGCACCGGCGGCGACCTGGCGTTCTCGCTGGCCGCCTATCCCGACAAGGAGTGGGGTGTGGCGGAATCTTCGGCCCCGCCGTCATTCGCCGCGGGCAGCTCGGCGGTGGCCGTCAACGCTGCCCGACCCATCGTCACCATCGCGCCCGGCAGCACGGGCACGGTGACCCTCGACGCGCAACGGATGGTCGACAATGCCGGCGGCTACTCCGTCACCGGCACCTCCTCGGACGTCGGGATCACCGTGGCAGGAGTCTCCGGCCAGTTCGCCGCGGACGGATCGAGCACGGTCACCGTCCCGATCACGGTGGCGCCCTCGGTGCCCGAGGAGTACTACCTGGTATACCTGACCACTACGGTCGGCCAAACTTCGTGCAGATCAATCATTTTCGTCGTCGCGCAAACCGAAACCGGAGAATCCTGACCCGTTCGGTTACACCATGTCATTCTTGGTCAGCCATCGCATCACCGGCCAGCCCACGAAGACGGGCAGCCAGCAGGTGAGCACCCGATACAGCAGGACGGCCGGCACCGCGACGGACGCCGGTACGCCGAAGGCGGCCAGCCCACCGATCAGCGCGGCTTCGACGGCGCCGACCCCGCCGGGTGTCGGTGCCGCCGAGGCCAGCGTGCCGCCGACCATCGTGACCACCGTGGCGGTGACAAACGAAGCGCCGCCGCCGAACGCTTGGACGCTGGCCCAAAGCGCCAGCGCGTTGCCCAGAGTCGTTACGGTACAACCGAGTACGATCAGCCCCAGTCGTTTCGGTTCCCGGGCAACCTCGGCGAGGTCGGTGGTGATCTCCTTCAGTTTCGGCCGCACGTCTGTCGCCAGCCAGCGGCGCAGCCTCGGTACGAACAGAAACGTGCCGATGATCCCGAGGGCCACCCCGGCGATCAGGTAGAGCACGGTGGCGGTCGGCACGAAATGGGAGAGGTTCATCTGCGCGCCGGCAATCGTGCTGAACAAGACCAGCAACGTCAGGTGCATGATCACCTGCACGGCTTGCTGCAGCGCCACCGCGGTGGTGGCCCGGGTCGCGGACAGCCCTCCTCCTTTTTGCAGATACCGGGTGCTCAGCGCCAGACCCCCCACGCCGGCCGGCGTGGTGGTGGCGGCAAAGGTGTTGGCCACCTGCTCGATCGACAATTTCCAGAAGTTCACCGACTCGTCGGCGGAGGCCCACAACGCGGTCGCCGCTCCCAGGTAGGTCGACGCCGACGCCAGCAGACCCAGCAGTGCCCACCACCAGTTCGCGTTCCTCAGCTGGGAGATAAAGCTCGGCGCGGTGCTGATGAAGGGGTACGCGATGTACACCAGCGCACCGAAAAGCGCCAGTTGAATGAGCTGGCTGCGGGAAAAGCGGGTGATCGTTTCGGGTTTGATCTGATCCGCACCGGTCTGACGCTTCACCTCGGCACGGGCATCGGAAATGACGGCGCCGGAATCCAACACCGACTCCCGAACCGCCTTTGGCACAGCGGCTTTCGTCAGCCGACGGGATGCATCGAGAATGGTGTCCTTGCCGAACACCTCGATCGCGGCGCTCACCGCCGACTTGGGGTTATACAGGGCGGACGTCGTCACCAGCAGCTGTGCGATATCGGATTGGAGTTGGGCGTCGGTGGCACCGTATTCGGCGCTGGCGAAGCCGCCGAACAGCGCGCGCCCGTCGTCCACCGTGATCTGCTGGCTGCGCAAATCACCGTGCGAGATTTGGTGCTCGTCGAGGACCTGCAGCGATTCCCACAGATTGCGAACCGGTGTGGTATCCACACATTCGCCGATGGGCACTCCGCGCGGGGGATGGTGCGAGTACAGCATCCATCCCCGGTCCAGCAGGGCGACGGCGATCGTCGAGGTATTGGCCAGGTCCAGCTCCGCGAAGGCAATTGCCATCAAGGCGCGATGCTCGACGGCGCGGCGCATGGAAGTCACCAGGGGCGCGGTCTCGGTGTCCCGCAGCTTGAGCTTGCCCCAGAGCTGGCGCAGCGTGCCACCGCTGCGCTGATGCGGCCCGTATAACTCGATTACGGCGGTGCAATCGGGAGACTCGCATCCGGCGGAAAGTTCCAGCGGACCGCGTCCGGCGGGCCGTACCACGGTCAGCCGCGATACGACGTACCCCCGCTTGGCCATTGCCCGCACCGCAGCCTCCAGCGGCACCTCGAGCGCGGGCGTGCCGACAAACAGCACCACCAGCGATCCGACGACCCACCCGACCGCGAGGCCCACCAGCGAGCGGGCCGGAACGACGGCGCTCACCGCGAGGTGGATGGGCACGAAGGCCAGCAGCAGCGCCCACCACCAATGGCGCCAGCGCGCGGGCAGCCACGGCCCGGACACGGTCAGCACCGCCGCCAGCATCCCGATCCAGCGCGGGTCATCGAGGAACTGCGCCGGCAATGTGCTGAGCCGGTCGGGGATGTCGAAGTGCCATCGTGGTGCCGCGATGCCGGTGCCGCTGATCGACAGCAGCAGCATGGTGATCAGCGCCGCCGCCGCGTACGCGCCCAGCATTTTCCACTGCCCGGCGACGATCAGCCCGATCAGGATCATGAACGGCAACGCCAGAATCGCGAACCCGTAGATCAGGTAAACCGCGTCGGATTGCGCGGGCGACAACACCCCGACGATCTGTGAGATGGATTTCTCGAGCGCGATCCACTGCGGGCGGGTGATGACGGAACTGGTGATCACGAGTGCGAGGAAGGCCAAGGCCAGAATCAGCCGCAGGATGTCGTTGGTCCGCCGGGTCAGCGGCTGCAGCAAGCTGCCCGACACGGTGATGTCGCGCCCGTCGACTCGCATGTTGTGACGACCCTTCGGATCCGCTCGGTTGTCGCTGCTAATCCTGCTTGCCGGTTTGCGACAAGTTAACTCCGATACCCGGTTGCGGGACAGCTTGCCCACCGGCGGCGCGCGTAGGGTCGTGTATGTAGGCGTGCTAGCGAAATGGGAGAACGTGAGCGTGGCCAGAACCGACAACGACAGCTGGGCGATCACCGAGAGTGTGGGAGCCACGGCGCTGGGCGTCGCGGCCGCCCGCGCCGCAGAAACCGAGAGTGAGAACCCACTGATCAGTGATCCGTTTGCGCGCGTATTCCTCAACGCCGCTGGGGAAGGCATGTGGAATTGGTTCGCGGCCCCCAACTTGCCCGCCCAGCTCGCCGACGCCGAACCCGACCTGAAGCCACGGATGCAGGGGATGGTCGACTACATGGCCGCCCGCACCGCGTTCTTCGACAACTTCTTCCTGGACGCGACCCGTGCGGGCTGCCATCAGGTGGTGATCCTGGCGGCGGGATTGGACTCGCGGGCGTGGCGGCTCTCCTGGCCGAACGGCACTGCGGTCTACGAACTCGACCAACCGCGGGTGCTGGAGTTCAAGTCGTCGACGCTGCAGGACACGGGCGCCCAGCCCACCTGCCAACTCATCCATGTTCCTGTCGATCTGCGTCACGACTGGCCGACCGCCCTGCAGCAGGCCGGTTTCGACGCTGGCGCGCCCAGCGCATGGTCGGCCGAGGGACTGCTGCCGTTCTTGCCGGCAGCCGCCCAGGAGTTGTTATTCGAGCGTGTTCACGCGCTCAGCGCCGTGGGCAGCCGCATCGCGGTCGAGGCGCCGGGTCCCGACTTCCTCGACGAGGCCGCGCGCGCCAAACAGCGCGAGACCATGCAACGGGTCCGCGACCTGATGGCCAAACTCGAACCGGAACGCGACATCCCCGACGTCCAAGACCTGTGGTACTTCGAGGAGCGGGAAGACGTGGGCGACTGGTTGGGGCGCCACGGCTGGGATGTGGCCGTGACCCCGGCGCCGGAATTGATGGCCCGCTACGACCGCACGCCTCCGCAAGACATCGACGACGCCTCGCCGCAGACCCTTTTCGTGACAGCGCAGCGAGCAGGAAGGAATTGAGCGTGGCCAGAACCCACGACGACACTTGGGAGATCACCGAAAGCGTCGGCGCGACCGCGCTGGGAGTGGCGTCGGCCCGCGCGATGGAAACCGAGAGCGAAAACCCGATGATCTCCGATCCGTTCGCGCGGATTTTTCTCGACGCCGCCGGCGACGGGTTGTGGAATTGGTACTCCGCGTCGAAGCTGCCCCCCGAGCTCCTCGAAGCCGAACCCGAGGTAAAGCTGCAGATGCAGGCAATGGTCGGTTACATGGCTTCGCGCACAGCGTTTTTCGATGAGTTCTTTCTTGACGCGACCGGCGCCGGCATCCGCCAGGCGGTGATCCTGGCGGCGGGATTGGACTCGCGGGCCTGGCGGCTGCCGTGGCCGGACGGCGTCACGGTCTACGACCTCGACCAGCCCAGGGTGTTGGAGTTCAAATCCTCGGCCTTGGCCGAGCACGGAGCCCAGCCTGCCTGCCACCGCGTCCCCGTTCCGGTGGATCTGCGTCAGGATTGGCCAACCGCCTTGCAGCAGGCCGGTTTTGCCGCTTCGCTGCCCAGCTCCTGGTCGGCCGAGGGGTTGATGCCGTACTTGCCGGCCGCCGCACAGGATTTGCTGTTCGAGCGTGTCCAGGACTTGGCCGTCGGCGGCAGCCGGGTCGCGGTGGAGGCATTGGGACCGAAGTTTCACGACCCGGAGTTCCGGGCGAAGCGCCGCGCGCGGATGGACCGCATTCGGGCGTTGATGGCCAAGGTGGACCCGCAGCGCGAGATCCCCAACAACGAGGAACTGTTCTACTTCGAGGAGCGCGAAGACGTGGGGGACTGGTTCCGTCGCCACGGCTGGGATGTCACGGTGACGCCGTCCGACGAGCTGCTGGCGGGCTATGGCCGCAGCGCCCCCAAAGAGGTCGCCGACGGGTTGCCGGGGAATTTGTTCGTCGCCGCCGAGCGGCCGCGGAACTAGCGCCCCGCGCGCCACTTTCGATATCCGCGATGCGCGGCGAACGCGCCGAGGATGGCGGTCGCGCACCACACCGCTATCGCCGCGTAGGCCAGTGGTGCCGACCGGTTGCCGATCGAGGCGCCCAGTGCGGTGTAGACGAATGCACGCGGCACCGAGCCGATGAATGAACCAACGGCCATCTGCCACAACGGGACTCCGAAGGCCCCGAACGCGTAGGAGGCGAGCGCATCCGATGTGCCGGGGATGAAGCGTTGGCCCACGACTGCCCACAGTCCGTGCCGGTCGATCAGCGTGTCGATGCGGCCGGACCGTTTGGTCCCCAGCAGCGCCCGCGCGCTGTCTCGGCCGGCCCGCCGGCCGATGCGGCTCGCGACGATCGCGGTGCCTACCGCCGCACCCAGCGTCACGAAGATCCCGACTACCGGACCGAACAGCAGGCCGCTGCCCGCAGCCAGAATTGAGCCCGGCACGAACAGCGCGCCGAGGACGGCTGACATCACGACGTAGGTCAGTGGTGCCGCCGGGCCGGTCGCCGAGACCACACGCCGCACCTCCACGATGTCGATGACCCGGGCGACAGCGACCAGGTAGAACATGCCGAGCAATAAACCGGCCAACACGACGACCCGCGCGACGTGGCGCCAACGGGATGCGGGCGCGGAATCCTCGCCGCTGGCGTCCATGCTCACCCTCAGGTTTCCGACGCCGTGGTTTGCAGTCGAAGCCGCAATCCGCTCGCCCGTACCGCCCGACGCTCGATCGCGGCGCGCACCGAAGCCTCGGAACCTACCACTCGCACCTTGGTCTTCGCGCGAGTTAGCGCCGTATAGAACAATTCCCGCGTCAGCAGCCGCGAGTCTTCCGGCGGCATCAGCACTGTCACCTCGTCGGCTTGGCTGCCCTGGCTCTTGTGGATGGTCATGGCGTGCATCGTCTCGACGTCGGCCAGCCGGCTGGTTGCGAAGGACAGCGGCCCGGTGGCGCCGGCGATGACGGCCCGCAGGCCGTCCGGACCGGCGACCGTCACCCCGGTGTCGCCGTTGTAGACGCGCAGCCCGTAGTCGTTCGCCGTCACCAACAGCGGGCGCCCGGCATACCACTCCGACCATGCCGGCTGGCCGGTCTCGTCGGCGATCCACTTCTGCACCTGCGTATTCCAGTGCGCCACGCCGTAAGGTCCTCGCCGGTGCGCACACAGCAAGCGGTGTGAGTCAAGCGCCGACAACGCGACATCGGCAGCGCCCAGCACCGCGGCTTCGCGCAGCCGTAACGCGTGCGCCAGCAAAATCGCGCGCAGCCATCCGGCGGGGTCGTCACCGGCTTCGAGCTCGAAGTGCTCGATATGCTCATCGCCGGACCGCAACAGCGCCAGGGCTCCCTCCGCGTCACCGACCCGGATCGCATCGGCCAGTGCGCCGATAGACGCCCCGAACCGGTGCGACGTGCGCAGCGTCGCCACCCGCACATCGGCGCGTCCGGACAACCCCTCCACCAGGTCGGCCAGCACCGCGCCCGCCTCTACCGAGGCCAGCTGGTCGGCATCACCTACCAGCACCAGCCTGGCGTCCGGGCGCACCGCCTCCAGCAGCCGCGCCATCAACGTCAGCGACACCATCGACGTCTCGTCGACCACAATCACGTCGTGCGGCAACCGGTTTGCGCGGTCGTGCCGGAACCGCGCAGAGGTGGCCGGCTTCGATCCGAGCAATCGATGAATCGTCACCGCGCTCAGTCCCTCCAGCCGGCGCCGATCGACGGCGTCGAGCTTGGCCACCTCCAGTTGGACCGCCTCCTGCAGGCGGGCCGCGGCCTTTCCCGTCGGTGCCGCCAGCGCGATGCGCGGTCGCGAGTTACCGGCACGCTCGGCCTGCTCGGCCACCAGCGCCAGCAGCCGTGCCACCGTGGTCGTCTTGCCGGTTCCCGGACCGCCGGTGAGCACGGTGACCCGTTGGGACAGCGCGATTTCGGCCGCCTCTCGCTGCTCGGCGAACCCGGCCGGGAAAAGTCGTTCGCACACCGGCAACTCGACCGCCGGCCTGCGCGCCAGCAGCGCCAGCAGGTCGTGGCACACCTGCTTCTCCTCCAGCCAATACCGGTCCAGGTAGAGCAGCCGGTCGTCATAGAGATGCAGCACCGGTGGCGCACCGAGCAATGGGCTGGCCCGCACCGCCGCCAGCCATGCCGCGGGTTGTGGCCACGGCAATTCGTCGGCGCCGACCAGCCCGGCTATCGTCGACAGGTCCACGCATACCGACCCGCCCCGCAGCGCACGCACCGCCAGGGCCACCGCCAGCGCCACCCACTCGTCGGATTCTTTGCCCAGCGCGCAAACCCGGTTCGCCACAAGGACATCGGAGACGTCCAGTACACCGGCACCGTTGAAGACGCGCAGCAGGCCGGCGCCGGCGATCGCAACCTCGACATCGGTGACCGTCATGGCGCCCGCCTTCCCCCATCGAGCAGATCCGACAGTGCCACCACCAACTCCGCCGGTGGGCTCCAGCCGAACACTCCGGCGGGCTGCCCCTCATAGAGGGGTGTGTCGACACCGCACATGCCGCGCAGGAATAGATACAGCACCCCGCCCACATGCCGGGCCGGGTCGTAGCCCGGCACTCGCCAACGCAAAAATCGGTGCAGCACAACGATATACAGTAGCGCCTGCAGCGGGTAGTCCGAATGCAGCATCGCCTCAGCAAGCCGGTGCACGCTGTAGTCGGCCGCGCTGCCGCCCAGGTGATTGGTCTTGTAATCGGCCACTAGGTAACGCTGCCCGGGCAGCCGCAACACCACGTCGATCGACCCGGTCAAGTACCCTCGCAGCGACTGACCGCCCAACCCGGTCGCCGTCAGCCGGTCGGCGTACGGCGCCAGCGGGTCGCCGGCAGGCAGATGCAACCGCAGCAGCTCCCCGAGGTCGGACACCGACACCTGGGGAGCGGCACCGCGCACATCGCCGCGGGCCAGCGGTATTTCGAAGTCCAACTCGCGCAGTCGATCCCGCACGCCGATGTGCCGCAATGTCAAACCCCCGGCCAGGGCGCCCAGGGTGGTGTCGTGCATCGGCACCAGGGCCGCGGCCAGCGCGGCGGCGTCGACGTCGACCGGCCACCACGCGCTGTGGCGTTGTACCTGTTGCCGCAGTTCGGCGGCCAAGTCGGCGGCGCCGGGATCGGCCGTCTCCAGCACCGCGTGTACCAGCGAGCCGAACGCCGCGCCGGCGGGCATGGCCGCCAGCGGGGAGGGCACCTCATCACCGGCGGCGGGCGCGGTGACGACCACTGCCTCCACCTCGTCGTCGCGCACGCCCACCTCGGGTTCGCTGGTCACCCGAACCGCTTCGGCACCGCGCACCAACGCCGAATATGACGTTCGGCGCCACGTGGTGTCGATCGCACGGTGAAAGTGGCGTACTCCCAAATGCGTTGCAGACAAGAGTGTTTGCAACATAACCGGAGGGGCGATCACCGACTCCTCAACCGACGGTCCGCCGGCGGCCTCCCATTGCTTGAACAGCATCCAGGCGTCCTCGTCGGAGATGCGCGGCGCGCAGCGATCCGGCACTTCGGGCTCACCCATGGTGCGGCCGCGCAGCAGCCGCGACAGCCCGCCGCTGACTTCGTCCTTGGTCGGCGCCCACCATGCCACCACCTGCGAGCAGGCCCGGGTCAGCGCGACGTAGGTGAGCCGTATGTTGTCGCGCGCCGCCTCGAGGCGGTTGAGCTCCTCGACCGCCTGGCGCTCCAGGCTCCGGCCCGTCCCGCCGATGTACAGGCAGCGGGTGTCGGCGCCGTCGTGATAGAGCAGGATGTCATCGCTGCGGACGTGGCGGTTGAACGCGAACGGCAGGTACACGATCGGAAACTGCAGACCTTTGGCCACGAACACGGTCATGATCTGCACGGCCGCGGCGTCGCTGTCCAGGCGGCGGTTGCGTTCGGTCACGCCGGTGCGGGTGTCACATTGGTGACGCTGCCAGTCGCGCAGCGCCGGCAGGGCGAGCCGTTCGTGGTGCGCGGTTTCGTGCAACAGCTGGGCGATGTGCGCCAGGTCGGTCATGTGCCGTTCACCGCCGCGCTGCCCAAGTACGCGCCGGCCCATGCCGGCGATCTGCGCGGCCTCGAAAACCGCTGCCACGCCGCGCGTCCGCGCCTGGCTTGCCCAATCCCGCAGCGTGGCGGCCACCCGGTCGGTCAGCATGTCACCCTCGGCGGCAAGGCTTTCCGCGGTCTCACCGAAGAACATGGTGCACGCGGCGGCGCGGACCAGTCCGCTGCGCTGGGGCGCGTCGAAGGCCTCCAGCAGGCACAGCCAGTCCTTGGCCGCCGCCGATTCGAAGACGTCGGTATCGCCGGTGTAGATCGCTGGAATGCCCGCCGCGGCCAGCGCCTGCCGGCAGGCGCGCGCGTCTTTGTGTTGTTCCACGATCACCGCGATGTCCCCGGCCCCAAGGCGGCGCCCGTGATATGTGGCGTCGCCGGCGAGCAGGGCCGCGATGTCGGCGGCGAGGTCGGCCGGAATGTGCTGGCGCAGCGCATCGATCGGGATGTGGTCGGTGCCGGGAACATTCACGCCCGGCCGTTTGACGACACGCAGCCGAAACGGTGCATTGTGTGGCGCCCCGGCCAGCCGGTGCCCGTCGTAGTGCGCGTCCACGTCGTGCACCACGACGTCGCGGTGACCCATGGTCGCGCCGCGCAATACCGTCTGCAGGCTTTCGATGAGGACTTTGTCGCTGCGCCAGTTGACACCCAACGTGTAGCGGCTATCCGCGGTGCGGGCCGCCTTGAGGTAGGTGTGGATGTCGCCGCCGCGGAAACCGTAGATCGCTTGCTTGGGATCACCGATCAGGATCAGCGTGGACCGGCCGCTGAATGCCCGCTCGAGCACCTGCCACTGGATCGGATCGGTGTCCTGGAACTCGTCAACCAGCACCACCCGCCAGCGTCGCTGCATCCGCTCTCGGGCTGAGGAGTCCCCTTGCTCAAGGGCTTTGGCCAACCGAGTGAGCAGGTCGTCGTAGCTGAGGATGCGCAGCCGTCGCTTGCGGACTTCGAGTTCTGCCATCACCTCACGCGCGAAGCGCAACCGTACTCCGGCCGCACTGTCCGGACCTGGATCGATCGGGCGCAGCTCGGCGCAGGGGTCGCCGACAACGGCGCGGGCCAGCACGAGCGCCTGTCGGTAGCTCAGCACCGGATCCTGTTCCTGACTGCCGAAGTCCGCCAGGTAGAGATCGTCGACGATCTCGGTGAGCAAGTCGTCGAGATTTTCCTCCAACGTGACTCCGGTGGCCGTATCGCCGGCTATACCAAGGGATTTCAGCACCGAACTGCAGAATTCGTGGGTGGTCGCGATGGTGGCCGCGTCAAAGTTGGCCAGTGCATCCCGCAGCCGTGCGTGTCGGGTCGCGCGTTGCTGCGCACTGCCGCGCGCCAGATACTCGACCAGCTCGCTGCCCGCCGGTGAGCGGCCATCGAGCACCGATACCGCCTCGGAGATCTGCCCGCGTACCCGTTCGCGGAGCTCGCGGCTGGCGGCGCGATTGAAGGTGATCAACAGCATCTCGCCGAGCGTCATCTCGGTCTCGGCGAGGTAGCGGGTGACCAGACTGGCCAGCGCGAACGTCTTTCCGGTGCCGGCGCTGGCCTCCAGCACGGTGGTGGAGCCGGCTCGGGGCAGCGGGCCCAACAGATCGAAGCGATCCATCAGGGGCTTCCTTCGGCGGCCAGCAGAGGCAGCCACAGCCGCGCGGCCAGCGCACCTAACCGGGTGTCCTCCCCGGGCACCCGTTCGGCCGGGCGCGGCGCGCCGAGCAGCTGGTCCAATGCCGCGTGGTCCCCCCACACCCGCAGGTGGGCACGCTCAGCGTCCTCACCGGTGTGAAACCTGGTGCTCTGCCACCTCGCCTGGGCGGCCTGGTACGGATCATGGCCGTCGCGGCGTGCTTCGGCCCACGCGCACGACGTTTTGAGCGGCAGCGGCAGCGGCTCGCGCCGGCCCGCGTCGTACAACGCCACCAGGTCTCCCAGCACGGCCACCGGGTCCGGCGGCGGCGCGAATAGCCGCGTCGCGATTCGGTTTTGACTCGTCCCGCGACCGATGCAGAGCGCGGCCCAACCGCGGGCGGGATGCCCCGCCGCCAGCGCAACCAAACCGACCCATGACGCCAGCACATGCTTGGGTGCCAGCCTTGAGTAAGTCACCGAGACCATACGTTCGCCGAACACCGGTGTGACCGTCCCGGTCAGTCGGCGCCCAGCACCGAGGTCGACGTCCACGTCGTGTGCATCGGCGGGAGCCTTCTGGTGCGCCAGCGCGGCTATCGCGAGATCCCGTGCGCGGTCGCGAATCTCCTTCGCCTTGCGCACGCCCAGGCGCCCCGGCGGCAAGGTTCCGCGACGCCATTCGGCGTGGGCGGCGGCATCGGGATGCATGCCACGCAGCATGTCACGCAGCATCCGGTCGCCGACTGTCCACTCGTGTAGCGCGTCGATCTCGACCGGCATGGCGTCTTCGACGTCTTCGACGTCCCAGGGCAACGCGAAATCGAGCGCCCGGAAGAACCCCTTGACGGGGTCTTTGAAGAAATCGAGCAGGTCGGCGAGCGCGACGTCGACGACCGGCGGCGCCGGCAACGGCCCGGCGATGAAAGGTCGTGGCGCACAGCGTGTCCCGGCAGCGGCCTGGGCCGCGGTCAGCGCGGTCGGGTCAAAGGTGAACGGCCTGTCGGGTACCAGCGCGCCGGGTATGACGTTGCGCCGGTCGAACGGCTGCAGCGGGTGCCTGATCACGATACTGTCCCGCACCGGTGCTTCGGTGGTCCGATCGAGCGCGTCGATCAGCTCGGCGAGCGGCACCGCGGGCGGATGCGGGTGACCGGTGTGTTCGTCGTTGCCGGTGTAGGTGATCACCAGCGTCTCGGTTGCCGCGCACACCGCGTCGAGCAGCAATTGGCGGTCCTCGGAACGGATGTCACGCTCACCGGTCATCGGCCCGCGGGCCAGCACGTCGTCGCCGTCGACCCGATCGAGTCGCGGGAACACGCCGTCGTCAAGGCCCACCAGACAGACCACCCGGTGCGGCACCGAACGCATCGGCACCATGCTGCACACCGTCAGCGTGCCGGTGCGGAAGTTGGCCCGGGTGGGGCGCCCCGCCAGACGGGTGGACAACAACTGGCCGATGTCGGGCAACCGCAGCAGCATGGTGGCGCGGCTGCCGGCCCGGGCGAGGACCTTGGCGAATTCGCGCTGCAGCTCGGCCTCTTGCCAGGCGTCCTGGGAACGGGTGAGTAGGCTGACTCCCTCGGTCAAGGCGTCCAGCCACTCGGCTAACGGCTTTGTCCCGCTCAGCCTTCCGCAGATGTGATGCAGCCGGTCGACGTATTCGGCCAGTCGCCCGGCCAGCTCCACCTTGTCGCTGCCCACGTCGTCGAGCGGCAGCGCCTTGTCCAGCCAGGCCCGTGAGTCCTCGGACATCGCGACCCCGGTAAGGATGCGGTCCAGGCCGAAGCGCCACGTGTTGTGGAGGATGTGGTCCAGCCCGTACGGTGCGCGATGTTCTTGGTCGAAGCCCCAGCGGATGTTGGCTTCGCGGACCCAATCGGTGATCTGGTCGAGGTCGTCGTCGGTGAACCCGAACCGCGCCCGCACCGGTGCCGCCTGGGCAAGGTTGAGCACTCCGGTGGCGGTGGCGCGGCCACCCGCGATGCTCAACAACTCGTCGGCCACCCCGAGCAGCGGGTTGGTCTGGGTCAGGGAACGGTCGGCCAGCTTCACGCGTAACCGGTGCGCGGGGTGGCTGTCGGCGGCGGTGTCCCCGAGCCCGAAGCCGGCGACGATCAACGGCGCATAGGTCTCGATGTCCGGGCACATCACCACGATGTCCCGGGGCTCCAGCGTCGGGTCGTCGGCCAGCAGGCCCAGCAGGCCCTCACGCAACACGTCGATCTGGCGAGCCGCGCCGTGACAGCTGTGCACCTGCACCGAGCGGTCACCGGTGGCCGGCTTGCGCCCGGTCGGCCGGACCGCGTTCGCGCCGATGTCGGATTGCAGCCAGCCCAGTAACGTATCGGGTCTGGTTGCGCCGCAACCCAATCCGACGTATTCGTCGGTGGCGCGGTTGACCGGCAGCGCTCGCTGCAACTCACGCAGGTCACGGCCGAGGGTTTCCAGCAATGGGTGACGGGCCGCGTAACGAGTGTCGTCGGCGTGACGCGGCACGGCGCCGTGCACGCCGGCGAGCTGCTGCCACAGCTCCGCACTGGGGTGCGGCAGCCACAGATGCAGATCGTGATGGGCGGACAGCGCGTCGAGGAGCTCCACATCGGTGCACGCCAACCGGGTGTGCCCGAACAGCGACAGCCGCTCGGGCAGGTCGGCCGGGCCCTCGCGCAGCCGGGCCAACGTCTTCTCATGCCGGACATGCGGTGGATCGGCGGGCACGGCTGCCACCAGGGCCCGCCAGAGTTCCGGCTGCCAGGCCAGGTCGGCGTTCAGGCCGCCGAGGTCGCCCGCCAGCCAGTCGACGAGTAGCTGCGGCCGCTGCCGGGCATATGAGGCGAACAAGCCGGCCAGCCGGCGCGCCACCGAATAGCGCCGCCCGCGGCGAAGCTCGGCCTCGGTCTCGCTGGGCGTGAAGTGGCCCAAATGTGTTGCCAGCGTGCGACACCACGCCTCGTCCAGCGAACAGTCGATGACCTCCAGCAACGGCCAGGCCAAGGCGTCTGCAGACCAGGGATCGTCGTCGGCCGTGCCGGTGACTTCGGCGATCAGCGAGCCGGGGCTGCGGAACGCCACCCCGGCGCACACCCCGGCGCCGCCGCTGCCCGAGCCGAGCACATGCGACAGTCGCTGGCTCAGCCAACGCTCCACGCCGCGCGCCGGGACAAGTACCAGCTCTTCGGCGAACGGGTCGCTCAGCGGTTTGGCCAGCAGGGCGCCGAGACGGTCGGCGAGTAGATCGGTGCGCTCGGCACGGTGCAGATGAAGCGCCATTTCGGTGCAACCATAGACCTGGACACCGACAGGGAGGGACGAGATGCAGGCCTGGGATGCCATTTGCGCGCGGCGCAACGTACGCCGGTACAAGCCGGATCCGGTTTCGGAAGAGGACCTGGACCGGATCGCGGAGGCGGGGTGGCGGGCGCCGTCGGCGAAAAATCGCCAGCCGTGGGACTTCGTCATCGTCACCGACCGCGCACAGCTACAGGAGCTGTCCACGGTGTGGCAAGGTGCCGGGCACATCGCGTCGGCACCGGCCGCGATCGCTATTGTGGTGCCGGTGCCGCCGGATGAACGCCGACTCATCACCGACAACTACGACGTCGGTCAGGCCACCATGGCGATGATGATCGCGGCAACCGATCTGGGGATCGGGACCGGTCATTCGTCGGTGGGGGACCAGGAGAAAGCGCGGGCGATCCTGGGTGTCCCCGATGACCGGCTGGTGGCTTTCCTGCTGGGGATCGGATATCCCGCCGACCGGGCGCTCACCCCGATCCGCAAGCCCAATCGGCGTCCCATCTCCGAGGTGGTCCATCATGGGCGCTGGTGATTCCGGCCCCGTCCTGTGCCACGCTCGAACCATGGCCGGCGTCACGGATGCCATCGGATGGGTAAGTAAGCAGATCGTGGACCGGGTACCCAGGGCCAACCTGGACCAGCGCGACCCAGACTTCATCCGCGACCAGCTGCCCGGCACCTGGCTGCTGGCGTCGCTTTATTTCCGGGCGGACGTTCGCAGACTCGACCGCATCCCACCGGAAGGCCCGGTGCTGCTGGTCGGCAACCACAGCGGCGGCAATGTGCCGCCCGACACCTTCGTCTTCACCCTGGCGTTCTGCTCATACTTCGGCGTCGAGCGCCCGTTTTATCAACTCGCCCACAACCTGGTCACCCTGTACCCGCCGCTGCGCTGGCTGCGCAAGTTCGGCACCGTGGCGGCCAGCCCGGAAAACGCGCGTTTGGCATTGGAATCCGGTGCCGCCGTGCTGGTGTACCCCGGCGGTGACTACGAGGTGTTCCGCCCGTCATGGCAGCGGCACGTCGTCGACTTCGGCGGGCGCAAAGGCTTCGTGCGGCTGGCCCGCGAGACGGGTGTGCCGATTGTGCCGGTGGCCAGTGTCGGTGGCCAGGAGACGGCGTTGTTTCTGGGACGCGCCCAGTGGCTGGCCAAACTGTTGATGCTCGACAAGGTGTTCCGGCTCAAGAGCGTGCCCATCTCGCTGGCGCTGCCGTGGGGGCTCAACATCAGTGACCTGGCCGGGCATATTCCGCTGCCCGCCAAGATCGTCATCGAGGTGCAGGAGCCGATCACGGTGCACGACGACGACCAGGCGGTGTACGACGAAGTCGTCGCCAGCCTGCAGGCCGCTGTCGACCGGCTCGCCGCCGAACGCCGATTCCCGGTGATCGGCTGATGCGCGTCGAACGCCGGATCGTCGTCAACGCCGATCGCGACACCGTGTGGAAGGTGCTCAGCGACCCGGATCGCTACCCCGCGTTGCTGCCCCACCTCGAGCGCTGGGAGAAGCTGACCGAAGGTCCGGCCCGGTTGGGTGCCCGCTACACCGTGTTGTGGAAGATCGGCTCGATCCCGGTGGGCGGCGTCGCCGAAGTGGTGGAATTCGATACGGCCCGCGATCTGGCCTGGATCAACATCACCGGGGTCACCCAGCGCGGCCGGTTCAGGTTGCGCGACGCCGGTCCGGGCCGGACCGCGGTGACCTTCCGGCTCGCCTACAACTCCGAAGGCGGGCTGCTTGGTCTCATCGCCGACCGGGTAGCGGCCTTCTGGGTCGGCCGCTCTCTCGACGAGAGCCTGAAAAACCTTCGGCGCCTTGTCGAGTCCTAATCTTGGGAGCTATGAACAGAGATGAGATCACCGAACAGATCGTCCTGGCTCGGCTGAGGCTTGGGTTGACCTGGCAGCAGTTGGCTGACGCCATCGACAGGCCGGTGGTGTGGACCACGTCGGCGTTGCTCGGCCAGCACCCGATCCCGGCCGGGCTCGCGAAGGTTCTGGTGCGGATGCTCGATCTGGACGAGTCGGTGGTGCCCGTGTTGGCGGCGCCGCCCATGCGCGGCGGGCTGCCCGGTTCCGACGTTTCCAGGGTGCCCACCGACCCGACCATCTACCGCTTTCACGAGGCCGTGCAGGTGTACGGCGGCGCCATCAAGGAGCTGATCCACGAACAGTTCGGCGACGGCATCATGAGCGCGATCAACTTCAGCGTCGACCTGCAGAAGAAGCCGCACCCGACGGGTGATCGCGTTGTGGTCATCTTCGACGGCAAATTCCTTCCCTACCAATGGGTTTCGGCGGATCAGTAGATGGTGACCAAGGCGGGCCAGCCCAAAGTGGTGGATCTCGTGCTCTCCGGTGGCGGCGTCAAGTTCATCGGCCTGGTGGGCGCCATCGTCGCGCTGATGGATGCCGGATATTCGATCAAGCGGGTGTCGGGGGTGTCGGCCGGTTCGGTGGTCGCGGCGATCCTGGCGGCCGGGTCCAGAGATGGCCAGCTGACCGGCGAGGACGTCAAGGAACTCGCTTTCTCGGTTCCGCTGCACAAGTGGCGCGATGCGGGACCCGTGCCGTATCTGGGTGCGGCGTGGGGGCTGCTACGGGAAACGAGCATGTACCGGGGCGACGTTGCCCACGACTGGATCCGCAGCGAGTTGAAGAACTTGGGTGTCACCACGTTCGGTGATCTCGTCCTCGACGAGGATCGCTTGCTCGAGGGGCGGCACTACAAGCTGGTGGTCACGGTCGCCGACGTGACCGCGGCGCAGCTGGTGCGACTGCCATGGGACTACCCGCGGCTGTACGGTCTGGACCCCGACCAGCAGCTGGTGGCCGACGCGGTGCGCGCTTCGATGGCGATTCCGTTCTTCTACCGTCCGGTCAAGCTGACCGGCGCCGGCGGGGCGACATCGACCCTCGTGGACGGCGGGGTGCTGTCGAACTTTCCGGTCGACACCTTCGACCGGCCGGACCGCAAACCGCCGCGTTGGCCCACCTTCGGGATCACGGTGTTGCCCAGGCCGACCGAAGGCATCGGTGCGGTGATGCCCGCGCTGAAACCCCTGCGCCTTTTCGACCAGACCGCATTGCTGGAAAGCCTGCTCATCACCATGCTGGCGGGCCATGACGAGACCCACCTCAGCCAGCCGTGGGTCGCTGCCCGCGCGATCGCGGTCGAATCGACCGATGTGGGCGTGCTCGACTTCGATATCCCCAAAGGGCGTTTGGAAAAGCTCTACGACAACGGCTATGCGGCGGCGCAGGACTTCCTGGCCACCTGGGATTGGCCGGCATATCTGGACCTGTTCCGCTGAGCCGCTCCAGCACGGGGTGAAGTGACGGCATCTCGCGAACGTGCCACACTGGCGGCGAGGAGGCGATGGGGAACGCGGTGGCAGGCGGCAGCGGTCACCGCGTTCGTCCCATCTAGCTCATCAACACCTGGGTGAAAGCTCTTTCAACATGGCGTTGGCCCAGCGCATCTGGCGCAAGGTCTCGGGGTGGCAGCAGGACGCCAGGCTCAACAGTTCGGAATCCTTGGCGGCCTGCGCCCCTTGGGCCAGCAACTCCCAATCCAGGGACACTCCTGCGGCCAGCCGGTGTGTCCGTCGCAAATCGGCGAGCAGCAGCAGGCCCGGGCTCGGGTCGGTGCCGCAGCATGCCACTCATCCGCGACTGCACCTCACGGGTGAGGGCGCCGGTGTGCGGTTCGGCGGACAGGTGCAGACCATAGTGGCGGCCGTGCGCGGCCAGTTCGCTCAGATGATGCCGCGACCAGCTGGCCAAGTCCTGCGCCAGGTGACAGATGTCTTGGTCGCTGTGGTGCCCCGCGGCCATCACATTGAGGTGATGCGTCAGTTTACGTTCGGAGCAATGAAGCTCGCGGATCGCCATGTTGAGCTCCATCGAGAGCCTCCCGTCCACACGATTTCGGTGACCCCGGCCGCCGCACCGCCCACGGTCGCGGGCACCGTGCCATTGACCGGAGCGGATGCCGTGGTGGTGGGTGCCGGCGCGCTGTGATTGCTGCCAGGTCTGGCCTTTTGGAGCCGCGCGGCGCCCGTTTTGTAGATCGGCTGCTCGGACACCGGGTCCCAGTCGGTCAGCGTGAGCTCGTTGGCGGCGCGGTGGTGGCCGTCGGCGGTCGTGTCCCAATAGCCGTAGTGAAACGGCACGAACAGCACGCCCTCGCGGATGCCGCAGATCCGGGCGGCGCAGGTGATGCCGCCGCCGGTGTGCCGACCTCCACCAGGTGGCCCTCTTCGATCCCGAGGCGGCGCGCATCGCGTTGCGACACCTCGACCCACACTTCCGGAGCAGCGTCCTGAAATTGTTGTGCCCGTGCGGTTTTGGTGCGCGTATGGAATTGATAAACGGTACGCCCGGTGATCAGCACAAAGGGGTAGTCGGACCGGGGCCGCTCGTGTGGCGGAAGGTATTCGGCGGCTTTGATGATGGCCTCGCCGTAGGCGTTCATCGAGCGGTATTCGATGGGCTGCAACGGGGCCCGGTGATCAGGTCTTTGCCGAAGGCTTCGCAGTAATCGGGATGTGCCCAGAATTTCCCGTCCGCATAAAGTCGTTCGGTCCCCTCGGGATGTTCCTCGTTACACGGCCACTGGATACCGCTGCCCCTACGCAGTTTTTGATAGCTCAAGCCGGTGTAGTCGCACGGCCGGCCTGCGCTGCACTTCTTCCAGGCCTCGAACGCCGACTCCAGATCGGTCCACGGCGGGAACGGGTTTCCGTCTTTGTCACGGAAGTCCATCCGACGCGCATAATTCAGGAAGATATCGAGGTCTGAACGTGCGGAACCCGGTGGCTCGATTGCCTTTTCGGACATGTGGACGGTGCGGTCGGCGTTGGTGAAGGTGCCGGTCTTTTCGCCCCAGGCGGCGGCGGGCAACACCACGTCGCCCAGCGCCGCGGTTTCGGTCATGAAGATGTCCTCGACGATGAGGAACAACCGCTCCTGCGACAAGATGTCGCGGATCCGCGCCAACTCCGGCAGTGACACCGCGGGATTGGTGGTGGTGACCCACAACATCCGCACTGTTCCCTCCTCGGCGAAGCGAAACATCTGCATCGCATGCGTCGGCGGTGCATAGTGTGGAATCTGCAGCGGCCCAAGGTTCCACAACTTCGCCAGCTCGGCGATGTGGGCATCGTTGGACCAGTTCCGGAAGCCGGCCAGGTCCCCGTCGGCTCCGCACTCGCGGGTGTTCTCCGCGGTCGGCTGTCCGTTCATCTGCAGCACACCGCATCCCGGCTTGCCCAGCATGCCCCGCACCAGGTGAATGTTGTTGACCTGCACGGACGCGGCGGTGGCCTGGTGGGACTGGTAAAAGCCTTGCAGCACCGTGGACAGCAACCGCTCGGCCGTGCCCAGCAGGCGCGCCGCACGCCGGACGTCCTCGGCGTCGACGCCGCAAATCTCGGCGACCCGCTCGGGCGGGAACTCGGTGACCCGGCTGCGCAGCTCGTCGAAACCGACCGTGTGCGAATCGATGTATTCCCGGTCCATCCGTGCGCGATGATTTCGTGCAGCAGGCCGTTCATCAACGCCACGTTGGTGCCCGGCAGTGGCGCCAGGTGCACGGTGGCGTGCCGGGCCACCGGGGTGAGCCGTGGATCGACGCACACGATCGCCGGCGGCGCGTTACCGGCCAGCCGGTCCAGCATTCTGGCCCACAACACCGTCTGGGTTTCGGCGACGTTGTGCCCGAACAGCGCGATGACGTCGGCGTGGTCGACGTCGGTGTAGGAGCCCGGCTGCCCGTCGCAGCCGAACGACTCTGTGAGCGCCTCGGCCGCGGTCGCCGTGCACAGCCGGGTGTTGCCGTCGACGTGGTTGGTGCCGATCGCGCCGTGCGCGATGGCTCCCTGCGTGTAGTAGGCCTCGAGGAACAACTGTCCAGAGGTGTAGAAGCCGATCGAGCTGGGGCCGTAGCTGTCGAGCAGCGCTCGGCTGCGCGCCACGATCGCCTCCATCGCGGTGTCCCAGTCGCACGGCTGCAGTTCGGCGCCGACCCGGATCATCGGGGTGGTCACGCGGTCACTTGAATTGTTGGCCTGCCGGCCGAACAAGTCTTTGGGGTCGAGCCGGCCGTGGTTGACCCGGTCGACGGCACGTCCGCGCACCCTCACGATGCGCCCGTCCTTGACGGCGATGTCCAAGCCGTCGCCGTTGGAGTGCAACACGGCCGCCGACTGCACCCATCGATCCACCGATTCGGGGCCGACTCCGTCGGCCAGGTAGGTATCGACTCTCTCCGGGCCAGCGGCTGCCCGGTTCGTATGGCGTGCGTGTTCCCCGGGGGTCCGCGATGCGGTCTATTGCCACATCGGTGACTTCCCCGCCCGCAGCGCCCGGAAACCCTCTCCCCAGGTGCGGAAGCGGTTACAGCGCGAACTCGGCTTCGATCCCGTCGATGCCGGCGCGAATGGCCGCCAGCGCGCCGGCGCGCGCCCGCAACTTGGTCGCGGCGTGGGCGTGCTGGTGCAGCCCGGCGAATTCCCGCGCGGCTTCTTCGGCGCGGTCGACGACCATCTCGGGCAGCACGATCTCGTCGACGAAGCCGGCCGCGAGGGCGGTTTCGCCGAAAAACGTTCGCGCCAGACCGGCGGCCTGCTGGTAGGCGGAGTGCGTCAGCCGCAGCTTCATGATCTCCAGGGCCGCGTGCGGAATGGTCATGCCGATCGCAACTTCGTTGGCCTGGATATTGTAGGCGTGGGCGGCCACTCGGTGATCGCCCGACGACAGCAGAAAAGCCCCCATCGCGATGGCATGGCCGGTGCAGGCCATCACCACCGGCTTGGGATACGTCAAGAGCCGGTAGGCCAGCTCGAATCCGCCCCTGAGCATGTCGATCGCGGGCTGCACCTCACCGGAGGTCAGGATCTTCAGGTCGAATCCGCCACTGAACACCCGATCGTTCCCGGCGATCACCAATGCCCCGGCCTGGTCGGTATCGGCGTGGTCGATCGCCTCATTGAGGGCCTGCTGCATCGCCGGACCCAACGCGTTGACTTTGCCGTCGTCCATCCGGATGACCGCGATGGAATCCTTGTGGCTGTAGTAGACCGGGCCGCTCATGGGTGCTCCTTGCCGTCACGCCGGCTGGCTGTGGTGTTTGCCCAGCTCGTCTTCGGCGTTGCTCCAACGCAGGCTGACGTCGGTGGGCGCATCGAGCTGGCGGGTCCGCCATCTGTCCTGCGTTTCGCGTACCGCGCCGTTGATGCCTTCGATCTCGCTGTGGAACACCTCGGGTCGGGTCTCCTTGCTGGCGTAGTGGAAGTAGGTGAGCAGGCCGCGGAGCAGCTCGAGCTTCTGCTTTTCCCGCTTCGCCAGGTCATGGGTGGTCATCAACTCGATGCGCTGCACCGATGGTAGGGCATACCAGTCGGAGCACCACCGGCGTTTGAAGCGCGACGCGCTCGCGCTCCCAGAAGCGCCGGCCGTGCGGCTTTTCCGGCCGGTCGTAGTAGGTCACGGTGCCGGTGAAGCGCGACTCGATGCCGCTGCCGATCTCCGTGCGGTCGAGGGCCGAATCCCACACCATGCGCCATTCCTGCCCCGGCGCCAGCACCGGCAACGCGCGGCTGGATCCACCCCATGGAATCCACCCTCCGCTTATATCACAGGGCCGGCCGCCGGCGTGCCGCGAGACAGCGGCTGTCAGCCGCCCATCAGCATTCGCCATTGGGCGAGATCTGCAGCCCGATATACGTAGTTGGAACGTTTGACCTCGGACAGTGACGCGCTCGGCTCGGCCGAATACCAGTGCCCCGGAAACACCGTCGGGTCACCGGGAAGCTTCGCGAGCTGCTGCAGGCTGCGGTACATCGCATCGGAGTCGCCACCGGGAAAGTCGGTGCGCCCGCAGCCCTCTAGGAACAAGGTGTCACCAGCCACGAGGCGGCCGTCGAGCAGAAAGCATTGGCTGCCCGGTGTGTGACCGGGGGTGTGCAGCAACTCGATTTCGATATCGCCGATGCTGACCTTGTCGTGATTCTCGTGGCTGGTCAGGTCGCTGAGGCTGATTCCGGTGACTCGCGAAACCCACAGGGCCTCATGGGTATTGACATGCACCGGCACGGCTGCCCGGTCCAGCAGCTCGGCGAGGCCGTTGAGCTCGAACCCCATCATCGACCCGCCCACGTGGTCGGGGTGATGGTGCGTCACCAGTACCCCGGACAGATGCATGCCGTCGGCCTCAAGTGTGTCGAGCAGGTCGCCGGCAGCGTAGGCAGGATCGACCACCACGCAGTCCCCGGTTTCACGGTCGCCAATCAGGTAAGCGAAGTTGCGCATTTGCGTCGCGAACATGTCGCCGGCAGCGAAATCGCGACCGGAGAGCAGTTGACGGAAGTACAGCCGGTCTCCTGACACCTGACCAGACTAGGACTTTGCCGAACACCGCCGGGAAGCGCCGGGTAGTGCTGGTGCCAGGTGGGTATTGTTGGCGCATGAAGAAGAAGGTCGAACTCGAGATCGACACCGAACTGCTCGACGAGGCGATTCGCCGGTTCCATCTGGCTGACGCGCGCGAAGCCGTCCGTCTCGCGTTGCGGACCCTGCTCAATGAGGGCGGTCCTGCCGAAGAGTACGACGAGTACGACGAGTTCAGTGACCTCAGCGCGTGGCAACCTCGCCGCGGTGCCGACGGCGGGTGATCGCCGCTCGGTGGTTTGGTCCCGTTGTGAGCCAGGCTGTACCCTCTTTTAGGCCCGCGGCACTGTCCATTCGGGTGAACGGCCCCCTTAGCTCAGTCGGTAGAGCGTTTCCATGGTAAGGAAAAGGTCAACGGTTCGATTCCGTTAGGGGGCTCGGCGGACGCCGAGTAGGCGTGCGTCGGCCGCAACTCGAAAAGGGGTGGCCCGAGGCGATGTAGCTCAGTCGGTTAGAGCGAACGACTCATAATCGTTAGGTCGCCGGTTCGAGTCCGGCCATCGCTACAACATAACAACGCACAGTTACCACCGGATTTGAGAGAGAACCCTGATGGCCTCCAGCACAGACGTACGGCCGAAGATCACCTTGGCGTGCGAGGTGTGCAAGCACCGTAACTACATCACCAAGAAGAACCGCCGGAACGACCCGGACCGACTGGAGCTGAAGAAGTTCTGCCCGAACTGCGGCAAGCACCAGCCGCATCGGGAGACGCGCTAGCGTCGACGCAGCAGCGTTTGATCAGATCGACTAGGTAGATTTCAGACCGTGTCGTTAACCACGAACATCGTCGGGATGCATTATCGGTATCCCGACCACTACGAGGTGGAGCGGGAGAAGATCCGCGAGTACGCCGTCGCCGTTCAAAACGACGACGCAGCGTTCTTCGAGGAGAAGGCGGCCGCTGAGCTCGGTTACCAGGCGCTGCCCGCTCCGCTCACCTTCATCTGCGTGTTCGGCTACAAGGCCCAGTCCGCCTTTTTCGAGCACGCGGGCATCGCGGTGACCGACCAGCAGATCGTCCAGGTCGACCAGGTGCTGAAGTTCGAGAAGCCGATCGTGGCGGGCGACAAGCTCTATTGCGACGTGTATGTCGATTCGGTGCGTGAGGCCCACGGCACCCAGATCATCGTGACCAAGAACATCGTCACCGACCAAGCCGGTGACATCGTCCAGGAGACTTACACCACCCTGGCGGGTCGTGCCGGCGAAGACGGGGAAAAGGGATTTTCAGATGCCATTGCGTGAGTTCAGTTCGGTCAAGGTCGGCGACCAGCTTCCGGAGAGGACATACCCGCTGACGCGCCAGGATCTGGTGAACTACGCGGGCGTCTCCGGCGACCTGAACCCGATTCACTGGGACGACGAAATCGCCAAGGTGGTCGGGCTGGACACCGCCATCGCGCACGGCATGCTGACCATGGGCATCGGCGGCGGCTACGTCACCTCATGGATTGGTGATCCCGGCGCGGTCACCGAATACAACGTGCGGTTCACCGCGGTGGTGCCGGTGCCCAACGACGGCAAAGGCGCCGAGCTGGTCTTCAACGGCCGGGTGAAGTCGGTCGATCCGGAGACCAAGTCGGTGACCATCGCGCTCACCGCGACGACCGGCGGGAAGAAGATCTTCGGCAGGGCCATCGCGTCCGCGAAACTGGCCTAACTCATGGCGCTCAAGACCGATATCCGCGGCATGGTCTGGCGGTACCCGGATTACTTCGTCGTGGGACGCGAGCAACTGCGCCAGTTCGCGCAATCCGTCAAGGACCGCCACCCGGCCCACTTCGAGGAAGACGCGGCCGCCGAACTGGGCTACGACGCTATCCTCGCACCGCTGACCTTCGCGACCATCTTCGCCAAGCTGGTCCAGCTGGATTTCTTCCGGCACGTCGACATCGGCATGGAGACCCTGGTGATCGTCCAGGTCGACCAGCGGTTCGTGTTCTCCAAGCCGATCAAGGCCGGCGACAAGCTGTGGGCCCGAATGGACATCGTCTCGGTGGACGAGCGGTTCGGCGCCGACATCGTGGTCACCAAGAACATCTGCACCAACGATGACGGCGAGCTGGTCCTGGAGGCCTACACCACGCTGATGAGCCAGTACAGCGACGGGTCCGCCAACCTGCGCTGGGACTCGGAGTCCGGACAGGTCGTCAGAACGGCGTAATTAGTATCTGACTCCCTCGCCGATGTACACTCGGACCTCGGGGTTTTCCCAACATCAGCGCGCTTTTCCGTGAGTCGAACAATCGGAAGGCGCGCCGCGTCATGTAAGCCCCGGTAGGTAAGCGCAGGTTGGCCTGCCAACCGCGAAGGGGCGTAGCTCAACTGGCAGAGCAGCGGTCTCCAAAACCGCAGGTTGCAGGTTCAAGTCCTGTCGCCCCTGCTGACGAGTAAGCCGTGCCATGGTGGACACTGGAAGAGTTCCCCACACAGTGGGACGGTTCGCGGGTGATTAGCAAACAAAGGAGCATGCGGTGAGCGACGAAGGCGACGTTGCCAACGACGCCGCAAGCGACGGCGGTGACATGGAGGACGGCCGCCCCGGCGGCGGCCGGACAGCCGTGGTGACCAAGCCGGCAACGCGGCCGCAACGGCCCACCGGCAAGCGGTCCCGGCAGCGAGCGGCTGATGCCGGCGAAGACCTCGATGCGGAGTCGTCGGGCCGGGTCGAGGTCGCCGATGAAGACAAGGCCAAAAAAGGCGCGAAAGCCAAGAAGGCCAAGAAACCCAAGAAGCGCGGGGACCGCGCGGTTAACCCGTTCGTCTTCGTCTACAACTACCTCAAGCAGGTGGTTGCGGAGATGCGGAAGGTGATTTGGCCCAACCGCAAACAGATGCTCACTTACACCTCGGTGGTGCTGGTGTTTCTGGCCTTCATGGTGGCCCTGGTTGGGCTCGCCGATTTCGGCCTGACCAAGCTGGTGCTGTTGGTGTTCGGCTGAGCGAGTGACAGGAAGGACTTACAACCGTGACTGCCTTCGACGGTGACGCGTCCGCGGGTGAAGCGGCCGACGTAGAAGAGCGCGACGAGGCTGCCGAAATGCCGCCAACCTCGGTGACCGAGGCTCCTCAGGAGCCGGCCGAAGAGGTCGACCCGGCCGACGCGCTCAAGGCCGAGCTGCGCAGCAAGCCCGGCGACTGGTATGTCATCCACTCTTACGCGGGATACGAGAACAAGGTCAAAGCCAACCTGGAAACCCGCGTGCAGAACCTGGACGTCGGCGACTACATCTTCCAGGTGGAGGTGCCCACCGAAGAGGTCACCGAGATCAAGAACGGCCAGCGTAAGCAGGTCAACCGTAAGGTGCTGCCGGGCTACATCCTGGTACGCATGGATTTGACCGACGACTCGTGGGCCGCGGTGCGCAACACCCCGGGCGTTACCGGCTTCGTCGGCGCCACCTCGCGCCCGTCGGCTCTCGCGCTCGACGACGTGGTGAAGTTCCTGCTGCCCCGGGGGACGGCGAAGAAGGGCGCGAAGGGCGCCGCAACCACCGCGGCGGCCGTCGAGTCGGGCGGGCTGGAACGTCCGGCCGTCGAGGTCGACTACCAGGTTGGCGAATCGGTGACCGTCATGGACGGCCCGTTCGCCACGTTGCCGGCCACGATCAGCGAGGTCAACGCCGAACAGCAGAAGCTCAAGGTGCTGGTGTCGATCTTCGGCCGCGAAACCCCAGTCGAACTGACGTTCAGCCAAGTCTCGAAGATTTAGAAAAACCCGAAAGGAACACCAACAACTCATGGCCCCGAAGAAGAAAGTCGTCGGGCTGATCAAGCTGCAGATCGTGGCGGGGCAGGCCAACCCTGCGCCGCCGGTGGGACCGGCGCTCGGCCAGCATGGCGTCAACATCATGGAGTTCTGCAAGGCGTACAACGCTGCCACCGAGAATCAGCGCGGACAGGTCATCCCGGTGGAGATCACGGTCTACGAGGACCGCAGCTTCACCTTCCAGCTGAAGACGCCGCCCGCCGCCAAGCTGCTGCTCAAGGCCGCTGGCGTGGCCAAGGGCTCGGCGGAGCCGCACAAGACCAAGGTCGCCAAGGTCAGCTGGGATCAAGTTCGCGAGATCGCCGAGACCAAGAAAGCCGATCTCAACGCCAACGACATCGACGCCGCCGCCAAGATCATCGCCGGCACCGCCCGGTCGATGGGCATCACCGTCGAGTAGTACGACCCCTACCCGTGGGAGGGCCAGCTTCGGCCCGTCAACCACGACCCAACGTCAGATTGGATGAATCAATGAGCAAGAACAGCAAGGCATACCGCGCCGCCGCCGAGAAGGTGGATCGCGGCAACCTGTATACCCCGCTGCAGGCGGCCAAGCTCGCCAAGGAGACGTCGTCGACCAAGCAGGACGCGACGGTCGAGGTGGCGATTCGGCTCGGTGTCGACCCGCGCAAGGCGGACCAGATGGTCCGCGGCACGGTCAACCTGCCACACGGCACCGGTAAGACCGCCCGCGTCGCGGTGTTCGCCGTCGGCGACAAAGCCGAACAGGCGCTGGCCGCCGGCGCCGACGTGGTCGGCAGCGATGACCTGATCGAGAAGATCCAGGGTGGCTGGCTGGAATTCGACGCCGCGATTGCGACCCCCGACCAGATGGCCAAAGTCGGTCGCGTCGCTCGGGTGCTGGGTCCGCGTGGCCTGATGCCGAACCCCAAGACGGGCACCGTCACCCCCGATGTCGCCAAGGCGGTGGCCGACATCAAAGGCGGCAAGATCAACTTCCGCGTCGACAAGCAGGCCAACCTGCACTTTGTCATCGGCAAGGCGTCCTTCGAGGAGAAGGCCTTGGCGGAGAACTACGGCGCTGCGCTCGACGAGGTGCTGCGGCTCAAGCCATCTGCGTCCAAGGGTCGCTACCTGAAGAAGATCACCGTGTCGACCACGACGGGCCCGGGCATTCCGGTGGACCCGGCAGTGACCCGGAACTTCGCCGAGGCCTAGCTTCGGGGGAAGCTAGCCGCCGCACTCGGCGATGCGCCGCCGCAAGAACTCGCGGCCCGGCTCAGAACCGTTAACCTGCATGGCCATTCGGTACCAGGTGACCGCTTCGCCGGGCCGTCCGGCGCGCCGCAGCAGATCGGCGCGGATCGTCGCGACCAAATTGGAGCGGCTCAGCCGGGGATCGTGCACGACCTTGTCCAGAGCGGCCAGGCCGGCATCGGGGCCGTCGCGAAAGCCGACGGCCAGCGCACGGTTGGCGCGCACCACTGGGGAGTCGGTTACCCGCAGTAACCGGTCGTAGGCCGCGCAGATCGCGGCCCAGTCCGTGTCCTCCCAGGACGTCGCGGTGGCGTGCAGTGCGGCGATCACCGCTTGCGGCAGGTACGGGCCCGTCGATCCCTCCGCCCGCCGGAGCCGGTCCAGGCCGCGGGCGATGCGGCCACGGTCCCACCGCCGTCGATCCTGCTCCTCGAGGGGCACCAGCATTCCGGTGTCATCGACGCGGGTTCCGCGTCTTGAATCGTGCAGCAGCATCAACGCGGCTAGCGCGTGTGCCTCGCACTCGTGGGGCATCAGCGCGCACAGCTCACCGGCCAGCCGGATCCCTTCGTCACACAGTTCGTCGCGAATCGCCGAGGGGCCGGCCGTCGACCAGTAGCCCTCGGTGAAAACCGAGTAGATGCAGCCCAGCACGTGCGGCGTGCGCTCGGGCAGCAGCTCGGCGGGCGGCACCCGCAGTGGGATGTTCGCATGCCGAATCTTATTCTTGGCACGAGTGATTCGCTGCCCGACGGCCGCCTCGGTCTGCAGCAGCGCACGGGCGATTTCGCTGACGGTCAGCCCGGATACCAGCCGCAGCGTGAGGGCCAGCTGCGAATGCCGGTCCAGGGCCGGGTGGGCACAGGTGAACATCATCCGCAGTTCGTCGTCGACGACCGGGTGTGGATCGGTGCCGTCGGTGCGTGCTCGAATCTGGTCAACCACTGCCGCCAATTCCTTTCCGGGACGGACGGATTCGCGGCGTAGCCGATCCAGGGCGCGGTTGCGGGCAACAGCCACCAGCCAGCCGCCCGGACTGTCGGGCACGCCGTCGCGAGGCCAGGCGCGCAGCGCCTCGGCACAGGCCTCCTGGACGGCGTCCTCAGCGACGGTGAGGTCGCCGGACCACCGCGCGAGCGCGGCGACGGCAGGTCCCCATTCCCGGCGGAAGACACCGTCCAGGTTGGCCATTCGCCGCGGCTAGAGCCCCGAGATGCCGGCCAGTTGCCGCAGCTCCACGGCAGAGGCCGGGATCATCGACGCGACCTTGACGGCTTCTTCCCGGTCGGCGGCCGACAGCACATAGAAGCCGTTGGCGACCTCGGCGCCTTCCACGTACGGCCCGTCGGTGATGATCACCTCGCCGTCGCGCACCCGCACGGTCGTCGCCGTGGACGGCGGATGCAGCCCGGCGCCGCCCTTGATGTGCTGACCTGCCGCGGCACCGAAGTCCTGGTGCTGGGCGGCCATCGCCTCCCACTCCGGCGTGCCCGGCGAAACCGGCCGGTCGGGCGGCTCCAGCAGCAGGGCGATCCAAGTGGGGCCTTCGGTCGGCTGCGGATCGAGCCCAGGGCCGGCCATCGGCCAGACCTCTACGGCGCCGTGCTTGGCCGCCGGGACGTCGCGAGCGAAAGCAATGGCGTCATCGAGGTTTTCGGCCTCGAATACGTAATAGCCGCCGGCCACCTCGGCGCCTTCGGCGAACGGGCCGTCGGTGATCACCGGCGCATCCGGGCCGCCGGTAATCCGCACCGCGGTCGCCGCCGGCAGCAGCGCGTCACCGCCGCGAATCGCCGCGCCGGCCTTGGCGTGGAAGGCCTCGTAGGCCGCCATCTCGGCTGCCCCCTGGGCGGGTGTGAGTTCGCGTTCCCTGCTGATCAACAAGGCGAAGTACTGCATGGTCGTCACCTCCGGGTAGTGAGCGGAGCCCTGTGCTCCACTCTCTACCTGTTCGACGAACCGCGCAGCCCTAATCCGACAAGGAATGCGAACTACGCGGCAGCGCCCGGCTTGAGGTAGGTCACCAGGCTGCAGTCCAGCATCTCCTCGGTGAAGTAATGCTCGCACCCGCGCAGGTAGCGCATGTAGCGGTCGTAGATCTCTTCGGAGGTGACCGCGATGGCCTTCTCCCGGTTGGACTCGAGGGTGTCCGCCCAGATGTGCAGGGTCTTGATGTAGTGCGGCTGCAACGAAAGCGGCTCGGGCACAACGAAACCCGCCTTCTTACCATGGTCGACCATCATCTCGGTGGAGGGCAGCCGGCCGCCGGGGAAGATCTCGGTGACGATGAACTTGATGAAGCGCGCCGTCTCCCAGGTCAGCTTCTTGCCACGGGCCGCCAGGTCATACGGGTGGTAGCTGACGCTGCTCTGGACGGTCATTCGACCGTCCTCGGGCATGATGTCGAAGCACCGTTTGAAGAAGTCGTCGTAATTCTCATGCCCGAAGTGCTCGAAGGCCTCGATCGACACGATCCGGTCGACCGGCTCGGTGAAATCCTCCCAGCCCTGCAGGCGCACCTGACGGGACCGGTCGGTGTCCAGCGCGCCGAGCACCTGCTCGCAGCGGGCGTGCTGGTTCTTCGACAGCGTCAGGCCGATGACGTTGACGTCGTAGCGCTCGACGGCGCGTTTCATGGTGGTGCCCCAGCCGCAGCCGATGTCGAGCAGTGTCATGCCCGGCTTGAGGTCCAGCTTGTCCAGGTTCAGGTCGATCTTGGCGTACTGGGCCTCTTCCAGCGTCATGTCGTCGCGGGCGAAGTAGGCGCAGCTGTAGGTGCGGGTCGGGTCCTGGAACAGGGCGAAAAAATCGTCGGAGACGTCGTAGTGCGCCTGAATGTCTTCAAAGCGTGTCCGCGTCTTCGTCGGGCTAGTCCGTTGATCGGCCATTTTCCGTCTTCTTCCCCTGGATGAAGTTCACGCACCTTTCACCACGCACGGTCGACGGGTGGTGCGACGTGCACACGATACCCAACCCCACTTCGAGCCCCCGGAGGAGCTACTTGGTGAGTGTGTACTGGGCCACGTTCGAGATGCCCTTGCGGAAGAGGTCCGCGCATCCGGTCAGATAGCGCATGAAGCGGTTATAGACCTCTTCGGACTGGATGGCGATGGCGCGTTCGCGATTCGCCTCGAGATTGGCCGCCCACATGTCCAGCGTCCGCGCGTAATGCGGCTGCAGGTATTGAATCTGCTCGATCGAGAAACCGCTGGCTTGCGCATAGTCGACGATGTCGGGTTCGCCGCACATCTGCCCGCCCGGGAAGATTTCCTTACCGAGGAAGTGGAAAAAGCGTAGATCCGACATGGTGATCTGGACGCCGAGTTCTTTCCAAGCCGACTGCGGATAGGTGAATATGCTGTGCATCATCATCCGGCTATTGTCGGGCAGGGTCTTGTAAGCCCAATCCCAAAACGCGGGCCAACGCTCCTTTTTGAAAGCGTCGAAGGCCTCGAAGCTGATGATGCGGTCGACTTGCTCGTCGAACTCTTCCCAGCCCTGCAACCGGGCCTCGGCCCGGCGCGTGGTCGGAATGGCTTCCAGCCGGGCTTTGGTGCGCGCGTAGTGGTTGCGGCTCAATGTGATGCCGATGACATTCACGTCGTATTTCTCGACGGCGCGGACCACGGCCCCACCCCATCCGCATCCGACATCGAGCAACGTCATTCCCGGCTCGAGGTTCAGCTTCTCAAGCCCGAGGTCCAGCTTGGCGAGCTGCGCCGCTTCCAGCGTCATGTCGTCGTTCTTGAAGTAGGCGCAGGTATACACCATGTTGGGGTCGAGGAACAGCGCGAAGAAATCGTCCGAGATGTCGTAGGTTGCCTGCGACTCTTCGTAATATGGCTTCAGCTTGGCCATTGATGGACCCACCTCCTTCGACAACCGTACAACCCGGCGACATGGCCCGAGACCACAGGGGAATCGTATATTTCGAGGGCTTTCAGCTCGCTTTAGCGAAGTTGCTCGTCAGCTCGCTGATCACGTGGTCCCATAACTCCTGTGGCAGATCATGTCCCATTCCGTCGAATAACACCAATCGGGCGTCGTTGATGGCTTGGGCCACCGCGCGACCGCCGAAGGGCCGCATCAGCTTGTCGTGCCGGCCGTGGATGACCACCGTCGGTGCGACCGTCCGCCGGTTGTAGCCAAGCAGGCTGCCGCTGCCCAGGACCGCCGCGAAGTGGCGGGCGACGCCTTGCGGGTGGTAGCTGCGATCGTACCCTTCGCCCGCTTCGGCGCGGACCTGTGCCGCGGGTGCCCGGTAGCGCGGGCTGCCGATGATGGTGCTGACGCGCACCGCATTGTCGATGATCACCTCGCGCGGCGACTCTGGCGGCGGGCCCTTGAGGACGGCCAGCAGCGCGCTCGGGGCCGGCGGCGGCAGCAACGGGGAGTTGTTGCTGGAGAAGATGACTCCCAGCGTCTTGGTCCGTTCCGGGAACCGCGCGGCGAAGATCTGAGCGATCATTCCGCCCATCGACGCCCCGACGATATGGGCGTGCGTGATGTCCAGGTGATCCAGCAGCGCCGCGGCATCGTCGGCCATGTCTTCCAGCGTGTATGCCGCGTTGTTTCGCAGGCCCAACCAGGACCGGATCAACCGCGTCACCAGCGGCTGCCCCGAGCTGCGATGCTGTGTCTTGCTGGATAGGCCGACGTCCCGGTTGTCGTACCGGATGACGCGCAGCCCCCGGCGAACCAGCTTCTCGCAGAAGCCGGCTCGCCACAGCAGCAGCTGGGCGCCCAACCCCATGATCAGCAGGACCGGCGGGTCGTCGACGTCGCCCATGTCCTCGTAGTAGAGCTTCAGGTCGCCGGAGATGGCGTGCCCGCTGCGGACCTCCACGACAGCGCCCCCTAAACCTCGACGTCGGTCTGGTGCTCGCGGCTGACCTCGACCATGAAGTTCGCGAAGTATCCGGTCAGTTGCGGGTCGGACATCATCTGCCACTTCGGTGCGAGCAACTTCATGTACCGCTCGACATAGAGGAACTGCTTGCCGATCAGCACCAGTTCCCGGGGCAGCTTGACGTCGTAGACATCGGCCAGCGCCGAGAGCTGCCGGCCGATGTCGGCGTAGGACATGTCGCCCAGCGACTGCATGGTCAGCGGGGTGGCGAAGCGCTCCAGGTCCTTGGCGGCCTGGGCCTCGGGCTTCATGGTCCCGACGGCGCCCATCAGCACCACGATTTTGCCGGCCGCGGCGTGGTCCTTCTTGACCAGCAGCGCATATACCAACTCGCGCAGTAGCCAGCGGGTGCGGGGATCGATGCGGCCCATGATCCCGAAGTCGAAGAACACGATGCGGCCCTGCTCGTCGACGTAGAGGTTGCCCGCGTGCAAGTCGCCGTGGAACAACCCGTGCCGCAGGCCGCCTTCGAAGACGCTGAACAGCAATGCCTTCACCAGCTCGACGCCGTCGAAGCCGGCCTTGCGGATCGCGGCGACGTCGTCGATGCGGATGCCGTGTACCCGCTCCATCGTCAGCACCCGCTCGGTGGTGAAGTTCCAGTGCACGTTGGGCACCCGGATGTTGCGCCCCAGCGGGGAGGCGTGCAGGTGTGAGACCCAAGCATCCATCGACTGCGCCTCCAGGCGGAAGTCCAGCTCCTCGGCGAGGTTGTCGGAGAAGTCGGCGACCACGTCCTGCGCGGACAGCCGGCGGCCCAGCTTGGCCATTTCGACGGCCTGCGCGAAGCGCTTGAGGATCTGCAGGTCGGCGGCCACCCGGCGGCGGATGCCCGGCCGCTGGATCTTGACGACGACCTCTTCACCGCTGTGCAGGGTGGCGTAGTGCACCTGGGCGATGGAGGCGGACGCGAACGGCTCTTCGTCCCATTTGGCGAACAGCTCGGCGGGCTCACCGCCGAGTTCCTCAACCAGAAGTTTGTGTATCTCGTTGGTGTCCGCGGGTGGCACCCGGTCGAGCAGGCCGCGGAATTCGCGGGACAGCGATTCGCCGAAAGCCCCCGGGCTGGACGCGATGATCTGTCCGAATTTCACGTAGGTCGGGCCGAGATCGGCGAAGGTCTGCGGGAGCTGCTTGATCACTTTCTGCTGCCAAGGGCCCTTCGCGGGCAGCTTGGTGAGGACGCGAGTTGCGGTGCGAGTGACCTGCCAGCCGGTCACGGCGACTCGGGCCGCTTCCACCGGCAGCGGCACCCGGTCCAGCTTGGCCACGTCTCGGTGTTTGGTGGAGCTCATCAGTGCAGTGTGCCAAACCGGCGGTGTCAAGTCCCAATTCCGGTGAGCGCCCTCACGGCTTCCAGGGCGTCACCCAACCCGAGATTTCCCAGCCTTCCAGGCCCGCGATCAACTCGTACATGGTGGCGCCGTCGATGGTTTCCCGGATGATGTCGGCGTGCCCGGCGTGCCGGGCCAGCTCGTTGATGACATGCAGGATCACCCAGCGCACCGACCAGGCCTGCTGATTCTTGGGGAACCAGGGAATGTCCTGCGGCACCGGCACCGCGGCGTCCAGGTCGGCCGTCTCCACCAGCCGCAGTGATTCGGAGTTTTGGGTCTCGAACGCGCGCAACAGCCCATCGAGGGTCTCATCGGGACGCATCACGTGCTGGTCGGCGAACTCCCTGGCGAGTTCGTCGAACGGCCGGGGGTCTTTGGGTGGCGCGTCGGGTGCGGCGGCCACACGTGCCATCCAGCTGCGCTGCATGCCGGCGGCGTGCTTGACCAGCCCACCGATCGACAACGCACTGACCGACGGTGTCGATCGGGCCTGTTCATCGGTGAGTCCGTATGAGACGGCAAAATACGCGCTTTGGTGGTAGGCCAGGTATTCGCGCAGGGCGCTGCGTTCGTCGGCCACCGGCGGGGCGAGGGCGGGCATCGTCAGATCCTAAGCCGGATGGACAGCCGCACCGTAAAGTGCGGGAATGCAAGTGCTTTCGGCGGCGTCGACCGAGCTGTTCGTCGGGCCCCCGGAAGCGCCATTGCAGCTGGTGCGCGTCAGGGTCTCCGGGTGCACCAGGCCGGCCCCGATCCGCGTCGACGGCGCCGGACTGAGCGGGCAGGGCGTCGCCGCGGCCGGCCAGGAGGTCGTCGAGGTCCCCGTCACGGTGGACCGTCCCGTCGTCGGGGAGCGGCGCAGAGCGCGGGCCGACACCGGTGGCGCCGGCACCACGTTCGAATTCACCGTGGCCGAGCCCGGCTGGACCATGTTCATGATCAGCCACTTCCACTACGACCCGGTCTGGTGGAACACCCAAGGCGCCTATACCAGTGAGTGGGCCGAGCACCCGCCGGGCCGGCAGGCCAACGGCTTCGAGCTGGTGCACGCGCATCTGGAGATGGCTCGCCGCGAGCCCGAGTACAAGTTCGTGCTGGCCGAAGTGGATTACCTCAAGCCGTATTGGGACACCCACCCCGAGGACCGGCCCGACCTGCGGCGGTTGCTGGCCGAAGGCCGGGTCGAGGTGATGGGCGGCACCTACAACGAACCCAACACCAACCTGACCAGCCCGGAAACGACGATCCGAAACCTTGTGCACGGCAGCGGATTTCAGCGTCACGTGCTGGGTGCTGATCCGGCCACCGCATGGCAGCTCGACGTGTTCGGCCACGACCCGCAATTCCCCGGCCTGGCCACCGACGCCGGCCTGACGTCGACTTCCTGGGCGCGCGGACCACACCACCAGTGGGGCCCGACCGCGGGCGGTGCCTTCCAGCGCATGCAGTTCTGCAGCGAGTTCGAGTGGATCGCGCCGTCCGGCCGCGGCCTGCTCACCCACTACATGCCCGCGCACTACGGGGCGGGCTGGGGGATGGACTCGTCGACCTCGCTGGCCGAAGCCGAGGACGCCACCTACCAGCTGTTCGACCAGCTCAAGAAGGTCGCCTTGACGCGCAACGTGCTGCTGCCCGTCGGCACCGACTACACCCCGCCGAACAAGTGGGTCACCGCCATCCACCGCGACTGGGCCGCGCGCTACACCTGGCCGCGATTCGTCTGCGCGGTGCCGCGGGAGTTCTTCGCGGCGGTGCGCGCCGAACTGGCCGAGCGTGGCCGGCTGCCGTCGCCGCAGACCCGTGACATGAACCCGATCTACACGGGCAAGGACGTGTCCTACATCGACACCAAACAAGCCAACCGGGCCGCCGAGAATGCGGTGCTGGAGGCCGAGCGCTTCGCCGTGTTCGCCGCGCAGATGGCGGGCGCCGAGTACCCGCAGGCCGCCTTCGCCAAGGCTTGGGTGCAACTGGCCTACGGTGCCCACCACGACGCCATCACCGGCTCGGAGTCCGATCAGGTGTATCTGGATCTGCTGACCGGCTGGCGCCAGGCCTGGGAGCTGGGACGCGCGGCCCGCGACAACTCGCTGGCCTTGCTGTCCGGCGCGATCGACGGTGACGTGATCGTGTGGAACCCACTGGCGCAGCGGCGCACCGACATCGTCACCGCGCGCCTCGACGCGCCGCTGCGGCCGGGCGTGCGGGTGCTCGATCCCGACGACGTCGAGCAGCCCGTGCACGTCGAGCACGACGGCCGGTCGGTCACCTGGCTGGCGCGGGACGTGCCGTCGCTGGGCTGGAAGGCCTACCGGCTGGTCTCCGGCACCGCGTCGAGCGGCTGGCAACCGGTGCCCGGGTTGGGGATCGCCAACGAGCACTACCGGCTGCGCGTCGACCCGGCCCATGGCGGGGCGGTCGTGTCCTGGGAACACAACGGGCGGCAGCTGATCGCCGAGGGCCGGGTGGGCAACGAGCTCGCGGTCTACGAGGAATACCCGGCGCATCCGACGCAGGGCGAGGGCCCGTGGCACCTACTGCCCAAGGGGCCGGTGGTGTGCTCGTCGGAATCACCGGCGCGGGTGCGGGCCTACCGCGGCCCGCTCGGTCAGCGGCTGGTCGTGCAAGGTGAGATCGACGGGCTGTTGCGTTACACCCAAACCCTGACCCTGTGGGACGGCGTGCCGCGGGTGGACTGCCGCACCCGCATCGACGAGTTCACCGGATCCGACCGCTTACTGCGGCTGCGGTGGGCGTGTCCGATGCCCGGCGCCATGCCGGTCAGCGAGGTGGGCGACGCCGTCGTCGGGCGCGGTTTCGCGTTGTTGCACGACGGACCGCGCTCGGTCGATACCGCACGGCACCCGTGGACGCTGGATAATCCGGCCTACCGCTGGTTCGGGCTGTCCTCGGCGGTGCGGATCCGGCTCGGCGCCGACGCCGTGCGGGCGGTGTCGGTCGCCGAAGTGGTGTCGCCGGCCGAGCCGGCCTCCGCACCGTTGGCCCATGAGCTGATGGTCGCGTTGGTCCGCGCCGGCGTCACGGCCACCTGCAGCGGCGCGGACAAGCCGCGCTACGGCCACCTCAAAGCCGATTCCAACCTGCCCGATCTGCGGATCGCGCTGGGCGGACCCGACCGCAACGCCTTCACCAAAGCCGTGCTGGCGCAGGCCGATCCGGTCTACACCGCCGAGCTCGACCGTCAGTTGGCAACCACCGGCCAGGCTCGCTTGTGGCTGCCGGCCGCGACGCCGCTGGCCGTGGTGTGGGTGCCCGACGCCGACCTGCGCCCGCTGCGGGCGCTGCCGGTTCTGGTGATCGCCGGGCGCAACGAGACCGACCTGCAAGCGGCGATCAAATCAGTGGCCGACGATCTCGGTGATGCCGAGATCACTGTCGCCCAGCGCGCGCCCGCCGGAACCGGCCCTTTCGAGGACCGTACCGTGGCTTTGCTCAACCGGGGCGTGCCCAGCTTCGCCGTGGACGCCGAGGGCACCCTGCACACCGCGCTGATGCGCTCGTGCACCGGCTGGCCGTCGGGCACCTGGATCGACGAACCACGCCGCACCGCGCCGGACGGCTCGAACTTCCAACTCCAGCACTGGACACACGATTTCGACTATGCGCTGGTGAGCGGCGAGGGCGACTGGCGACGTGTCGAGGTCCCCGGCCGCAGTGCGCAGTTCTCCCACCCACTGCTCGCCGTCCTTCCCGGCCGGCGCCAGGCCAAGCTGGCACCCGCCGGATCCCTGTTGCGCCTCGAACCCGCCCACTCGGTACACCTGGCGGCGCTCAAGGCGGCCGGCAACCCGCTGACAGCGGGTAGCGCCCAGCCGGTCGACCCTGGTGCGATCGCGCTGCGCTTGGTGGAGACGACGGGCGCGGACACCGCCGTTGCCCTCGACTCGGAATTCGGGAAGCTGAGCGACCTGCGACCCGCCGACCTACTGGAAAAGCCGGGGGAACCCATGCCGTCGATCGACCTGCATGGCTACCAAGTGGCGACCGTGCTGGCCCGGCTGCAGATGCCCCGCATACCGACCGACTCCAGCGAGCTCGCCCCGCACGCCGAGACCGCCCAGCCGCTGTACGCGCGGTACTGGCTGCACAACCGGGGCCCCGCGCCGCTCGGCGGGCTGCCGGCCGTCGCGCATCTGCACCCGACGCTGGCGACGGCCGAACCGGGCGGCCAGGTCAGCTTGCGCCTCACCGCGGCCAGCGACTGCAGCGATGCCACTGTGCACGGGATGGTGACGGTGATATGTCCGGACGGCTGGTCGGCCGCGCCCGCCGAACTTCCGTTCACGCTGTGCAGCGGCGACCATCGGGAGGCCGAGGTCGTGATGTCGGTCCCCGCCGGTGCCCGACCCGGCCTGTATCCGGTCCGCGCGCAGCTCCGCGTCACCGGGGAGGGTGTCCCGGCCGCCTGGCGACAGCCGGTCGAGGACGTGTGCGTGGTGGCGGTGGGCGGGGCACCGGTCGACCTCTCCGACCTGGTCTACCTGGTCGACGGCCCCGCGCAGATCAGCCTCAGAGCCGGCGAGACCGCCGCCCTGACCGTCACGCTGGGCACCCGGGCCCGGGCCGACTTGGCGCTGGAGGCGCACCTGATCAGCCCGTGGGGCAGCTGGGAATGGATGCACCCCGCCGTGCTCGGCGCGGTGCTGCCGGCCCGCGGCACCGTTGACCTCAGCTTCGACGTGAGCCCACCGGCCGGGCTGGACCCCGGCCGGTGGTGGGCCCTGGTGCGGGTCGGGTGCGCCGGACGGCTGGTCTACTCACCGGCGGTACGGGTGAGCGTGACATGAGCGTGGTCGCAACGGTTGCCGGCCTTCCCGTTCCGGTCGCTGAGGTCGACGCGGCCGAGGCGCGACTGCGTGCTGGCCCGGCCGCGGCCGCGCTGCCGGCCAGCGGCACCGGCGAGGGTCGTCAGCTCCGGCGCTGGCTGACCCAACTGATCGTGACCCAGCGGGTGGTCGCCGCCGAGGCCGCCGCGCGCGGCCTGGCCGCGCGCGGCGCGCCGACCGAGGCCGAGGCGTTGCCCGACGTCACGGCCCGGCTGGAGATCGGCAGCGTGGCGGCGGCCACGCTGGCCGACCCCCTCGCGCGGGCGCTGTTCGCCGACGTCACCGCGGCGGTGCAGGTCACCCACGACGAGGTGGCCGCCTACCACGCCCGCAACCCGCTGCGGTTCGCCGAGCCGCGCCGGCGGCCCGACGGCTGGCGGGCGCCGCCAACCGTCGGGCCGCCGCTGGCCGAGGTGCGGGCGGCGATCGTCGAACAGCTGCGGGGCGCCGCCCGGCGCCGCGCCTTCCGGGTGTGGCTGGATGCGCGACGGGAAGCGCTGGTGCAGCTCGCGACCGGCTACGAGCATCCCGGTGACCCTCGCCAACCCGACAACGTCCACCGACACTGAACGCCATGCTCACTCTTTGCCTGGACATCGGTGGCACCAAGATCGCCGCCGGCCTGGCCGACGCGAATGGGACGCTGGTGTACACCGGGCAGCGCCCCACTCCTGCGGGCGCGGCCGCCGAAGAGGTCTGGGACGCGGTAGCCGCGACGATCGCCGATGCCCACGGCGCCGCCGCCGCTCCGGTCACCGCCGTGGGCATTGCTTCGTCCGGCCCCGTCCACGTGCACAGCGGAACCGTCAGCCCGATCAACATCCCCTGCTGGCGTGGCTTCCCGCTGCGCGACCGGGTCGCCGCCGCGGTGCCGGGCGTGCCGGTGCTACTCGGTGGCGACGGCGTGTGTATGGCGCTGGGTGAGCACTGGCGCGGGGCGGGAAGGGGTGCGCACTTTCTGTTGGGCATGGTGGTGTCGACCGGGGTGGGCGGTGGATTGGTGCTCGGCGGCGCTCCCTACGTCGGCCGGACCGGCAATGCCGGTCACGTCGGGCACGTCGTGATCGATCAGGACGGCAAGGCATGCGCGTGCGGCGGCCACGGCTGCGTCGAAACCGTCGCCTCGGGACCGTCGATGGTGCGCTGGGCGCGGGACAACGGCTGGTCGGCGCCGCCCGGTGCCAGCGCCCGGGACCTGGCCGCTGCGGCTGCCAGCGGAAACCCCTTGGCGCAGAGCGCCTTTCACCGCGGCGCTGCCGCGCTCGCAGCGATGATCGCCTCGGTCGGCGCGGTGTGCGACCTCGACCTGGTGGTGATCGGTGGTGGCGTGGCCAATTCCGGCAGCCTGCTCTTTGACCCGTTGCGCGCGAAGCTGACCGACTACGCCGGCCTGGATTTCCTGGCCGGCCTGCGGGTGGTGCCCGCCGAACTCGGCGGCCAGGCCGGTCTGGTCGGCGCGGCCAGGCTCGCGCGGCCCGGCTGGCGTTAACCGTTTTGGCCGACAGCGGCGGGTCAGGCTATCCTGGTTGCCGATCCACCGAAGACCGTCGGTCACCGAGCAATCGGTTGAAGGTCCGGGAGCATCCTGGCGGCCCACGCAGGAGGACGAGGCATTAGCGCCGGCCCGCGCCGGCCCATCGTTGACGCCCCGGCCGCTTCCTGCGCCGGGGCGTTCGTCGTTCCACGGTGATTCACAGCTGACACGTCGCATGGCGTCACTTGAAGGAGGTAGGCATGGCCAGGGCTGACAAGGCCACCGCCGTCGCAGACATCGCCGAACAGTTCAAGGAGTCGACCGCGACGCTGATCACCGAATACCGCGGTTTGACCGTGGCCAACCTGGCCGAGCTGCGCCGGTCGCTGAGCGGGTCGGCGACCTACGCGGTCGCCAAGAACACGCTGATCAAGCGGGCGGCCTCGGAAGCCGGCGTCGAGGGTCTGGACGAACTGTTCGCCGGCCCCACCGCGATCGCGTTCGTCACCGGCGAGCCGGTCGACGCCGCCAAGGCCATCAAGACCTTCGCCAAGGAACACAAGGCGCTGGTCATCAAGGGTGGCTACATGGACGGCCACCCGCTGACGGTCGCCGAGGTCGAGCGCATCGCCGACCTGGAGTCCCGCGAGGTGTTGCTGGCCAAACTGGCCGGCGCGATGAAGGGCAACCTCGCCAAGGCGGCCGGCCTGTTCAACGCTCCGGCCTCGCAAGTGGCCCGACTGATGGCCGCACTGCAAGAAAAGAAGGCCGCAGAGGGGCCTGCGGCCCCCGCAGCCTCCGAATCCGCCCCAGCCGCCGAGACGCCGGCGGAAGCCGAGTAAATCCCAACCGCAACTTAGCTAAAACTAGGAAGGACCCTCACCATGCCAAAGCTGTCCAGCGACGAGTTGCTCGACGCCTTCAAGGAAATGACCCTGCTGGAGCTCTCCGACTTCGTCAAGAAGTTCGAGGAGACCTTCGAGGTCACCGCGGCCGCTCCGGTTGCCGTGGCCGCGGCCGGTCCTCCTGCCGGTGGCGCGCCCGCCGAGGCCGCCGAGGAGCAGTCGGAGTTCGACGTCATCCTCGAAGCCGCCGGTGACAAGAAGATCGGCGTCATCAAGGTGGTCCGTGAGATCGTCTCCGGCCTGGGCCTCAAGGAGGCCAAGGACCTGGTCGACGGCGCGCCCAAGCCGGTGCTGGAGAAGGTCACCAAGGAGGCCGCCGCCGAGGCCAAGGGCAAGCTCGAGGCCGCCGGCGCCACCGTCACCGTCAAATAGGTCACGCCCGGATCGCCGACCGTTCGGACTGCGCCACCCGATCCGGCGAGTCCCCTAGCGCCACAAAGAAGTTCGACGTCATCGAGCCAAGCACCGGCATGACGGCCGCTCCGTCGTCGCCGTAGAACCCGGCCAGCTCGAGCATCACGAACCCGTGGATCAGCGCCCAGAACTGGGCCGCCGTCACGACGATCGCCTCGTCGTCCGGCGACTCCGCGCCGATCCGCCCCGCGCGCATGGCCCGCTGCACGGCGCGCACCACGTGCGCGAAGCTGGGTATGTGCTGCTCGATCTCGGCGACCGTCAGGGTCAAGATGTTCCCGGCCGGCGCGTTGATCCCGTGTGCGCTGGTGCTACCAAACATCAGCCGATACAGGTGCGGGCGCTCGATCGCGAAGCGCCGGGAGGCCACGCCGATGGCGAACAGGTCGGCGACGGGGTCGTCGGTGGCGGGGATCGTCAGCGCGACGTCGAACTGCCGCAGGCCCTGCTCGGCGACCGCGGCGATCAGCCCGCGCATCCCGCCGAAATGGGTGTACACCGCCATCGTCGAGGTACCCGCGACCTTGGCCACCCGCCGCGTCTGTAGCGCATCGGGTCCCTGCTCGTCGAGCAGGCCCACGGCGGCGTGCAGCATCTCGTCGCGCACACTGCGCACGCTGCTCTCGGTCTCCGAAGTCATCGTTGCCATCTTCTCATCGGGGGCGTACGGTCTCAATAACGCCGAAATAACGATGTTATAGGAGCTCAGCGATGACGACCACGGAAACCCGCAAGCCACCCAATCCGTATCTGGAGGGTTTCCTGGCGCCGGTCAGCGCGGAAGTCACGGCCCACGACCTGCCGGTCACCGGCCGCATTCCCGACCACCTCGACGGGCGCTACCTGCGCAACGGTCCCAACCCGGTAGCCGAGGTCGACCCGGCGATCTACCACTGGTTCAGCGGCGACGGGATGGTGCACGGCGTGGCCCTGCGCGACGGACAGGCCCGCTGGTATCGCAACCGCTGGGTGCGCAGTCCGCGGGTCAGCGCCACCCTGGGCGAGCGGGCGCCGGGCCGGTTGGATCCCCGCGCGGGCTTGCTCAGCCTGGGCGCCAACACCAACGCGTTGAGCCATGCCGGACGCACCCTGGCGCTGGTCGAGGGTGGCGTCGCCAATTACGAGCTCACCGACGAGCTGGACACTGTCGGCACCTGCGACTTCGACGGCACGCTGGCGGGGGGCTACACCGCCCATCCGCACCGCGACCCCCGCACCGGCGAGTTGCACGCCGTGTCTTACTCATTCGCCCGCGGCCGCACCGTTCAGTACTCGGTGATCGACACCCACGGGCGGGCCCGGCGCACCGTCGACATCGAGGTCGGCGGGTCGCCGATGATGCATGACTTCTCGCTGACGGACAAGTACGTGGTGATCTACGACCTGCCGGTCACCTTCGACCCGGTGCAGGTGTTGCCGCGGAACGTGCCGCCCTGGCTGGCCCTGCCGGCTCGGCTGGTGCTGCAGTCGCTGATCGGGCGCGTGCGGGTGCCGAGCCCGCTCAACGCGAGGATGAACCGCGACGCCCGGCACTCCGACCGGATGCCGTACACCTGGAATCCACGCTATCCGGCGCGCATCGGGGTCATGCCGCGAGAGGGCGGCAACAAAGATGTGCGCTGGTTCCAGATCGAACCCTGCTACGTCTACCACCCGCTGAACGCCTACTCCGAAATGCGCGGCGGCGCCGAGGTTTTGGTGCTCGACGTGGTGCGCTACGACCGGATGTTCGACCTCGACCGGCGCGGTCCCGGGGAGAGCACCCCCATGTTGGACCGCTGGACTGTCAACCTCGCGACCGGCGCGGTGAGCACTGAATGCCGGGACGACCAGTCGCAGGAATTCCCCCGGATCAACGAGGGGTTGCTGGGTGCACGGCACCGATTCGGCTACACCGTCGGCGCGCAGTTCGCCGGCGGCGGTTCAGGGCTCTTCAAACACGACTATGCGACGGGGTCGCGCGAGGTTGCGCCGCTCGACGCGGGTCTTTTGCTCGGCGAGATGTCCTTTGTGCCCAACCCCACCGCCCGCGCCGAAGACGACGGCATCCTGATGGGCTTCGGGTATCACCGTGACCACGACGAAGGTCGACTGCTATTGCTGGACGCGCAGACGCTCGAGCAGGTGGCCACCGTGCACCTGCCGCAGCGGGTACCGATGGGCTTTCACGGCAACTGGGCACCCGCTGGCTAACACTCACGTCAAATAACATCACCGGGCGCGGCCCGCGGTGATCTCAGGTCGGCCAATTTTTGCCGGTGCTGCCGTGCAACCCTGATGCCGCCCCGCCGACGTGCGCTACAGTGACTCATGCCACATAAAAGGGCAGGTGGCGGGCGCAAGCCTCGACGGAAGGATTCCCCATGGGTGTCGCTATCGAGGTGAATGGACTCACGAAGTCCTTCGGATCCTCGAGAATCTGGGAAGACGTGACGCTGGAAATTCCCGCCGGGGAGGTCAGCGTCCTACTGGGGCCGTCGGGTACCGGCAAATCGGTGTTCCTGAAATCCCTGATCGGTCTGCTGCGGCCGGAGCGCGGCTCGGTCGTGATCGACGGAACCGACATCATGCAATGCTCGGCCAAGGAGCTGTACGAGATCCGCACGCTGTTCGGCGTGATGTTCCAGGACGGCGCGCTGTTCGGTTCGATGAACCTGTTCGACAACGCGGCGTTCCCGCTGCGCGAGCACACCAAGAAAAAGGAAGGCGAGATCCGTGACATCGTCATGGAGAAGCTGGAAATGGTGGGCCTCGGCGGCGACGAGAAGAAGTTCCCCGGCGAGATCTCCGGCGGTATGCGCAAACGCGCCAGCCTGGCCCGCGCCTTGGTGATGGACCCGCAGATCATCCTGTGCGACGAGCCGGACTCGGGTCTGGACCCGGTCCGCACCGCCTACCTGAGCCAGCTGATCCTCGACATCAACGCCCAGATCGACGCCACGGTGCTGATCGTCACGCACAACATCAACATCGCCCGAACCGTGCCGGACAACATGGGCATGTTGTTCCGGCGCAAGCTGGTCATGTTCGGCCCCCGCGAGGTGCTGCTGACCAGCGACGAGCCGGTCGTGCGGCAGTTCCTGAACGGCCGCCGCATCGGGCCGATCGGTATGTCGGAGGAAAAGGACGAGGCGACCATGGCCGAAGAGCAGGCCGCTCTCGAGGCCGGTCAGCACGCCGGCGGTGTGGAGGAGATCGAAGGGGTGCCGCCGCAGATCGTCGCGTCGCCGGGCATGCCGGAGCGCAAGGCCGTCGCCCGGCGCCAGGCGCGGGTGCGCGAGATTCTGCACACGCTGCCGCCGAAGGCGCAGGCCGCAATCATTGACGACATGGAGGGAACCCATAAGTACCGGCCGCACGAGGTCGGCGAGTAGAGCGGCTGACCCGCCGGTTTCGCGATAACTTGGCGTAACTCGGCGGCCCGCCCTCTTGACGACGGGGGGGTAAACGGGTCAGTCTGTTGGGCAGCATGTATCCAGCGGAAAGTCGAGATGCCAGCCAGCGCCGATCTCCCCTGGACGGGCAGTTGAGGAATGCGCGGTCCTGCGCTACTGTTGGACGTTGCGCTGGCTACTTCCTGCCCACCTCACCCGCCACTTGACAATGTGGTCTAAGCCTGAGCCCCGTAATCGGCTTAGTTCTTTAGTTGTGCGCGTGAGATCCGGACAGAACGTTCGCCGGCCTAACCGACACAATTCGCGGCGAACGCAGCCGGTGACCCCGGTTTTCGTGAGTCGCACGAGGTGCTGGAAGGATGCATCTTGGCAGATTCCCGCCAGAGCAAGACGGATCGCCCACAAAGTTCCTCTGATCGAAGGTCCTTAAACGGAAGTTCCTCAAACGGCTCCGTCCCCGGAGCACCCAATCGAGTTTCCTTCGCCAAGCTCCGTGAACCACTTGAGGTTCCGGGGCTGCTTGACGTGCAGATCGACTCCTTCGAGTGGTTGATCGGCTCGCCGCGTTGGCGTGAGGCCGCCATCAGCCGCGGCGAGAGCAATCCGGTGGGTGGCCTCGAAGAGGTGCTCTACGAGCTTTCGCCGGTCGAGGACTTCTCCGGCTCCATGTCGCTGTCGTTCTCCGACCCCCGCTTCGACGAGGTCAAGGCCCCGGTCGACGAATGCAAAGACAAGGACATGACGTACGCGGCCCCGCTGTTCGTCACGGCCGAGTTCATCAACAACAACACCGGCGAGATCAAGAGCCAGACGGTGTTCATGGGCGACTTCCCGATGATGACCGAGAAGGGCACCTTCATCATCAACGGGACCGAGCGCGTGGTCGTCAGCCAGTTGGTGCGCTCACCCGGCGTGTATTTCGACGAGACCATCGACAAGTCCACCGAGAAGCTGCTGCACAGCGTCAAGGTAATTCCCAGCCGTGGTGCGTGGCTGGAGTTCGACGTCGACAAGCGCGACACCGTCGGCGTCCGCATCGACCGCAAGCGCCGCCAGCCCGTCACGGTGCTGCTCAAGGCGCTGGGCTGGACGAGCGAGCAGATCGCCGAGCGGTTCGGTTTCTCCGAGATCATGATGTCGACCCTGGAGAAGGACAACACCGCCGGCACCGACGAGGCGCTGCTGGACATCTACCGCAAGCTGCGTCCGGGCGAGCCACCGACCAAGGAGTCCGCGCAGACTCTGCTGGAGAACCTGTTCTTCAAGGAGAAGCGCTACGACCTCGCCCGCGTCGGCCGCTACAAGGTCAACAAGAAGCTCGGGCTGCACGCCGGGGAGCCGATCACGTCGTCGACCCTGACCGAAGAGGACGTCGTGGCCACCATCGAATACTTGGTGCGCCTGCATCACGCCGCTCAAGATGGCCAGCCCGCCGTCATGACGGTGCCCGGCGGCGTCGAGGTGCCGGTGGAAACCGACGACATCGACCACTTCGGCAATCGTCGGCTGCGGACCGTCGGCGAGCTGATCCAGAACCAGATCCGGGTCGGCATGTCCCGCATGGAGCGGGTCGTCCGGGAGCGGATGACCACCCAGGACGTCGAGGCGATCACGCCCCAGACGCTGATCAACATCCGGCCGGTGGTCGCCGCGATCAAGGAGTTTTTCGGCACCAGCCAGCTCTCGCAGTTCATGGACCAGAACAACCCGCTGTCGGGGCTGACCCACAAGCGCCGCCTGTCGGCGCTGGGGCCCGGTGGTCTGTCCCGTGAGCGCGCCGGCCTGGAGGTCCGCGACGTGCACCCGTCCCACTACGGCCGGATGTGCCCGATCGAGACCCCGGAGGGTCCCAACATCGGTCTGATCGGCTCGCTGTCGGTGTATGCCCGGGTGAACCCGTTCGGATTCATCGAGACGCCGTACCGCAAGGTCATCGACGGTGTGGTCACCGACGAGATCGAATACCTGACCGCCGACGAGGAGGACCGCCACGTGGTGGCGCAGGCCAACTCGCCGATCGACGACGACGGCCGGTTCATCGAGGCCCGCGTCCTGGTCCGCCGCAAGGCGGGCGAGGTGGAGTACGTGCCCTCGTCCGAGGTGGACTACATGGACGTGTCGCCGCGCCAGATGGTGTCGGTGGCCACCGCGATGATCCCGTTCCTGGAGCACGACGACGCCAACCGGGCCCTGATGGGCTCGAACATGCAGCGCCAGGCCGTGCCGCTTCTCGAGCCCGAGGCGCCGATCGTCGGCACGGGCATGGAGTGGCGCGCCGCCCTGGATTCGGGCCAGGTGGTCACCGCCAACAGGCCGGGCGTCGTCACGAGCGTGACCGCGGACCGGATCCAGATCGAGACCGACGCGGGCGAGCTGGACGACTACCGCCTCCAGAAGTACGTCCGCTCCAACCAGGGCACCTGCATCAACCAGCGGCCCATCGTGGACGTCGGGATGCGGGTCAAGGCCGGCGAGCCGATCGCCGACTCGAGCTCAACGGATCACGGCGAGCTGGCTCTGGGCCGCAACGTGCTGGTCGCGTATATGAGCTGGGAAGGCGGCAACTACGAGGACGCGATCGTCATCAGCGAGCGCCTCGTCAAGGAAGACTTCTTCACCAGCATCCACATCGAGAAGCACGAGCTGGAGTCGCGAGACACCAAGCTCGGCCCCGAGGAAATCACCCGCGACATCCCGAACGTCGGCGAGGAGTCCCTCAAGGACCTCGACGAGGAGGGGATCGTCTACATCGGCGCCGAGGTCCGTCCCGGCGACATCCTGGTGGGCAAGATCACGCCCAAGGGCGAGACCGAGCTCACCGCCGAGGAGCGCCTCCTGCGCGCCATCTTCGGCGAGAAGGCCCGCGAGGTGAAGGACTCCTCCCTGCGCCTGCCGCACGGCGAGCGCGGCAAGGTGGTCGAGATCCGCGAGTTCCGCCGCGAGTGGAACGACGACCTCCAGCCCGGCGTCAACCGCCTGGTCCGGGTCTCCGTGGCCCAGAAGCGCAAGGTGTCGGTCGGCGACAAGATGGCCGGCCGCCACGGCAACAAGGGCGTCATCGCCAAGATCCTCCCGGTGGAGGACATGCCGTACCTGCCCGACGGCTCGCCCGTTGACATCGTCCACAACCCGCTCGGCGTGCCGAGCCGCATGAACATCGGCCAGATCCTCGAGACGCACCTCGGCTGGGCGCTCGGGACGATGGGCTACAAGGCCGCCACCCCGGTCTTCGACGGCGCCACCGAGGATGACATCCGCGCAGCGCTCATCGACGCCAAGGTGAACTGGCCCGGCCACGACCACCTGCCCGAAGACGGCAAGATCGAACTGCGCGACGGGCGCACCGGCGAGCTGTTCGACCAGCCGGTCACCGTGGGCAACATCTACATGATGAAACTCATCCACCTGGTGGAAGACAAGGTGCATGCCCGCGCTACAGGCCCCTATTCGCTCATCTCGCAGCAGCCGCTGGGCGGCAAGGCCCAGTTCGGCGGACAGCGTTTCGGCGAAATGGAGGTGTGGTCGCTCGAGGCTTACGGCGCGGCGCATAACCTGCAGGAGATGCTCACCACCAAGTCCGACGACGTCACCGGGCGTTCCAAGACGTATGAAGCCATCGTCAAGGGCGAGGATATCCTGCCCCCGGGAGTGCCGGAGTCGTTCAAGGTGCTGGTGAAAGAGCTGCAGAGCCTCGGCCTGTCCGTCGAGGTGCTCAACGAGGAAGAGAAGGCC
>DATJQO010000199.1:0-4772 GCA_035505695.1 Mycobacterium sp.
TAGGATGGTCCTGATCTGGGTCGGTTAACAGCGAATATACAAATTTTGAAGGAGCCAGGCGCATCCGTCGCGATCCTGAATAGATTTGGTCACATCATTCGGCGACATGAAGACACGAACCGGTGGAGGACACTGCGGATCTGTGCAAGCCCCGCCGCCCTGCCCGATCGGATCGGCACCGGCTGCCGGTGCTACGGCAATCCCAGCAGCAACGACAAAAGCGCTGGCAACAGCCAATTTCTTCAAGTTCATCTGCTCATTGTACGTCAGCCGTACAGGACCTGCGTAGGGCCCGCGTTGACTCACGAAAAATGCCCGCGTAGCCGTCTTCGTTGCCTCACACGCAAGGCTGTGACGAAGACCGTCGCGACCCGCTACAGGCGGGCGGACAGGGCCAGTAAGGCGAAGATCCTCGATGAGTTGTGCGCGATGACGGGCTGGCATCGTGACCACGCGCGCAAGGCGCTGAGGACCGCGCAGCGGCCCAAGATCCTCAAGCCGAGGGCACCGCGGCCGCCCAAGTATGGGCCGAAAGTCATTGCGGCGTTGATCTTCTGCTGGGCGACGTTGGGCATGCCCGCGGGCAAACGGCTGGCGCCGATGTTGGGCGAGTTGGTGGCGGTGCTGCGCCGGTTTGGCGAGTTGGTCATCGATGACGACACCGCGGCGCTGCTGGTGGGCATGTCGGCGGCCACCATCGACCGCGCCTGGCCGGTGAACGTCGCCGCCACGAGCTCCGGGGCCGCTCGCATACCAAGCCGGGGTCGCTGCTCAAAAGCCAGATCCCGATCCGTACCTGGGCCGACTGGGACGACGCGGTATCCGGGTTCGTCGAGATCGACCTGGTCGGCCACGAGGGCGGCAACGCTGCCGGTGAGCACGCCTACACACTGACCGTGACCGACATCGCCACCGGCTGGACCGAGAACCGCAGTGTGCGCAACAAGGCGTCTCAGGGCTGCGCGGAAGCACTACCAACCAATACGTGAATCTGGCAATAACCTCAGAGCCCACTATACCAAACGTACTGCAGCGCAACACGATTCGCCGATAATAGCGATTATGTCAAGTTGACGTGAATACTCCTGTCCATCTGGTTATTTCACACGTCGAAACACCGGGTTGCGGTTGACGAGGCCTCAACGTGGCGGAGTTCTTCATTCTGTCACTGTGCCGGTCACCGGCCGGTGTCGGTTGCTCTTCAGTTGTGCTGTCAATCGCGGCGCGAGCGCTGGCCAGGTCCGCCCACCTGGCCCACACTGCTGGGAGTTCTCCAACTTCACAGCCAGACCACGGGGAGCGACCGCCATGCAGACAGACGCGCACAACGACATGGGCCGCGAAGAACGCCGCGCGCGGCTCGAGCAGCGTCGCGCAGCCGTCGCACGCCAAATGCGGCGCTTGGCGGTCGAATTAGCCGACCTCGACAGACAGCTCGACGACATCGAGCAATCGGACCGTTGACTGCTTAGTGGCTGCAACCACGGCGATCCCGTGCAGCAACGCGAGCCAGCGCCCCAGACGCCGACCCCCTCGACGTGGTGCAACTGTTCTCCATGTTGCGAAGCGCGACCCGATCGGAGGGCCAACCCTGGAAGTCCACTGCCCCCAAGAACGGCGCCCAAGGCGGGGGCCGAGGCGCACGCGGTGGGTCAGTCACTGCTAGTCTACGTACAACCGCCGTAGCGACGGCAGCCCCTCCCCTACGTGACGAATAAGGCCGCAGCACAATCGCTTTCGTGGATAACGATAATTACCCATGAAATCCATTGTTGCAGCAGCAGCGCGGATTTCTTCTTCAGGCGCAACTCGCCGTCGACGGCTCCGACAACGGTGCCCGGTACTTCACCGGCACACGTCAGGTTGTCGCTTGCCGGCACGATCGCCCAGGCGCGATCGTCGACCAGGGCGTCGCCGAAGAAGCCCTGGCGCGTTAGTGGATGGGTCGCCGCGGCGGCCGCGGGCGAGATCCGGTGCTACAGCGCTACGCGCCCTGCCAGCTCCGCCTCGGCCCGGTGCCAGTTCTCCTCGTCGGTCCCGCCTTCTCCGGATTGGGAGATGTGGTAGGCGCGTTCGGCGATCATCTCCTGCGTGATCTCCGGGGCCGCTGCCTTCTTCGTCGTCGCCTTGGGGGTGGTCGGCTTCTTCGTCCCCACCGCTTCTGTCTTCGTCTCCTTCGCTGCCATACCGGTGCTCCTCCTCGTGCGTGATCGAGCTCGAGGCGTCGATACCCGGCCTTGCCCGGTGGTCACTCCCGCTCCCGCAGTTCGAGCTCGTCGGTCGCGGCGCCTGCGTGTCGCGCCTCAGAGTCCCATCCGAGGCGTTCGGACGCAAGGCGCACCGATCGCGTAGCAGCCTTACACGCGTTCGAGGAGCAGCGGGCGATAGTCGCCGAGCGCGGCGGCCGCGCCCTCCTGCACGCCGCCGGCCATGGCGTCGGGCTTGGCAAGAGTCACCGCGATGCCGTCGACATTGCTGTCGATGGCGGTCTGCAGGAGGTTGGCCTGGTTGGGGTAGCAGCATGCGCAGCAGCACATCGGGCGGCATGCTGCCAGGTGCGGGTTGGCGGTGGCGATGGTGTCCTATCAGCAGTCATTCGGCACCGTTGGGGCACTCTTACGAAAATTAGGTGACCACAAGCTTGGTGAGCACAGTTGGTGGTGACCCGCCGGTGGTGTCGGTGGGTGGTGCGGGTCCGGCGGGTCTGGCTATGCGGTGTCGGCGAGTGGTTGCAGGGTGACGCGGTAGCCCAGTGCTTCGAGTTGTCCGATGGCGCGGGCTTTGGTCTTGGCGGGGACGCGTCGGGTGTAGTAGTCGGCGCCGGGATCACGGTAGAACTCGCCGTTGCACAGCATGTTGAAGGCGGCGATGAGGATCGCGTGTTCGACGGCGACGAGGGCTTTCATCGGGCCGCGCCGGGCGGCGATCCGCTTGTACTTGGCCGAGAAGTAGGTGTTCTTGGAACGCGCCGCCACCAGCGCTGCGGTCCCGAGGGCGCCCTTGAGGTAACGATTTCCTGGGCGGGTCTTAGTCGACTTGACCCGGCCGGCGGACTCGTTGGATCCGGGCGTGGTGCCCGCCCAGGAGGCCAGATGCCCGGCGGTAGGGAACACGGCCATGTCGGCGCCGGTCTCGGCGATGAACACCTCAGCGAGGGTCGTGGAGAAGCCCGGGATGCTGATCAACAGGTCCCGGGCCGCCCGAAAAGGTGTCATCGCCTCGCCGATGCGGGCATCGAGTTCGGCCAGCGCGTTGGCGTACTCGTCGATCAGATTTAGGTGCATACCGATCAGAAACCCGTGATGGGGAGTGAACCGGCCGGTCAGCGCCTCGGTCAGGGCGGGTATCTTCGACCGCATCCGGCGTTTGGCCAGATCCGCCATCACCGCGGGCTCGTCGCGTCCCTCGATCAGCGCCGCCAGCATCGCCCGCCCGGAGACCCCCATGATGTCGGCGGCCACCGAGGACACTTTGATGCCGGCGTCTTCGAGAATCTTCTCGATGCGTTGCACTTGGCGGCCGCGGTCGCGGATGATCATGGTGCGGGCGCGGGTCAGATCACGCAGGCGCCGGATCGGTTCTGGGGGCACAAGCGATGCGCGCAGTAACCCGTGCGCGCCGAGATCGGCCAGCCAGGCGGCATCGGAGACATCGCTCTTTCGACCCGGCATGTTGCGGGCGTCGTGGGCGTTGACCAGCATCACCGGCACCATGTCTTCGAGGAGGTAGAAATAGGGTTTCCAGTAGTCGCCGGTGGCCTCGATCACCACACAGGTGACCTTCTGCTCCACCAGATGCTCACACAGGGCAACGATCTGATTGGTCATCGCACCCCATGTCGTCACCGTCGAGGTGGTGCGCCTGTTGTCATGGCCCTGGATTCGGACGCACACCTTGGCGTCCTTCTTCGAAATGTCGATTCCCGCGCACCGCGGGTGCACCACATCCATCACACATCACCTTCCCGAGATCGGTATTCCTTTGTGCAGGTGTGTGTTACGGGGAGGGCAGGGTGAAACAGAAATCTCTTACCCGTGCTCGAAGGCAACATTCCACGGTTCCCGCGGACAAAGATCGTGCCCTCCACCACCATGCTGTCACGCAGGCTCACCGGCACCACAGTGCAGATCGGGGTCGACCGCAACACACACCTCAAGGGTGCATCCGCACCCGCCTATCGAGAGGCCCCCAGGCCTCAACGAACGTGACTTGACGGCCGATTTTCCATCCCCACGGAGGAGCAGCGCAGCGCCCCTGATTTGCTGTCACGTTAGGTGCGTGTCGGTGACCTGGGAGGATCGGTCGGGTGAGTACCGCAACGCCGTCGTACAAGGGCCATCGCTATCCGGTTGAGATCATCGATTGCTGCGTGTGGCTGTATTTTCGGTTCCCGCTGAGCTTTCGTGAGGTTGAGGAGCTGATGCTTGTACGTGGTGTGGTGGTGAGTTATGAGACGATCCGGCGCTGGTGCGCCAAGTTCGGGCAAGCCTACGCCAACCAGCTGCGCCGGCACCGCCCCCGCCCCGGCGACAAGTGGCACCTTGAGTGCGACGTGAAGTCGCACGCGTTGAGTGGTTATGTCGATCGAAGGATCAGCCGATGCTGAAGATATAGCCCGGGTCAGTGTCGGAGACCTGTCCCCGCCATGACGTGCGTGACCGCCGCTGCCAGCGGCGTTTGGGTGCGAAGCTCATGGAAAAGCCCAAGAGAGCCCGCTCCGTCCGGGGTCCACAGGCCAGGGGAAGGCTGGGCATGGGGTGAATGCCAGTGAA